>JAZTXL010000024.1:0-242076 GCA_045636405.1 Alloprevotella sp.
CTGCGCTTTGTATCTTGGTTATCTCTATTATTTCTCATAAGCTGTCATTTTATGGTTATTAAATGGCTACTGAAAAGCGTTCACTGATTTTACTGTCAAGCACTTTTGTGTCGGCATCAATCTTATCGTCAGTGACTTTTGCATAAATCTGGGTAGTGGTAATCTCGGCATGTCCCAACATTTTACTAACCGTTTCCAATGGCACGCCGTGCGATAGGGTAATCTCCGTAGCGTAAGTGTGCCTACCTGCATGAAAGACGATTCTACGCTCTATACCGCACATCTTGGCAATCACCTTCAACTGACGGTTCATTTCCGAATTGCTATACATCGGCAGAAGTTTGCCGTCAGAATCCACATCGCGATACTTGTCTATTATGTAGATAGGAATATCCAGCAAAGGCACCTCATAATCTATCTTGGTCTTCTTGCGAGAGGTTTTTATCCATAGCGTGCCATCTTCGTCTGTTGCTAAATCCTCTTTGGTCAGCATACACATATCACCGTAAGGGATACCAGTATAACAGGAGAATAAAAAGAGGTCTCGTATATGATAAAGTTTGGCATTATGAAGTGGAGTGGTCATCATTAGTTGCAGTTCCTCTGTGGTCAGATATTTCTGCTCTCTCTTCGGACGCTCCGCCTCATATCCCCAGAATGGATTGGTAGTAAGAATACCATCGGCAATAGCTTCACCGATAATAGTCTTAAAGTTCGTTGTCAGTTGCTTGATAGTCCCCAAAGCCAAATGGCACTCTGTACGCAGATGTAGGTCGTATTTGTCGATAAACGAACGATCCAATGCCGTAAACGGAATGTCTGTCAGTTTGTACTTCTCATTCAAGAACTTTTCGATATGTTGGTATGCGTACTTATAGGCACGCAGAGTTCCAGCGACACGATTTACGCCCACACGCTTCTCAAAATTCTTGATGAAGGCACGAAAATAACTCATCAAGGTCTCTTGACCTGATGCCATACCCAATAGAAGGCATTTCACATCTTTTGCCGTTACAATATCGTGTATGGCTATCTGCTCCTGAAAGATGGAGAGTGCCGTAGCACGAATCTCATCCAACTGACGGTTGATCTCTCGGGCAGCTACACTCTTACCCGTAGCACGACCTGAGTGCCACATCGTATGAGGCACCGACATCTTCAAACTGAATGCCGCTTCGGAGTATTTTCCGACGGTCAATCTCGCCATCACAGGGCAATTGCCTTTGGCATCCGCTTCGCTCTTTTTGAGGTAGAACGCCACCTTTACATTTACCTGATTCATAACTCTTTACTTTGGTTGCAAAATTAAAGTATAAAGAGCAAATGAAAGGCATGAATAATATAGCGGAATATAGAATAAAGTACTATGTCCCAATATCTAAGCCTATATTTTTTCTCACTTCAAGAAAAAATGCTTACCTTTGTCATAGCAAAGATTGGAAAACACGCGTTCTTTGAGGCGGTTATTGGGATGCCGATGGAGATTAAGAACGATTTTTCTGACCGATTTTTGCCCTCAAAAAAGGCAACGGATTAGTAGCAAATCTACATCTTAACTCATCTATATACGGTCTTTCAGGACCGCATTACAACCACGGAAGCCCGTTGCGTATTAAACAATCTACCAACGAATTGCATTATTTCCCAATTTCCTGCCATTTTCTCGCGAGTTCTATATATATGTGTAGGCGTATGTATGATGGACTTACTGCTTCCATTCTTTGTAGACCTCAATCAAATTGCGTAGGCCATAGGCTTTCATCTTGTCGTGGTAGATGACATCGATGCAGAGGTCGAGCAAGTCCTTGGTGTCTTCTGTGGAAGAGACGATGAGTGAGCGAATAGTGTGGCGCAGCTTTTCGAGAGCTTCTTCGGTGACGTAGCCGGTGGAACCAATCAATCCGTCGAACAGATTGTATTTGCTGATGGTCAGGAGATTCTCTTCTGTAATTTCCAAATGGCGTGAGCCGCTTTCATTGAGCTGTATGTCGTACATAAATTATAGGTATTAAGTATCTTAGAGCAAAATTATAAAGAATGGCTGAAATCAGCAAGGGCCCATGAATTTTTTGTGGGGCGATGTACTTTTTCCTAGGTCTTATCTAGGAAAAACAAAGTCTTGCGGAATTTTTCCTAGGTCTTGCAGAATTTTTCGTAGATTAGACTTTGTGAAATCAGGCTGTTGAGGGTTGGAAAGTCGGGGAGTTGGTGTTGTTTTATGGTGGGCAAGAAGTCGTGCCGACAAGTGTCGAGGTGCATAAAATTCTGCCTGACTCTCGCCCCTTGACCTAGACCCGTTTTTTAGTAAGCTACGAAAAAACGGCCCCAAATGGCTGCTGATGTTCAGATGCTTACGAGGACAGAAAAATAGCTCATTTCTGCCGCTTATGCCCCATCGCTCTCGCCCTATTATTCTATGAGAAAATCAAGAATGGCGGTCATGGCCCGACTGCGGTCTCTTGGGGAAAGGATGCTCTCGAAAGGGAATCCGCTTACCACTACTTTGTAGTCGTTCCCGGGGTAGGCAATTCCTGCACTTTTGCCATCGGCATAGAGGAAAATAGAAAAGGCCTTATCGGAAGCCGGCAGTAATGCGTCTGCAGATTGCACCGCATATTGTGCATCAGAAAGTGTGCGGCTGATGGGTATTTGGAGGTTGAGTCCTTGCACCTTGTTGTCGAATATAGGACCTGCCGAAACACTATCTGCACCGAGGGCAGAATAAGGAATAGTGTCAACTCCTGCGTGTTGATATTTGAGATACTCAGCAGCAAAGGAACGCTCGGCTGCGGTCTCTAAATCCGTACCAAGATAGGCTCCGCTAGCAAAGAGATTGCCTCCCTTATTCAGATATTTGCTTAGTAAGTCGCGAAGAGCTTGGGGGAACACTTTGAAGGGTCTTAAATTTTGGGGTGCGTTCTTTTCCAATCCTCCGATATAGTCAATGGCTTGGTAATCGCCTAAATCAATATTCCCATTTATAATGGCATTCTTGCTGCAGGAGGAAAATGAGTAACGCTGCGAGGAGGCAATGGCATTGCCGTGAGTTATAGGATAGTCGAAGGTGTTGCCTGCAATAGCTTTTCCCACTAACTCATTGCTGCAATAACCAAAGGCTTCCGGCCCTTCGCCTCCAGCCGTAGAGGCATTAAAGTTAAGCTGTCTTCCGGCAAAGGCTGTGGTGTACAGATAGGGAACCCCAATGTCCTTGCGAAGGTCGAAACCAATGCTGTCGAGGTGCTCAAACCGTTCTGAACCACTGACGCGACAGAAACCATTGAGGATAAGAACACGGGCCTTTTCCTGTGGTGCTTTGTATACAGAAAGTACTTCGGAAGGAAAACTTTCGCCGCCTCGATTGACGGCTGTTACCTTGAAACTGTATTGTATGCCTTCGCTGATGGGGATGGTGACAGACGTATGTCCTCCTGCAATCAATTGTCCATTATCAAAATCGGCCTCACCCATCTTCGTGTAAACGATATAGGAGGTGGGGCGTGCAGATGCTTCAAGACTATCTTCCCGAGCCGACCATTGTAGCTTCGCTGTTTTACCATCTTTACTTAAAAGGGCAGAGAAATTATCTACGGGTAAAGGTTGTACAACGTAAGGTTTGTCGTGCTGCTCACTGACATAGCGTAGCACACTCTTGTAAATAGCTCGACTCATGTAGAACTTAAAGATGGGATCATGTGCATATTTCATATCCCCATAGTTCTGATGTGAGAGCATTTCTAAGATGGCAGAGGGAACTTCCGGACTTCTTGTCTCGCTGTAATTCCTATCCAGGAGCTCGCGATGTACCCATGGTTTCTTTAAGGAAGCAGACAGGTCGCGTGTGACATTATTAAGCAAGATGGCTGCGAGGTCGTAGGATGCCATACGCGAAATGCCGGAGTCGTAGAAACGCTTGTCGCCCGTGCGAGTAGAGGTGCAGATGCTGAGTGAACCATAAATGGAATGGTCCGGGCGTATACCGGCATCGGTATGAACTGCCAGCGCTAATTCCAAAGGAACTTTCTTGCCTGGCAGATGGGGCATATAAGGACTTCCGCCTCCTAGGTGGTTGAGCATATTTGAACGGCAGCGCAAGTCGTCATAATAGTCGTTGAGGCCACCTTCGGTATTATATAAAGTGTCGGGGAGTCCGCTCCACTGAGTATAGTAGCGAGCAGCTTCAAGGAAACGTGGCACTCCGCTGGTACCAATGCCTTCGCGCTCATTCTGTCCCATTCCGCCACCAAAGCGGACGGCGTCAGCACCCACTACGCCGCGGTAGTCGCTTTGGTTTGACAGCACCACGCGTCCATACGAATGTTCTCCCTTGTCGAATTCAAAAGTGCCCAGATAAACCCAGGTTCCGCCTCCCATTTGTTGGTTGATGCGGAAATTGGTTTTACCTCCGCAATGATATACTGTGTAATGTGCATCGCTTACACTGTTGGGGCGAGATGGGTAGGAAACATATACTGCATATCTGCCTTTTTGGGGGATATTCGGCGTCCACGAGGCCGTAGTAAGGTGGGCTTTTCGAGAGGTGGTGTTTGCAAGGCGCGCACTGCCTAATTTGAAGGGCTCAATACTATCCGTCAGCCATCTATAAGGAACGGAGAAGGCAGAGTCGGGCGACGTGTACCAAGGACTTTCTGCTTGACTCACCTCGTTATATTTTCCTTGCGAAGTAGGAGTGTCATTGTCTACTACGGCTTCGAATACTTGGTAGTCGCGTTCGCGTGGTGTGTAAATAATGGCTCCTGCTTTTTCAAGCATGGGGAACAGAAAGGGATAGACAAAAGATTGTGACAGCAAATCCTCTGTAGTACAAAATAAGTAGGGTCGCTGCCAATCCCACCTTCCTTCTTTTTTGAGCAAGCCGTGGCTGGCCCATATCATAAGATGATGGCCAGACAAACCGCGGTCGGCTTTGTATGGAATAGATACATTACTTACCCATGGATTACCGCAGTACTCAATCTTTCCCCACAGGCGTTGTTTGTCTTTGTCGTCCTTACGATAATAATTGGGAATGAGTTCTTCGATAAGGCGCTGCTTGCCGCCATATATTTTTAATGTGTAGTGTTTGTATGCGGAAGGGAGAATTTCCTCCATCTCTTCGTACACGCGTTTCACTACGTCGGGGCAGAACAGTTGTGAATAGAAAGGCTCGTTGGTATAAATATGTAGGATGCGCTCTGATGTGTCCACGTTGACCTTCTCACAACGCATGGGTCTATTGGTTTTGTAATATTCTGTGGAGTATTCTTGCAGATAAAGGTTGATGGCTTCTTGTAGATCCGCGTGTTTGTTCTTTTGAGCTACGGCCGTAGTGAAACCACAAAGTAGGCAAATACAGAATATTACTTTTTTCATATAGACAACAACTTGGAGGATAGAGAAAAACTTATAATTCCTCTACTGCAAATTTTTCAGGATATTTTCCTTGGAATGGGCGATAGTACTCCATGATTTCTTTCATGTCGGCATTCATGTCCGCGCCAGGATAAATAGTCTTTGTGCAGACTATCTGCTTTTTGGAAAAGTCGATGGCATATAGCATAATGGGCAGATTGGCCTTTTGTGCTATGAAATAGAAGCCTCTTTTCCATTCCTTGGTTAAAGAGCGTGTACCTTCTGGGGTGACTGCCAATTCCATACGTGCTACATTCTTTGCGCGCTCAGCTAATTGGTCTGTCAAACTTGTTTTCCTGCTACGTTTTACCGGAACGCCACCCATCTTTTTGAAAAAATAGCCTAGTGGCCAAAAGAACCACTCCTCCTTCATTAAGAAACCAGCTGTGCGTCCGATAGCATGGTAGTAAAGTTCTGCAATGATGAAGTCCCAATTACTTGTATGAGGGGCAACGCAGATGATACATTTCTCTTGGCGTGGAACCGTAACATGCTCTGTCCAGCCCATCCAATCAAAGAATATTTTCTTGCAAATTTTTTGTAGCATTTTGTGCAAGGCTATGTTTAAAAGAAAGAGTTGGCTGCGAGTTCGCCTCCAACTCTTGGATTGTAATAATTAGTCTTTTAAGTGATAGTTTTATCCCTGAATAATTTTTGCACTTAGCTCGTTGGCTTTTTGAGTAAACTCTTCGCGCATCTTTCGGCAAGAAACTTTTTCTTGGCCTTTCAAAAGATGGTTGATTCTAGATATGTATTCTGTATTCAAAGTTAAAACTTCTGTCATAAATTGTTCAGCTTTTTCTCTTTCTAACTGACCACAGAGATTGAGAACTACACAGTCAGCGAAAAGTTCGCTGCAAATGTGCTTAATGCTTTTCTTAAATTGTTTACGGCTAGCCATAATGTTTTTATATAAGGTTAAAACTTTAGTCCTTTTCTATGATTTCCATTCCTTTAAGAATGGCCTGTTCGTTCATAGGGAGAAGATGGTGGTGGCGTTCTGGCAGAGTCTTGCGCAACGCTTTCATCACGCTTTCCAAAGAGACAATAGGGTGAATCTTAAGGAAGCTACCAAGCACAAACATATTGAAGCACTTCATCATATTTAGCTCTGCAGCTTTATCCATTGCCGGTGTGTGATAGTTTTCAATGTCTGTACGCTTAGGTTTTTCGATGATGCCAAAGTTGTCATAAAGCAATGTGCCACCAGGCTTAACTTTTGATTCGAATTTTACGAGAGAGGGTTGATTGAGCAATATCGCAGTGTCGTAGCTGCTTAGAATTGGAGAGGAGATTTTTTCGTCGCTTACAATCACTGTAACGTTGGCGGTTCCTCCACGTTGTTCAGGTCCATAAGCTGGCATCCATGTTACTTCTTTCCCCTCCATCAAAGCTGCGTATGCCAATATTTTTCCCATAGAGAGGACTCCCTGTCCTCCGAATCCGGATATGATTATTTCTTGTTTCATAGTTGTTTGGCTAATTTATTGCGCATTTATATCCTTTAAATCGCCCACATGATAGTATTCAAACATGTTTTCTTCCATCCATTTGTTTGCTTTTTCTGGGGTCATTTTCCAACCGGAAGAGCATGTTCCAACAATTTCTATTAAGTTGGAACCCTTACCTTGCATAGAATATTCAAATGCTTTGCGGATGGCTTTCTTGGCCTTTCGGATAGCTGCTACATTGTGTACACTTTGGCGTGTTACGTATGCAGTACCTTCCAACTGTGCCGCAATTTCTGTTATTTTAAGTGGGAAACCATGTATCTCAGGATCACGGCCGTAAGGACAAGTTGCAGTTTTCATACCTACAAGTGTGGTAGGTGCCATTTGACCGCCTGTCATTCCGTAAATAGCATTATTTACAAAAATAATAGTGATGTTATCTCCTCGATTGAGGGCATGAATAGATTCTGCAGTACCGATACATGCTAAGTCTCCGTCGCCTTGGTAGGTAAAAACCAAACGGTCTGGCCATAGACGCTTACAAGCAGTAGCTAAAGCTGGTGCTCTACCATGGGCCGCTTCTTGCCAGTCAATATCAATATAGCGATAAGCGAAAACGGCGCAGCCAACAGGGCTGATTCCGATGGATTTCTCTTCCATGCCCATTTCGGCAATTGTTTCTGCAATCAGTTTGTGCACTACACCATGCGAGCAGCCGGGGCAGTAATGCATATGTAAATCGTTGAGCAATTCAGGTTTGCTATAAACCAGGTTCTCCGGACGGATTATTTCTTCTCTTGTCATTGCTTGTCAGTGTTAGGAGAATAGCGTTATGCTATACGTCCATGTGTATCATAATTTTTTATTAAATCCAGGCATACGGAGGAACACTTCCACCATCTTGATGAGTACCGCGATGAGTGCTAATCCATAAAACCAGTTGAGATAGGGTGACGAATTAGAAACTACCAAGACCCCGACAATAGCAACTACTGCCACTAGAATGAAAAGACTATTTAGAATATTGCGCACAAAAAGATTTCGGCTCATTTTTCTGCGTTCAGTCTCTCTTTCTGGGTGTTTTAGTCTTTCTAAAATATCGTGTTCTTCTTGCATGTGCTTATTTGGTTTTTTCTTTTAATCTGTCCAATGCTTCTACGATTTCGTCTGGACTTGGAACAATGCCTCCCATTCGGCCAAATTGGTCTACAGGGACTTTTCCTTCCACTGCGCTTTTAACGTCAAATACCATTTGTCCGGCATTAATCTCTACTACAAGGATGCCTTTTGCTTGTGTTGCCAATTTCCCAATTTCAGCATAGGGGAATGGCCAAACTGTGATGGGGCGGAAAATACCAACTTTGTCTCCGCGTTTACGAGCCATCTCCATCGCTTTGTGAGAGATGCGTGCTGCTGAGCCAAATGCAACAATGATGTAGTCAGCATCTTCTACGTTGCTTACTTCATATCGTACCTCATTAGCTTCAATTTCTTTATATTTCTTTTGTAGCTCAAGGTTCTTGATCTCCATGGTGGAAGGCTCAAGGTCGAGAGATGTAATTACGTTGCTGCCTCTTAGCTTCAGTCCATTGCCATTGGCTGCCCAGGGACATTCGCGCGCAATTTCTTCTTCTGTGCGGCGAGGCTTATAGGGAGGTAGAACGACCTTTTCCATCATTTGGCCAATCACACCGTCCGAAAGAATCATAACAGGGTTTCGGTATTTGAATGCCAAGTCAAAAGATAAGTCTACAAAGTCGGCCATCTCCTGTACAGATGAAGGGGCAAGCACAATCACATTGTAGTCGCCATTGCCACCACCACGTGTGGCTTGGTTGTAGTCGCTCTGTGAGGGTTGGATAGTTCCGAGTCCGGGGCCTCCACGTTGAACGTTGACAATGAGACCTGGTACTTCTGCTCCAGCCATATAGCTGATACCTTCCTGCATAAGGGCGATGCCCACACTGGCAGAAGAAGTCATCACTTTCTTTCCTGTTCCTCCACCGCCATAGAGCATGTTGATAGAAGCAACTTCGCTTTCTGCTTGTACCACTACCATTCCGGTTGTTTCCCATGGCTTTAATTCAGCTAGGGTTTCCAATACTTCAGATTGTGGGGTAATGGGATATCCAAAATATCCATCACATCCGCAACGAATTGCTGCATGAGCAATGGCTTCATTACCCTTGAGCAACAATATTTCTTTTTCTTCTGCCATACTTAATCTTGTTTTTTACGATAAACAGTAATACAACCATCAGGACAAACGATGGCGCAGGAACTACAGCCTATACATGTGTCGGCTACTTCCCGACAATAGGCATATCCCTTGTGGTTCACTTCGTTGGTAGTAAGAGCTATGGCTTTTGTGGGACATGCCACTACGCAGAGGTTGCAGCCCTTACAGCGCTCTGTGTCCACCACTATGGCTCCTTTTATTTTGCTCATGTCTGGAGGAATATTTAGGGGTTATACATATCTTTATTATAAAAATCTAAAATGTCGTTCAGCATTTTTAGCGTCTCTGATGCCGGACCACCTGGAGAAATGCGATTAGAATTTAGTAAGGCATCAATCGCTTTTTTCCAATCCGACTTTTTCATATAGGCGCGCCCTTTTAGGTAATACAAATAGGCATCTTCGTTACCCTCCTTAATCAACTGATTTGCTATTAGGATTGCATCATCCGGTTGCCCTTTGTCAATTTTGTCCTTTATTTCAGTAAAGAGGGTATCCATGTTTATCGTAGGGGCTTATAGCTAGTACTTCTTTTTGGAAAAGACCTATCTAATGCAAAAATACATTATTCTTTGAAATGAACACGGTATTTTGAAAATAAATTTCTTTATACTCAAATTCCTTTTCTGTTTTCATGGTAGTTCCATATTTAGCTTGCTGAATAAAGAAAGGAATGGTTATATTGTATTAAAAAAATGAAGCAATAAATAGAACTACAATTACAATACCATAAATCAACTTGAGTCCAGTGGTTAAAAGGAAGGCAACGAAAGACATAAAGGCAACTTTGAGAGCAATGTTTGTGGGGGTCTTGTTGATTAACTCTCCTATGAATGCACCGAAAAAAGGGCCTAAGATAATACCTAATGGCCCCAAAAATAGTCCTATGATTAAGCCAATGATTGCTCCTCTTTCTCCAACCTTACTTCCTCCTCCTTTTTTTGTGAGCCAAACTGGAGCTATATAATCTAATATAGTTATAATGATCATAATTATTCCTGCAACTATGAGAGTGGATATTGAAACTTCTTCTGCGTTGTATAGCCACATCATCCATAAGGTTACGTATGCCAACGGAGGTCCGGGAAGTACGGGTACTATGCTGCCTACAAGGCCTATAACAGCAAACAAACCTCCTAATACTAAATATATGTATTCCATCTTACTGAAATTTATGTAGTTTGTATTTGCAAATATACAAAAAGGATTCCTAATTTTGTTAATATATTTTGTGATGCTATTGGGGTTGAATGGAAAAGTAAAACTGCGCAACTTCAGCCCTTTGCTGTGAGTTGCGCAGTTTAATTATATTTCTAAGCCTATTCTAGCTGTCTATTTCGATGCCTTTTTTAGCCTGGGGATTTTGATGACGGTGCCCGCAGCAACGTTATCAGGATTAGCGAAGTCATTGTGTGCTATGATATAAGCAGCATATCCACGACTACCCCAAAAACGTTCGGCAATCGTGCGTAATGTTTCTCCCTTGCTAATAGTATAGGTCTCCTGTGTGCCAATTATGATGTACTTTCCACCTTCTACTTGTTTGCCATTGTAAGAAGACTTGGAACTTTGAATGTTTCCACTTATAGCTTCTGGCTGTGCAGAGACTTGTTCTGGTTGGTTGGATGGTGGCATGGCATCTGGAGAGTCATTCTGTTTATCAGCCTTGTTTAATTCGGTGGATATCTCTTTTGCCTCTTTTTCTGCAGAATCAATATTGGGGATTGATTCGCTCTTTGTCGTAATGGTATCAGGTTGGACAAGTTCATTAAACATGGATGTAAACTCGCATGGGCACAGAATACGGAAGTATCCGGCAAAATAAGAGCCCGCCATGAGTAAAATGATGATGAGAGAAAGTAATAGAGACTTGCGCCATTTACATTTGTGCTTGGGTAATTCTTGTGTCTCTGTTTCTTCAGATGTTATAGATTCTTCTTCGCTTTTAGCATCTATGCGTTCTGTCTCTGTTGCAGTCAGATTTTCGTTTTCAGTTGTCTCTTGTGAATCTTGGCGCGTTTCCTTTTCTTGTGGGAGTGGCTGTGCTGATTCACAAATGTCCTTGTTCTCTGTTTGATTCTCTTGAGATGTAACGGCTGGTTCTAAAGGAGCAACAACAATCTCCTCAGATTCTTCACATAGAATAGGGGTGTCTTTTGGTTCTTCTTGTCCGTATATAATAGTTGTTCCCTCTGTTACTGATATCTCTTCAAGTGTGCTTTCTTCTTCTGTATTTACTACAGAACTGTTGGAGTTTTCAGTAGCAGAGATGGTTATCTCTTGTGTTGGGGTAGGTTCGTCTTGAACGCTTTCCAATTCTTCCAAGTCTGTATCTTCGTTAATGACTGTAGTTTGGAAATGTGAGAACGGGCGGTTGACGAGTTCTTTTAGATAATTGTCGGGAGTAAAACTTATTTTGCTGTGTCCGTCAATTTGAAAACGTTCGCCAGTATTGATGTTTACGCTTTCACGCTCGCTTACGGCAATTATTTTAAATGTGCCGAATCCTTTGATTTTTACAAAGTTGTCTGCAGCAAGCCCCTCTTCAGCAACTTCGAAGAAGGCTCTAATAAGGGCCTCAGCCTTTTTCTTCGTGATATGCTCGTGGGCGGCGATGGCATCGAATAGCTCTTGCAGCAGAATTTTCTTTTCCATACAGCTGACGTCTTTTTATTTGAATTTATCTTTGAGTAGATTACTTGGCTTGAAAGAAAGTGCCAATTTGGGTGGAACGAGCATGCGCTGCTTGGTAGTAGGATTTACCACAACACGTTCTAATTTCTTCTTTACCTCAAAGCTACCAAAGCCTTGAATCGTGAGCGAATTGCCATCATCAAGGTTTTCTGCCAACTCGTTGATAAAGGTGGTTGCCAGTTTTTGGGCTTCTTTGGGAGAGATGTCCATTTTTGTGGCTAGGCGGCTGATAAATTCTTTGTTATTCAAGGTGTTTATGTAGTTTGTTTATGATTCGGTAATGTGCCCATAAAGGTCGTATTCTTCAGCTTTGTCAATTGTCACAAAATAAAAGTTTCCGATAACTAGTTCTGTGCTAGCCGGAATTAGTACTTCGCAGTCTACCTCTGGGGAGTCGTGTTCTGTGCGACCAATGTAATAATCGCCTTCTTTGCGGTCAATGATGGTTTTGAATGTTTGACCTATTTTCTCTGCACATAATTCGGACGAAATGTGTTCTTGAAGTAGCATGAGGCGGTCAAGGCGTTCTTGTTTAACCTCTTCTGGTATGTTGTCCTCATAGTGTTCAGCTGCATAGGTGCCTTCTTCTTCACTATAGGCAAATGCACCCATTCTGTCGAAACGTACGGTACGTACAAAATCGAGGAGTTCTTGGAAATCTTTGTCTGTCTCGCCGGGGAATCCTACCATCAGCGTGGTGCGAATGCAGATACCGGGAATTTCTTTGCGCATGGCTCCAAGTAATTCCAAGGTCTCTTTCTTGGTGGTATGACGGTGCATACGCTGTAGCATGTAATCACTGATATGTTGCAAGGCTATATCCATGTAATTACATACATTGGGATATTTGCGTATTACTTGCAATAGTTCCATAGGGAAGTGAGTGGGGTAGGCATAATGAAGACGAATCCATTCCACCCCGGGTATTTGTGCCATTTGCTCTATGAGCTCAGGGAGCATTTGTTTTTTGTATAGGTCTAAGCCATAGTAAGTAAGCTCTTGGGCGATGATTTGAAATTCTTTTACTCCGATGGATACCAAATGACGTACTTCATCGAGAATTTCTCCCATCGGTCTGCTAACATGTGAACCAGTTATGATGGGAATAGCGCAGTAGGCACATTTTCTGTTACACCCCTCGGAAATTTTCAAATAAGCATAATGGGAAGGGGTTGTTAATGTGCGCTCGTTTTTGATAGAAGCATCATAAGCACAATCAAGTTCGCTCAGTAGCTCGTTCCAATTGAATTTTCCGAAGAATTTGTCAACTTGTGGAATTTCTACTTGTAGTTCTTGTAAATATCGTTCAGAGAGGCATCCCATAACATAGAGTTGCTGTAAGAACCCATCTTCTTTCATTTGACATAATGAAAGAATCATATTGATGCTTTCTTCTTTTGCATCGCCAATGAAGCCACAAGTGTTCACAACCGCAATGTCGCCATGAATGGTTTCAGGATTGTGGTGGATAAGAAATCCTTTAGCTTCGAATTGGCGCAAGAGCTGTTCGGTATCTACAAGATTTTTGGAGCAGCCCATGGTGATGATATCTACGATGCGTTGCTTCATTCTTTCGTATCATTAAATAAGGACTCTACAAACTCACGGCCATTAAAAGGTTGCAGATCTGTCATTTTTTCTCCAAGCCCTATATATCGTACCGGAACCTTGAGCTGATTAGAAATGCCGATAACGACACCGCCTTTGGCGGTTCCGTCTAATTTCGTAATGGCTAAAGATGTCACTTCTGTGGCTTTTACAAACTGTTTGGCTTGCTCAAAAGCATTTTGGCCTGTTGAGCCATCAAGGACTAGCAACACTTCGTGAGGGGCGTCGGGAACTACTTTTTTCATGACATTCTTGATTTTTGTCAATTCGTTCATCAATCCCACTTTGTTGTGTAAGCGTCCGGCAGTATCAATCAATACGATGTCGGCGTTGTTGGCTTTGGCAGAACTCAGCGTGTCATAGGCAACACTGGCGGGGTCGCTGCCCATTTGTTGCTTGATGACAGGAACGCCTACGCGCTCGCCCCAAATGCAAAGTTGCTCTACGGCGGCGGCGCGGAAAGTGTCGGCTGCACCGAGATATACTTTCTTGCCGGCGTGGTGAAACTGGTGAGCCAGTTTACCGATGGTGGTGGTTTTGCCTACACCGTTTACGCCGACCACCATCACTACGTAAGGGCGTTTGTCCTCGGGGATGTCGAAGCCTTCGTTGTCGCTATCGCTATTGCCGCTGCTGGTGAGCAGGGCGGCTATTTCTTCTCTTAAGATTTTGTGTAGTTCGGATGTGCCGACATATTTGTCGCGAGCCACGCGCTGCTGGATGCGCTCTATGATTTCCAAAGTAGTCTCTACGCCCACATCGGAGGTGATAAGCACTTCTTCCAGGTCGTCAAGCACATCGTCGTCCACTTTGTCTTTCCCCGCAATGATGCGTGCTAACTTGCCGAACACACTACTCTTGGTTTTCTCCAAACCGGCGTCGAGCACTTCCTTCTTCTCTTTCTTTGAAAAAAAACTAAAAAAGCCCATAGTCACTTTATACTTTGTTTGCAAAGGTACGCAAAAAATACGTATATTGCTTGTTATATGGCCAAAAATGGTGATTATGAGCCGGCAACTCCCCTTATTATGTCGGTTAATGACAAAAAAGAAAGAACGAGATCTCGTTCTTGTACCCCATTCAGAAGTTTTCTCGAACAGGTTTTTAGAGGATTTAGAGAAGATTTGGGAGTTACGTTATTATATACCCGACCCCAACAAATTGAATATGCCAATTGTGCTTGCGCCCTATCATCACGCTACAAGGGCAAAAACTTACAAGGTTGGTAATGGTATCAAATAGCAAAACCCACATCAACGCCCACTCGTAGGGCTCACGCAAATGGCAAACCCAAAGTTTGGATTGAAATAGATAACGAAGTTTTGTATGCCAATTTCCCTAGGATATTTAGGATACATCTGTGAGATATTGCACTTGAACACTCATAACCATACAATGTTGGATTTATGCAAGGACACTCCTTTCAATCCAAGCACTTCATTACACAAGTTATATAGGGATAAAAGCAAAACAACTAAGCTAAATGGCAAGCGTGTCATAAATAGGGATGAGGATAGACCAGAAATCTTACGAGCTTTAAGCGGTAGTCTAAACAAGGACAAATACCAAACCATTTATGTGAAACAACGCAATGCTATAAAAGACAAGAAAACGGGTGTTTTATTAAGAACCTATGACAAAGCCGCTGAAAAAACAATAAAATGTCAACAGTATTCAATAAAGATAACGTCAATCCGAACAGAAGTGCATCAATATTGCCTAAAGGGTTGGCAATATGTATATTTCTGCCGATAATTTTGGTTCTATATTGAGGATTAGAGAATAAAAAGAGTATTATTAATGACAACTGCTCAATGAGGTATCGCCATTTAAAAGTACTTTTACAGCTTAACAACCCCGTTTGGGGAAGGAAACCAATACTTTGCAGAAAAATAAGGCAAAGTATATGAAACAATATATCATAATAATCATCTAGGCTCTTTGCTTGGTGTCTTGTAGCCACCATATAGAAATGCTCGTGCCAATTCTTTGAATAACTCTGTCAGTTCTTCAATTGAGACTGCTCATTTGAAGTTTTTTAAAGAATCTATAAGTTTAATAATTTCTTACTCTTATTTCTGCTGAATGGACTTAAATTAAACAATAACTGCTTAATCTGATGCTGAGAGATTTTTCCTTCAAGCATCTGGAGCAATTCTTCTTGGCGAGGTTGTCCCATGGTGAGACGATAAAGAGAGAGAACTTTGATAAGTCTGCTGTATCGTGATTTATCTTCACTCATTGGGTACATTGGAACGATACGCTCTATCTTTTCCGTTTTTACATCTTTGAAGTGTTCATCATTCAATGGCAAGTACCAGAATGGAACCATTTCTGGATTATTGCCTTTCAATTCGTTTAAAGCCTTGCTAAACATTTCTTCCCACTTGAAAATTTTGGGATATAGCTTAGCAATGTTCCTTCTAACGGATAGACATTTGTATCGATTGATACGTCCTTCGCGCTGTTCCATATTCTGGGGATTGGATGGCAGATTCCAATGAATCATCTTACGGCAGTACCAATGAAAATCAAGACCTTCCTGACCTACGGATGTTGATGCTAAAACAAAGGGACGGAAAGGACTATTGAAGGCGGAACGCACATTCGTTGCATGATTAACATCCTTCTCTGTTTGCTTTCCACTACCGAAGTCAACGGCAAAGTGTTTACGCATCGTGTACTTTTTGTCCTTGCCAAATGTCTGTATTGTATTTACTTGTTGTGGATAAGCAGATGCAAATGACTCCTTTATTCTCGCTACTATGGTATCGGGCGATTTATTTTCACCAATCATGTGTACAAACTCGTCAAGAACAGCTTGGAGATTACCCATTATGCAATAGTCAACAACATTCTGGAAGTAGTTGCTATGTGTTCGACAATTGCTTCGAACAGCTGCAATACCTTGACGATTGTTAAAGATGCCAATCAAGTCCTTGGCTACATCTTCTGCATGTCCTTTTGCATTTGCATCGCCTATTCTCTTGAATATGCGGTATAGGCACATGGCTGGAGCCCCTATAGCCATCTCTGCCAATACGTCATCAGCTTCTTCAGGGATATTTCTGATTTCCTCTTCTGGATTATCGAACGACAGCAACAGCTGATAAATATCCAATGAGCTGACACGGCTAACCGTATTGCATTCAAATTCATCCAGCTTGTTTCTGACAGCCTTTTTAATTTGTTGTTTGATTGCACTTAGAGGCATTCCAAAACACTTTTCAGGATCATACATATCTGCCAAACTAGTTGAAACTGTATGCATGATTGTTAATGCTTTTGTCTTAGTACTATCTTTCAGAAGTTGTGAATCCTCTTTATGGTAGGTCTCGTTAGTTCGGCGGAATAATCGTCTTTCTGTCTCGTATGAAATCAGACAAGCAAGCATCTTTGGAACCATGCCCCAAGAAGAGAATACCAAGTACTTTGAGAATGACTCATTCTTTGTAAAAACATTGGGCTGTTGAGTATAATAGGGATGGGATGCTGGAATCCACAATAGTGATTCTGCCCTTGTTGACTTCTTGCCTTTGCCGAAGATTGTATCAATCACGAATTCAACTCGTGCATTCTTATAGTCTTCAAGAGCATAGTTCTCAACCTCATTACGATTGAGTAGCAGACAATCTTTCTTTATACCTTTTCCGGCACCAGCCTTCCATGCTTCAGCAATCGTATCTTTCAGTTTATAGTTATCCATAAATGAAAGCTGGTATGCTGATGACTTTGTGTAATCTACTGGAGCTGAATATACCTTTTTGCCAAATTTACGACAGTTGTCAATAAGATGCTGCATCTGTATATACGATTTGATGTCGCCTACAGACAGGTAATCATCGATAGGAGGAAGGTCTTCGTGAATGATGCCCTCGTTTGACCGTTCTGTACGTCCCATGACGAGATAGAGCATATTTTCAGCCGATAGATGCTTCTGACCAATTGTTTCGTCTGTTTCTTTTTCAAGATGCTTTAATGCAGAAGAATACTCTCGCCAGATAGTTTTGAAATCAACCTTTGTTTCATCGTTGGCATGAAGGAAGTCCATCAAGCGATGGAAATCCTTATATTGCTCATCGTTATTGCTATCATTTAATTCCTCCAATGTTGTATACGGCTTGTATGGCGTAGCAGATAACAATAAAATATATGTGTTTTTGTTTGCAAAGAATTTACTGGCAATCATATTCTCCTCTGTTTCTGATGCTTTGTCCGTATCAATCAACGAACTAAACTTTTGAAACTCGTCCATAATTACCAAATCTGGCTTCAAAATCTCAAGACTGATCTCAGCGAAGATCTTTCGGAGTTCAATCGTGAAGTAGTAAATGTCATTCTGCCATTGTTTATTATGATCTGAATTACACAGACGGTTTAGTTTCTGCATGAGTGTTTCTCCTTCAGAAGTAGGCTTCGATAACTGATTGACCACGGCTTTCACGATAATGTCTCGATACTCGCTCATATTTTGCTTGCGAACTTCGCAGTAATAATAAGCGCTCATCCATTCCCAGGCTTTTGGTGCCCTACCGACCAATAATGATGATAGCTTATCCTGCTGCTCCTTAGTTTCAAATTCAGGAAGCAACGACAAGCAAGCATACATCAGAGCTCTCTCGTTGGCACTACCAATACCATAGGTCATCTGAAATGATGTGGTAGGAGTGAGTGATAACACTAATGTATCTTTGCCTTGTTCTCGCAATTCTGCCTTCTTCCGATAGAAAACGAAGTGCTGCATAGACAATCGACTCTGAGAAATATCAACCTTCGCACCATCATCTGAGAGCGTGTCAATGTTCTGTTGGGCAATCTGAAGGTTACAGCATACATAGACGATGCAATACAAGCCGTCATCCTCAAGAACTTCCTTTGACAGTTCATCTTTTACTCGACGTACAACCTCCGATGCTACAGTAGTCTTTCCAAGACCTGCTTCATCGGCTACCAGGACACGTTTCTGTCCTTTCTTGTAGGCTTCAAGTACATGTTCGGCAGTAGCTGCCTGAAAATCCAATGGCTTATTCTTCATACTTGTACGTCTTTAGTTGAGAGCAGAAACAAACTGCTTATACATCTTTACAAATGCCGAAGGCACTACATCGTCACTCAATTTGCTTACCAATCGGCCAATCTCATGAATCTGTTTTGGATTAGTGGCTGCTATCTTCAGCATTTTCTCATAGAGATTCGGGAATGCTATACCTTCTTTGTTCTCAGCTATCTTCCCGCCAATCTCTTTCAAAAGTATCTCACTTGATATGTATTGAAGAGGAGTGTCGGTAAGCATAAGTTCAAGGAATCGGAAGAAATCCGGCTTGGTCTCGATGATCCCCTTGTATATCTTCTGATCTCTGTCAGATGGCATGCCTGTAGATTCAATCTTAACGATTGCCTCGTGGTGTGTGCCATCAGGTGAGGTGGCAGACAATATATAGAACTCTGACAACTCATCAATCTTCATGTCCTTAAAAGCAACTCTTCCAGTCCATTGTTGCATTAACTCTTTCTTGTGAAGTGGTGCAATGAAGACATCATTTGCCAACCTTTTCAAGTTCGAAGTAACGACTACAGAATAGCCGCCATTACGATGATGTGTGATTCGTGCTTTCAAGTCATCTGCACACATTAAATCCTTCATCGCTGATTCGGCAACATCCCATTTGATAACTGGCGAAGCGTTTTCATGAGGTTCGTTCAACGGCATAAACTTACTATCGCTATTGTCCTTCTCGTAGAAATCATTCAGGAATTGTATGGATCTTGTATTGCCATATTTATATTTGAGCCTTAGTAAGAACTCTCCATTACGCTCAAATGCAGAAGTGGTGGCATTTGCTGAACCGAGATATAGGTATTGTTCGTTACGACCATTCCATACGTGATACATCTTGGCATGTAAATCCATACCTCTGCTGGCCAAATCGTCAAGAGTCACATATATGCCACCTTTGTTGCAGAACTTATCAAATATGCTTTTTTCAACGTACTCTTTTCGAGTGATAAGCGTGCGGTTACATTTGTTTTCTGGATTAAGCCTTGATAGCATAGTCTTATCAAGGAAGGGTGATACAATGATACTCTCTGTACCGACAAGGTATTTTTCCACAGGCTTCACACCAAAGTCATAATTGAAAAGGTAGGGGAAGAAATCGTAATCTTCAAATGGCGCATCGACATCGAATTGTTCTACTCGCTCCAGGTCGGTAGCGAGCTTTAATACGGACTTCTTCTGTTCATCGACGATATTTGATTCTTTGACAACTGACTCAATGAATGCGATTAGTGGTTGATGTTTCTCATTTTTGACTGAAGCAGCACCAACCTTACCTGTCAGACACGCAATGCAGTCGATGGTATCTGTATAGGCAAGATTACGGCTTGTGACGATGAGCTTCAGAAGTACATCTTTCTTGTCATCGTTGTTGATTTCGCGTATAAGCCATAGTTTTGGATGGAAATTCGCTTTGATATTCTGTTTGTCAAATACCTCAAAAATGTTTCGTTCCATTAAGGAATATACCTTGCGTATGGTTGGAGGAACGGCAATGCCACCTTTGTTACAGAATACCACAACCTTCTCACTACTTTTTGTAATGGCTTCAAGTAATAGGAGCGGTGACTGAATGATATTATCATCCATCTCCCCCAGCATACCAAATGCTAGATGAGCCGTTAGCATGGCTTCAAAACTCAAACAATAGGTCATTCCCAGAGCAAAGTCTGTGAAATAGTTTGGTGTAGGTGCTAACAAATCACCATACAGATGTTCTTTCAATAGTTTCTCAGCCATAGTTTATTGAGGATTTCTTATTTCGTTAACCATGGTTCGTACAGTTTCCCAACGGAAGGTATTTGGTAGCGGTTTGCTACGTCCTTGATTCTTGTATGCGCTATTGCCAATCTTGCTTCGTTCTCGCTTTACGGTGTGTTCACGGGCCTTTACGAGTTGATCAACCTTGTTCGGTTCACTATCTAAGATTGCTATATAACAAGATTCGCAGAACTCTGTTAGCATCGTGTCTATTGACCGTGTATAGTCGAATAATGCTCTATATGCATCTTCGTTATGGATTTCATCCTGATATTCTGCTAAGAACTTTTCGTATTCATCTTTGCAAACGAGAGTCTCTTCTGTGTTGCCAAAGAAGTCAAAGTAACAATAGTTGTATCTCCAGTCAATCAAGTGTATGAGTTTTGAGAAGAGAACCGATTTATAGTAAACATCAAGCACTTCTGGGTCAAGTTCTGATAGGATTTCTTTAATATCAAAGTATCTGATATGTTCAGGAATGTCGTACTTGCTGTCAATCAGATAGGCAAGCATAGTGCCGTTGCAGGTAGCATGAATCCTGTCTTTCATGAACGATGCTTCCTTTTCAGACAAGGCAAGGCTCATAGTCTTTCCGTTGAAGAAGTCGTATGATTCGCCACATGTTTTGATAGTCTGTTTGTCGCCAGATAAATCGCCAGCATCATCGGTTGCATCCTTGTCTTTCAAAGTACTTTTGTTGTGTGGATCAGCAAAATGTTTCTTGTTCAGTTCCAGAATCAATCTCTCTACACTTGTATCAGTAATGATGCCATAACGAACCAATCCACTATCGTAAATGTAGGCAGGATCGTATTTGACGTACTTGGTGTAGTCATTCAAGGCTTCTTTGTAAGTATTGATACCAGTAATACCGGTAAGGTTAGTTCTGAGTACTCCATTTTCATCTTCTGATAACTGACGAGTTATCTGTATTTCTGCTTCTCTGATATAACGGTTCACCTCTGCAAGGTTCTGGAACTTGCGACTCTTGAAAGCAGTATGGTAATAAAGTGAAGGCATCACGACAAAGTACTTGGCATGATGCTGAAGGGTAGAGGTTCCTGGGAATAGAGTATTAGAGAAGTGATCTCGCACTCTTCCAATGCCCAATTCCTCGATAGCTTCAGATTCCTGCAGCAGCTGCATCATTTTTGCCACTCGCTTCTTCTCTTCGGTATTGAAGTTTACAAATCCGATTTGCATAATTACAATTCTTTAAAAGGCTCAATCAGCATTTCATGCTTTCCGTGGTTGTTGTCTTGAAATGTTCATTTTCCCAAGCAGAATCTATTTCCCGATGCAATATTATAAAAAATATTAATATAAAAAAGCAGAATCTATTATAATATTAATATACAGTGATTTATAATGTTTGTTTGGCACACGTTTCGTGATTTTTGGCACGCGTGTGCCAAATCTTGTGTCATTTCTGTCACTCTTTGTATAGATGAACGTTCGTATATTCTCATAATTTCACCACATAAAGTTTCTTGATTTTCTTTATATTGCTTGATTATAATTCTGTATATTAGTTTGTTATGAAATATTTCTCTTTATAGTAAAAGCCTGGAAACTCCCCTTATTATGTCGGTTAATGACAAAAAAGAAAAAGCGAGACGTTTTCGTCTCGCTTTTGTACACTCTCAGGGGCTCGAACCCTGGACCCACTGATTAAGAGTCAGTTGCTCTACCAACTGAGCTAAGAGTGCAGTGCATTTCTTCTTTGCGAGTGCAAAGGTACTACTTTCATAATTACTGACCAAGCATTTTTGAATATTTTTTTGAGATGACTTTTTTTGGAGGTCGTAAGTTGTTAATAAATAAAAAGTTAGTTTCTGATTTTTTTAATAAAAAACTTGCTCCGTGTGGTGGCGGAGCAAGTTCTTCTATCCTGTTTTTTAGAGAGTCAATAGCTACATTTTCTTAGTAGTTACTTTCGCGTTCTTAGTAGTTACCTGGTTTTTCCTAGTAGTTACCGAAGAAATGGCCAAAAATGCCTATTGATTTTCAGGTACTTAAAAGGGCGGTTTTTGAGCCTCAGATTAGGATGGGGATAGTTGGGTGGTATCCCCGCCCTTGGAGCTATTTCTTGGCGGCCTTATTTTGGAAGGCGAAGATAAAGGCTATGGCTACGCAGAAAGCGAAGCCTGCGAAGATGAACCAGGCTGTTTGCCAGTCGCCCAAGAGATAATTGCCCTGCCAAGCACAATAGTGTTCCACCACTTTGCCGGCGGCCAGTGTGCCGATAGTGGCACCAAGTCCGTTGGTCATCAGCATGAACAAGCCCTGTGCTGAAGCGCGCATGCTGGGCTCGCACTCCTTGTCTACAAAGAGGCCGCCCGATACGTTGAAGAAGTCGAAGGCTACGCCATAGACTATGCAGGAGAGGACAAACAGGATGACGCCGGGCATGGCCGGGTCGCCCAAGCCGAAGAAACCGAAGCGGAGCACCCAGGCGAACATGGCGATGAGCATCACGGTCTTGATGCCGAAGCGCTGCAGGAAGAAGGGGATTAAAAGAATGCAGAGTGCTTCGGCTATCTGGGAGATGGATACCAGTAGGGTGGCGTTGTTGGCGGCAAAGGTATGGGCCATTTCAGGAATGCCAGAGTAGCTGGTGATAAAGGGGGTGGCATAGGCGTTGGTCACTTGCAGACACATGCCCAGCAGCATGGAGAATACAAAGAAGATAGCCATCTCGCGACGCTTGAACAATTGGAAGGCGTTTAGTCCGAGCATCTCGCTCAAGCTGCGGTCGCTCTTCTTCTCAATGGGGCATTGGGGCAGGAACAGGCAGTAGGCAAAAAGCAGAATGCCCAGTATACCGGATACCAGGAACTGCATCTGTGTGTATTGGAACTTGCCGGCGTTGCTGCCGAAGGTGAAAAAGATCTGGCCATCTTCTAAAGCGGCGCAGTTGACAAACCACATTGTGGCAATGAAACCTACGGTGCCAAATACGCGGATGGAGGGGAAATGTTTTACGGTGTCCATGCCGTGGTTCTTCAGAATAGAGAACGCAGTGGTGTTTGAAAGTGCCAAAGTAGGCATGTAGAACGCTACGCTGATGGTGTAGATGGTCATGAAGGTCACTTTGTCGGGGGTGGCTTGGGTGGAGCCTAAATAGCAAAGTGCCAGCATGGCGGAGCCGGCTATAAGGTGGCAGAGACCTAATAGACGCTGCGGTTGGATGAGCTTGTCGGCGATGATGCCCATGAGGGTAGGCATGAAGATGGAAACGATACCTTGGATGGCGTAGAACCAAGAAATCTCATTGCCCATTCCGGCTTTGCCGAGGTAGTTCCCCATCGAGGTAAGATAGGCACCCCAGACGGCAAACTCTAAGAAATTCATCACCGTGAGGCGGGTCTTTAAGAAATTGGTGTTCATAGTTGGCTTAATGATTGAGTTATTTTTTATCGGAGGTTACAGCCTTGAGGGCTTTGAGAAGTTTGCGGCGTGACACCTTTTCTGAAAACATTTGGCAGATGGTGCCGCTGCTGTCGGAGATGTATAATTTAGGAATACCCCGCTGTGCAAACAAGCTATAGATGCTTCTGTCTTCTTGGGCAGAGAAAGGCAGAGTGAGGCTATGCTCGCTCCAAAAGGCTTCGATGCTTTCCCGAGATTCACTCCTGCTTACACATATAATATATATATAAGGGTGCCACTGTTCGTAGATTTCTTGCAACACGGGCAGTTCTTTGCGGCAGTCAGAACAGCGTGTGTTGAAGAATGCAATGAGCGAAGGCCGTCCCTTTAGAGAATCGGTTGCTACCTGACACCCGTTGTTCAGAGTCAGAGAAAAAACAGGTAGCGTATCGCCTGCGTGCAGTGTGGAGCCATCTTTTTGAGCCTGCATAATCAGCGGGAGCAGACACAAAGCAAATAGGAGAAATAGCCGATAGATTTTTTTCATATAAGAGGTCAGTATAGCTTTCTGATAAATATTTTCTGACGGACAAAATTAGAATATTTTTTTCACAAGGAGAAAAGTATTGGGCAGGATAGCGCATAGGAGAAGGCAGATTATTGCTGCGTGGCTGCTGAAAAAGAAGTGGCAGCCCCTTTTGTATGCTTGAAAATTTCTACCTTTGCCGGTGCAATGGATTTCAGGACTGTCGTACAACTGCCACAAGAGTCATTTCGGCTGACTCCCTCATCGCACATCGTGATGCTGGGTTCTTGCTTTGCTGAATATATCGGAGAGAAAATAGCAGAGAGTCTGCCGGAAGGTGCAGTCTCAGTGAATCCCTATGGAGTGCTATACAATCCGGAGAGTATTCGTCGAGCGCTTCAAGAACTGTTCTTGAATCAAGCCCCAAATGATGAGCAGTTTTGCTTTAAGGGACGCAGCGGACTTTGGCATCACTGGATGTTCTCCGGAGTGGGCTCGGCCGACTCTCAAGAGGCTTGTTTGAGCGCCGTTGCTGAGCGGCGAGAAGCTGCAACGGTTGTCTGCGAAAAAGCAGACGTGTTGCTAGTCACATTCAGTAGCGACCATGTATATAGGTTGCGCTCCGGAACCTTAGCAGGCTTGACGGTGGCCAACTGCCACAAGGAGCCTGCGGCCTTGTTTGAGGAGACAGTGCTGGATGTTGAGCAGGAGTTTTGTGAGTGGGACGCATTGTTGAAACGCTTGGCTGTGCTCCGCCCAGGGCTTAAGGTGGTATTCACGCTCAGTCCGTATCGCTATCTGAAATATGGCCTGATGGAAAGCCAGATGGGTAAGGCGCGTCTGCTTTATCTTATAGGAAAATTGCAAGTTCAGAATAGTAACGCACTATATTTCCCGGCCTACGAGATAGTGGTCGACGAGCTGCGTGACTATCGTTTCTACGACCGCGATATGCTTCACCCCTCCGCTCAAGCCGTTGATTATATTTGGGAACGTTTCCAAGCTTGGTGCTTCTCTTTGGAATTGGTTACATACAGCAAAGAGAAACAAGCGCTGCTGCGTTTCCTTTCTCATCGCCCACACCATCCGGACAGCGAGGCGGCTCAAAAATATTTTGCCGAGTGCGAACACAGAAAAAAAGATTTTACTACTAAATGGAACCCCTACATTACTCAATAGAAAAGATTGCGTCGCTGATTGGAGCACGCAAGTATGGAGAAGGTAGCGCTATCGTAGATTGGTTGCTGACTGATAGCCGTTCGTTGGCCTTTCCTGAGACAACTCTATTTTTTGCTCTACGTACTCGTTTAGGAGATGGCCATCGTTATATTAATGAACTTTATAAAAGGGGAGTTCGTTGTTTTGTCGTCGAGGAAATTCCAAAGAATTGTGAGACAGATTTTTTAGACGCTCATTTTTTATTGGTTTTAAATTCTTTGAAAGCATTACAGCGATTGGCTGAGCGTCACAGAGAATCATTTCATCT
Source organism: Alloprevotella sp. (assembly GCA_045636405.1). Classification (GTDB taxonomy): domain Bacteria; phylum Bacteroidota; class Bacteroidia; order Bacteroidales; family Bacteroidaceae; genus Alloprevotella. The sequence goes on from JAZTXL010000024.1 coordinate 25,602, forward strand.
TCCGGTAGTTGGTGTTACCGGATCTAATGGAAAGACCGTCGTTAAGGAATGGCTGTATCAATTGTTGTCTCCTACAATGTCAGTGGTGCGATCTCCTCGTTCTTATAATTCTCAGATTGGTGTTCCTTTGTCAGTATGGCTTCTTGAGCCCTATCATCAAGTGGCTGTATTTGAGGCTGGTATTTCTCTTCCTGGTGAGATGGATGCCTTGCGCTCCATTATTCAACCTACTATAGGTGTGATGACAAATATTGGTGTATCTCACCAAGAGAATTTTGTTTCTTCTGCAGAAAAATGCAAAGAAAAAATGCTTTTGTTTAAAGATTGTGAGACTCTTGTGTATGAAGCAGATGACGCTATTGTGGCAAAGTGCGTGAAAGAGGTTGGCTTCAGCGGTAAGTCTATGGCATGGTCGCGTAAAAATAAGGATTGTAGCTTGTTTATAGAAAGTGCAGAGGTCGGAGAGAAGGGTACACACATTATATATATATATAAAGAGAGTAAAAATGTTTTATTCTTACCTTTTGTCGATGAGGCGTCGCAGCAAAATGTTATACATTGTTTGGCAGTATGTCTTGTGCTTGGCCTAAGTTCCAAAGATATTGCAGAAAGGGCTGCCCAGTTAGATTCAGTCGCCATGCGCTTAGAGGTAAAGCCTGGTGTAAGAAATATTACCCTTATTAACGATAGTTATAATTCGGATGTTCATTCTTTGGATATCGCTCTTGATTTCATGCAGCGTCGTAAAACTTTGGAAAATGGAGCATACTGTCGCTCAACGCTTGTGCTGAGTGATATTTTGCAAAGTGGCATGTCTAATCAAGAACTATATGGCTATGTGGCAGATATGGTGAAGAAACGAGGGGTAGATTGTATTTGGGGTGTTGGAAAAAATATCAAAGCAGCAAGTTTGCTATTTACTATAGAAAAACATTTTTTTGAGACAATAGATGAATTATTTGCTAGCGGTTTGCTCTCTTCATTGCATGATGAAGTAGTTCTATTAAAAGGGTCGCGACAATTTAATTTCGAAAAGTTGGCAGAGCAGCTTTCTAAAAAAGTTCACGAAACTATATTGGAAGTTAATTTGGAGGCGTTGGCAGCTAATCTAAACTACTATCGAAACCTAATGTCTTCAGATACTAAAATGGTTTGTATGGTGAAAGCGGCAGGCTATGGTTCGGGAAGTATAGAGATTGCTAAAACATTGCAAGATCGAGGGGTTGATTATTTGGCTGTGGCGGTAGCGGATGAGGGCGTAGAATTGCGAAAAGCCGGAGTTTCAGGAAATATTATTATTATGAATCCGGAGTTGTCTTCCTTTAGTAAATTGTTTGAATATAGACTCGAACCGGAGGTCTACAGTTTTAGCTTATTGAATGCATTGATCTATGCAGCAGAAAGAGAAGGAATTTCGCATTTCCCGATTCATATAAAGATAGATACGGGGATGCACCGATTAGGTTTCTCTTCGGATACAGAAATGGATCTTTTGATAGATAGGTTAAAAAGTCAAAGTGCATTACTACCTCGTTCTGTATTCTCCCATTTTGTGGGCAGTGATAGTCCTGATTTTGACTCATTCTCTGCATATCAGTTTGAATTGTTTGATTCAGCCTCTTTAAAATTGCAACAGGCCTACTCCCATAAAATATTGCGTCATATCTGTAACTCTGCAGCCATAGAAAGGTTCCCTCATCGACATTTAGATATGGTCCGATTAGGTCTTGGCCTTTATGGTATAGATCCGGTAGGCAATAAATCACTCAATTGTGTGACAACACTCAAAACTGTAGTATTGCAAATTCATGAAGTAAAGGCAGGAGAAAGTGTGGGTTATTCAAGAAGGACAATTTTGCAAAGAGATTCGCGTATAGCCACCTTGCCCATAGGTTATGCCGATGGTTTAAATCGTCGTTTGGGAAATAGAAATGCCTATTGTTGGGTAAATGGTTGTAAGGCTCCGTATGTAGGAAATATTTGTATGGATGTCTGTATGATTGATGTGACCGGTATTCCTTGCTCAGAAGGGGATACTGTGGAAATTTTTGGAGAAAACCTTTCTGTCTCCTATTTGAGTGATGTGTTAAATACTATTCCCTATGAAGTTTTGACGTCTGTTTCAGAACGTGTAAAAAGAGTCTATTTTAGTAGTTAAAAAGATAGAAAAGAGGGTAGAGCGTAGGTTGATGTTTTTTCGTTTACAAAGAAAATACTAACTTTGCAACTTGACTATGAACCTAATTGTAGATATAGGAAATACGCATACCAAGCTATTTGTGCTTGAAGATGGAACTCCCATCTGTTCGTTTTCAGTAAAAGGGGAATGGTCCGGTGAGTTGCTGGAACTCAAAAACAAATATAAAATAAACGCTTGTGCTGCTATTTGTGTTGGAGCGAAGAAGTTGCAAGCAGAAGAAATACTTCAAGAACTACAGTGCCCGGTTTACTGGGTTACAGGTGAAACTTTGTCTCCGATAAAGGTGTTGTATAAAACACCGCATACACTTGGTGCTGATAGATTGGCCGCTGTTGTTGGTGCTACCGTCCTTTATCCGTCGCAAAATCTGCTTGTCATAGATATTGGGACATGTATCACCTACGATTTTGTAGATGCAGCGAACAACTATATTGGTGGCAATATCTCTTTAGGAATGGATATGCGCTTTGCAGCATTACATAACTATACTGCTTCTCTGCCATTGGTGACATTCCAGGGATCGAATCCGGGAATAGGATATAATACGGAAACGGCAATACGCTCAGGGGTTGTATGCGGCATTAAGCATGAGATTGAAGGTTATATTCAAGAAAGTTTGCGCAAAACGAATGATTTAAGAGTTGTTATTACAGGAGGTGGCGCAGAGTATGTTGCTTCATTTCTTGATACAACAGTTATTTTAGAGCCTTATCTCGTTGCTATAGGGGTGAATGAGATATTAGAATATCAAGCGAAATTTAACTAAAGAATACATATAATATATAATAATGGTCACATTTAAAAGATTTTTCGGGGTTCTTTCCTTCGCAGTAATGGTTGTTTGTACATGCTTGGGACAAACGAATGGAAGCAATTCACCTTATTCTCGATATGGCTTTGGCTTACTAAACGATCGTGCAGGAGGATTTAATAAAGGTATGGCCGGCGTAGGCTATGGTATGTCCGGTGGCCGTTGTTTAAATGTAAAGAATCCCGCATCGTATGCACATATAGATTCGTTGGCTTTTCTCTTTGATATCGGTCTGTCATTGCAGAATGCCAATTTTTCATTAGATAATCAAAGTGTGAATGCAAAGAATACATCTTTGGATTATGTGAATATGGGCTTCCGCCTTTCTCCTCATTTTGGTCTGTCGTTAGGTATGATGCCTTTTAGTACGATAGGTTATAGCATGTCAACCGAGAAAGAAGAAAAAGATAATTTGGTTCGAACTGATGGATTTTCAGGTGATGGCGGATTGCATGAAGTCTATATGGGCTTGAGTTGGCGTCCTTCTAAGCGCTTCTCAATCGGAGCAAACATAGGATATCTGTGGGGAGATTTGTCCCATTCGGTGATGGTTTCGTTTAGTGATGCCAACATTCAGTCTCTTTACCGCCATTATACAACGGATATGAGAACTTATAAAGCTGATTTTGGTATGCTTTACCGTCAGCCCATCAATAAAAAGAATAATTTGTCTTTGGGCTTGACCTATGGGTTAGGTCATAATATTGGTTCAAGAGCAACTTTCTATAACCAGAAATCTTCTTCCGGGGCAGTTGCTGTCGGTGATACGTTGAATGCCGCTAATGCTTATGAATTGCCACATACTATTGGTGCCGGTTTGGTATGGGAACATAATGGTCGTTTGAGAATTGGAGCTGATTACACATGGGAAAAGTGGTCGTCAGTGAAGTTTCCTACTTTGATTGAGTCTAATAATACATTAGAGTATAAATCTGTTAGAGGGGGATTCTCAGACAAACATTCTATAGCAGTAGGATGTGAGTATATTCCAAATCCACAAGGATTGCGTTGGCGTCAGTTGATACGTTATCGTGCCGGTTTCTCTTATAGTTCTCCTTATGCTAAGATTGATGGTCTGGATGGCCCTCGTAGTTATAAAGTAAGTGTAGGAGTTGGCTTGCCTATCCTGACAAGATATGCCAATGCATCTGTAGTAAATCTATCTGCTCAATATGAGCGAGTAGAACCGCAAGTTTCGGGGATGATTACAGAAAATTACTTGCGTTTGTGTGTGGGTATATCCTTCAATGAACGTTGGTTTATGAAATGGAAGGTGCAATAAACCTTTTTTACGAGAAAATACATTGACTTGTAGTATGAATACTATGCGTTGGCTTTTTTCTGCCTCTGTGTTTTACTTGCTGGCTGTTTTGCTACCATCAGCTTGTGGCTCCGAGGCCCCTCCAATGGGGCATGCGATTGAGGATAGAGACTCAATGCCGGTAATGGTTACTTATGGAGTTTCCAAACTTATTTCGGATTCCGGAGTAATTAAGTACAAGATAGTATCAGAAGAATGGGCAGTTTTTGATAGGACTTCTCCTCCTCGTCAAGAGTTCTTAAAGGGTATATTTTTGGAACAATACGATGAAAAATTCAACCCAACACTACATATTACTGCAGACACTGCTTTTTGCTATAATCAGAAATTATGGGAACTGAGGGGGCGGGTTGTGATTCGAAATCATAAAAAGAAAACGATATTCCGCACAGAAGAACTTTATTGGGATATGCGGGAGCATAAGGTTCATTCCAATAAGCATATGAAGATAGTTACCCCTGATAGAGAAATCGAAGGAGATCGCTTCGTTTCTAATGAAGAAATGACTCAATATCATATCTCACAAAGTCGTGGTTCTATTCCTATGCCTAAAGAAAACAAAAGCAACGATTCGACAAAAACCGTGACTCCCCAACCTTAGCGTCTTGCTGATAATTAAGGTTCTCTTAAACTTGTGTAAGTTTCGTGATTTGGTATAGGAAAATGCTTGTAACGCTAATTAGAAGATAGAATAAAGGCCTTTTTTAGAAAAAAGTATTGTTAATATGTACTTTTTTTATACCTTTGTGCGCTTGTAAGAAATAACTAAAACAAAAAATAATTAACACAACTAATGGCAGCATTACAATCTATTAGAAAACGAGGCGCTTTACTGATTGGTGCAATCGGTTTGGCTTTGTTCGCATTTATTGCCGAAGAGTTTTTTCGTTCACTTGAGACTACCTCAAATATGAACAAACAACAAGTAGGCGAAGTTTATGGCGAAAAATTATCAGTTCAAGACTACCAACAAATGGTAGATGAAGCTTCTGAACTCTACAAATTGCAGTATGGTAATCTTAATGACCAAATGCAAGATCGTGTACGCGATGAGGTTTGGAATGGTTTCGTGAATTACAAACTTGTAGAGCATGAAGCTAACAAGCTCGGCTTAATCGTTACTGACGAAGAAATGCAAAATGCGTTACGCGAAGGAACTGCAGAGTCTCTACGTCGTATGGGTGTTTTAAATTCAACCGGACTTGCTATTGTGGATCAAACTGGTCGTTTCAATGTACAAGTTCTTCAAGATTTCTTGAAACAGTATAAAGATGCTAAGGCAAATCCTCAGGCGAATGCTGCATATATGGAGGCATTTGAAACAATCAACAAGATTTGGCTTTTCACCGAGAAAGAGTTGCGTAAGGAACTTTTAATTATGAAGTACAATACTTTGCTCCAACAATCATTTATTGCAAACCCTGTTTCTGCAAAGATGTTGTTTGAAGATAACGTAACTAAGAGCGAAGTTGAACTTGCTTCAATTCCCTTCTCTTCTGTAGAAGATAAAGATGTTGTAGTCGAGGATGCTGAATTGAAAGCTATGTATGCTAAAAATAAAGAGCGATTTGCCACCTACGAAGAAACACGTGACCTTAAGTATATTGATGTAGAAGTAACAGCAAGCTTTGCTGATCGTCAAGCTCTTCAAACAAAAATGAAGGATGCTTATGAAAAACTAGTTGCTAACGAGGATCCTGCTACCGTAGTTGCTGGTCATAACTCTTTGGTTGCATATGTAAATGCTCCTTTGTCTGAAAATGCATTCCGTCCCGAATATCGTGCCATTCTTGATTCAATGGCTGTTGGTTCAGTAAAGGTTCCTTTCTATAATGCCGGTGACAATACTTTCAACCTCATTAAGTTAGTAAGCAAGGTGCAGGCTCCTGACTCTGTTCAGTTAACTCAACTTGCTGTGATTGGCGCTTCAACAGAGGAAATCAAACAACGTACAGATAGTGTGATGAATGCTCTTGCCGGTGGTGCAAATTTTGCAGAATTGGCAAAGGCTTATGGTCAGCCTACAGATACTTTCTGGGTAACATCTGCTCAATATGAAAATTCTCCGATGGATGAGAGCGGTGCAAAATATGTAACTACTATTAACACTACTCCTGCAAATCAAGTAGCTAAAGTTGAAATGTTGCAAGGTAATCTTATTGTAAAGGTGCTGAACCGTAAGGCAATAACAACTAAGTACAATGCAGCTATTGTAAAGAATACTATTGATTTCTCTAAAGAGACATACCGTAAGGCCTTGAACGACTTCAATCGTTTCATTTCTGAAAATCGTACGATGGAAGCTGTCGACAGCAATGCCATTAAGAGCGGCTATGTTTTGAAAACCTTGAAAGACTTCTCTGCGAGCAGTCATAATGTAGCCGGTGTTGCTGCAACAAAAGATGCCGTACGTTGGATTTTTGACGAAGCAGAAGTTGGCAATATCTCTAAGTTGTATGAGTGTGGCAATGGCAACAATCATCTTTTGCTTGTGATGTTGACTAATGTGAATGAGAAGGGTTATCGTCCTTGGGATAATGCTGAAGTAAAGGAAACTTTGACCACTATGGTTAAGGCTGAAAAGAAAGCAGCATTCTTGATGAAGCAATTGGCTGGTGTTAAAGATATGGCAGCAGCCAAGACTCAAAAGAATGTGGAAGTTGATACATTGAAAAATATCTCTTTCTCAATGAATCCTTACATTGCTAGTGCAGGCGTTCCGGAAGCAATAGTTGCGGGTGCTGTGAGCAAGACTGAGACTGGTAAATTCTGTGGCCCCGTTGTTGGTGGTGAAGGTGTTTATATGTTACAAGTACTCAATAAGGAGAAAGGTTCTCAAGAATATAACGAAGCTGAAAATATTCAGATGGTTGTACAGAGAAACTTCCAAGCAATTGGTCGTCAATTTGGCAATGTTCTTGGACAGAAAGCAAATATTGTAGACAATCGTTACAAATTCTAATTATGTCTTTTGACATATTACAAAAAGGAGGGCAGCCCTCCTTTTTTTGTTTCTTATCTTAGGATAGAATGCTGTGGTGCGGCTTTTTGATAATGGAAAAGCAATATGTGGCAGAGGTATAGCCGAGGGTAATAATATAGCAGTTGACCCTAAATTCGTGGGTTAACTGCAATATTATTGCCTAAATCTTTATGATAAATTGCTTTTAAGAAGGCGAGCAGTCATAGAGACTTAAACGATGAACTTAAGAATATATGTCAAATAGAACATACCGGGCATCGTTCTGTGGATGAATCTCGTGGCAGGGCTTATTGCGTATAATCTTTTGCCAAAGAAACCATCGATGAACATTGAATTTATAGACAAAAGTCGAATTCTTGGGTAATCCTTATATCGAACTCACGTTATTTTGGTAGTGAAGGATTTCTTTTATTCGCTCGTATACTTATAAAAATGATGTCTGAAATTGGGTAAATGTGGACATTTTTTTCGTACTATTCAGTTCACAATAAACTTGAAAAGCACTTGTATTATAGCCAAAACAGATAGATGGTTTTGAGGAGTTCTATGAATGGCCGTTCAAAGGTTCTTTGAATGAGCATCCATAGCGTGTTTAGATGGTCGTTCATAGCTCGCTTGAAAGGCCTTTCATAGATGCCGTAAAGGCCGTTTTAACAGCCATTGAACGAATATTGAACGAAGCCCTGCTTTTTAAAGGTTTTATTGAATATGTATATTACGGATATTGAACGATATTGAATAAATTTGGGGTAAGAAAATGTATTCAATAAGAGAATAGTAAAGAGTTGATATCTATCTTTCTCCGCTTAGCACAATACATGCTCCATTGCAGTCTGCACCCATTGGAGGATTTCGCTTGCATATCTTTATTTCTGCAAATTCTATTGTTGGGAATTTGCTAAATAGTTTTTCAAGAATCCTTCCAGCAATATGCTCTAAGAGGGAAGAGGGTTCTTGCATTTCTACTTTTATGAGGTTGTATACATCTGCATAATTGATAGTTCCTTCTAACTCGTCATTGTAGATGGCATTTTCTGCGTTCATGATATCCAAACGGATATCGACACTATATTCTCCACCGACCTTTTTCTCTTGCTCTAAAACACCATGGTAGGCATAGAAATTTAGATTGTTTAAAACGATGGAGAGTTTTACGTTCTTCATAAGGCTATTTTCCTAATATTGCAAAGATACAAAGAATGTGTTGGTAATTGGTGTAAGGTACGTGAAATTTTAGTGTTTTTTCTTATATTATTTTTCTTTCTTTGTTGTATTAGAGAAAATATTATGGAAACAATTTGCTGTAGAGAAGTTTTTGGTTTTATTTATAACTTATTGGTTTGTGGGTAGATAAAAATAATTTTTGGGAAACTTTTCTCTTGGTTTAAAAAGTTAAGTGTAAGAATATTAGGGATTTAGTATATTGGATTGGAAAACTTTACAAAAAGTTATAAAGTTTGCGCTTTACTTTTTGGTGTATCAAAAAGTTATACGTAGATTTGCAACTCGAAAGGCGGAGGAAACTCCGCGCTTTGGTTTTTGTACACATAAAATATAAATAAATATAACACTGTGGAAAAGAAGATTTATAGTTACGAAGAAGCATTCAAAGCATCTCTGGAATATTTTGGAGGAGATGAACTTGCTGCCCGTGTTTGGGTGAATAAGTATGCGATGAAAGATTCTTTTGGTAACATCTTTGAGCAATCGCCAGTAGATATGCATTGGCGTTTAGCAAACGAGGTGGCTCGAATTGAGTCTAAGTACAATAACCCAATCAGCGCGGAGCAGGTGTTTGAATTGTTTGACCATTTCCGTTACATCATCCCTGCAGGAAGTCCGATGACTGGAATTGGCAATGATTATCAGATTGCCTCACTTTCAAATTGTTTTGTAATTGGCTTGGAGGGTGATTCAGACTCGTATGGAGCTATTATGAAGGAGGATGAAGAGCAGGTGCAATTGATGAAACGCCGTGGTGGAGTAGGCCATGATATGTCTCAGATACGCCCTAAAGGGTCTCCTGTAAAGAATTCGGCATTAACATCTACAGGATTGGTTCCTTTTATGGAGCGTTATAGTAACTCTACACGCGAGGTAGCTCAAGATGGTCGTCGTGGTGCATTGATGCTGTCAGTAAGTATCAAACATCCGGATTCAGAATCTTTCATTGATGCCAAGATGACAGAAGGAAAGGTGACTGGAGCAAACGTCAGTGTGAAAATAGACGATGAATTTATGCGTTGTGCCATTGAAGGGAAACCTTACCGTCAGCAATATCCAATTATTAGTGACAATCCCATGGTGGCCAAGGATATTGATGCAACGGCTTTGTGGAAGAAAATTGTACATAATGCTTGGAAGAGTGCAGAACCAGGTGTTCTTTTTTGGGATACTATTTTGCGTGAAAGCATTCCCGACTGCTATGCAGATTTAGGTTTCCGTACAGTTTCTACAAACCCCTGTGGCGAAATTCCTCTCTGCCCCTATGATAGCTGTCGTCTTTTAGCTATTAACTTGTATTCTTATGTCAAGAATCCATTTACACCTGAAGCAGAGTTTGATTTTGATCTTTTCAAGAAACATGTGGCTTTGGCACAACGTTTGATGGACGATATTATTGATCTTGAGTTGGAGAAAATTGACCTCATTCAGCAAAAGATTGATAGCGATCCGCAGAGTGAAGAAGTAAAATACACCGAGCGTCATCTTTGGGAAAAAATTAGTCGCAAAACAGCTATGGGACGTCGTACCGGTGTGGGCATTACTGCAGAGGGAGATATGTTGGCTGCAATGGGCCTTCGTTATGGTACTCAGGAGGCTTTAGATTTCGCCGTAAATGTACAGCAGACTTTAGCTGTAGCTGCTTATGCCTCTTCTGTACAAATGGCAAAGGAGCGTGGCGCATTTGAAGTTTATGATGCACAGCGTGAAGCCAATAATCCTTTTATCTTGCGATTGAAAGAGGCTGATTCTGCTTTGTACGAGGATATGCAGAAGTATGGACGTCGTAATATTGCTTGTTTGACAATTGCTCCTACAGGTACTACCAGTTTGATGACCCAAACTACCAGTGGTATTGAACCTGTGTTCTTGCCAGTCTATAAGCGTCGTCGTAAGGTAAATCCTAATGACCCAGAGGTCCGAGTTGACTTTGTTGATGAGTCTGGCGATGCCTTTGAAGAATATATCGTGTATCACCACAAGTTCCTTACATGGATGCGCGTGAACAATATCGATACCGATAAGAATTATACCCAAGAGGAAATTGAGGATTTGGTAGCTCGTTCCCCCTATAATAAAGCTACTGCCAATGATGTTGACTGGTTGATGAAGGTGAAGATGCAAGGAGCTATCCAAAAGTGGGTAGACCATTCTATCAGTGTAACTGTAAATCTCCCATCCGATGTTGATGAAGAATTGGTAAACCGCCTCTATGTTGAAGCTTGGAAGAGTGGTTGTAAGGGTTGTACTATCTATCGTGATGGCTCACGTGCCGGAGTGATGATTAGTGTAAAGAAGAAAGACGGAAAAGAGACAGAAAAGAGTTTGCCTCCTTGCCAAATGCCCGAAGTGACAGAGCGTCGTCCCGATGTTTTGGAGTGTGATGTAGTTCGCTTCCAGAATAATAAGGAGAAGTGGGTAGCCTTTGTTGGCTTGCTCGATGGACATCCTTATGAAATCTTTACTGGTTTGCAAGATGACGAAGAGGGCATAGTTCTTCCCAAAACCGTGACAAAGGGTCGTATCATTAAGAGTATGAATGCCGACGGCACCAAACGCTACGACTTCCAATTTGAGAATAAGCGTGGCTATAAAACTACAGTAGAAGGCCTCTCCGAGAAATTTAATAAAGAGTATTGGAATTATGCCAAGCTCATCTCTGGTGTATTGCGCTATCGCATGCCATTGGAGTATGTCATCAAATTGGTGGGTAGCTTACAATTAGAAAGTGAGAATATCAATACTTGGAAAGTGGGTGTAGAGCGCGCATTGAAGAAGTACATCAGCGATGGCACAGAGGCACGTGGGCAGAAATGTCCAAATTGTGGAAACGAAACTTTGGTGTACCAAGAAGGTTGTCTTATTTGTAAGCATTGTGGAGCATCACGTTGCGGATAATAAAATGAAAACATAATAGTAAAAAGATGCCGGAGCAATGGCTCCGGCATCTTTTCGTATAATGAAATTTATGTAGCGAATCATTTCATTTATCCTAGTATTCGCCTTGGGTATCTTGGTTGTGGTCCTTCATAATGCTCATCGTGCCTTTCTTTGATATGGTCACGATAAAAGCAGGGCCTCCTTCACCGTCTGGTAAACCAATTTGTGCGCCAAATTGTAAACCATCTGAGTATGGTTGATCAAAGGCTAAACCTTGTAACATGCTATTCTTCCTGTCTGCTTCCGAAAGAAAATCCCAAAAAGCATCCTTAGTGAAGGTTTTTGAATAGAATTTTTTACCGTCACGAAGAATGGTTAGCTCTGCACAGTTATCATAGTATTCTTGTCCTAATTCATCTTTAATAATAGGCAACTTAGAATTGCTATGTCTATGAATGGATATTTGGTATTGATGACCATCTAAGATTTCTGTATAGTCATAACTCCATTCGCGATCAGAGATAGGCCCTTTGGACTTTTCTTCTTTAGTTTCCTCCTGTATCGTAGGGGGGAGAGTTTCCTTATTGCCTCCGCAACTATAAGTTGTAATCATCAGGGCAAAAGATAGTGTGAGGAAAAAGTTTCTTTTCATATGGGTATTACTTAAAGATTTAGCTTTCACTGTCTTTCTGGTGTGTCTGCTATGTTATCTCACAAAGAGTAATTCACGATATTTGGGTAGTGGCCAAAGTTCGTCTTCTACAATCAGCTCCAATTCGTCTATGTGCTGGCGTATAGCATTGAGATATGGCTCTACTTTATCATGGTAGTTGATTGCTTTTTCGCGTATTTCCTCTATGCGGTTTGCCAAACGGCGTGTCTCCGTCATAGCATCTACATTTTCTGCAATAAAACTAGTATGGCTGTTGATTTTTTCTATTAAATTGATATTATAGGCAGTAAGTTCTTTAATTTTTTCTTTGTCTGTAAATATCAATTGTAATTTATGAACGTTGTCTGCCAATTCACTTTGATATTTAGTGGCAACAGGTATGATATGGTTGAGGCATAAATCTCCAAGGACACGGCTTTCTATCTGTATCTTTTTGAAATATGTTTCCCATTTAATCTCATTGCGTGCCTCCAGTTCGTGGCGTTGCATCACCTTCATGCGTTCAAACATCTGCACTGTTTTCTCATCAAGGTAACGATCGAAGATGATAGGGCAAGATGTCTCGCAGTCAAGGCCACGGAGTTGTGCTTCAACTTTCCATTCCTCGCTATAACCATTGCCGTCAAAGAGGATCGGTTTGCACTTGCGGATGTCTTCGCGTAATACATCGAGGATTGCACTTGTCTTTTCTTCGCCGTTTTTGATAAGTTGATCTACGCGTTCTTTGAACTCGGTTAACGCTTCTGCTACTGCTGTGTTGAGAGCTATCATGGCACTGGCACAATTAGCAATAGCCCCCACAGCTCTGAATTCAAAACGATTTCCTGTAAAAGCAAAAGGAGAAGTCCTGTTCCTGTCAGTGTTATCTATCATCAATTCCGGAATCTGTGGAATGTCAAGTTTGACACCATGCTTGCCTTCGAGTGTGAAGAAGTCATTTTTTGTGGAGTGTTCTACCTTCTCAATCAGTTCATTCAACTGCTTTCCAAGGAAACTGGATATAATAGCCGGAGGTGCTTCGTTCGCCCCAAGACGATGAGTGTTGGTGGCACTCATGATGGAAGCTTTGAGTAAACCATTGTGGCGATATACACCCACCAATGTTTCTACGACAAAAGTGATGAAACGTAGAATCTCTTCTGAAGATTTTCCCGGAGCATGCAGAAGAGCCCCCGTGTTGGTTACAAGACTCCAGTTATTGTGCTTGCCAGAGCCGTTGATTCCGGCAAAGGGTTTTTCGTGTAGAAGACAGCGGAATCCATGCTTGCGGGCAACGTCTCGCATTACTGACATGAGTAACATATTGTGGTCTACTGCCAAATTGCATTCTTCAAAGATCGGTGCCAATTCAAACTGGTTGGGTGCTACCTCATTATGGCGAGTTTTACAAGGAATTCCGAGCTCTAATGCTTGGATTTCTAAGTCCTTCATGAATTCTGCAACGCGCTCAGGGATTGCACCAAAATAATGGTCGTCCATTTGTTGGTTTTTTGATGACTCGTGTCCCATAAGGGTGCGCCCTGTCAGTAGAAGGTCCGGGCGTGCAGCGTAGAGACCTTCATCTACGAGAAAATATTCTTGTTCCCAACCTAGATTGGCTGTTACCTTTTTTACATTGGGGTCAAAATACTTTGCTACTGCTGTTGCTGCTTTGTCAACTGCTGCTAGCGACTTCTTTAAAGGAGCTTTATAGTCAAGAGCTTCACCTGTATAAGAGATGAATACAGTGGGGATCATCAAAGTATCGCCGATGATAAATACCGGAGATGCAGGATCCCAGGCTGAATATCCGCGGGCCTCAAATGTAGAACGAATACCGCCATTGGGGAAGCTAGAAGCGTCTGGCTCTTGTTGGATAAGCTCTTTTCCAGAGAAATTTTCAATCATACCACCTTTGTGGTCGTGCTCCACAAAAGCATCATGCTTTTCCGCTGTGCCTTCTGTGAGGGGTTGGAACCAGTGTGTACAATGGGTGGCGCCCATTTCCATGGCCCATTTCTTCATCCCTTTTGCTACTTCGTTGGCTACCTCGAGTGGTAAAGATGTACCTTGTTCTATTGATTCTAAGAGTTGTGTGTAAGTGTTTAGCGGAAGATATTTGAACATCTTCTCCCTATTGAACACGTATTTTGCAAAATATTCTGACGGACGCTCTAATGGCTTCTTTGCTTCAATAGGGCGTTTCTTAAAGGCTTCTTCTACAACTTTAAACCTCAAATTGCTCATAAGGCTCTCTTTTTTATTTTCTTTTGTTATTGATAAGCTTCTATGTACTGCTTATTAGCTGACAAAGATAGTTTAAATCTGTGGTACATACGGATTCAATTCCTAAAAATGTAATATGGAATCAATCTCTTATATCTTTATGGCGTTTATTGTATGTCATATTTTATTTTCCCCTCATAAATGGTCGTGGTTGGTCCGCTTTGTAGTATGTGATTAGTCTTTTCGCACCAATCTATTTGTAACACACCTCCATCCATTTCTATTTTTACTCTGCGTGTGCATAGTCCTTTAAGTATAGCAGCTACAGCTACAGCACAAGCTCCCGAACCGCATGCTTGAGTGATGCCGGAACCTCGCTCCCAAACGCGTGCTCTAATATGCTCTGGCGAAATGATGGATGCGAATTCTATGTTGCAACGTTGAGGAAAGATAGGGGCATGTTCAAGAATGGGACCTTCTTCGTTAAGGTCTATTTGTGTGCAATCGTCCGTGAAGATAACAAAGTGAGGGTTACCCATAGAAACAAAAATCCCTTGATAGTATTTCTTCGATGTGTAGATGCTTTTATGCGGTGTCTCCAAATTGGAGGTGCATTGATTGGGATTCATAAAGATAGGTTCTCCCATGTCTACAGTGGCATGCCCTATCTTATTGTACTTGTCAGGATATAGCCAAATGGTTTTTATTCCGGCCAATGTCTCTATTTGTATTTTCTGTTGGGGGCAGATGTCTTTATCGTAAAGAAATTTTCCTACGCAACGCAGGGCATTTCCGCACATCTCACCTTCAGAGCCGTCGCTATTAAATATCCGCATACGATAGTCGGCATTATCGGAATGTTCTATCAAAACAAGTCCGTCGGCTCCAATACCTGTGTGTCTGTCGCTCCATTGCTTGGCCAGTAAATGGGGTGATGGGAGACAGAATTTCATAGCATTGACGAAGATATAGTCGTTGCCGGCTCCTTGCATTTTTGTAAATTTGATTTCTGCCATCTGCTTTTTCTTTCTGAAAAGCAAAAAGACGTTTCTTCTTAAGAAGCAAACGTCTTCAAGTCTTTATTTTTCTTGTTGGTTTTCTTTCTGTTCTTGCCAACGTTCACGGGCCAACTCCTGCATGTCTGTCACGGTGTCTTTCTCGTCAACAATTTCTGTGCCTAGCATTGTTTCTATGACATCTTCCATAGTAACGATACCGCGGAAACAACCATACTCATCTATGATGATGGAGATGTGCTCTTTCTTAGCCAAGAGTGTTTCCCATATTTCTGAGACCGAAATGTTTTCTTGGAATGACAGGATGGGGCGTGCTACTTCCGAAAGGCGCATTTTGAATTTATCTTCCGAAAGTTTTTCGAGGATGGTTTGTTTTAATACGTAGCCTTTGATGTAGTCGTCGTTTTCCTCATTGTAGATAGGAATACGTGAATAGGTACTATAGGCTTCGTGCTGATAAAATTCTTTGAGCGTCATGCTCTCCTCTGCTATTTCTACTACGGAACTGGGCGTCATGATGTCGCGAGCTGTAATATCGTCCAGCTTTAGCAAGTTCTGAATCATGCTGTTCTCCTCTTTTTCCAACACACCTTCTTCTGCGCCTACGGCCACCATGGCAGATACTTCTTCGCGGCTTACTGATACTATTTGCTTTTTGGGAGAAATCAAGCGTGTAATCCATTCTGACATCAATACTAAAGGGTAGGTGATAAGTACCAACAAGTGGATGATGTTCGTGGCGGGCATCGCAAGCTGTCTCCAATAATTGGCGCCGATGGTCTTAGGGATGATCTCGGAGAGAACGAGAATTAAGAATGTAAGTATGGCAGAAGTGACGGCAAACCATTCGTCGCCAAAGATTTCATTACTTTGTGCGCCAACACCGGCTGCACCAATGGTGTGCGCTATGGTGTTGAGAGAAAGAATTGCGGCCAAAGGCTTCTCGTTCTCTAACTTATATTTTTTTAAAAGTTTGGCAGATTTTGCTCCTTCCTGTTCCTTCATTGTGATAAAGGACATGGGTGCTGATAATAATACGGCCTCAAGCACCGAGCACATAAAAGATATACCTAACGCGGTAAAGAAGTAGAGGAGTAATAGCCCCATATAAGATGTTTTAGTTACACATGGTCTCGCCTTTTAGGAAACAATCTTATTGGCGAGTAGTCGAGACAAACAGATAAATTTCTTTGTCGCTGACTAATAAGGTGCAAAGGTAGTCATTTTTTCTAAACTTATGAAATAGATTCTTCCTTTTTGGAATCTGCTACCTTTTCTTTAGAAGTATTATCCGCTGTTCTCTTTGCCCTTCTATAAAAACTATCCTAAATAAGAATTTTACAGTTCTTTTTTTTACCTTTGTGCAAAATTTAAGAAACAATACTATGAAACTCGCAATAGTAGTTCCTTGCTACAACGAAGAGTCTGTTATCAGCGAAACGACTAAGCAACTTACTGCCGTCTGTGAAAAAATAATGGAGGGCGGAAAAATAGAAGAAGCCTTCATTTTATATGTCGACGATGGTAGCCAGGACGCTACATGGGCTATGATAGAAGAATTCTCTGCAGCTTCTTCAGTGAAGGGACTAAAGTTGGCGCACAATGCCGGACATCAGAATGCTTTGTGGGCCGGTTTAGAATGGGCTGCAGAACATGTTGACGTTGCTATTTCTATTGATGCGGATTTGCAAGATGACGTGGCCGTGATCCTTCAGATGGTAGAGCATTACTTGGCTGGTAATGAGATTGTCTATGCTGTTCGTAAAGATCGTCCCAACGATACGTGGTTTAAAAAACACTCAGCGCTATTCTTCTATAAACTGATAAATAATTTGGGTGGCGATATTGTATATAACCATGCTGACTATCGCTTGATGAGCCGTAAGGCTCTGGTTGCCTTGATGCTTTTCCCTGAGCGCAATCTTTTCCTCCGTGGCATGGTGCGCAAGTTGGGCTTCCGCCACACTAGGGTCTACTACGATCGTCGCGAACGGTTTGCCGGAGAATCTAAATATCCGTTAGGCAAGATGCTCAGCTTCGCGCTTGATGGTATCACCTCCTTTTCTGTTCGTCCTTTACGTTTCATTGTGCTGTTGGGCATCTTGTTTATACTCATTGCCTTCGGTGCCATTGTGTGGGGATTGTTCTCTTATGCAGATGGTCGTGCTCTGCCTGGCTGGACATCGCTCATGGTCTCTGTATGGTTCATTGGAGGAGCAATTCTTACCGCCATGGGCATTATTGGAGAGTATGTAGGGAAGATTTATAACGAGGTAAAGCGCCGTCCTCGCTATATCATAGAAAAGTTTGTGGAGAAATAATAATAGCAGAAGTCTTCATGTCAAGGCCTTTCAGAGGAGATGTTTTGGTCTCTTTGTTCTACTCATTGTGCTATAAAATTCGATTCTGGCAGATTTTTTTAACCCCTTGTAAATCAGTAGTCATTTTTGAGCGTTTCCTAGTAAACTTTTAGTCTTTCCTAGAAGCTTACTAGGAAAAATTTGTAGCTTACTATTCTTCTCTAGAAGCTTACTAAGAAAAATAACCATATTTTGTGCTTCGAGCGATGAGTGAAGGGGAAATAAAAAAATGAGCCGGAGGTCTGTGTAGACTTCCGGCTCGTGTATGATTTGATTAGGCTTAGGGCTTGCAGGATTATTCAGCTTCGCCTTCAGCCTGTTCTTCGGGGGTAACGAATTCTGTATAGCCGTTCTTTACCAAGATGTTGTACCACTGGATGAGCTTCTTGATGTCGCTGGGATAAACGCGGTCGCGGTCATAGTTGGGCAATACAGTTCCCATCACCTGTGCGAGGGCTTTGTTGTCTGCCGTTTTAAGGACAATGTCAATAGCTTTTCCTTCGTACTTCTCGCTGGCAGACTGGAGTACTTCCATCAAGGGGACATCTTCTTCGTCGGTGAACATAGAGATATCGTTGAGCGAGGTAACGCGCTCGCGAGCACCAACTGTGAAACGGCGCTTGGTTTCATCAAGGCTTTCTACGATGAGGGTACCACGGCCGTGAGATACTAACTTGTAAAGTCCGGGCTTGCCGGTTATCGCTAAAATGGCGTCTTGCATGATTCGTATGATATTAGGGTTGAAAATATGATGCAAAGATAAAATTTTACATCGATATAGAGCCGTACAAAGATATTAAATTTTTATCCTGTCTTCCAAAAGGGCACAGAGCGATTCTTGAAAATCGGGAGTGTACTCATTATATATAATATAGTGAGCCCGTCGGGCTTTTTCTTCTTCAGGCATTTGTAGCGCTATCCATTCTTCTACTTTTGTCTTGCTGGCACCGTCGCGTTGTATTACCCTGGCAATTCTTTTCTCTAAAGGGGCAGAGACGAGGATGCTTCGATGAACCAGTTGGTCAAAGCCGGATTCGAAGAGGAGAGCGCATTCCATAAAAACTTTTGTTGCAGTCTGTTGACCTGCCCATGTGATAAAGGCTTTGGCCACTTCTGGATGAACAATGGCATCTACCTGGGCGGCCTGTGTTTTGCTGTGGCAGATGTAGGCAGCCAAAACAGATTTTTGTAATGTTCCTTCGGAGGAGTATGTCTTCGGCCCTACCAATTGCTTCAACTTTTTCTTTACTTCAGCATTGGTGCGGATGATGTGTTTGGCCTCGGCGTCGCAATAGAACACGGGATAGCCGGCTTTTTCAATGTACCGACAGATGTGGCTCTTTCCACTGCCTATGCCGCCGGTAATTCCAAAGAGACGGGGCCGGGAGGGGTTATTGGGCAATTTCTTCGATGACATATTCCACTTCTTCAGGGGTGATGCGCAGGTGTGATACACTTTCGGGAATAGAATCGAGAGTGGGTAGACACTTACGACTTTTGCTCAGCATCAGGTCCTCGTATCTTACTGTAATCGAGAAATTGTCGGCATGGATTTTGCGATAGTTACTCATGCCTACTTGGAAGGTGACATTTACTTTGGACGGGAAGGTGCGCAATACTTTCGATGCAGGGAAATTTATCCCTTGAACAGGAACTTGCACGCTCTTCTCTACCAAGCGGTCTACGCAGAGTGAGAGTGTAACTTCGGCAGGAGAGAACTTGGCGCCCTTTACAGGAGTAATTTCCAATGGGGCGATAAGCGTGTCGGAAAGATTGTTTACATAGATGGGCTTTAGGTAAGCAGCCGTGATGGTGTCGAGTAAACTTTGGGTTGCATAAACAGTAACAGAATCGTGCGATAGACTTTGCTGAGAGAGGTAATAGAGCTGATCTGTTCGCACATGACCTTGCAACTGGACGGGGACGCGCTTGCTGAGACCATAGTTGTAGAAAAACTCAACAGTGTCGGGCTTTACCTCTATCACCTTTGTGCTGGAGGCAATCTGTCTGCTAACAGGCTTGAGCAGTTCGGAGGAGAGGAGGCTCACATGGCCGTTGGTATTGATGTAGTCGTTGTAGTCAATCTGTATGGGCTGGATTTCCTGACCATACAGGTAACTATAGAGCGTTACTCCTTTGTCGCTCAAAGTAAGGTCGATGTGCGTGGGTGGCTTTGTGGTGATGACGACGTTGTTCGGGATATTCTCCAACTTTAGGGGAATGGAGAAAGTGCGCTCGTAAGTCTCGTTCAAGGCTTGGAACATCCAGAAAGAGAAAGAGAGCAAAAGGAAGAATAAGAAAATCAGGAACTGCTTATTCCATAATTTGGAAAAGCGGTCCCTGATAACTTTATATATGTTTGTCCTCTGATTTCTCATATTTGAGAATAGGGCATATTAGTGGCGCTCTTGATCGCTGTAGTTGGGAACGATGGCAGCTTTGGCGAATTTGATTTTCACGCCGGTGGCTACTTCAATCGTTACGGTGTTGTCTGCATCATTGATGCTCTTGATAGTGCCGTGCATACCGCCGATGGTCACAATGTCTTGACCTACAGTGAGAGAGTTGCGGAACTTTTGGATTTCTTTCTGCTTCTTTTGCTGCGGGCGAATCATAAAGAAATATAAGATAGCAAACATTGCTACCAGCATAAGGATGGTTGGCATCATGCTGGGTTGGCCTTGGGCCTGTAATAATACAAAATTCATTTGAGTAGTGTGTTAGGGTTATTTTAAAAGTTTGTTTTCTGCTTTAAGGCTCTTGACAATGTGGTCAAGCAAACCATTGATGTAGGAAGAACTGCGGGGCGTGCTATAAACCTTGGCGATGTCAAGATATTCATTGAGGCTGACACTTAAAGGGATGCTTGGGAAAGTGAGTATCTCAGTCATGGCGATTTGCATGATGATGACATCCATAAATGCCAAACGGTTGAATTCCCAGTTCTTACAATTGGTCTTGATAAGCTCGCGGATGTATTCTTCTTTCTTAAGAGTCTCTGAGAATAAGGTTAATGCAAATTCCTTGTCCTCTTCTGCGGCATAGTCGGGTAGGAGAGGCTGTTCGTCTGCTGCCGACTCCTGGAAACGCTTGATGGTTTTCAAAATGAAAGAGTCTATAATGTCTTTGTCATCGTTCCAATATAGACAAAGTTCCTCAAGGAGTGAGTCGAATTTCTCGTTGTTGCAGATAAAGGTCTTGTAAAGTTTGCGAATTACTTCGCGGTCTGCTTCGTATGAGAAATCTTCTTTGTTGATATATAGCTGGAAAATATCGCTGTCAACTAGTTCTGTGTAAATGCTCTTGATGAAGTTTTCTTCTTCGGCCCAATTGCTCTGGTGACTTTGGATATATTCTTCAAGTTGCTTGTTCGCTGCAAGTTGAACCAAGAATTTGTTTTCTGCAAATTGTTTATCGGGATGTATGGCGTTGGCGGTTGATGAGGAGCCAATGCGCTTTTCTCTGGCAATTCTTACTTCATCCTTGCGAGTCGCATATTTCTGCAACTCTACAAGCAATTGTAAGAGGTGATGGTATAATTCATAGGATTTTGAGAGACTGAAAGTCAATTCTTTCTCCGCTACATCGTGTGACTTTCCTTCGTTTTGGTAGTAGGCGTATGTGAGTTGTACTACCTTGAGTCTTATTAGTTCTCTGTTTATCATAATTCTTACAGGCGTTCCTGTTATTAATTCTCTGCAAAAGTACAAAAAAATAGGATATTGTATGTTTTTTTTACTTCCTTTTTTGGCTTTTAAAAAATAAAATACGAATTTTGCCACTCTGCCACTCTTTGAAAAGTAAGAAGGTGGAATGCGTATTTAGAAATAATCTAAGCATTAAATAAGGAATATGGCATACGAAAAAAATGATAGTGAGATTCTGTTCTCAAAGAATGTGAAAGCAGGTAAGCGTGTTTATTACTTTGATGTAAAACGAGACCGCCGCGGAGAAATGTATGTGTCGTTGACAGAGAGCAAACGCTTAAAAGATGTAGGTGAGGATGCGCGTCCTGTATTTGAAAAACATAAAATTTTCCTGTATCAAGAGGATATGGAAAATTTCAAGGCTGCTTTTTTAGAGGCCTTGGATTATGTGGACGGTCAGAAAGACGTGAAAGAAGAGCCTGCAAGCACACCTCTAAATGCGATTCTTTCGGATTTGAATGTAGATTTGTAGTCAAGAGCCTTGGCTGAACCAAATAAAAAATGTAATTTTGCCGCCGATTTGCTTGACAATGGCTTTGTGGCCTGCGTGTGATGGCGAATTAAGCTAATTAAACTTAATTTAGAGTAACACAAATTTTTAAAACGATGAAAGAAATTTCAATCAACGGTGTTGCGAGAACCGACTTGGGTAAGAGATCTACCAAGGCAATCCGCAAAGAAGAAAAAGTACCTTGCGTAATTTACGGAGAGAAGAAGGGTGAGAACGGTCTTCCCGAATCACTTCATTTCGTTGTATCTGAAAAGGAAATCAACAAGGTAATCTTTACTCCTCACGTTTATCTCGTGAACATCAATATTGATGGTGTAGAGCACAAAGCTGTAATTAAGGAAATCCAATTCCACCCTGTAAAGGATAACGTTCTTCACGTAGACTTTTACGAAGTAACTGCAGAAAAGCCCATCGTAGTTGGTGTGCCCATCGCTCCTCAGGGTCTTGCAGAAGGTGTACGTGCCGGTGGTAAGTTGATGACTCTCGTTCGTAAATTGAACGTAAAGGCTACTTACAACGCTATCCCTGAAAAGTTGTTTGTTGATGTAACAAACCTCGGCCTCGGTAAGAGCATCAAGGCTGGCGACCTTTCTTTCGAAGGTCTTGAAATGGTTACTCCTAAGGATGTAATCGTTTGCTCTGTGAAGATGACTCGTGCCGCTATGGGTGCTGCTGCAGCAGCTGCCAAGAAAGGCTAATTAGTCATCTCGCTTGATTGATTCAGGCTGATTTAAGAAACAAAATTTATTGCAATGAACTTTTTGATTGTTGGTTTGGGTAATATTGGTGTGGAATATGCCAATACCCGCCACAATATTGGATTTAAAGTATTGGACGCCCTCGCAAAGGCGTCCAATCTTGTATTTGAGGACAAGCGTTATGGTGCTATTACTACATTAAAAGTAAAGAACCAAACCTTGACACTCCTCAAACCTTCTACCTACATGAACCTCTCCGGGAATGCCGTCCGTTATTGGATGAATGAGAAAAAAGTTCCGTTGGAGAATGTTTTAGTAGTGGTAGATGATTTGGCACTTCCGTTTGGTCAACTGAGAATGAAACCTTCTGGAAGTGAGGCTGGACATAATGGATTGCGCCATATCACCTCTGTGCTGGGGACACAACAATATGCTCGTCTGCGATTTGGTATCGGTAATGATTTTCCACGTGGGGGGCAGGTGGACTTTGTTTTGGGTGAGTTTGGTCCTGAAGATATGGAGAAGATGGATGAACGCCTGACACTGGCCGGTGATATGATAAAGGCCTTTGCTCTTTCGGGAATTCAGTTTGCAATGAATAATTTCAATCGGAAATGAGTAATCCCCAAGAGGCACGTTTGGATAAATGGTTGTGGGCGGCGCGTATTTATAAAACACGTACCTTGGCAGCAGACGCTTGTAAGAATGGGCGAGTAGCTATCAATGGTGCACAAGCCAAGCCGTCGCGCTCGCTGAAGGTGGGCGATGAAGTCAGTGTGCGTAAGTCGCCTGTGACGTATACGTTTCGTGTGCTACAAGCTATTGAGAAACGAGTAGGGGCAAAGTTGCTACCTGAGATTTTAGAGAATATCACCCCGCCGGAACAATATGAAGTGTTAGAGATGAGCCGCATCAGTGGTTTCGTTGATAGAGCCAGAGGTACGGGGCGTCCTACAAAGAAAGACCGAAGAGCATTGGATGATTTTACTGCGCCGATATTCTTAGACGGTGATTCCGATTTTGACGAAGAAGATTAGAGACAGATATGTTTCTGTGAATAGATATTGTAGTTTTAATTCTTATTTAATATAACTCCTATAATTCCTATGATGAAGAATAGATTTTTGAAGTTGGCATCATTAGTTGTAGCTTGCTTCTCCACATTCTCAGTAGCAGCACAGAGTGAAACTGTAGTGTCCTTGGGTGGTAATGCATACATCACCAAGAGCCAGAGTAAAAAACTTTATATAGATGAGCACAAGAATGCGATATGCAACTGGAATGATACTGCCTCTGTGATAAGTTTTTACTTTAAGCCTTCCCACAGCGGAAAGATGACCCTGGCTCTACAGGCAAAGGGGCATTCTGTAGTAGAAGTATCTCTTTTGGGAGAAAAGAAAGAGGTAGCCATTTGCGCTGATAGCTTGACCCGCATCGAGGTGGGAACTTTCAATGTGTTGGCTCCCAATTATGTGAAGGTAGATATTCGCGGTGTCAAAATCAATCATGGAGCAAAATTTGGTAATGTTGCAGCCCTCGTAGTGGGAGGAGATGTGAATCCCTTGGCTTATGTAGATTCCGAATTCAGTACTCATTTTGGCCGCCGTGGTCCTTCAGTGCATCTGGGATATGTTCTGCCCAAGGAGGATATCCAATGGTTCTACAATGAAGTGGTAGTGCCGGAGGAAGGAGATATTCCCAGTAGCTATTACATGGCTTGTGGCTTTGGAGAGGGATACTTCGGTATGCAGAATAACAGCCCAGAGAGAAGAAGAGTGCTTTTCTCTGTCTGGAGCCCTTACGAAACAGACAATGCTGCAGAAATTCCGGATTCTTTGCGTGTAGTGCTTCTTAAGAAAGGTGCAGGCGTAACCGTTCAGGATTTTGGAAACGAAGGTTCCGGAGGACAGAGTTTTATGCACTATGATTGGAAAGCAGGCGAGCTTTGTCGCTTCCTTATGGGAGTGAAGCCTGATGGTAAGGGAAACACTGTTTACACAGCTTATTTCTATGATAATGCAAAGGGTAAATGGTCGCTTGTAGCCTCCTTCCGCCGTCCGAATATTTCTACATGGTATACCAATGCCCATTCGTTCCTGGAGAATTTTAACCCGAAAATGGGTTATCAGAGCAGAAAGGCTTATTATGGTAATCAGTGGGCATGCACTGTCGATGGCAAATGGTTGCCCGTTAAGAAGGCTCGTTTTACGTGTGATGCAACCGGACGCCAAAAACAGCGCCTTGATTACAAGGGTGGGGTGGAAGCAAAGAATTTCTTCCTTCAGATGGGAGGTTTTTTTGATGACGTTGTGGAACCCAATGTCTACTTTGAACGTGGGGGCAATGTGAGAAAAGCTCCTAAGGTAGATTTCTCAATACTTGAATAACACAGACCGGCTTGAAGTCCTTCTTTAGAGAGAGGGGATTTCTTGTGCGATGTTCTATAGAATTGCTCGGAGTTGCTCCGGGCAATTTTATTTTGCTTTTCATCTTTAATTTTGTTTCGTGGCTTGATGCTATCAATTTGTATTAGACTTTCGTTAGCCCAAGAGCAAGTATCTTTCCAACTTTTTTCCTTACTCCAAATATATTTCTTACTTTTGCAAAATTCCGATATTATACCCAAGTTATATGGCTAATGGGTAAGGGAGATTGTGTTGAAAATTTAACCAATAATTAACCGATATGAAAAAGACAAAAAGTGTAAGCAAGTGGTTAGGCTTCGGCTTGTTACTCTTGTTTCTTTGTCCCTTTATGGGATTGAAGGCTGAAGTCGGCCTGGTAGATGGTTCGGTCTATCGAATTTTAAGTGTGCCCTATGGTAAAGCTCTCTCCAATGGCGATAACATGGAAAGGGGAGCCGCTGTCAAGTTGGCTGACGTGAATAAAAACTCCAAAGGTCAGGAATGGACTCTTTATGGTGTAAATGCAGAACAAGGAGTCTTTGTCTTGTTGAATATGGAATGCGTACAAGCTGTGGATATGGTATTGCAAGGGGATGGTGTGTTACTTCAGTGGGACTTTGAACCCTCAAATGAGAACCAAAGAATCCTTGTACAAGCCGTAGACGGAGTAGAAGATACTTATAGAATGTTGAATGCTTCAGACGAGACAAAAACGTTAGTGGCAAAGGCTGATGGAACGTTGCAAATGCAAGATTATCAAACTACAAACGAAACCTTGTTTAAGTTTGAAAAACTAGGAACATTGGCTCCTCAGAATAAACCAATAAGCAATTTCTTCTATGTGTTGACACATAAAGAGACTGGAAAGGTAATGTCTACGAAGCAAAGTGGCGAAAATAATGCTCCACTTTATGTAGAGGACTATGTAGAAGGCGAATATTCACAAGTGTGGCATCTTTTGAAGCATGCAAAAGTTGCAACACCGGATATGTTTATGCTTTTTAATAAGACTTACAATAAAGCTGTCGACGCTGCATTAGAAAGTGGTGCCGGTCCATTATTGTGGACTTTATCTGATGAAGATGTCAATTGGAATCAAATTTTTGAATTTGTAGAAGTCAATGGTCAAGAAGGTGTGTATCAATTGATGGTACAAAACAAGAATGGTTCTATCATCCGTTATTTGGCTGCTGATGAATCCGGTAAAATGATGATGTTAGCATCAGATTCTGATAAGCGAACTTATTTTACAATGCGCAGTGTAGCCGCAGTACCCGATCCTCCTAAAATTTATTGGGAAGATGAGACTCGTTTTGCCGAAAACAAGGAAAATGGTCGCTCTGCCTATATGCCTTATACTTCTGTTTCTTCCATGAAAGCAGACGTGAATTATTCACTTCCTTGGCTTACACCGGAGAATGCAGAAATATTGAGTCTTAATGGCATATGGAATTTGAATTACGTAGACAATCCCTCCCTACGTCCAGGCGAAGAAGATTTCTATGGTGATAATGTTGATGTATCAGCTTGGGATACTATTTCTGTTCCTTCTTGTTTGGAAATGAAGGGATATGGTGTTCCCCTTTATATCAATGTGGAGTATGCGTTTGCAGATAATCCTCCTTATATAAATATGAAATCTGGCCTGAAAAATTCTGTGGCATCCTATCGCCGAAACTTTACAATGCCGACCAAATGGGATGACAAAAGAATTTTCCTTCATTTCGAAGGTATTTACAGCGCAGCTTTTGTTTGGGTAAATGGTAATTATGTAGGTTATACTCAAGGAGCCAATAATGTTTCTGAATTTGATGTGACAGCCTATGTTCGTCAAGGAGAAAATAATGTCAGTGTACAAGTTATCAGATGGAGCGATGGTTCCTATTTGGAAGGACAGGATATGTGGCACATGAGTGGTATTCATCGTGATGTATATTTGATGGCTACTCCTAAAACCTTCGTTCGTGACCATTACATTACCAGCACACTTGATGCCGCTGCCAATTATAAAAACGGAAGTATGAATGTTGCCGTTGAGATGGATAATCGTGATGGAGGTGTTGCAAAGAAAGATGTAGTTGTAACATTGCTCTCTCCTGAGGGTGAAGAAATGGCTTCACAAAAATGTCAGTTCGTTTTTGCTGAGGGTCAGAAAAAGCAAACTCAAAATCTCGTATTCGATGCTTTGACTAATTTGCAATTGTGGAGCGCAGAAACTCCGACTCTTTATACAGTAGTCGTAGCGCAGTTTGACGAAGCAGGTAAGGAAGAACATGTATTCTCTACGAAGTATGGTTTCCGTCATGTAGAGATTAAAAATAGTTTGGTTTATGTGAATGGACAGCAAGTTTACTTTAAAGGAACTAATTCACAGGATACTCATCCGGTGCATGGCCGTTCCATTGATCTTGCAACCATGCTGAAGGATGTGCAGATGATGAAGCAGGCTAATATGAATATTATCCGTGCCAGCCACTATCCTCGTCAGACAAAGATGTATTCCATGTTTGACTATTATGGCTTGTATTGTATGGATGAAGCAGACCTTGAATGTCACATGAACTGGGAAAATAACGGCGAAAAGTCCTCTAAGTGTATTGCCAATATGGCATCGTGGAAGCCTGCGTTTATTGATCGTAATGTGCGTATGGTGATGCGTAGTCGTAACTTCCCTTCAGTCTTGTTCTGGAGTATGGGTAACGAGTCTTCTGGTGGCACTAACTTTACCGCAGTTTATCAAGCTATTCGTAAACTAGATCCCCGTATTATCCACTATGAAGGTGCAACACGTGGCAATACAGAACCGACCGACCTTTGGTCTGTAATGTACCCCAACATTTCAAAGGTAGAGAGTGAAGCCAATGCCAATTATCGTGCTCAGCCTTATTTCATGTGTGAGTATGCGCATGCTATGGGTAACGGCGTAGGAAACCTTAAGGAATATTGGGACTTGATTGAAAGCAGTAAATATGGTATTGGTGGATGTATTTGGGACTGGGTAGACCAATCTATTTATGATGCTGAAGATATAAAGAATGGTGCCTTAACCAAAAATGGATATAATTATTATCGTTCAGGTTATGATTATCCTGGTCCTAATCAAGGAAACTTCGTAAACAACGGACTTTTAACAGCCGATCGTGCTTGGTCTCCCGAGTTGACCGAAGTAAAAAAAGTCTACCAATATGTTAAGTTTAAGAGTTTCAGCTCTACTTCTAAAAAAGTTACTTTGCAAAATGCTTACGATTTTATCAGTTTGGATAAGTTCGTATTGAACTATTCAGTTTTGGTGGATGGTGTAGAAGTAGAAAATGGAATGGTAGATTTGCCGGCAGTAGCTCCCAACAATTCTGAATCAGTGGTATTGCCTTATGCAACAACAGCTGAAGCCGGAAAAGAGACAATGCTTTTGCTCAATGTATGTTTGAAAGAAGCAACATCTTGGTGTGAAGCCGGCTATTCTATTGCTTCTGAACAATATGCACTTCGTGCACGTAGTTCTTCATTGCCAGCCATAGACAACACTGTTGGTGATGCTTTGGAAATAGATGATACCAGCAGCAGTTATCGTGTAACAATCAAGAACAGCAAGACGGAAATAGTGTTTGGTAGTACGGGAAATCTTATATCATGGACTTTTGAAGGAAAGCCTATGGTTGAGCAGCAAAAAGGTCCGGAGTATGCCAACTATCGTTGGATAGAGAATGATAAATATGAAGATACTGCTAATGGTGTTTCTGGTCGCACAATGACATGCAAGCGTTCTTCTGACGGTCGCAATGTGATTGTAACGGTGAATGGTTCAGGCAATAAATGCCCTTACAAATTTATTTACACTATTTATCCTACCGGACAAATTGACTTGAAAGCACAATATACGCCTGCGACATCAGGTTTGCGTCGCATTGGTCTCCAAATGTGTTTCCCCGCAGGTTATGAAAATGTTGAATATTATGCTCGTGGTCCTTGGGAAAATTATGTTGACCGTAAAACCGGTTCTTACCTTGGACGTTATACTACAACCGTTTCGGATATGTTTGAGCCTTATCCCCATCCTCAGTCAATGGGTAACCGTGAGGACCTGCGCGATTTGACACTTACCAATCCAGATACAGGATATGGTATTAAGGTTGAGACTTCAGGTACGGTGGCTTTCTCTCTCCTTCACCACGACGACAGGGATTTTGCTTCTTATGCGCTCCATCCTTGGGACCTTGTACCTGCAGATTGTACATATGCTCATTTCGATTATATGCAACGTGGTTTGGGCAATGGCAGCTGTGGTCAAAACACAGAAACCATTAGTAAGTATCACTGTCCTTCTTCCGGTACATATACTTATACATTGCGTTTCTCACCGCTCAATCCTACTTCGACTTCTATCACAACACTGCCTAAAGCGCTCAATGATGTACTCATCGTTCACAATGCAGCAGCACAGCAGTTGGTATGTAGCGGAAACATTGAGGCTGGTACAGAAATTGCTCTTTACAACATGGGCGGAGTAAAGCTGGCTACTGCCAATAACGTAGTTCCCACTTCTAGTGTAAGCCTTTCTACCCAAGGTCTACCCGGTGGAGCTTATATTGTGGTACTAAAGAATGATTCAAGTAGTCGTACTCATAAATTTCTGAAGAGATAAATAGGAAAACTATGAGTCCTTTCTTATAGCGATACGGGAAGTACGAAGGAACAACGTACTTCCCGTAATGCTTTTTAAGGATAAAATGCATACTTTTCCTATGAAGTAAGAGTGTAAAAATTCAAATGTAAAGAATATGAAAATACTTTTTGTCTGTCTTGGCAATATTTGTCGTTCCAGTACGGCTGAAGAGGTGTTCCGTACCTTAACACATCGCCGTGGAATATCCCGGCAATTTGAGGTAGATTCTGCCGGAACCTCCTCTTATCACGAGGGAGAGCTGCCTGACGCCCGAATGAGGAGTGCTGCCCGCCAATTTGGATACGAACTAACACATCGTTCACGTCCTGTCCGTGAATCTGATTTTTCGCATTTCGACCTTCTCATTGCTATGGACGAATCTGTAGAAAGAAGTTTGTTACGATTAGCATCTACAGAAGAAACTAAGTTGAAAGTGCGTAGAATGGCGGACTATCTCAGCGTCCCTCGTCCTCAGCGAGACATTCCCGACCCCTATTATGGTGGAGCAGAAGGCTTCCGCAATGTGGTGGCCTTATTGGAAGACGCATGCTCCCATCTCTTGCAGCAACTGGAGGCCAAAAGTCGGTGCGATAAAAAATCCTTATAAATTTGTCCGCACGCAAAAAACTTCTATTTTATCAAGACACATCCGTAAGAAATATGAAGCCGCCAACGAGGCCCGACTTTTTTTGTAGATTCACACACCCTATATCGAAGTGATTTCCTTACTCGCTTTCTAGGAAAACTTAGTAAACGCTGAGTTTTCCCTAGAAATTTACTAAGATACGCCCGAAAATGACTATTGAAAATCTTAATGTAAAAAATCCGATATTCGGAGCGTCAGTCCTATCTTCTTTGTCATATTCTTGCAGATGGGCTTCACACTTTCCGTAATGAAGTCTTTGTCTTTGACAGAAAAAACAATATCTTTGCCTTTAAGATCGTAAACTCGAATTAGAAACCTATTAAGAAAAGGAGGTCCGAACACAGAAAACCAGAAAAGGAAAGCTTGGAAAGCGAGTCGCAATTGCTGCAGCGTCTTTTTTTAGAGTAGCGAAAGAGCAGTTCGTAAATAATTTATTAACACCCCAGGCGTATTTCTCATTCTATAGTATAATCTCAATAATATTTTGAGCTTAAGGCTCTTTTCCCACAATTTGAATTACTGCCAATATTTTCATGTATGTAGTATTAGTCATTTGGCGGAATAGTAATAAGCAGAAGAATGGTTTACGCCCTTTGTCTTACAAATAATATAGCCCAAAACTATGAAAAATTTTTATTTCCTGAATTATTTTTTTATTGGAATTTTTGTTTTATTGATGGGGGCTTGTACTTCAGACGACAATGATTCATCAGACCCCGATTTTGTACCACCAAGTGCAATTAATATTTCATGGAATCTATCTACCCATGGAGATTGGTATGAAAATGGAGAAGATTTTAAAGTCTCTATGGATGTGACTTCAGACAAAAGTTCTTTAAAGATAGATAAATTCAAAATGCTTATAGATGGAAATCTTGTAGATGAAGTTGCTTATTCTTCTCAGATGGATTTCTTTTGTGTATTGCAAAATTTAATTCATGGTGTACATGAAGTTTCTCTAGTCGCAGTAGTAAATGCAGAAAATTATTTGGAAACAGAATTAGAACAACATAAATTTAATATAAATGTAGTAAAGCAGAAACCTAAATTTATATTTACAGCTAGATGTTATGCCCATTTAGAATGTTTTGCATCTAATGGAGAATGTTATAACCAAAGCATAACTAGTGGTGATAGTAAAGATGGAGTGATTAAATTACAGAGAGCCAGTTTATCTTGGCTTGCCTCTAATGGTGAATGCCCAAATTTTGAAGTGAAATATTCATTTAGCGTATCATTAGATGACGATAAAACAATTTGTGATGAACTCCGTGTGGTAAATGAAGAATTACATTGGCTTTCTCCGGAAAATAGTCCATCAAATAATTATTACGAAGTATGGCCGAATCCATTTGCGCCCTCTATGTTTAAGGAATTCAATGTTTATCCAAAGATAACAATACAAGGTACGCATGAAGGAATAAACTTCAAACAAACATTTTTTACAACTTACAAAGTACAAATGACATAATAAGGCTTGTATAACAGGAATGGCATCTAACATCAGATGCCATTCTTATTTTGTCGCTTATTTGTTCTGCCAGCGTCAGTTTCTCAATTCTTCGCTGCAGTAGTTGATAGGGTAAGGCTAATATATTGTTGGTTTTTCTTAGTAGCTTTCTAAGAAAACTTAGTAAACTTTGAGTTTTTCCTAGAAGTTTACTAAGAAATGTCCGAAAATAATATTTGATTTTTAAGTAGTTACAAATCTATTTTTTAGCCCTTTGGTTGCTCCCCTACTTAATCCGGGTTCCCACATCTGTGTCTCCTTGTTTTTCTTAGTAGTTACTTTCGCGTTCTTAGTAGTTACCGAAATTTACCTAGCTTTTATCTAAGAAACGGCCGAAAATGACTATTGAGAATCAAGAAGATACACGGTCGTCGTAGAGGCTCTATTCTAAGATGAAAATTAAAAGAGACCGCGGGTAGGTTTAGGATTTCCATCCCTCGCTCCGATAGCGGAGAGGCGTGTGGCCTGTGTGTTGCTTGAAGAATTGGCAGAAATGGGAGGAAGAGGGAAAGCAGAACTGGTAGGCCGCTGGTGAGCTGTTGGTAGAAGCCCAGGAAGTATCCCCTTAGGTGCAAGGCAGCACGCCGCCGTGTGAAACACATACCTACTTGGCCCTTGGTGGGACTTCGCCAAGCGCGTAAGGCTCACCGATGGCAGAAAATCCGACGCATCAAGCGACAGAGGAAAACTCTTTATCCCCGCCTTGGCTAAACTTTTTCTTTTCAACCGATACGCCCGATAGGCACTTGGTGGGGCCATGTAGGAACGGAAGACAAACCTGTATCGTTTTTTTAAATTCAGCCTTACATAGTTTCGGTTTCCGAGCCATGTTATAAAGTGTAACGATCCGTGTTACAATTCTTAGATAAAAGAGAGGGACAACCAGATGGCTGCTCCTTTCTCTTTAGTGGAGGTGGCTTAATATTCTTGCCGGCTCTTGATTTCCAAATCGTCGGTCTTGATACTGCAGAAGGCTTCCGCAATGCGGAGGCCTTTCTTTCAAGATGCATGTTGCCCCCTTGGGGAGACGATAGCGCCTGAAGAGCAGATTGAGCCTAAAAGTCTTCGACATGCAGGGCCTTCGTGATAACTTGATTTTTGATAAATGGGAGGGGGTGATGGCTCAAGCTTATGATGTAACCATAACAAAAGAGAATATAAATTTGTCAGACCGCAAAAAAACTACTATTTTTGCTCACAAAGAGTAAGGTTGAAAGATGATTTTCAAGTCTTTGATATTTCAAGACAAATTCAATCACTGAAAAACCTGATTTCTTAAATACCCAATTTCTAATACATTACTTTTAAATACATAAATCCCATGGAAGCAAATCTTCAAAACATCGTATCTCAATTTGCCATAGAAGGCACAGTAAATGAAGTTAAACCTCTCGGTAATGGACTTATCAACACTACCTATAAGGTAACAACTACTGGTCCTGCTTATGTGCTTCAGCATGTGAATAATGCTATCTTCCCAGATGTTGATATGCTTATGAACAACATCGTGGCAGTCACCACCCACATTCGTGGCAAACTTGAAGCAGCAGGCACAGAAGATATCAATCGTAAGGTTCTCAACTTTATCCCTACCAAAGAAGGCAAGTATTACTATTATGATGGAGAAAAGTATTGGCGTGTAATGGCTTTTATTCCTGAGACAGAATCAATGACAGCAGTTACTCCCGAAACTTCTTACATTGTAGGTGAGACTTTTGGAAACTTCCAGGCAATGCTCGCTGATATCCCTGCACAGTTGGGTGAGACCATCAAGGATTTCCACAATATGGAATTCCGCCTTTGGCAGCTTCGCGAAGCAGTAAAAGAAAACAAAGCTGGCCGTTTAGCAGAAGTACAGTGGCTTGTTGACGAACTTGAAAAGCGTGCTAATGAAATGTGTAAGGGCGAACAGCTTCACCGCGAAGGAAAACTTCCCAAGCGCATTTGCCACTGCGATACTAAGGTGGATAACATCCTTTTCGATAAAGATGGTAATGTGCTTTGCGTTATTGACCTCGATACTGTGATGCCTAACTTTATTTTCTCTGATTTTGGCGACTATCTTCGTTCTGCCGCAAATACAGGAAAAGAAGATGATAAGGACCTTGACAATGTGAACTTCAATATGGAAATCTTTAAGTCGTTCACTAAGGGTTATCTTAAGTCAGCTGCATCTTTTATCACTCCTCTTGAAGTTGAAAATTTACCTTATGCTGCAGCCCTATTCCCCTACATGCAGACAGTTCGTTTCCTCGCTGACTACATCAATGGCGATACTTACTACAAGACTCAGTATGCTGACCACAACCTCGTACGCTCAAAGGCGCAATTTAAGCTCTTACAGAGTGTAGAGGCACATCAAGCAGAAATGCAAGCATTCATTAAAACGCTCTTGGCGTAATAGGATTTCATTCCAAATCTTGATTTAAAGCCCGGCAGCTCGAGAGTTGCCGGGCTTAGTTTTATAGTATGACGATTGTCGCAAACAAAACAATAAAGGGAGTTTAATTAGCCCCATACGCCTTTAATTAAACTCCCTTTTGAGTAAATAGAACAAGACGCG
This sequence comes from Alloprevotella sp., assembly GCA_045636405.1. Lineage (GTDB taxonomy): Bacteria > Bacteroidota > Bacteroidia > Bacteroidales > Bacteroidaceae > Alloprevotella. The sequence continues at coordinate 59,978 of JAZTXL010000024.1, forward strand.
TTTCCTTATCCTGCAGCAGCGTTGAGTACCAATTCGCTAAGGGATGGGTGAGCGTGAATGCTATTTTTGATTTGCTCTAATGTGGAACCTATACTCATCGCAAGACTTACTTCGTGAATTAGTTCGGCAGCATGACTTCCTAAGATATGAGCGCCTAGGATTTTACCTTCTGGGTTCACTAATAGTTTGACGAGGCCCTCTTCGGCTCCAGCCGTAAGTGCGCGGCCATTGGCACGGTAGAAAGATTTGTGGGCCACATAAGATTGTCCACTCTCAGTCAGGGTCTCTTCGCTGAGGCCAACAGTGGCTGCTTCGGGCAGGGTGAATACCACAGCGGGTACGATGTCAAGTGGCGTTTTCCTTTCATGCCCTAGGATGTGTTCCAGTGCACGATAGCCTTGGAACGTAGCAGCATGTGCTAGCTGGCACAGACCGTTTACGTCTCCTACAGCATATACACCAGCAACACTTGTTTGCATGTTCTCGTCGACAACAATGCCTCGCTGACTATACTTAATACCCACCTCTTCCAATCCTAAACCTGTAGTTCGTGGCGACCGCCCTACAGCCATCAACACGAGATTCGCTTCAATCTGAGCAGAGCGGCCCTTTGTTTCATATGATACGAGGCTTACATTGCTTTCTGTCGACTCAATAGAGCGGACAGCTGCATCAGTGTAGAACGTGATACCTCGTTTTTTGAGGGCGGTGCGCAAACGTTTCGCAATATCTTTGTCGAACTGGGGGAGAATCTCTTTACAATATTCCACTACTGTCACTTCGCTTCCAAATGCAGCATAAATAGATGCAAATTCAAGACCTATAACTCCACCGCCTATTACGCAGAGGCGTTTAGGAACTTCTGTGAGGCGTAGCATTTCTGTGGAGGTTACTACTCCAGGACCTTTTGCTCCAGGGATGGGTAGATACCTTGACTCAGAACCGCTGGCAATGATGATGTGTGGTGCGGAGTATTGATTCTCTTCGCCATCAGAATTTTGTACAGATATTGTATGTGGAGCAGTGAACTGAGCTTTTCCTTGTACAAGGCAGATGTTAGGGTGATTCAGTAGAGTACTTACTCCTGCCGAAAGGCGACCTACAATTTCATTTTTCCTATTGATGGCTTGGCTGAGATTGAAACTCACACCTTCGCATTTGATTCCCAGTGAGGTGGCCTCTGTCTGTATCTGACTGAGTACTTCCGCACTATGACAGAGACATTTGGTTGGGATGCAGCCTTCGTTGAGGCAGGTTCCGCCAACTTTATGCTCTTCAATGAGCACTACTTGTAATCCTTCCTTAGCTGCGTGAACTGCTGTCTCATATCCACCAGGGCCGGCGCCTATAATGATAAGATTGGCTTCCATAGGCGTCTAATTTATTGGTAGTCTTTGAATGTGAACTTAGGCTCTTTCACAGCTTTGACATCGTCTGGACGACTTACCGGGGTATGGTGTGGCGCAGTTTTGAGCATATCTCTGTCATCGCGTGCCTCAATGGCTATTTCTTTCATGACAGCAATAAATTCATCAAGAGTTTCTTTGCTTTCCGTTTCAGTAGGTTCAATCATCATCGCCTCGTGGAAGAGGAGAGGGAAGTAGATAGTAGGCGCATGGAAACCATAGTCAAGCAGGCGTTTTGCCACATTGAGGGTGGTAACGTGGTCGGGGTCATGGTGGTCTCCACCGTATTCTTCTTTTAGACCATCAAAGACAAACTCATGTTTGCAAAGGCCATCAATGGGAAGTTTGTAATATTCTTTCAACGATTCCTTAATGTAATTGGCATTAAGAACTGACAATTTTCCGGCAAGAGGAGTATACTCTTTACCTAAAGAAAGAAGATAAGCATAAGCGCGAAGCAGAATGCTGAAATTGCCAAGGAAAGAAGTGACAGCGCCGAGTGATAGTTCTCCTTTTTGGAGTTTGTATCCGTGGTCGGTCATAACGACTTGGGGATTGGGCAAGAAAGGTTCCAATCCCTTGCGTACACCAACGGGGCCTGAACCAGGGCCACCACCACCATGAGGCGTGGAGAAGGTCTTATGCAGATTGATGTGCATCACATCAAATCCCATATCTCCCGGTCGACAAACACCGAGCATAGGATTCAGGTTGGCACCATCATAGTACATGAGTCCACCACATTCGTGGATGAGGGCAGCGATGGCAGGGATTTCCTTTTCGAAGATGCCCAGCGTATTGGGATTAGTCATCATCATACCTGCAATGTCATCTCCCAGTAGCGGCTTGAGGTCTTCTACGTCAACAGTACCATCAGCAGTGCTTTTCACCTCCACTATTTGCAAACCGCAGACGGCGGCAGAAGCCGGGTTTGTACCATGTGCTGAATCTGGTACGATGATTTTTGTTCTTTGCGCTTCACCACGATGAAGGTGGTAGCTTCGAATAATCATCAAGCCGGTGAGTTCTCCATGTGCCCCGGCAAAGGGGTTGAGGGTGAAAGCTTCTAGTCCGGCAATTTCAGAGAGGGTCTTCTGTACATTATAATACAATTCTAACGCTCCTTGAACAGTTTCGTCCGGTTGGTGAGGATGCAGAGAGGTAAAAGCAGACAGATTGGCTACCTCTTCGTTTATTTTAGGATTGTATTTCATGGTACAACTACCCAATGGATAGAAGCCGGTATCGACGCCGAAATTGTTGTTGCTCATATTGGTGTAGTGGCGAGCTACAGTTAGTTCGTCAACTTCCGGAAGAAAAACAGCAGTTTCTCTCTTTAATGAATTGGGGATATCGGAGAGGCTATATTTCTCTATATGATTTTGTGGGAGGGAAAAGCCGATTCGTCCAGGCTTTGAAAGTTCAAATATTAACTTCCCGTAATATGTGTTGTTCATAAGATGAAGAATTAATCGTTTATGGCTTTAATCAGTTCTACCAAGCTATGAATTTGTGCCTCGGTTTGTTTCTCTGTGGCAGCAAACAATACAAGATGGTTGTCCCCATCAACTGGAATTCCCGCAAGGAATCCATTTTCAGCACAGTGCTTTCTCATAGCTGCAACATCTCCTTGATAACGAAGGCAGAATTCGTTAAGGAAAGGCTTGTTGTAGACTATTTCAAACTTTCCGGTTTCAAGAAGGAGTTGGTGCAAGTAGTGGCTGTTCTTGTAAGAGTTCTCGTTTACTTGCTTCATTCCTTGAGGCCCCATCAATGAGAGATACGCCGCAACGTATAAGCACATAATTCCTTGAGCTGTACAAATATTAGAAGTAGCTTTCTCTCTTCGAATATGTTGCTCACGAGCTTGCATAGTCAGCACAAAACAACGTTCTCCATTAGCGTCTGTCGTTCCTCCAACCAAACGACCCGGCATTTTGCGAACCAATGCTTGTTTGGTACAGAGATAACCAATATAAGGCCCGCCATAGTTGAGAGGTATTCCCAAAGATTGTGCGTCACCGCAAGCAATGTCTGCTCCCCATTCACCCGGACTCTTCAATACGGCTAAAGGAGAAGCCGGTGCATTGATAGCTAATAGGGCTTTTGTTTCATGGCATTTGTCTGCAATGCCGGTAAAGTCCTCTATGATACCATATTTGTTGGGCAGTTGAAGAATGACACCGGCAACGTCATTTGCTTCTAATAGTCCAGAGAGTATATTCTTATCAGTTTCTCCATCATTTTCTGCGATTTGTACAAGGTCTACTCCATGGAATTTAGCATAGGTTTCAACCACAGAAGCGACGTGAGGTTGTAAAGTGGCAGAAACGAGGACCTTGTTCCTTTTTTTGGCGGCAGCAACCATCATCATCATAGCTTCTGCAGTAGCAGTTGCACCATCGTACATACTGGCATTTGAAATGTCCATGCCAGTTAGCTCTGCCATGAGAGTTTGGTACTCAAATATATATTGTAAGGTGCCTTGTGAAATCTCCGCTTGATAGGGTGTATATGAGGTGGAAAACTCAGAACGTGACGTTATGTATGGAACCAGAGATGGGGTATAGTGGTCATAGGCGCCACCTCCGGCAAAGCAAATCAGAGGTTTGTTGTTCTTGCATAAACGGTCAAAAATTTCTCTGATCTCTATTTCAGATTTAGAGGAAGGAATTTCTAAATCCTTGTGTAATTTTAATTCCTCAGGTACTTCAGAGTAAAGTTCATCAAGAGAATTTACTCCTATCACATTAAGCATCTCTTTGATGTCGGTTTCTGTGTGAGGGAAGTATTTGAATTGATGGGGTGTGTTCATAGCGAAATAGGCAATAATAAAAGGCACTCCCTCTTAATCATCAAAGATGAGTAGGAGGGAGTGCTGATTTTTAATGACAAATTTTTTCGTAAGCTTGTGCATCCATTAGCGCATCAGTTTCGGATGGATCTGATAACTTGACTTTCATAATCCAGTTCTCAAATGCGTTTTGGTTGATAAGTTCTGGTTGGTCTTCGAGAGCCTCATTTATCTCTACGATTTCACCGCTAACAGGAGAGATAAGGTCGCTGGCTGCTTTTACACTTTCAACAGCGCCAAATTCATTGCCGGCAGATACTTCATCGCCCACTTCTGGCATATCTACATATACCACATTTCCTAATTGTTCTTGTGCAAAATCCGTGATACCTACATATCCGTATTCGCCTTCAATTCTTACATATTCGTGACTCTCGCTGTAGAAGAGTCCTTCAACTAATTTTGCCATAATGTTTAATTTTTAGAGGTTATTTTTTATAATTCTTTTCGTAAAAACGTTTTTTAGTCACAGTTCCGTCTTGTAGCTTTTTGTGAATGCGTATTTGTAAAGGTGTTCCTATTGAGGCATAGTTGATATCAACCATTGCCATGCATACACTTTTTCCAGTAGAGATGGAATTGTATCCGGTGGTAACTGTACCAACCACTTTGTCTTCTACCACTACTTCATATCCGTGTCGAGGTATAGCACGTCCAGAAAGTTCAATACCTACAATCTTACGGGTTAGTCCTTCTTCCTTCTGTTTTACCAAGGCATCTTTTCCTATAAAGTTGTCCTTATCTAGCTTAACAAACATACCTAATCCGGCTTCAAGAGGAGTGGTATCATCTGTTAATTCATCACCATATAGTGGCAGGCCGACCTCAAATCGTAATGTGTCTCTGCATCCTAATGCGCAAGGCTTAACTTCTCCGCTTTCAATAAGTAAATCCCATGCTGTTTGAATGTATTGATGGCTTCCATAAATTTCAAAACCATCTTCTCCGGTATATCCTGTTCTGCTGACGATAAGAGTCTCTCCGGCATGTTCTATCGTTTTAAATGTATAGAATGCCAGTTCACTACAAGGAAGTTGAAGAATCTTTTCTGTTAGAACTTCAGCTTTAGGACCTTGAATGGCAATTTGTCCATAGTAATCACTTTGATTCTCAGTAATAACATCAAAGTTTTTTGCCTGTTCTACTATCCATTGATAGTCTTTCTCTATATTTGCAGCATTAACAACGAGGAAAAACTTTTCATTTTCCATCTTATAGACAAGAAGGTCGTCTATAGTTCCTCCATTTTCATGAAGCATCATGCCATAATAGATTTTTCCTATAGGAGCATTGCTGATGTCATTAGTAAAGATGTGTTGTACAAATTTCTCTGCATCTTTACCGGTTACAAGCACTTCTCCCATGTGGCTTACGTCGAATACACCACAATTGTTTCTTACTGCCATGTGTTCGTCTACGATGTCAGTATATTGGATAGGCATTTCAAACCCTCCAAATGAAACCATTTTCGCTCCGAGCGCAATGTGCTTCTCGTATAGACATGTTCTTTTATCTGCCATAATAATATATTTAAGGTTGTAAGTCAAATAGATGTAAGAGTTCTTTTTCTGTTAGATTGCGGATAGCTAGTTCCGGATGGTGGGTTTTAATCGCTTGCTTAATGGCAAGGGGGGAAAACTCAATATCAACAAATGTTTCTTGAAATAATCTGTGAGAGTCAGAAAGTTCAAAGAAGTCTCCATTTAAGTGAATCTCCTTTATTGTTGATTCATTCAAGGAAAGAGTCAATTCAATAGTTCCACAATCTTTAATGTGTAACTTATTTGTAAAGGTTATATGATTGTTGTTCTTCTTATGTAAATAATGTGGTGAATAGTAACCTTCTTCAATTTTCTTTATCGCTCTGATATCTTCTTGTGAGAGCACAATCTGTCGGTTGCAAAGATGATTTTTTAATTGTTCTTTTAATCCCTCAATGTCATATTTTATAAACTCTTTTAAAGAACCAACTCTGGAACGTACACTCTCTACACCATGGGCTTTTAGCTTAGTCTTAGAAGGTGTTATTGCATTTCTCATTGTTTCCGGTTGGAAATTATATAGCATTGTTCCATGTACAATGTTTCGTTGAGATAAATGGTAAAAAGAATTTCCGCAGATTTTACGTCCATCCTCTAATATGATATCATTGCGTCCGGAAACAAGAACGTTGGCTCCTAGTTTATTTAGCGCTAGAGCAATCTGTTGTGCATATTCTTTAAAAATAGGTTCAACAGGTCCTGCTCCAGTGATAAAACTAAGCATGATGTTTTCACTATCAGAATAGATACATCCTCCTCCGCTTTTTCTTCTAATGATATCAATGTTTTTTTGCGTACAGAATTCCAGATTAACTTCTTGCTCGAGAACTTGATGCCTGCCAATAACAACGGTTGGCGGAGTTTGCCATATAAAAAAGTAATTATCCAAAGGATAGTTCATCGCAAGGTACTCTTCAGTAGCTAAATAGAATGCTACGCGTTCTGGCTTGTTTGTAGATGGAATTTCAACATAACAAGCAGGAAAAAAGATCAGTGAAGAGGTGTTGCTCATAGATTCTGTGGCTACTATCTTTTCTTGCCCCAAATGTACATAAACATTGGGACAGAGCAAACATCTTTAAGGGTTTTTGTACTATAAAGGTTGTTAAATGTGTTATAAAAAAAAGAATAGCACGGTCTAACCGCGCTATTCTTTAATGTAAGATACATATTTTTTTAGTATTCTTGCCAACTCTTAATTTCCAAATCTTCCATAGTCATTGTGCAGAAGGCATGGATAAATGCAGAAGCTAATCGTGCATTTGTGATGAGTGGAATATTCAAGTCAATGGCTGCTCGTCTAATCTTGTATCCATTTGTAAGTTCACCTGTAGAAAGATTCTTAGGAATGTTGACAACCATATCGATTTCTTTCTTGTGCAATAAATCAAGCGCTTGTGGTGCACCTTCTTCGCTAGGCCAATATACTAATGTATTTTCTATGCCATTCTCTGTCAGATAACGGCTTGTTCCGCCTGTTGCATAGAGTTTGTATCCATGTTCTTGCAGCATTTGAGCAGCTTCAAGCATTTCAGCTTTTTGCTTGCCATCTCCAGTAGAAAGAAGAATGTTCTTTGCAGGAATACGTTGTCCGACAGATAGCATACTCTTCAGTAATGCAGCATGAGAGTCTTCTCCTAAGCAACCAACTTCTCCGGTAGAAGCCATGTCAACACCTAACACAGGGTCAGCCTTTTGCAGACGGTTGAAAGAGAACATAGAAGCTTTGACACCCACATAGTCGAGGTCAAAAAGGTTGCTGGATGGTTTTTCAACAGGAAGTCCGAGCATGATTCTTGTGGCCAACTCAATGAGATTAATCTTCAAAACTTTGCTAACGAATGGGAATGAGCGGCTAGCACGGAGGTTACATTCTATAACCTTGATGTCATTGTCTTTAGCAAGGAATTGTATATTGAAAGGACCGCTGATATGCAATTCTTTCGCAATTTGCTTAGAAATCTTCTTTATGCGACGTGCTGTTTCTACATAGAGTTTCTGGGGAGGGAATTGAATAGTAGCATCTCCAGAGTGAACTCCGGCATATTCTACGTGTTCACTAATGGCATAGGCAATGATTTCTCCATCGCGAGCCACAGCGTCCATTTCAACTTCTTTGGCATGTTGTAGGAAACGACTAACCACCACCGGATGCTTTTTGCTTACGTTTGCGGCTAATTGTAAGAAACGCTCAAGTTCTTCGCGGTTAGAGCAAACATTCATTGCTGCACCAGAGAGCACGTAGCTAGGACGAACAAGTACGGGATAGCCTACTTTCTCAATGAATGCATTGATGTCTTCCATAGAAGTAAGTGCACTCCATTCCGGTTGGTCTACACCTATGCGGTCAAGAAGAGCAGAGAACTTGTCACGGTCTTCAGCATTGTCAATGTATGAAGCCTGTGTACCAAGTAATGGAACATTTTGCTCATCAAGGCGTACTGCTAAGTTGTTAGGTATTTGACCACCTGTTGATACTATAACACCATATGGGCATTCAAGGTCCAAAATGTCCATTACGCGTTCAAAGGTGAGTTCGTCAAAGTACAGACGATCACACATGTCATAATCGGTAGATACAGTCTCAGGATTGTAATTAATCATGACGGAGCGATAGCCTTCTTTTCGGATAGTATTCAACGCTTGAACACCACACCAGTCAAACTCAACTGATGAGCCGATTCGATAGGCGCCAGAACCAAGAACAACTACACTGCGCTTGTCATTTTCAAAAGGAAGGTCGTGTGCAGCACCTAAATAGGTAAGATATAGATAATTGGTTTGAGCAGGATATTCAGCTGCAAGTGTGTCAATCTGCTTAACGTAAGGAAGAATTCCGGCTTGTTTACGACGGCCACGTACAAGCATTGCTGCTTTCTCGGGCTCCATTTCCTTTTCCAAGCCCAAAGCACGAGCTATTTGGAAGTCTGTAAAGCCTTGTACCTTTGCTTTCTTCAAAAGTTCATTGCTCAAAAGATTGATATTGCCTACAGCGCGCAACTCTTGGTCTGTGTCATGAATACCTTTTAATTTCAAGAGGAACCATTTGTCAATCTTGGTAAGTTCATAGATTTGGTCTACGGTATAACCTTGGTCAAATGCTTTTTCAATTACGAAGATTCGTTTGTCAGTTGGCTCGCGTAGTGCAGCATCAACATTGTCAATCTTAAGTTCTTTATTATCAACAAAGCCGTGCATGCCTTGTCCAATCATACGGAGACCTTTCTGAATAACTTCTTCAAAAGTACGACCGATAGACATTACTTCACCCACAGATTTCATGGAAGAACCAATTTCTCTATCAACTCCGCGGAATTTTCCTAAGTCCCAACGGGGGAATTTTCCGACCACATAGTCCAATGTCGGTTCAAAGTATGCAGTGGTGGTCTTTGTTACAGAATTCTTAAGGTCAAACAAACCATAGCCTAGTCCGAGTTTAGCGGCAACAAAAGCCAAAGGATAACCTGTTGCTTTTGATGCTAATGCAGACGAACGGCTAAGGCGGGCATTAACTTCAATAACTCGGTAGTCTTCAGAGAATGGGTCAAAAGCATATTGTACATTACATTCGCCGACAATACCAATGTGGCGGACAATGCGTATTGCTAATTCGCGAAGTTTTTGTACTTCATTGTTGTTGAGAGTCTGGCAAGGTGCAATTACAATACTTTCACCAGTGTGAATTCCGAGAGGGTCAAAGTTTTCCATGTTGCAGACCGTGATACAGTTGTCAAAACGGTCGCGTACAACTTCAAATTCAATTTCTTTCCAACCTTTGAGACTCTTTTCTACCAATACTTGTGGAGAGAAAGAAAAAGCTTTTTCTGCTAATTTAATCAGTTCCTCTTCATTGTCACAGAAACCAGAGCCTAAACCTCCGAGAGCATAAGCTGCACGAAGAATTACAGGGTATCCGAGTTGAGCAGCTGCACGTTTTGCACTTTCTATATTTTCACATGCTTCGCTCTTGATAGTTTCGACGTTAATCTCATTTAGCTTTTGTACAAATAAATCACGGTCCTCTGTGTCCATAATGGCTTGGACGGGAGTACCCAATACTTGTAAATTATATTTTTCGAGGATACCGCTCTTATATAATTCAACACCACAGTTGAGTGCAGTCTGTCCTCCGAAAGCCAACATAATACCTTCGGGTTGCTCCTTTTGTATTACTTTTTCTACAAAGAACGGAGTAACGGGGAGAAAATATATTTTGTCAGCAACACCTTCACTTGTTTGTACTGTGGCGATATTGGGGTTAATAAGAATGGTTTCAATACCTTCTTCTTTTAGCGCTTTAAGGGCTTGGCTTCCAGAATAGTCAAATTCGCCGGCTTCTCCAATTTTGAGGGCGCCGGAACCAAGTAGTAAGACTTTATTTATTTTTGCCATAGTGGTATTCTTTATATATTATAAGAGAGATTTAAATTCATCGAATAAAGGATCGCTAAATACTGGGTTGTGGCAAGATTCCGGTTGGAATTGTACCGCAAACCAGGGCTTACTTGAATGCTTGATACCTTCATTGGTTCCGTCATTCATATTGGTGTATAATTCGTTCCAATCTTGAGGAAGTGTATTGGCATCAACTGCATATCCATGAGTCTGTGTGGTAATGAAGCAATGCTCAGAACCTACTAGTCTTACAGGTTGGTTGTGTGTGCGATGACCATATTTTAATTTATAGGTTTTAGCACCTATGGCTAGGGCTAATAACAAGTTGCCCATTCCGACACCCATGCAAGGTTTGGCTTTTTCTGATTGCAAGAATGTTTTGATATTTTCAATCGTTTCTTGGCAAGTTGTAGGATTGCCAGGGCCGCTACTGAGGAACAAACCATCAAACTCCAATTCGTTGAAGTTGTAATTCCATGGAACTCGTATTACCTCAACATCACGGCGAATTAAACTCCTGAGAGTGTTGTATTTTACTCCACAATCTACCAAGACAACCTTCTTTGCTGCGCCTTCGTTGTAGCGGATGACTTCTTTGCACGAAACTTCTCCTGCGAAATTGTTCTCCTCATAATTGATAGATGTTGTATCTTCCGGAAGTTCGTCAAATATGATTTTTCCGGTCATGACTCCCTGCTCACGTAAAAGTTTCGTAAGTTCTCGTGTGTCTACTCCCGTGATGGCCGGTATCTGTTCGCGCTTTAACCAATCTCCTAAGTTTTCTTTTGCGTTCCAGTGGCTGTAGGCTTCACTATAATCGCTTACAATGAGTGCACAAGGTTGGATATGATCACTTTCAAAAAAATCGGCAAGTCCGTTAGTCTTTTCTTCCATAGAAGGGACACCGTAATTACCAACGATAGGGTAGGTCATTACCATAATTTGACCAGCAAATGTGGGATCTGTCAAGGCTTCCGGATATCCGGTCATGGCGGAATTAAAGACCACTTCGCCCGTTACAGATTTTTCATAGCCAAACGACTTTCCTTGGAGCTTGAAGCCGTTGTTTAAAACCAATGTTACGTTTCGCATAATTTAAAGGAGTGGTTATTGTTAATATTCTTGATACTTTTCCTATATATAAAATAAAAGACCACGCTTGCTGGTGTTTATTCCGCAGGTGGCCTCTAATTTATTGTAAATGAATTTTAGAACGACAAACAAATAATCTTATCTTGGTGGCAAGATACCACCATTTGTAATCATTATGTGTGGGATGTTCCAATAACTTCATATCCTATTCCATATTTTGCGCAAAGTTACATAATATTTTCGGATAAAATGTCTTTTTATATTATTTTATTTTGAAAATCTTTGAGTGTAAGATTGGGATATGAAATCTCTGGTTATTCTTGCTTTTTTGCTTCGTTCCAGATCTGGTCCATCTCTATAAGTGTAAGTTCTGATAAATTCTTCCCTTTTTTTAGCGTTTGGTCTTCAATGTAATTGAATCTCTTGATGAACTTTTGGTTTGTGAGTTCAAGCGCATTGTCTGGGTTTATCTTATATAGCCGAGCAGCATTGATTAAACTGAAAAGAATATCACCAAATTCAGCCTCGGCTTCTTTGGGGTTCATTTGTTCAATCTCCTTTTCAAATTCTGAGATTTCTTCTTTGACTTTTTCCCATACTTGTTCGCGCTCTTCCCAGTCAAATCCAACATTTCTGGCTTTGTCTTGTATGCGGTAAGCCTTGATGATGGATGGAAGAGCTGCAGGCACTCCACTAAGTACAGATTTATTTCCATCCTTTTCTTTTTGTTTGAGCATTTCCCATTGTTCAGATACTTGTTGTGATGTTTTTATCTCTGAAGGGGCGTTATTCTCATGATTAGGAGGAAAAACATGGGGATGTCTGAATATGAGTTTGCCACATAGCTTATGGCATACGTCGTAGATGTCGAACTCTTCTTTTTCAGCGCCAATTTTTGCATAAAATATTACATGAAGCAGTACATCGCCTAATTCTTTGCATATTTCTTTGTTGTCATTGTTTATGAGTGCGTCACACAACTCGTAAACTTCTTCTATGGTATTGGCGCGCAAACTTTCGTTGGTCTGTTTTCTGTCCCAAGGGCATTTCTCTCTTAGTTCGTCCAATACGTCTAATAATCTGCCAAATGCTTGTATTTTTTCTTCTTTGGTGTGCATATCTCTTAGCATTGTTAATAATATCCGCAAAGTTAATGAAAATTGGATAATCTTTTATGTTTATAGAGGACTATAAGTGAATCGGTGGATAAAGTAAGCCAACTTAGTAGCTAACTTGCTGATTTTTTATACTTTTTTAAGTTATCTATTTGTGATAAAATTTGTTGGTTTGAAGATGTTTTTGTAATTTTGCGCCGTCAAAAACACATTCTTAAGCCAATGAATTTCAAAAAAATGAGAGGGTATGCCCTCGTACTTTTGGCATTTGTCGGAAGTATTTCAGTTTATGGACAAGATCTCATTGCCCGCCAGGCCCCTATTGACAGAAGGCTTAAGGCGGTTGATTCTGTGGCTCTTCAACGTTTGATTCACATTGAAGAAAAAAACGAAGCTGAGAATCTATATACGGCATGGAATACTGAAACTCCGCATTATGTGGCACAAGAAATTCCTGATAGCTTTAAAATAGATTTGCGCGGATTCCACATGCCGACTACCAGTCGTAAGGTGACGAGCAATTATGGTTACAGAAAATCTTTCCGTCGTATGCATTACGGAATTGATGTGAAAGTTTATACCGGAGATACCATCTACGCTGCTTTTGATGGCAAGGTGCGTATTGTAAAGTATGAAGGAAAAGGCTACGGAAAGTATGTTGTGTTGCGACATGGAAATGGTTTAGAGACCTTGTATGCACATATGTCTAAACAACTTGTGGCTGTTAATGAAGATGTAAAAGCCGGACAGCCTATCGGCTTAGGTGGTAATACCGGTCGTTCTTATGGATCTCATCTCCATTTTGAAACACGTTTCTTAGGACAGCCCATCAATCCTGCATTGCTTTTTGATTTCCCCAATCAGGATGTGACTTCTGATTTTTATGTTTACCAAGGCAAGGGACGCTCGAATTCTACACTTTTGGCTAAAGCGTCACAAATACAAGGTAAATCATCAAGCCGTGTCGCCTCAAAGTCTCATGGCCAATATTATAAGGTAAGAAAAGGTGATAGCCTTTATGTAATAGCCAATCGTTTGGGGGTTACAGTGAATCAGTTGTGCAAACTTAATCGCCTTACAAAATCAACAAAAATTCGCCCGGGTCAGATTTTGAAATACTAGTAATAGATTCTAATATATAGTTAAAGGATAGCTTCGGCTATCCTTTATTTTTTACAATGATATTAGAAGTTTTGACCTAGAGTGCTATATAGCTCTTTTCAGCTCATAAATGATGTTTCGTGGGGGAAAATTCCACCATTCGGTGCTGCCCTTTCTGGGTGCAATAATGTCTGGTATGATTTAACTAGGGTGTTGCCCTTTGTCTGTGGATTTTGTCCTTTCTGGACGAGTCTGTACTCAGCAGCCTGTTGCCGGTCCTCTCATTTAGACTTCGATTTACAGAAAGGCATTATCTCTTCCGAAGAATAATCGAGAAGTCCTGGTGAAGTTTAGGCATAGCCCAATTAGAAAACTTCCCAAAATACTTATGATTGTTGCAACAATCATAAAGCAGATTCCGGAATCGTCAAAACGGAATAGCGGAATCAGTCCTTTCACTCCCATGGTGAATATAGGAGAAAAAAGTAGTATCAGTAAAGAGTTCCTACCAACAAATAGTGAAGCATCTTTCATCTTTTGTATTTTGAAGAATCGATAACATCCCATGATTCCACAAATCACAGTATACACTATGATGATACCGCCGATGGTGAGTCGGTCAAAATTTGTAGGAAAGAAAGCGCAGATTCCAAATGGAAGTAACATCCACCATGTGGGACGGAATATGCACAAAAAATCATTTTTGTAATATTTTGTTGCGGCACCAATCAGGAAATAGAATGCACTGGATAATTCTATGAGTCCAAGACAATTGGCGGACAAACCATATAGTACAATTCCACTGATGATGAATGTTATGAGTCCATTATATCTTTTAATATAACTGGCAAAAAAGTAGACGACATAACAAATTATCAGAGTATGTAAATACCAATATGGTCCTATTGGGTGTAAAAAAATAGCATGGGCTATAGACTCAATACTCAAAGACTCTAAGCCATTCCTGACAGGAAGAAACGAAGATGCGCAGGCGTAGGCTGTTTCCATAATAAGGTATGGAATAAATAGCCATAACAATTTCCTACGTAAAAAAGAATGAATGCTTCCCGAATTACATGTTGGAGACAAGAATCCCGATATTAGAAGAAAACCCGGCATATGAAATGTGTATACCAAATCTTTTGCATAAGGATATTGGTCCGCAAAAAATCCTAGGTGAAAGATAACCATTAGTATTATTAGCACACATTTCAAGAAGTCTATTTCTTCTATTCTTTTCATTGTTGAAATTTTACAGAGAAAAAATTACCAACTGAAAATCTATGTAAGTTGGGCTTTTCTATAATGGGGGCTACTGAAACTTTTAAAAGAAAGGATTCGTGCGAATTTCTTCATCTATTGTAGTGGAAGGTCCATGTCCTGGTAGCACCTTTGTATTACCTGGTAAGGTTAGAATTTTGTTGCTTAGGTTGTTTATGAGAAATGCTTCATTTCCTCCGGGGAGATCACAGCGTCCAATAGAACCTTGGAATAGACTATCACCACTTAAGAGTAAATTCTCACTTTCTATGTAATAGCACACACCACCGGGTGTATGTCCGGGAGTAGAAATTACTCGTAAAGAATGATTCCCGAAACTTATGCAATCTCCGTCTTGTAAATAGTGCTCAACAGGAGGTATTTGCAATGGGAACGATTTGTGCAGAAACATTTGCATTTGTCTCTCCGCATGATTATATGTATCAGCCTCGTCCATGTGCAACTTTGGGTGAATGCTGTACGTGTCGCAGATAAATTGATTACCGAAAATATGGTCAAAATGGCCATGTGTACAGAGCAGATGGCATATCTTTAATCCGTTTTGAGATATATAGTTGCTTATCGCTGTTTTTTCTTCTTCGGCATAAGCGCCGCAGTCAACTATGATAGCCTCGTTTGTCTCGTCAGAAATGACATAGCAGTTTACATCTATGAAATTGACTGTAAAGGTCTGTACTTGTAGCATAATAAAAATATGGTTGTTGCAATGAACGTGTTTGCTGAAATCCTAGATAAATGGAAGGATGTCTCTTCTTTCTTTATTTAAGTGAGACGTAAACCACTTTCTTTGTCTCGAAAAATTCATCGGCAAAGAATTCACTGAGTGACCAGGTTGTGCTGCAATGCTTGAAGGCAGAGAGTTCGCTTTGTAAGTCACCACCTTTTAGGCAGATAAGGCCATTGGGCAAAGAGTTCCGTTGCTCGTGTAGGATATTTTTTTGAACCAATCGTACAAGCTGTCCTGTATCCATCACGGCGCGACTGACCACAAAATCAAAACGCCCTTTTTCTTCCATTACATTTCGGTGTATGGCCTGCACATTTTTTAGACCAATAGCTTCAGCTACGGCAGAGGCTACTTTGATTTTTTTGCCAATGCTATCCAGTAATAGGAATTGGCATTCAGGAAAAAGAATGGCTAAAGGAATTCCAGGGAAACCTCCACCGGTTCCCACATCCATAATGCGTGATCCGGGGCGGAAACGAATTATTTTTGCAATACCCAAACTATGGAGCACGTGGTGTGGGTATAAGTTATCAATGTCTTTTCGGGATATGACATTTATCTTGGCATTCCATTCTTTATAAAGAGCCTCCAGGGCTTGGAATTGTGAGCGCTGTTCTTCAGATAGATCTGGAAAGTGTTCAAAAATGGTTGAAACGGTATGATTCATACATATAATTATTATAGCAGATCTTTATAGGCTTCGATAGCTCTTTCTGCAGTTTTAATAGCCTCATCTAAGGGAAATGGCAATTCTCCGCCGGATGCATTAAGGTGGCCACCGCCATTGAAGAATTCTTCCGCCATTTTATTACAAGGAAAATCATCTACGGAGCGTAGTGATACGCGTATGACGTCTTTTTCTGTATCTTCACGCAAAGAAATACTCAGTTTCATTCCTTTTACTTGGAGAGGCATATTTACTAATCCTTCTGCATCACCGCGTACAAAATGAAATCTTTTCATCTCTTCACGGGAAAGGGTGAAAATAGAGGCGTGTCTGTTTTCAAAGAAACGGAGTTTCTCGTAGAGAATATATCCAGTGAGTCGAAGACGTGACTCAGAGTAGTTGTTGTGAACGTTGCGATAGATTTTATCTTTATCTATACCTTTGTTCAGTAGCAGACTTATGATAATGTATGTTTCGGGAGAGTTGGAATTGTAAGTAAATCCTCCGGTGTCTGTCATCATTCCACAATAAATATTAGCTGCATCAGAGCGATTCATATCGTCATATCCCCCCAATTGGTATATCAAGCGGAAAACAAGTTCGCTGGTAGAACTCATTTCCGGATGTGAAATAAGCATTTTGGCTTGTGGAAGGTTAGGGGAGAGGTGGTGATCTATAACCACTATGTCAGCTTTGCTATTTTCAATGGCAGTCCCCATTGCCTGTAAGCGGTGTAGAGAGTTGAAATCCAAGCAGAAAATAA
This sequence comes from Alloprevotella sp., assembly GCA_045636405.1. Lineage (GTDB taxonomy): Bacteria > Bacteroidota > Bacteroidia > Bacteroidales > Bacteroidaceae > Alloprevotella. Next base: position 76,920 of record JAZTXL010000024.1, read on the forward strand.
GGTCTGCCTCTTTAATAATCTTGGTTGCTTCAACTTCGTGCTTATCAAAAAAATGGATATGATGGGAGCCGGGCATCCAACGTAAAAAATCCGGGAAAGGATTGGGCATAATAATAGAAACGCTTTTCCCTAATCTTCTTAGATATTCAGCCCATGAAAGAGAGGAACCAACAGCATCGCCGTCTGGTCCACGATGAGAGCAAATGATGATGTTCCGTGAAGAACGAATGATGTTTAATAAATTAAACAATTCCTGCTCGGAGAGTAGCGAAGTAAGCATGTCTGTGTTATAAAGACTTAAGAGCGATAATTTCTTCCTGTGGGCTTGGAGCATTGAACACTGCACTTCCTGCTACCAAAACGTCTGCTCCTGCATCCACCAATAGACGGCCGGTTTCGCGATTCACCCCTCCGTCAATTTCGATAAGAGCCTTAGAGCCGGTGCGGTCGAGTAATTCACGCAGTTTCTTGGTTTTTTCAACTGCCGACGTGATGAATTTCTGACCTCCAAATCCAGGGTTAACAGACATCAGCATGACAAGGTCAAGTTCCGGGGCTATTTCTTCCAGCACAGATACCGGTGTGTGAGGATTCAGTGTTACGCCGGCCATCATGCCCTCGGCTTTAATCTGTTGTACCACTCGGTGTAAGTGGGTGCATGCTTCATAGTGTACATTCATCACCTGGGCGCCGAGCTTCTTTACTTCTTTAACGAACTTTTCCGGTTGTACAATCATAAGATGTACATCAAGTGGTTTCTTTGCGTATTTGGCCATTGCCTCCATTACAGGGAAACCAAATGAAATGTTAGGGACAAATACCCCGTCCATTACATCCAAATGAAACCAATCGCATTGGCTATCGTTAAGCATTTCTAAATCTCGTTGCAGATTTGCAAAATCCGCAGAAAGCAACGAGGGGGATACCATTGTCATATCTTGTATTTTTTTATTGTATTTTTTTAATAAAGTGGGAACTTTTTATAGATTGTTCTCTTCCTATGGAGAGGACCATTTATTTTATTATTTGCAAAGGTAGCTTTTTCTTTTTAAGCAGACTTTATTTGATGGGCTAAAAGTAAGATAGTATTATATTGAGTGAAAAATGAATTGTTTTGTGGCGGAGAACTTTTAATCGTTGATTTTTTTGATGGCAACTTCTTTCTTATAGTCGTTGAATTGCTCTTTTGTTCCGTTGAATACGTTGATGTCTATATCTCCCATTATACCATTGACTTTTCCATCGCATGATAATTGCCAATATTGCAAATGGACGTATGGCCTGAATACTCCATAACGAGCCACCCATACATCGTGTTCTTTTATAAAATCCGGGGCATCTTGCAGATATTGGTTGATAAAGTGTTGGCTCACATACAATAATGGTTTTCTGCCGCAATATTTTTCAACCATTTCTAACCAAATTTTTATTTCAGCGAACATGGCCTTGGCTCCCCCCATCTCGTTTATTTGTCTGTCTGAAGGCTCAATGTCTAAAACGGGTGGTAAGTCTCCTTTTTGGAGTTTCGCCTGTTGGATAAAATGATCGGCTTGCTCTTTCCCCTTTACTGTAGTGGAAAAGAAATGGTAAGCGCCTACGGCAATTTTCTTCTTTCGCGCTTGGGCGATGTCGGATTCATAATACTTGTTCGTGATACTCTTGCCTTCTGTTGCTTTTATATAAATGAACGAAATGGGGTAGTTCGCTTTTCCTACAACACTTTTTTGAGCCGTCGCCCCGAGGTTCTTTATGTGCAAATCTTCCCAATTGATTCCATAGCTATTTCCTCGTGATTCGTGTTGGTAACGTGAAATGTCAATGCCATATACACGGTCGGAGGTGTATTTCATTTTTTCACCTCTGAATTTCCCGTTTTTCCATGTTCCGCATTCTATGATTTTATGGGCACTTACGTTTATCCCGAAACCGTGAGGAGCATCTTTTTCCCATTCTCCTTGGTAATGCTCTCCTGTGAAATATTCATAATCGCCATACCCTTGACGTTGCAGACTGTCGTTGAAACTTCCATTGTAATATCCTGTTGAATCAATATAGAACCCCAAAGGGAGTGTATCCTCTTTCCAAACGCCTTTGTAGGTTGTGCCATCGCTCAGCATGTATTCTCCCCATCCATTTTTTTTGCCCGAACTCCAAAGTCCGGAATGGGTGTCGCCGTTGTATGATGTAAATTTTCCATTACCGTTGGGTAGGTTTTCTTGTGTTTCTCCTACGTATGTTCCGTCGGTAAGTAACAGAGATTGGTAGCCTTGTTCGTCCGTCTTGAAATAGTTCAGAATATTTGTTTGATGAGTCGTTTTATTTACAGGAAGGGTTTTCTCGTTTAAAGTCTTTGGGGAGAAAATATTTTTAAAAAAAGTTTTTATGCTCAACCACTTCCAAGACAAGTAGCTATGTTGACTATGCATTAAATGGTTTATCTTTTTTGAAGAACAAAGATTACCATTTAGTATGATTCCTGAGGGCCTTCCAAAAACATCACAGACCATTGCTCCTTCGCAAAGTGTTGGCAAAGGTAAATGATGGGGAATGACCATAGGGGTGTGAGAGACAATGTCTTCAGAATCGCAAAAATAGGAAGGGTATCCAAGTACGCGCAGGCTCCAATCCTTATACGTGGTCCATTCTGGTGGTATTATGCAGTAGCTGAGATGATGGCATTGTGAGGGTGTTACCTTTTCGGTAGTCTGTAAGAGCAAAAGAGAGTCTTTTTGATGTACTAAAAGAGCATTCCCGGTTGTGGATATAATGTGCCCTGAGTCAGATACTATCTGATGATAATATGTAAATTCTTTATGTAGTATGGCCGGTCTTCTTTGTTCTATTGCTACGTTGATGAGTTTTTTTAGAGAATCAAGTTTTTGGGCTCTTTCGCTTATTTCGTTTTGGAGCATCATTACATCTTCATATCCGTCGTCTGTGGAAAAGTGGGTGCGAGTATAATACTCAAACTCTTCAATTTGCTTTTCTGTATATGCTTTAATACCCTCTATTTGGGCCAACATTTGTTCTAAATTCTCTTTCGTCTTTTGGCTGGATAATGTATCCGTAGCATACTCCTGTACGGCTGTAGATGTGATGATATGTCCAGAATTGGAAATAAAGCTCCCGCTACAATAATTCTTATGGCAGGAAAAGTCTAACTCTAGTTTGTTTTTCTCCTCATTGAATATGGGAGAAAAGCGTAAGGTGTCTTTTCCAGCAATTGGAATTGCGTAGTAGCTTTTGCATTCAATCAAGCAGGCACTGCTAAGCTGTTTGTGTAAAGAGGTAGGAAAAAAGTAAAAAGTAATAAGAGTCAATAAACTTATAAGGAAAATGATTAACCAAACCTTAGGACGATTCCATTTTCCGCGTTTGCCGGATGAGATGCGATATGTAATTCTTCTTCTTTTCATAAGCTAATCTGAAATGACATCACAAATATACTACATGTGTTTCGATGTGGCAAATAAAGATATTATTTGAGTTGAAAAATAGCATCAACTTAATTTTTGCTATGGCTGGTATGATACTCCAACAATAATGGAATCTCTATGTCTTGTTGCTATAGAAAATGGTAGCTCATATAATGCTTTTTTGAACAATAAAAATTCATTCAATACCGTTCAATATCCGTTCAAAAACTATTCAATAAAGAGGCAAAAAACAAGGTTTCGTTCAATATTTGTTCAAAGATTGTTTAAATGGCCTTCATCGCATCTATGAAAGGCCTTTCAAGCGAGCTATGGATGGCCATTCAAGCACTCTATGGATGACCATTCAAAGGACCTTTGAACGGGCATCCATAGAATGTCATAATAAGAATCCGTAATTTTCCGAATTTTGCCAAAATGCCAATGGCGTTTTTGGTCCACAAAAACGCTTCTCATGAGATGCTTTTGCAGTGCGTGCTGAATTTAAAACACTTGATTTTTTGAAGAAGAATATACTATTCTCAATTAAATTCAAAAAATCTTGGGATTTATTGTGTTAAAGTTCGTGGCTCTTGTACTTGGGGGATACAAATAGAGGGAATGCTAGTCATTGTGAGGCGTGGAAATAATAGACTCCCCTTACATAATCTCTTGCTTTATAGGTGTTTACTCATGAATACCTCCGTTTTCTTAGTAGTTACTTTCGCGTTCTTAGTAGTTACCGAAATTTATCTAGCTTTTACCTAAGAAACGCCCGAAAATGACCCTTGATTTTCAGGTGATTATAAAGGGAAGCAAAACTACTATCTTTTTGCCTGCAACCAGTTGTTGTAAAAAAATTACAACTGTTAACTATATTTAACTAATTGGGGGGGGTAAAATGGGGGGTATTTGTAAATTTGCGAGGTGGGGATTGCCTGATTTTAGAAAAGGAAAGGCTTTTGCGTAGGCGTTGTAGCTGAAAAAATGATTCCCCAAAAAACAGATATGGAATATATACCATTTATTTATAATATAAAAATAATACTATGACTATGAGAAAAATTTGTAGCCTTTTGTTGCTCCTCCTGCTTGGAAGTGGAGCGGTATCCGCAAAGATTATTACGGGTAAATGTGGAGAAAATCTGACCTGGGAACTAAATACCCGAAGTGGAGAGTTAGTAATCCGTGGAGAGGGAGACATGCGCGGTTATCATCATAGACCATGGGCTGATTATGGTAAGAAGATTACCTCAGCTCGTTTCGATGATGGGGTGACGTGGATTGCTTATAACTGTTTTGCAGAGTGCCCTAATCTAAAAAATATAGAGTTCCCCAAATCTTTGGAATCTATTGGGCGCGAAGCACTGGATAACACTGCCTGGTATAAGAATCAACCGGACGGGGTGGTCTATGTGGGGGATATTCTGTATAAATATAAAGGCGAAATGCCGGCCAATACATCCATCGTGGTTAAAGAGGGCACTCGTAGGATTGAGCGTGAGGCATTTTCAGGATGCTCGGAGCTGGTGGGCGTGAAAATCCCTACTTCTGTTACGTCGATAGCATATGATGTGTTTGAAGGCTGCGTGTCTCTCTCAAATATAGAAATTCCTCTTTCTGTCACTAACATTGAATCACACGCTTTTATGGATACAGAATGGTATAAGAAGCAACCAGATGGACCTGTCTATGTGGGGAGCGTATTCTATAAATACAAAGGTGAAATGCCGGAGGGTACTTCGGTAGTGATAAAGGATGGAACTACTTCTATTGCTGGTTGTGCGTTCAGAAGTTGTTGGGGATTGGTGGATGTTAAGATTCCAAACTCTGTAACATCTATAGGCGGAGAGGCTTTTGAAGATTGTAAAGACCTTACTAAAGTGGAATTACCACAGTCTCTCACAACTATAGGCTTTAGTATCTTTCGGAATTGTTCTAATCTGGAGAGCGTAACTATACCAAACTCTATTACAAGCATTCAGACCTCGGCTTTTTATAATTGCTCCAATCTGAAGACCATTGAGATTCCTGAGACCGTAACTATAATAGAGAGTGGAGCTTTTGAAAAGTCCGGCTTGACATCTCTGGAAATACCCAATTCTGTGACCCAATTGGGAGACGGAGTGGTGAAGGATTGTGCTCAACTGCGTTGCGTAAAGCTTCCCAATACTATTACTTCTCTGGATGAGCAGATGTTTGCAGGATGTGTAGCCTTGGAGAGCCTGGAGATTCCTCAGAGCGTAACAAAGATAAATCCCCGTGCATTTGCAGGCTGTGTGTCCTTGAAAGAAGTAAAGATACCGGCGACGGTAACTGCCATCGGAGATTTTGCATTTGAGGGCTGTGTGAGCCTGCCGGCTATTAAAGTGCCTCAATCTGTAAAGGAACTGGGCAGAGGTGTTTTCTTAAATTGTGCGGCACTTACAGAGGTTGTTCTTCCGGATTCTTTGGAAGTTATTCCAGAGGCTATGTTTGCAGGTTGTGTTGCTCTGTCGGGAATAAATATTCCTAAAACTGTTACAGCTATAGAAGATGGCGCTTTTGTAGGATGCGCAGGGCTGCGTTATGTGGAGATTCCGCCTTTTGTAAAAAGCATTGGTCGTATGGCCTTTTATGCTTGTACCGGAATGGAGGATATAAAATTAACGCCAGAAGTTCCCCCTACTATTTTTGATAATACATTTTCTCATATAGCTATAGGGCAAACAGGCCTTGTTGTAAATGTTGGCTTCATTGACATATACAACGAAGCGAAAGGCTGGGAAAATTTTAGCTCATTCAGCGAGGAGACAGAAGATGGAACAGGAGCAACAAAGATGGTCAAAATGACGTTTAGAGTTCCAGCAGTTGTAGATTAAAGGGTAGTCTGAAAATAATAAGCCGGCTGAAGAGTTAGTTTCAGCCGGCTTTTATGTTGCTCTTGTTTATAAACAAAGGAATACTCTGTTGCTTTGCTTTTCTTATCTCAATTGGGGCAATAGCTTTGCTATTTGCTGGGCGATGCTTTGGCGCATAGTACCGTTGCCCATAGTTTGGTATCGCTTAAGGCGATAGTTTAGCGTTCTGATAGTTTTGTCTTCTGTCTTCATAATCGTCTTGTTTTTCTGCCGCTGCGTTTCAGCGGCTGTTAGTTCTATTCTTTCTTACGATACAAAGATACTTAAATTCTGAGAGACGTACAGCTCAGTGCTGTTATTTCTTTCTGTAAATTGTAGATTTTTTGCTATTGGTTTCCGGTTTGTAATCTCCACTTGCTTTTCTGAACATCTACGGAGCGCAGATAACTTATTCAGGCTTTATGGAGAGCTATTCTCTAAAACTTTTTACCAATGTGTATAAAAGAAAAAGCCTCTCAGCGAACTGAAAGGCTTTGCGGTGCGTACGGGACTCGAACCCGTGACCCCATGCGTGACAGGCATGTATTCTAACCAACTGAACTAACGCACCAAATTTCTTTTGTGATACTCGCTTGTATCGTTCTTGCTTGTTTGCGAGTGCAAAGGTAAGGCTTATTTTTAAACTGACAAATGTTTTAGGGATTTTTTTTCAATATTTTTTGAAAAAAAGTGATGTCTACATATTTTCCGTTTATAAAAAACCATTGTGGAAGGATGGCTGTTGGAGTGTAACTTGCTGACAGAAAGAGCTTTGTGCTTGCTAAGTTGGTTTCGGCTGAAACATAAGCAAAAAGTTGATGGAGATGCATTTTTTTTTCAGCATATTCTTCTAAAAGTTGAAGAACCATCTTTCCGTATCCCTTATTTTGATGTTTAGCTAATATGGTAATTCCTACTTCTGCGTGACTATGTACAGGTTCAAAGTTGATAAGGTCAGCAAGCCCGATAGGAGTATCATCCTCTTTTATGCAGATGGCCAATCGTATTTCTCCGCATTGGTATATGTCTTGTGGTTGTTGGGATATATACTGTTTGAGAGCGTAGCGCGAGAGAGGGAGATTTGTACTTGTTGAATCCCATAGCTCTTTGTCGTTTTCTATGGCATATAGCCATTCCAAATCTTCAGGTTCAAGCGCTCTTAAATATAATATGGGTGTTTCGAGATAGGGCATGCGTGTATATGAGGTGATTTACAAAGAATAAGTTGCCGCTACGGTGATGGCGGTTTTACTCAATCCTGAATAGGTGCCGATAGAATGTTGCTGTGGTGCTTTGTGGAAAATATTTAAAATGGTGTGGTTGCTATATACATCCATGTCATAGATGATATAGTATTGTTCTTTTAAGTCTTGTTCTATTTGGAGATGTCCGTTGGGCAGCTCTTTTTCTGTGGCGTATATATAATTTATGTCTAATTGCCATTGCTGTGCAATCTGCTCTATTGCTTTTGCATTCTCTTTGCTGCCGATAAATAGGTATTTTTTCTCTTTTTTCTTTTTTCCGAGTGCCAAGAAATCGGATAGAGCATCTAGCTGCTGTCCTATAAGGGCTATTATGGCTCTTAGGAAAATGGCAAGCTTAATAGGTAACGAAAGAATGGTTTGGTAGTGATTATAGTGTTTTTTGAAGAAGATGAGCATTGCTTCATAGAATACGTGAACATATTTGTATGAACTTTTCTGCGTGCTTTCTCCTTTGTAATGAAGAATCTTTGTGGGAATGTAAAAATTGTGATAGCCGGCTAAACGCATGCGGTGTGAAAGGTCTATATCCTCACCATACATAAAGAAATCTTCGTCAAACAAGCCACAATGGTCTAACGTCTTTTTAGGAGCCAACAAAAAAGCTCCGGAAATAATTTCTATTTCTTCTGTCTTATCTTCATCAAGGTAGCGCATGTAGTATTTCCCAAAAAACTTCGATTTTGGAAAAGCTGTTGCTAATCCGCTCATTTTGCAAAAAGCAGTCCAGGGGGTGGGAAGGCCTCGTCTGGATTCAAAGGCAAACGCTCCATCTGCTTTTAGCATTTTAACACCTATTCCACCCAATTTTTCTTGTTGGTCGGCAAAAGTGATACAATCAATCAAGGTGTGCTCCGTCAGTAATGTGTCTGGGTTGAGGAATAAAATATATTCTCCTTTTGCTTGTTGTGCCGCTTGATTGTTTGCTCTGCCGAAACCTACATTGCGAGAATTGGCAATGAGATGTAGGTGAGGGTATTCTGTCTGAGGAAAACGACTTCGGAGATGATCGATGGTATTGTCGCGGGAATTGTTGTCTACTACAAATATTTCGCATTCAATGTTTGCGAATTTAGCCGACTTCCAAACAGAACGTATGCATTGCTCTATATAATGCTTTACGTTGTAACTGATGATGATGACCGATAATTTCATGATGCTTGTTTGGATTTAAAGCCTAAAATAGAGGGCCAACAAAAAATGCTGCTGATGGCAGTTATGAGAAGCGCGTATAAGATAGATTCAGAATGAGTGAAATAATAAATCAATGTGTTTCCCCAAAAAGGAATGGCAATGCAGGCCAATTGCCTGAGTGTCCATTTTTGATAGGCTTGAAATGCTTTTTCTGTGTCTTTATTCTGTATTTCTGATTTGGCGATGGGGAGTGATAGCATTTTGAGCGCTAGATATATGCCGGCTAAGGTGATTATAATTGCAGCTAAATTGCTTGCATATATGATGGAGGGGCTGTTTGCTGCAATACCTTGAGGGAGTATTTCTTCTTCAAACAAGAACACCATCACTGCTGTCATTATCCAAATAAATAAATATAGGACTTGTAATTTTTTTATTGTAGTCTTCATCTCGTTTTAGTAAGGACTATTTGTTGCTATATTTTGTGAGTTCTACACGTGCTATAATGGAGCGTCCTAGTGTGACTTCATCTGTGTACTCTAATTCATCGCCTACGTTAATGCCTCGTGCCAGGACCGTTAATTTGATGTTAGTTTCCGCCAACTTGCGTGAAATGTAAAAGTTGGTAGTGTCGCCTTCCATGGTTGGGTTGAGCGCCAGAATAATTTCTTTGATGTTGCCTTCCGCAACTCGTTTGAAAAGCGATTCCATTTCCAAATTGTTGGGCCCAATTCCGTCCATTGGTGAGATGACTCCTCCCAATACATGATATAGACCTTTGAATTGTCCTGTATTTTCAATGGCTAATACATTTTGAATGTTTTCTACAACGCAGATGGTCGTGCTGTCTCGATGTGGATTTGCACAAATTTCGCAGAGTTCTGTGTCGCAGAGGTTGTGGCATACTTTGCAGTATTTTACTTCGTCTTTCAGCTGTTTCAAACTGTCTGCTAAGGCATGACATTGATTACTGTCTTGCCTTAAAAGCCATAAAATCAATCGAAGGGCTGTCTTTCGACCTATTCCCGGTAGCTTGGAAAATTCGCTTACGGCTCTTTCTAAAAGTTTCGAGGGATATTCTTCGCCGGACATATATTATATTTTGTGCAAAGTTAAAGAATGTCACTGAAAAACTCTATCTTTGTCCTGGAAAAAGTTGACACATAGAGAACAAAGAGGAAGTGTCAGCAAAAATACTCCAGAAATCACTTTTGCTGGCAAACTCCTTTGGGTAAGCTATTGAAAAAATATTCAAAAGATATTTGATTATGATTGTACAAAATGCCGAATTTGTAATTTCTAATACACGTATAGATAAATGTCCTACAGACGGACGTCCGGAATATGCATTTATTGGTCGTAGTAATGTTGGTAAGAGCAGTTTGATAAATATGTTGACCGGTCGGAAGAATTTGGCTATGACTTCTGCTACTCCCGGTAAAACCATGCTGATAAATCATTTCCTCATTAACAAAGAGTGGTATCTCGTAGACCTTCCGGGGTATGGATATGCCAAGCGCGGAAAGGCTGCCATGGAAGAGCTCACTCGTCTTATTGAAAATTATGTGCTGGGAAGAACAGAACTGACATGTTTGTTTGTTCTGATAGATTCGCGTCTTGCTCCTCAAAAGATAGATTTGGAGTTTATTCATTGGTTGGGTGAACATGGTGTTCCCTTTTCGATTGTCTTTACAAAAGCTGATAAGTCAAAAACGGGCGAGCTGAAACGTAATGTAAAGACATTTCTTGATAAATTGGCAGAAGAATGGGAGGAATTACCCCCTCATTTTGTGACAAGTGCTGAAAATAAAACGGGTCGTGAGGATCTATTGGGATATATTGAACAAATAAATCAACAAATCCTTGCTGAAGGAGAATAATAGGATAAGTAGTATGTTGTGGGGTGGACAAATGGGTAAAGTGAAAATAGCACTGGTGGTTGGGGCTGTGTTGATAGCCGCTGCCTCGCTCGTTGTCTCTCACAGCCTCGTTAATGACCTTGCACGTGAAGAACGCAAACGAATGGAGGTCTGGGCAGAAGCCATGCGCTCTTTGATCAGTGCGGACAATACAACAGACTTAAATCTCGTATTGCAGGTGCTGAATGGTAACACCACAATTCCTGTTATTGTTCAAGATGAGTGGGGGCAGATTCTGGAACATCGTAATCTGGCGATTCCTGCAGATGCCGATTCTTTAGCTTATCTGACAAAGGTGGCAGAAAAGATGCGTCGTGCAGGCAATTATATGGAAATGAGTCTTTCCTCTCAAGAGTCCGACGGAGGGGAGTACATTGTAATAGGGTACGAAGAGTCTGTCATGTTGCGTCGTCTGGCTTCTTATCCTTATGTCCAGTTAGGAGTAGTGGGGCTTTTTGTTGTGGTTGCCATATTGGCATTATTGTCTTCAAAACGAGCAGAGCAGAATAAGGTGTGGGTGGGATTGTCACGTGAAACGGCACATCAATTGGGTACTCCCATTTCTTCGCTTATGGCATGGATACATGTATTGCGTGAGACCTATCCGGAAGATGCTCTTCTACCGGAAATGGACAAAGATATTCGTCGCTTGGAACTGATAGCTTCGCGTTTCTCAAAAATTGGTTCTGTGCCGGAATTGAAACCGGAAAATCTCTGTGCCGTAATTGAACGGACTGCCGAATATATGGGAAACAGAGCCAGTGACAAGGTCTTGCTTACTTGTAGTGTCCCGTCGGATGTGGTAAAGGTAAAGTTGTGTGCCCCATTGTTTGAGTGGGTGATAGAGAACCTTTGTAAGAATGCCATAGATGCGATGAGCGGTGAAGGTCGTATTGATATATATGTGTATCGTGCTGCTAATCATATTGTAGTTGAAGTGAGCGATACCGGCAAAGGCATTGCTCGTTCTGACTTTAAGAATGTATTTCGTCCAGGGTATACAACGAAAAAAAGAGGGTGGGGGCTTGGCCTTTCTTTAGCAAAGCGTATCGTCGAAGAATATCATCGCGGACGCATTTACGTAAAAAGTAGTCAGCCGGGAGTTTGTACCACTTTTTGTATAGAACTGCGCGCCGGCGAATAATATTGTTCTGTGGAGTATAGCTGATTGATTGTTTTCTTATCAATAGCTCATTGCATATATCCTGCCAGTTTTTTTTATCAATGATGAATAGCTGATTGATTGAAAAGTTGGATGCTCTTTATCGTCTTGCTTTGTGATGTTACGATTTTGTGCAATTTTCTGAAAAGAAAATCATATAAAGTTTTCCAAAAAGTATAAGAATGTGAAGGAGAAATTGTAAATTTGCGTGGAATTCTGAAAATCTCTAGTATGCGTTTGCAAACCTATCGACCTCTTCTCTTTCTTGTCGCATTTTTTCTAATTCTTCCTCTTGATGCTGCAGCACGCAGAAAGCGTGAAAGGCATCAAGTGCGCAGTACTTTAGTTTATGCTGCTGAGCCTGACATGATGGTTGCAAAAGCAAATCCTGAGCGGAAAATGATGGCTGCAACAACAGTTAGCCTGAAGAAAGAAATACCTTATAATAGATTTAAAGAGGGAATAGATGTGTCTCGCTATCAAGGTATTATTGATTGGGACCAGGTGGCGGGCAGCTATTTGATTTCATATGCATATTTAAAGGCGACAGAGGGCGCTTCTTTGGTGGATAAAACCTATCATCGTAATCTAAAAGAGGCAAAACGTGTAGGCATTAGTGTTGGTGCATACCATTTCTATCGTCCCAATATCAGTTGGAAAGAACAATATGACAATTTTACGTCAGTAGTAAAGGCAAAAGATCAAGATTTAATCCCCATTATTGATATTGAACATAGAGGACGTGTGTCTGAGAAAAAGTTTATTGAGGATTTAGAAAAGTTTATAGAAAAGGTGACGATTTTTTATGGGAAAAAACCTCTTTTGTATACTTTCCATAATTTTTATAACAAATATTTGTCCGGCTGCTTCCCAGATTATCCATGGATGATTGCTCGTTATAGAGACGACAAACCCATATTGAATGATGGCAGAGATTATGTTGTTTGGCAATATACTGCTACAGGTACTATTCCCGGTGTTGAGGGGGATGTTGACCGCAGTAGGATAATGGGTAATTATTCTTTGGATAATATAGAGATGTAGGTTGATGGTAGTCTATATCTCAATGGGATAGTATGTCGCAGAAGTAAGCACAAAATCAGGGTGCGTGTAGAAAAGAATTTGTGCTATTTGATTTTCTCTATTTGATTTTGCACAAAGGGATTGCTCTTTTTGGAATATTAAGATGTCATCCTTGAGGTTCGGACTTTGATGTTCTTGAATCTTGTAAACAGATTCTTTTGCGCTCCATAGCACTACAGCATCGTCTTCTGGTGTTTTAGTAAGAGATAGTTGCATTTCTGGCTCTTGCAGAAATTTACTTTTGAGCTTCATTGCTTTGGAAGACCAGGTTTCAATGTCAATACCTATAGGGGTTTTACTGAGAGCCAAAGCGGCGTATCCTTTGGTGTGTGAAATGCTGATGTGAAGGTCTGAATCCCTCAAAAAAGGTTTCCCGGACGTGTGGTATAAGATTTCAAAAGGCTTGGATAATAGATAGTAACATAAAACCCGTACTGCCAACCATTCCCTTTGTCGTGTTTCTGAGTTGAATTTTTGTTGAACAATGTTCAAATAGTCTTTGCCGTTTGGCAATAATTGACAGAGTTCCTCAATGCTTTCTGTAATATTCCAAACTGCAATTATCGGATAAACGAGAAGATGCCCATTTGTTACTTGGACATCTTCTGTTATGGTCTTTCCCGAAAGGCTATAAGTGCTTAAAAGGGGCATTTTGTTGGCTGTTGTTCTGTGGTGTCTACACTGCTGTTCTTTACTTCTGCTGTTGAAGGTTGTTGTGTAGATGCCACATTGTTTGAGCGCGGTGTAAGCATCTCCATATTATCTGCCCATATCTCTGTTACGTAGCGAGTTTTACCTTGTTTGTCTGTATAGCTACGAGTGCGGAGTTGTCCTTCAATATAGAGCTTGTCGCCTTTATGGACATAGCGCTCTACTATTTCTGCTAACTTTCTCCAAAGGAGAATTCTGTGCCATTCTGTACGCTCCGGTACTTGTGTGCCATTGGGTAGAGTATACCCAGGTGTACTAGTGGCCAAACTTAATGTAGCAGTAGCTACACCATTTTCAATATATCTAATGTCAGGCTCTGTTCCGACATTTCCTATAAGCATAACTTTGTTTAAGGACATGGGGCTTATTCGTTGGCTTTAGTGGGATGTTATCTGATTCTGTCTGCTGCTCTTACCAATGCTTCGTCTTTCCTGATTCCTCTTGCTGCCAAGTGCGTCATGGCTAATGCTACGATGGGGAGCAATGATGGAATGGAAAAATTAAACGTAGTTTCACTATTTGAAGCAAAGGCAAAACAATATGATGCGAGGGAAATGTAATATACGAACAATACAAAATAGCTCCAACGGATGAGTTTTAATTGTGTCATTCGTTTTTTGAACTTGAAGATGGCTACGAATATGAGTGTGATGAATATACTCATGGAAATCAATACCCCCCAAGGATTCTTGGGAGTTCCGGGGAAGTCTTCTATGCCAATGCCTTTAAAACTACATCCGGACAACTCGTATATTCCCTGAAGACCTTCGGCTGTAAATGATGCTAAAGGTACAAAAAACGTTATGGCCGCAATAATAACGGCCATAAGCATATAGATAGATTGAATTCTCTGAATCATAATTCAGTATTGATTTTTTCTTTCTCCTTATTGGGGTTTCTGAAATATACTTTATTGGAAAGGAATTCCTCTGCAGAGATGAGAGTGGCTTTAGGAAGCTTTTCATAATAGCGAGAAATTTCAATCTGCTCTCTGTTCTCAAAAGTTTCTTCTAAATTGTCATTTCCAGAGGCAAACTCTTTCAATTTCTTAGAAAGATCTTCTTTCATCTTGGCAGAAATTTGATTGGCTCTTTTTGACATGATGACAACGCTTTCATAGATGTTGTCTGTTCCGTTGCAGAAATCCATCAAGTTGTGAGTCACTGTGTTGTTGGGAGCTTTGGTCTTTTTGTAGTCCATGACTTTCTATTATTATTGTTTTGTTTTAATATTCTCTTTCAGTCTCATTGAGCTTTACGTATTTCTTGGCTTTTTCGAAGAGGTGTTGTGCCTCTTTCATGAATTTTGATTCAGGGAATTCATTGGTAAATCCGTAATACTCGTCAATGGCGTTGTGATAACGTTCTTCTTTCTTGGCTTCTATACTTTGTTCTGCCAAGTCAAATTTTGCCTTAAGAATCAAAATTGCAAAGTCTTCGCGTTTGGACGTATATGGATAATCCTTAATGGCATTTTCTGCTGTTACGATGCATGCTTGGTAGTTGGAACCTCCACTGGTGCAATTGCCAAAGTAACTTCCTAAATCATAATAGAGCTTTGCTGATAAATATTCTTTCTCAACAAGTTTGTCTTGTAATTCGAAAATTTTGTTTTGCACATCTTCCCTATAAGCGCTGGTGGGGTATACTTCCAGGAAATTTTGGAATTCAGTTACGGCTTCATAGGTATCTGTTTGGTCCAATTTAGGTTCCGGAGTGTCCATATACAAGGCTTTTCCGCAATTGTATCTGGCTTCTTCTGTAAATAAACCCTTTGGATAACTTTGGTAGTACTTCTTAAAAAAGGTAGCTGCGGCATCGTAATTGCGTGCTTTGAGGTTGGAGATAGCTAACAAATACAAAGACTCTTCTCCTTTTTCTGTACCTTTCAGCATAGGAACAACATCCTGCAATAATAGTGATGCCCGATTGTATTGACCCTCGGCATAATATTGCTTTATCATTTCATATTTATATACATAGTCTGTAGTTTTTTGCACCTTAGTGTAATCACTACATGATGTTACAAATAATAAAACGCAGTATGGTATGATTAAAAACAGTTGTTTCATAGGGCCTATTTGGGTGCAAAGATAAAAAAATGAATGGATATATGCAAATTTGATTTTTATGATTTGAATATCTTTGAACCAATCCTTATCATGTTGCTACCTTCTTGAATCGCTAAATGGTAGTCGTCACTCATTCCCCACGAGCAGATGTTGAAATCCTTGCAGGTAGAGAAAAACTTACTTTTAACTTCCAGGAAAAAATTATGGGCTTTCCTAAATTCATTTAGGATTTGTGTTTCGTCCTCAACATTAGAAGCCATACACATCACACCGCGTATTTTTATGTTGGAGAGATTCTTCCACTCTCCTTCGCTCAACATATCCAGGCATTCTTGTGGACTATAGCCAAATTTTGTTTCTTCACAAGCAACGTGTAGTTGTAGCAGACATTCTATCGTTCTTTCATGCTTTATCGCTTGCTTGTTGATTTCCTGAAGTAATTTATAGCTATCTACAGCATGTATAAGCGAGATGAAAGGGGCTATGTACTTAACCTTGTTGGGCTGTAAGTGCCCGATAAAGTGCCATTCTATGTCTTTGGGAAGTAGGGAGTATTTCTCCTTAAGTTCTTGTGCGCGACTTTCTCCAAAAACACGCTGGCCGGCAGTATATGCTTCTGATATAGCATCTACCGGGAAATATTTGGAAACTGCCACTAACTGAGTAGTGGCAGGTATTCCATTTCTAATTTCCGCTAGTCTTTCTGCTATGGATGACATAGTTTGTTTTATTCTGTTTCCCTTGCAAATTCCGGAGCAGATTCTTTATAGTGGTAAACATCCATAATAGGAGTTTCCGCAATTGAAGAAATGATATAGTCCATCATTGATCCTTTCATTCCCTCATCCAAGCGTTTTACGGCTTTACGTAAATCTGCAGCTTGAATCAAAACATTCTGTGATGTCTTTTTCTCTGCACCGCTTTTCTCATCCAAAGTGATAAATGTCAATTTTGCTTTGAACCATTTATCGGCAGATTCTTCTGCTGTTTCGAAAAGCTCTGCAAAACGTGCGCGCTTGATATCAGACACCTGAAATTCACCACTCATAAAAGGGGCAATCTCTTCAATGATTCTTTTTTCTGCTTCTGTGAAGTTGATAGCATCTACAAGATATGGCTCAGTCACCTTTTTCTGAAGTCCGCTTTCTAATGTCTTTTCGTATTTTATCTTGCATTCAAACCATTCGTACATCATAATTGATAAGCATATAAATATAGTGGGGAGTATATAGCCAGGGCTCATGCACCCGCACTTGGTTGTTTTTTTACTTAATTAAATCAACACTGCGTTTCAAGAATTTGTTGAGTGCCTCTCCTTTGAGTAAACCATTTTGCAGCAGTGCCAGGTCAATAAGCTGGGGCACTATCTGGTTGGTTTTGGCATATTCTTCCAATACGGCTTTCTTCTTGTCTTCTTGTGCAGCAATGTCTTCATTCACCTTGTTTAACTCATCACGTTCTTCTTGGCTGATATCTTCAGCTTTTCTGCCACTTTGAGTTTGCTCAATAGCCATGCGGCGTGCTTGCAGGCCTTTCAGTTCTGCCTCGATGGGTTTCAAAGAAGATTCCGTATGGGTGGTAATGTCAGCCACTACTTTCTTAATCAATGGGTGGTCCGCATTAAGTACCATGTTGTACATATCCGGCATTTCTCCATAGAAAGACATTCCTCCTTGCAACTGGCTCATCTCCTTCATGCGGCGCATATATTCGCTTTGGGTGATGAGTATGGGGAGAGCATTTTCTCCCATAGCTGTTGTGTCTACGTGGAATTCAGCCTTTTCTATCTTTGGCAGTTGGGTATTGAATACAGCGGCTAAACTTAGACTTTCGCTTTCGTTAAGGCTGCTTTGTTGCTCATTCTCTTTTTGGATGAGGCGGTCTATCGTATCACCATC
Organism: Alloprevotella sp.; assembly: GCA_045636405.1. GTDB lineage: Bacteria > Bacteroidota > Bacteroidia > Bacteroidales > Bacteroidaceae > Alloprevotella. The sequence continues at coordinate 94,452 of JAZTXL010000024.1, forward strand.
TACGCGGCAGAAGCGACTCTTCTCGAATTTCTGTTCAAGCATGCCGACTAATGGACTATCCAACTGACCATCCATTAGTAGAACGCTATAGCCCTTACCTGTGGCTGTCTCAATATAGCTGTATTGAGCATCTTTGTCGTTAGCATAAAGGTATACCAAGTTGTCGTTTTTGTCGGTCTGAGCAGCCTTGATTAACTCCTTGTATTCTTCGTAGGTGAAGTATTTTCCTTCGACATCTTTGAGTAGAGCAAAGCCTTTTGCTTTGTCAAAGAAGTCCTCTTGTGAAAGCATACCATAGTGGATGAAGAGCTTGAGGTTGTCCCATTTTTCTTCAAATTCTTTGCGGTCGCTTTTGAAGATGGACTGCAAGCGGTCGCAAACCTTTTTGGTGATGTATGTAGAAATTTTCTTTACGTTGGCATCACTTTGGAGGTAGCTTCGGCTTACGTTCAGCGGAATGTCCGGTGAATCAATTACACCATGCAGTAAAGTGAGGAAATCGGGTACAATATTTTCTACCTGGTCTGTAACATACACTTGATTGCAGTACAACTGAATCTTGTTGCGGTGTATCTCAATATTGTTTTTGATTTTCGGGAAGTAGAGCACACCGGTCAAATTGAAAGGATAGTCTACATTCAGGTGAATCCAGAACAATGGCTCATCGCTCATGGGGTAGAGGTTGCGGTAGAAAGCGCGGTAGTCTTCGTCTTTGAGTGAAGAGGGGGCTTTGGCCCAAAGTGGGTTGGTGTCATTGATTACGTTGTCTTCCTCTGTCTCCACCTGCTTGCCTTCTTTCCATTCTGTTTTCTTTCCAAAAGCAACAGCAACGGGAAGGAAACGGCAATACTTATTGAGCAAACCACTGATTTTCTCCTTTTCCAGGAATTCTTGAGCCTCTTCGTCAATGTGAAGCACGATGTCTGTTCCGCGGCTTTCTTTTTCTACTTCCTCGAGTTCAAATTCTGGTGAACCATCGCAGCACCAACGTACAGCTTGTGCTCCCTCACGGTAGCTTTTTGAGATGATTTCCACTTGCTTGGCCACCATGAAAGAAGAGTAAAAACCTAAACCGAAATGGCCGATGATGGCATTTGCATCTTCTTTGTATTTCTCGAGAAAATCATTGGCCCCTGAAAAGGCTATTTGGTTGATGTATTTGTCAATTTCTTCGGCTGTCATACCGATACCACGGTCACTGATGGTCAGGGTGCCGGCTTCCTTATCTAACTTTACCTGAATGGTCAAATCGCCTAATTCGCCGGTGAAATCTCCTTTTGAAGCGTAAGTCTTCAATTTCTGAGTGGCATCTACCGCATTTGATACGATTTCGCGAAGGAATATTTCGTGGTCGCTATATAAGAATTTCTTGATTACCGGAAATATGTTTTCCGTCGTTATTCCAATAGTTCCTTTAGACATATTTTGAAAAATATATTCGTTTTATGTGTTCCTGTAAATGTGATTACTTCTCAATATCCTGCAGTGCCAATGCTAGTTCGTCCAATTGTTTTTGGTCGATTCTTGACGGAGCATCAAGCATTACGTCACGTCCCGAGTTGTTCTTGGGGAAGGCAATACAGTCGCGGATGCTGTCAAGTCCGGCAAAGAGGCTGACCCATCTGTCAAGACCGTAGGCCAAACCACCATGAGGAGGTGCACCATATTTGAAGGCGTTCATCAAGAAACCAAATTGCTCTTGTGCCTTTTCGGGAGTAAAGCCTAACACCTCAAAGATCTTGGCTTGCAGTTCTGCATCGTGTATACGGATACTACCGCCACCCACTTCTACGCCATTGCATACCATGTCGTAGGCATCGGCCAAAACATTCTGTGGCTCAGTGTCCAATTTGGCGATATCACTGGGCTTGGGAGAGGTGAAGGGGTGGTGCATAGCCATGAGACGGCCTTCCTCTTCGCTCCATTCAAACATGGGGAAATCTACGACCCAAAGGAGAGCAAATTTGTTCTTGTCGCGGAGTCCCAGTTTGTCGCCCATTAGCAAGCGGAGCTCGCACAACTGTTTGCGTACTCTCATGGGGTCTTCGCCGCTCATGAGCAAGAGTAAGTCGCCGGGCTTCGCACTCATGGCTTCTTTAAGTTGCTGTAGAACTTCTGGGGCATAGAATTTGTCGACACTGCTTTTTACTGTGCCATCCTCGCCTACGCGAGCGTATACCAATCCTTTAGCTCCAATTTGCTGGCTCTTAACAAAGTTGGTCAGTTCGTCTAGTTGCTTGCGGGTATATACGGCGCAACCTTCGGCGCAGATTCCGCCTACATAAGCCGCATCGTTGAATACAGCAAATTCGCCGCTTCCTTTCATTATATTAGTTACTTCTTGCAACTCCATGCCAAAGCGCATGTCGGGTTTGTCAGAACCAAAGCGGCTCATGGCTTCTTTCCAAGGTAGACGCAAGAAAGGTTGTTCGCCAAGGTCATATCCTCTTACTTCTTTGAATAAGTGCTTAGTCATCTCTTCAAAGAGTTCGATGATGTCATTTTGCTCTACGAAACTCATTTCGCAGTCAATCTGTGTAAACTCAGGCTGACGGTCGGCACGTAAATCTTCGTCGCGGAAACATTTTACAATTTGGAAATATCGGTCTATACCGGCTACCATCAACAACTGTTTGAGTGTTTGCGGGCTTTGGGGCAGCGCATAGAATTGTCCGGGGTTCATGCGTGAAGGTACCACGAAGTCACGGGCACCTTCTGGAGTAGAACCTACCAATACCGGTGTTTCAACTTCTACAAATCCTTTGTTGTCCAAGAAGTGGCGTACAGCTAAACAGAATTTATGGCGTAACTCGAGGTTGGCTCTGACATTGGGGCGACGAAGGTCGAGATAACGGTATTTCATTCTCAAATCGTCACCACCGTCTGTGTTTTCTTCAATGGTAAAAGGAGGCGTTGCTGCAGCGTTGAGAACTTTTAACTCTTCTACGATGATTTCAATGTCACCTGTGGGCATCTTGTCATTCTTGGCAAAACGCTCGCTGACAGTTCCTATTACCTGCACCACATATTCGCGGCCCAATTTGTTGGCCTCAGCGCAAAGGGCTGCGTCTTGTTCTTCGTTAAATACCAACTGCGTGATGCCATAGCGGTCGCGGAGGTCTACAAAGGTCATACCTCCCATTTTTCTGCTACGTTGCACCCATCCGGCCAAAGTCACTTTTTGGCCTACGTGCTCAATGCGCAATTCTCCACAATTCTGAGTACGATACATATTTGTTTCTTTTTTATTGATTTATTTCAAAATTATTTTCCTGCGGACCAAAGTAAAGGGGTGTTAGTTTCAAATCCTAACATCTCGTAGTCTTAAAAACTCAAGTGCTCCTCAACTCTAAGTCTGCTACAAATGCGACTGCGAAATTACAATATATCTTTGAAATAGAGGTAAAGTCTCTCTCCGTTTTTTTGTGTTGTCTCGATACAAAAATAGAGAGCATGTCAAAAAATGTCATACTCTCTTAATCTATGTAAATCTGAACGAGCTTCTGTTTTTATGGCTTGTTGTTTTCTAAAATATTGGTGATTTCCCAAGTACAAGTGTTCTCATCATCTGTAACAATTATATTGTATTTAGTAATTTCATCTTTATAATAAATCTCCATAATACCATTATATTGATGTCCTTCCTTATATTCTAGAACTAAATTTCTTAATTGTGCTTCATCACCAAAAACCTCTTGTATCGTATTCTTGATAGATTTACTTAATTCATTATTTAATTTTTGGGTTTTAATTTGCTGACATGAACAAAGTGAGGCTATGAATAGAAAAATAAGTGTTTTTTTCATGAGATATTCTTTTTAAAAGGAATTAGAATTTCTATTATATGAACGTTGAGAAACGTGGAATTATTAGTGGCTTTGACCTGTTATAATAGATAGTATATCATTATGATACCCTAAGCCTCCACAGCTAGGACAATTTTCAGCACCTTGATAAATCTTTCCTGTTCCCTTACAAATATTACATGTTTTTGTTGGAATAGGATTGCCATTATAATGTTTACTGTAAATAAAAAATGATACATCTCTAGAGCTTTTATTGAAATATCCTTTTCTGCCATTTATTTCTACATAAGCATTGCCTCCTTGATCGAAATCACTTGCATGGTCAAATTGAAAATCATAATAGACTTCTCCTTTGTTGGTGATATATCCCCATTTTTCGCCTTGCTTGGCTGGTATTAAAAAATTATGTAAGGAGTCGCCAATTTCATCATAGATACATGGAATGGTTTCCATACAAGTGAAACATTGTCCTTCCATATTACCCCATGATTGCTTATAAATGACTCCATATTTGTTGTCGCGTTTGACTTTGATGGGTTTATATCGGTTACAGATGCCGATAGAATCATAATATATCACGTGTTCTGGGTTATCATAATAATCCATAATTCCCCATTTATTATTTTTCTCCACTTTTAATATTCCATTTTCCTTTTTTATGTTATCAAAAATACAAGGAATAATTTCCCCTTTGTCGTAATGAAGATACCCCCATTTTCCGTTGTTTTGTATTTTAACAAACTCTTCATCCTCGAAATCCTCTATATAGTCATATTTACAAGGAATAAATTCTTCTCCATATAGAGTGATGTATCCCCACTTACTATCTCTGTGGACTTTGCATAGTCCGGATGTGAAACAATAATATGAGAATTCTTTGTCATATTTTTTGCACACATCACTAAATTCAAGTCTTTCAATAAAAGGTAAATCGGAAATATATTCTTTAAAGTTAGGTTTGGTGTCTTTTAGTTTATCGAATTTGGGACCATTATCTTCTTTAATTTGAACATATAGCATCATTTCTGGATTAATCTCATTTTTCTCTTCCGCAGATTCAGAAAGCCCCAATTTTATATAATACCAATTACGATATAATGGCTTAATATCAATAATTTTATGATAATCGTTTTCTGACTCATTATAAAAATCATAGTAGGTATATCTATAATCAAAATACTCCCCTTCTGCATAAATACGATGTGTATCTAAAACCCAAAGTAAACTATCTGTACAATGTGATTTTAAAAGTGAATCGGGGTTTATAGTTTTCGAGAGTAGTTTTTCATAAAATTGATGTATAAAATTTGTATAATCGTTTGTGCGAGAAGTTGATAAGAAAACTATGTTTCTGTCAGAATTATTACAACTCGCAAGAATTAAAAAGCAAGCAATAAGTGGAATATTTAATATAAATTTAAATGATTCTTTCATGGTATGATAAATTTGTGTTTTGTCTGCTCTGTATGTATGATGTTTTTTTAATATACTTTTCTGCCAGTTGCAGATTCATAAATACGTTTTGCTTTTTTTCTTTCATAGCAATAGCCACAAACATCCAAGCATGCATCCCTATCTGTATTAAATGTAAATGTTTTGTCACAATATTTACAAGTTTGGGGGTAGTCGTTTGTACAATATTTATTACTAACGATAGCTTCGTCGTCTGGGCAATAGTTTTTGCCACATGTGATACATGTTTTTTTCAAAGGTGCTGTTGATGAATCATGTGTCATTATAGCATATTCAGCAGTTGCAATATCTCTGTTGTCGTATTCACTTCTTTTCTTATATAATTTCCCTTCTGAGACATCAAATACCGTAGTACTTTTGTGCCAATTATCCATACTTTCTGAAAAATCTGTTCTTTGTTCTATATGGGTATATAATTTAAAGGTACATGAATCATAAGATTCTAACATAAACGCATCTGATGATATTTTACAAGCAACGAATCCTGTAATACACAATATAATAGTTAATATAGATAAAGCTTTTTTCATTTTTAAGATACTTTGGTTCTTCTCTGTATTAATCTTTTGTATAATATGGTATTTGGTGGGATGATATTATTGCTTACAGCATCCCTCCTCTTTAATCAATAAATCTTTTGGTGAGTGGTTCAAAACATTCAATGCGGCGGTCGCGTAAGAAAGGCCACCATCGGCGCACATTTTCGCTGCGTTTGAGGTCTATCTCTACCACCACCACTTCTTCTTCGTTGATAGGTGAGCGGTGTAGGAATTCGCCCTGTGGTCCACAAACAAAACTGCTGCCCCAGAAAGTAATGCCATTGGTCTGACCGGTGGGGTCTGGTTCATGGCCTGTGCGATTGACCGCTATTACGGGAAGACCATTCGCTACAGCATGACCGCGCTGTACTGTGGTCCATGCTTCGCGCTGGCGCTCTTGTTCTTGGGTAGTATCACTGCTCTCATAGCCTATCGCGGTGGGGTAGATGAGTAGTTCTGCACCTTGAAGAGCCATGAGTCGGGCTCCTTCCGGATACCACTGATCCCAACATACTTGAACACCAAGTCGGCCTACACTGGTCTGTATAGGGTGAAAATCGAGGTCGCCGGGAGTAAAGTAGAATTTTTCATAGTATGCAGGGTCATCGGGAATGTGCATCTTGCGGTAGGTACCGGCTATGCTGCCGTCGCGTTCAAAGACAACCGCTGTATTGTGATACAAGCCTGCTGCTCGGCGTTCAAAGAGAGAGGTGACAAGTACAATGTTGTGTTTCTTGGCCAGACTACCATAAAATTCTGTCGAGGGGCCGGGGATAGGCTCTGCAAGGTCGAAGAGGTTGGTGTCTTCGCTTTGACAGAAATATAATGTGTTATGAAGCTCTTGTAATACAACAAGCTCGGCTCCCTGTTCGGCGGCGTGTGCTATGCCTTGGGCCAGTTTTTCCATGTTGGCAACTTTGTTTGCGGTACAACTCTGTTGTACAAGTCCAACGAGGAGGGTGGTGCGTGAAATATGTGATTCTTTCTGCATATCGTAGAAAATTTATGGGTTGTTAAATGGGAAATACATGAGCCGGGTATTGCATGGTGGCACAGTGTAAGGAACCATGTTGACGGATGAGCGCACAGCAGTCAACACCTACAATCTCGCGTCCGGGAAAGGCTTCCGCCAATGCATGAAGAGCTGCATCGTCGTATGACGGATGCCCATAAGTAGGGCAGAGTACGGCTTCGTTCATTACGAGATAGTTTGCGTATGTTGCAGGAAGGCGTTCTTCATCTTCGTCATAGGCCGCAGGTGGGAAGGGCAATGCAATGAGACGATAAGCAACTCCATTTGCTGTACGGAAAGTTCGTAACTGTTGCTCCATGGCATAGAGCGAAGAATAGTGTTCGTCACTAGTGTCTGTGGGAGGTGCTGTATAAACAATGGTGTTATTGGGTGCCAAACGCGCCAAAGTGTCAATGTGACTGTCCGTGTCATCTCCGGCAAGGGCACCATGCTCTAGCCAAAGAATGCGTTGCACTCCAAAGAGAGTTTGTAGCTTAGCCTCTACCTGCTCCTTGTCATAAGTCGCATTGCGATTGGGATTGAGTAGGCATTCGGAGGTGGTGAGAAGGGTTCCTTCGCCATCACTCTCTATGCTTCCGCCCTCTAATTCAAAATCCAAACAATCTTGGTATTTGCCAAGAAGATGTCCTTCGGAGTGAAGTTGGCGGTTGATTGCATTATCGAGTGAAGCCTCAAATTTTCCGCCCCATCCGTTGAAGCGGAAGTCCAGTAATTCAATCCCTTCTGTTGTTTCAACACTCAGAAAGGCATGATCGCGTGCCCAGGTGTCGTTAGTGGGGCATTGGGCATATCTTATATTGCTTTGTATCTCTTGTGGAAGTTTGTCTTCTATCAGTTGTTGCACAGCTTGGATATCCGGGCATACAATAAGCAATGGTTGTCTGAGCGCGATTTCTTGCGCTAAGCGGAGGTAGCATGCTGTCACTTCTTCTAACATATATGCCCAGTCTGTCTGTACATGGGGCCATGTTAGTTGAATGCCGCTTTGCGGAGCCCATTCCGGGAGGAGTATGCGTTCTTGTGAAATGCCTTTGTTTATCATAGGTGATATATATTATAATGTGTAAAATAGAAGTGAAGGACTCTTCTATGTATATTTTTTAGAATCGGTAATTTTTAAGAAAGTGGATAAAGGCATCGGTGGTGGTCGGTAGGTGCTCTACTTCCAATCCTGCAGCTTCCGGGAATAGGTCTGTGGAGTACCCGTCACCTCCGAGGGTCATGTATTCGTCAGCAGCGAGAAGGTAGCTCTGCTGCTTGTCTAGCGGAATTTGTTCACCCTTAGGGCTGATGTAAATGAGTTTTTCAATATTGTCTTGCGGGGATTTTATAGTTTTGACGTTGGCATATTGCATGATGCCAAGTTGAGTGTGTTTTTCTCCAAAACGGAAAAGACGGAGTAATTGTTCTCCTGTGAGACGATACACCTTGATTGCATTAGCAAAGGGAAGCGCTTCACCGACATCGAGCACACGTATCTTTCCTTTGTTGAAACCTGCACGTATGCTGCCAAAATGGCTCACGCCGATGACGACATCCTTGTCAGAAAGATCTAACTTCTCACGTACCGCTTCGGCGTATGAACAGCATACGAGGGTTCCCATCTCTGTAGTGCAGAGCAATTGTGTACGGTCATGTTTGAAGTTACGTGGCAGTTCAGTCAATACTTCGCCAATAGGGCTTCCGCCAGGGGTGGTAGTGACTTGCAGAAGCGAATCAATAATGTTTTCCATTAGCTCTGCTTTGGGCGATAGTTGGGGGTGGGGATGAACTGGGCAAAGTTCCGGATGGATAGCAATTACGCGATGTGCCAAAGTGTCGAATGTTATTTTCAGAAGGCTGATATGCTCGCCATGCCATCCTCCTTGTACTATGGGGTATTGTCTTTCGTTAATATAACCGCATACTTTTTCGTGTGTATGTGCTGTTATAATTCCGTCCCAATCTTCTTCTAAAATGCGTTGAAGTTCCGGGGCGTCTTTGTCCGTCCATACCGCTGCTTCGTTGTCCATAGAGGTGCCAATGTGGGTGAGTAGGATACGGGCATCAGCTGAAGCAACGGCGTTGTATTGGGTGGTTTTTCGCAGGCTATCAAGAACGAGATTGTAGCGGCCGTCAAAGCTCAAACCTTTTAATTTTGATTTGCTGGCTTGCCATGGTGTGGCAGATGTAATCATGCCAACGAAAGCTATATTGACCTTTCTTCCGGAAGGAAGGGTGATACTTTGAATATCAAAGGGCTGAGCAAAATTTGGAGTTTCTCCATTGGCATTTCTTACGTTGGCACACACATATTGAATGTCCCAATTGATAGGGCGTAAGGGGGATGTTATCCATTTTGATTGCAGAAAATCCTGCCCTTTGTCGAATTCGTGGTTGCCCACGGCAGACAGGCTAATCCCCATTTCTTGCATGAAAAGCGGCATCAAAGCACCATTTGTGGCTTGATCGAAGTAACTACCTCCAAAATTGTCTCCTGCAGCTACCGTTATATGGTGGGGATAGGCGCTTTTCAAGGAGTCGAGTGTCTGTAAGATAGCTGCCGCTCCAGGAATGCCTTTGCTGTCATCGCGTAAAAAGGCACTATGAAAGTCATTAAGCGAAAAGATGGCAATGGTGATGTGTGACTTATTGTTGGCAAAAAGTCCCAAAGCCAGACAGAACGAAAGGCTTAGTGTGATTACTACTTTATGGAGAATAGGATATTTCATTTTGTTGCGTTTGCTTTTTATGAACGGCTGATTTGTAATCCTTTTTGTGAGAGGTTCATCTCTACAAAACGTGCATTAGGTGATGCTGGTTGTGCAGAGAGCATTTTCTTGATGCGGCGGGCTGCTTCTTCGTCTTTGGCTACCATATACATGTAGCCTCCGCCGCCCGCCCCCGGTAATTTATATCCTAAACAGAGGTCGTCAACCTTTTGACAAATGGATTCAATGAGGTCTGGGTTTGTGCCTGCATCAAGGGCTTTGTTCTGTTGCCAGGTAGCTCGTAAAAGTTTTCCGTATAACTCAAAATCGCTTCTTTGGATGGCGTCGAACATGCTTAAGGCATGCTGCTTCATCTCGTCAAGCAGACTCAGATGACGTGAGCTATTCAAGAACATGCCGCGTACAATTTCTGTGAGAATGTGTTTGGCCGTACGTGTCACCCCGGTGTAATAGAGTAGGTGACATTGTGAATACTCCGAATTGGTAAACAGAGTGTCGGGTAACCAACGTGTTGTGGCATTTTGGTTGAAACCAGGTGCGGTTTGTAATAACTTTATACCAGGCAATACTCCTCCATATTGGTCTTGCCAACCACCACCAGTGGTGAGTAATTGCTCTAGAATTAAAGTGCGATTACAGATTTCACTTTTGTCCCATCCTAATCCGCAGAAATCAGATACAGCTCCTAATACGGTGGCTGCCAATATACTGCTTGTTCCCAATCCTGATCCTGCGGGGATAGCAGCCAGAAGTGTTACTTCAATACCGCAACCAAATGCTTGAAGTTGTTCCTTAAGAGAACGGAAATTCTCTGTGCCAAACTCCGTGCAGAAGCCGGCTAAGGCTAAAGCTGCCTTAGGAATGGAGAATGGTGAACCTACTTTGTTGTATTGTTTTAATTCTTCGTAAGTTTCAATACGCTCAATGGCGCCGAGGTCAATTGAACGACAAATAATGACTGGCTCTTTACAAGGCTTTATGTATACCTGTAAGGGTGGTTGACCATTTAGTTCAATGGCTAAATTTACAACATTTCCGCCAGCCATTAAACTATAGGGAGGAGTATCTGTCCAACCGCCGGCTACGTCAATTCGTACACTGCTGCGTCCCCAAACAATTTGGTCTAAATAAGTTGTCATACGCGGAGTGCACTTATGTCTCAAAGCGTTTTCAGTTAAGCTTTTACGTAGTAGTGAGAATGCTTGTGCGGCTTGTTCTCCTCCAGCTGCTTCGTGGCGTAAGAGATGAACTTCTGAGCGGAACATAGCGTCGTGAATTTGTAGCATAGTAGAAGCATCCTCACTTAATTTTTCGGGCAAGGACAATTCGTTTTTTGCAAACTTTTGTGCCATGTCCTTTAAATCTGCTTGGTAAAAGACACTTTTTCTCCAGTTTTGGGCCAACGTGGGAAGGTTTTTGTTTCGTAGCTCATTACGTTGTTGGAATAAGCGTCGCAAATTGGCGGTGTTTGATATTTCATCGGCCGAAATTCTTTGGAGTTGGCACCATTCGCTTGACAAATTCTTGTCTGGATTGGAGACAATCATCCAAGCCAGCCATTTTCCAGCTTCTTCAATAGTGTCTACTACAGGGAAGATTTTTGATGCTTGTAAGTCGTCTGTACGTCCTAGATACAGTTCCGATATACCTCTAGAAGCAAGCCATTCGCTGACGGGTTGATTGAGGAAAGTGGTAGTGGAGGAGGAAATTTCGCCTCTAAAAGCATCGTAGTAGCCATAAGGTCGTACGGCATAGCTCTTCTCACCTATAGGAACAATGTCTACGCATATACCATCAGGTAATGAGATTTCCCAATTGTTCTCAGGGACACCGGTAATGATGTTGTGAGAATGGAAGTGCCATCCTTTGCCTAGGTAGGAATTTTCTACCCAAATGTTTTTGGTCATTTCCATTGTGTTGGATATGATGGAGTTTTGGGTGAAGATAGATGGCTGTTGCTTTACCTTTTGCTGGATAATGAGTCGTTGATCCTTTACCAAATTCTGTATAGCTTCAGAGGAAGAAATCATTTCGGGCGCTGTGCCATAGTGGTAAAATTCTCCTCCCGGAAGTGGTAGGATAGCAACTGAAAGTGCTTCTAGCTCTTTGTCTGGAGTGGATGGGTGAAGTCCAAGTGCCTGTCCAAATTGAGAATAGAGGTCATAGCAGGCAAAAGGCTGGGCTTCTCCATTGGCTTCGCATTTCTTCATCAAAGCCTTGACGGCGCGGTCTGAGAGCAACCAAATACCGATATCCATCAGCGCAAAGTGTGTAGGCATGTATGTGGCCTGTTCTTGTGTAGAAGGCTTTTGTAGCATGAAGTCGAGTTCTGTTGGATTTTCTCGGTTCATCATAAACACACCATGGTGTGATGCAAGTTCGGGATCTGCCCATAAACCATAGCAAATAACGTCGGCTTCGGGGATGTCTTGTAAAGACTCTGTAGCTCGCAGATAAACATCGCCACTAGCAATCAGTGTGCGAATAGAATCGGGTGCTTTTTGCATGATAGCCTCATATAGGGGCAATTGCAAGTCAAGTAGTGTTTGGTCGATTTTTTGTCCACGTGCCCAACGAAAAACTGGGATAGGAGTTAAAATCTTTCCACTGGGAGCATATGCTGGTAGTCTTCTGCTTTGTCCTCCGGCATGTAACAGGATGCGTTTTTCTGTCGAAAGCCAGCTGTAAAAATCATTGTCGGGTTGTTCGGCCTGATGGCAACTCTCCAATAGCCAAGCAGTACCTCCTCCCGAACCTAATTTGCAATTTATGGGATCGGAAGTACAGAAGAAATCTGCTGGGGAGTTGTTTGTGATGTCGTAGAAACAACTGACGACGTTGGGCGGTAATGACAATAACTTTTTCATGACAGTGATTTATGCAGATTGATTGTTTTTATTTAAAAGTTACCAAGCGATTGAATAGATAGTTGGCAGCAGTGTATATGCACATTCCTATAAAGAATGCAATGGTTTCTGATACGAAAAGCAGTAATCCCTTGAGCGAAAGCCATTGAAGAAACCAACAGAGTGAGGTGCCGAAAAGAAACCAAAATGCTTCTTTCCTCCAATTCTTTCCTCTGCTGCGAAACACCCAAAGCTTATTGCATAAGAAACTATTGAGAATCCCTGCCGCGTAGGCTATGAAGTTGGCTCCGTCTATGCCCATTCCTATCTTTCGCAACAGAAAAAATACAATGATGGTGATGGCGGTATTCGCCACACCAACTGTTGCATATTTCATCATAAGAAAAAGCTCGTGGTTCATAGCTATGGTGTTCCTAAATGTGCAAAATAATCCTAAGATAAGGAGCAAAGTTACCTCTTTATTTTTTAATGTGCAAATTTAAGATATTGATGGGGCCATTAGGACGGGTGAAAGATATTAATAGGCGAGCAATGTGGCCATTTTGAGCTGTTTTGCAAACAGCAGTTTACAAAGTGAGTATAATAAATCTAAAAAAATAGAAAAACAGTATTAAATACTTGTCAGACAGCACTAAAATGTTTAACTTTGCATCAGCGTTTAAGACATAACCAATTCTGCAGAACCAACACAAAACGACGATATATAGGTTTAGGGATAAAAAGGTAAAAAGTAATTCTGGGAGAACGGGTTTCTCCATGGGTAAAAAGATTAAACAAAGGTAACACAAGACGCAAGGTTCAAACGGAACCGGTGGCAAGCGGAACGCCCATTTCGGCGATTTCGCCCCACTAAAGGAAAGGGCGGAAGCCCTTTTTTCTTTTTTAATAAAATAACAGATGCAGATATTACGAAAAAATTTGTGTGCTGGAAAGTTTTTTGTAATTTTGCCTTCAAATTTTGAAAATGAAGATAAAGGAAGTCGCTGAGGCCCTTGAAAGGTTCGCGCCCCTGCCGCTGCAAGAAAGCTACGATAATGCCGGCTTGCAGATTGGATTAACAGAGGCGGAAGCATCAGGGGTCTTGTTGTGTTTAGACGTAACAGAATCCGTCATAGAAGAGGCTGCTGCAAAGGGGTGTAACCTTGTGGTGGCGCATCATCCTTTGTTATTTAAAGGCGTGAAGCAAATTTCAGACAGGACGATGGTAGAGCGTTGTTTGCGACAAGCCATTTTACATGGAATAGCTATTTATGCAGCCCATACCAATCTAGACAATGCTGAGGGCGGTGTGAACCATGTCATTGCTCAAAAGTTGGGCCTGGAAAAGCTTGATTTTCTTGTGCCGCAAGGAGAATGCGGTGGAATAAATGGCGGCAGCGGTGTTGTCGGATATCTCCCTGTTGCAGAGCCGCCTATGGTGTTTTTGGAGCGTGTGGCCAAGGTTTTCGGTGTAGACTGCTTGATGCATAACGAAGGCCCATCTTGTGAAATACGAAAAGTAGCCTTGTGTGGAGGCTCCGGTGATTTCTTGCTGGAAGCGGCGATAGCCCAAAAGGCTGATGTCTTTCTTACGGGAGAGATGAGTTATCATCGTTATTTTGGTCAAGAAAATAGTATTTGGCTTGGTGTGTTGGGGCATTATCAAAGTGAACAATTCACCATTGAATTACTTTCGCAAATTTTAGAGACGGAATTCCCGACACTGCTAATTTATAAAACGGAACACGACACGAATCCCATAAAATATATGTGGAGAAAGAAATAAAACAAAGTAAAATAAATATTTTATAGACTATGGCAACTAAAAAAGAAAATGCAGAAATGACTGTAGAGCAGAAGCTTAAGTCGCTCTATCAGTTGCAAACCATGCTTTCTGAAATTGACAAGATTAAGACCCTTCGTGGTGAACTTCCTTTGGAAGTACAAGATTTGGAAGACGAAATAGAAGGTCTTACCCTTCGCCTTGCAAAGTACAACGAAGAGATTGAAAGTATGCAGACAGAGATTGGCCAAAAGCGTAACAAGATTGCTGAGGCACAAGCTGCTGTAGAACGCTATCAAACTCAAATCAACGACGTAAAGAACAATCGTGAATACGATATGCTCTCAAAAGAAATCGAGTTCCAAAGCCTTGAAATCGAGTTGCAAAACAAGAAGATAGGTGAAGTGCAGCGCGTGATTGAGAACAAGCAAAACGAAATCGTATCGGGTAATGAATTACTCGCAGAACGTCGTGCTGACTTAGAGGTAAAAAAGGCTGAACTCGAAGAGATTGTACAGGAAACTAAAGCCGAAGAAGAGAAACTTCGTGAAAAGGCTAAAAATATCGAGATGAGCATCGATCCACGTTTGCTTACAGCTTTCAAGCGTATTCGTAAAAACTCACGAAATGGTCTTGGAGTGGTTTATGTACAGCGTGATGCTTGTGGTGGCTGTTTCAACAAGATACCCCCTCAGCGTCAACTTGATGTGCGTATGCGCAAAAAGATTATTGTGTGCGAATATTGCGGTCGTATCATGATAGATCCCGAATTGGCAGGCGTGAAATTAGATCAAGCTACTGAAGAAAAGCCAAAGCGTCGTATTCGCAAAACAGCTAAAACTTCCGAAGATTAAAGCTTTGGATTACAGATAATAGATTACAGAGTATAGATAAAAGGTGACAGAGTTAGGAAACTTAAGTCTTAGGCTGGATTTAAAGTTTAAGGTTGAAAGTTGAATGATTTCTCGATTCCCTGACTTATAAATCGGGGCCATCTTTTATCTATACTCTTTCTTCTTTTGTCATTCTTCATTCTATAAAAACATGTTACTAGAAGTCGAAAAACTCATTCAACAAGAGCAATTTATACCTGCCATAGCCCTGCTTACGCAGCATTTGCAGACACATCCCCGGGATGCTGAATCCTTGCGCCTGCGTGCCATTACCTTTGTGCAAATGGGACAGACCAAAGAAGCACTCTGCGATGCGGACGCATTGCTCGTCTTGGACACAGGTAAATTGGAGAATGCTTTGTTACGAGCCGATCTCTTGGCCTTGGATGGACAGGTGGAAAATGCCATCGCAGCTTATTTCAGCCTATTGGCAGAGAAGCCCACAGCAGGAAATGTAGTGCTTCGTCTCGGCACGCTTTTGCAAAGAGAAAAACGCTGGAAGGAAGCCCTTACCATCTATGGTGAGGCCATAGAGCGTATTCCCTCATTTGCTGAGGCCTATATGGCGCGCGGAGCTGTGAAACATCATCTGGGCGACCTGGCAGGAGCTGCAGAAGATTTGAAACATGCACTGACACTCAACCCTGAATTAGCAAAACATTTAGAGGGGACAGCGGCTATGCTTGATAAAAGAAGCTGTCATTAAAAGGGCATCTATATTACGCTCATATTTAAAATGGACTGACACCAGTCCATTTTAAATTTCTTTATCATAAATCCTATAGGTTTATTTCCTAATTCCTTCTTCGTTAAAAATTGAACGGATATTGAACGGGGATTGAATGAATACCTGCTTCAAATGAATATTTTAATGAGGTTTTAGTGCATTTTGTAGCCTCAATATAACAGGAATTACGAATACCTATGTTCTAATTGGAATTTGCTGTGTATTTGTACAGATTTTTGTGCAAAAATGTGGGAAAAATCCTTCTTTTTATGTCTTTGGGTTGTTGGAATATCCTGAAAAAATAGGGGTAAAAATTGACACAGAAAATGCGACAAACTAGTAGTGGAAGGATGTTAAAAAAAGTAGTGATTCTTGTAAAAAGGAGAGGAAGTGAATGAAAAATCGTTTATGATTTCTATAGATGACCATTCAAAGCTCCTTTGAATGGTCATCCAAGCACCCTTATAATGCCCATCCAAGCAAGCTATGAATGGCCTTTCATAGCTCTTAAAAAGGTGTTTTAATCCTCAATTGAACGAAAAATCGGTCTATGAATGCCTATTCAAGGGGAAAAACAAGCGCTTCAAGAATCTGTTATTTTCGTCCATTACTATTTTCTTTGAAAATAACGAAATCTCAGCGCTTTTGCGAGGCATTTTTCTTACAAAAATAGCTTGTTTTAAGGGGGGTGAAACATTATTAGTGGAAAATCTACTTGCAGACTGTTTTAGTGCGTGAAAATCTCCGTTTTAGATATACTAAAAACGTGTGATTTTACTCTTTTATACATAAAATCTTACTTAAAAATAGGGGGCTAAAATAGAGGGATAGTTTTCGTTCAAAATATTGAATGGAAAATCTCTATGCTGTGATTTAGGGACGAATGTAGGGAAGAAATACAGGACTACTAGAAAAGAGGATTTAAACCTCAATACCTCAATGCCTCAAAAACTTTTCTATTTAACTCACTCCTCTGCTGCTTACAACTCTTTATACTCTGGTATGTCTTGTAGGAAGTTGCATGAATTATTTTGGTAGTTTAAGCGGCAGCAGTAGTGGGTTAGGCCGTTGGTGACAATTAGGTAGTCTGCACGAAGTAGACTATTGTAGGCCGAAATTTGATTGAAGACCTGTTGGGTAATGGCGACAGATGGCGCTTTGTATTCAACGATGAGACGAGGAATTCCACCTTCTCTGTGGTATAGAACAGTGTCGCAGCGACGGGTGGAACCATTGATGTTGATGCTTACTTCGTTTGCCAGGAGTGCAGGGGGGAAACCCTTGTGGGAAACCAGGAAATGAGTAAAGTTCTGCCGTACCCATTCCTCGGGGGTAAGGGTGATGTAGCGCTTTCGCAAAAAATCAAAAATCATGGTACGTCCATCTTTTTGGACAACTTTTATCTCCGCTGTGGGCAGGTTTAATGGAATCATTTTCTTATTTTTGCAAATTAATATGCGTAAAAGTGTCTGGTCGAGAAAAGACTTACTTGTAAAAAGTGTGTGATACTTTTATGCAAAAGTACGAAGATTATGATGACTAAACAAGAAATCGTAGGCAATTGGTTGCAGCGTTATACGAAGCAATCGTTGGACTCCTTTGGCGACTTGATTCTACTCACAAACTTCAACAACTATGTGGATATGTTCTGCGAGCAGTGCGGTGTTCCCTCTGTGGGATTTGATGCCAATATGCGTGTGGCTACGTCAGGCGATATCACCATGATTAATTTTGGTATTGGTAGTCCCAATGCTGCGTTGATTATGGATTTGCTCAGTTCCATACAGCCCAAAGCTTGCTTGTTCTTGGGTAAATGTGGTGGAATATCAGACAAAACCCACTTGGGTGACTATATCTTGCCACTGGCAGGAATTAGAGGTGAAGGTACCTCGAATGATTATTTTCCTCCTGAAGTGCCCGCTCTCCCTGCGTTTATGCTCCAACGTGCCGTTTCTACAGCCCTTCGTGATAATGGATGCGACTATTGGACGGGAACCGTCTATACTACTAACAGGAGAGTTTGGGAACATGATGAGCGCTTTAAGGAATATCTTCGCAGTACGCGTGCCATGGCGGTAGATATGGAGACCGCAACACTATTTTCTTGTGGTTTCTTCAATCATATTCCAACAGGTGCTTTGTTGCTCGTATCGGACAATCCTATGGTGCCTGAGGGAATAAAGACAGAGGCCAGCGACAATGTAGTCACGAAAAATTTTGCTTCTACTCATGTTAGACTAGGAATTGAAGCTATGAAGCTCATAAAAGGCGACAGAAAGACGGTGAAGCATTTGAAATACGATTGGTAAAATATATCTATAAATTACATGGCAGGATATTCATTTACACCGAAGAAAGCATCCATAACTCCTGAGAGCATATACAAAGATGTGTGTGAAGGAAATATAAAGCCCATCTATGCGTTGATGGGAGAGGAAAGCTATTATATAGATGTGCTGTCGGATGTAATAGTCAAGAAAGTACTGAAACCCGAGGAGCGCGATTTCAACTTGATTACAGTCTTTGGTTCGGATACAGATGTAGAAACCGTAATCAATTCGGCCAAAGGCTTTCCTATGGGTGCTCAGCGGCAGATAATTCTTGTGAAAGAAGCCCAAAACTTGCAGTATATAGAGAAACTGGAATACTATTTGGCGCAGCCACAACCATCGACTGTTTTGATTCTTTGTTACAAGAATGGCACGATGGATAAATACAAGAAACTCGTAGCACTGATAGAAAAGCAAGGGGTTCTCTTTAATTCTGCCAAACTGAAGGACAAGGAACTTCCTACTTTCATAAAAGGGTATTTAAATAAACGAGGAAAGACCATTGAGGCAGATGCTGCCGCCTTGATGGCTGAGTTTGTAGGTGCTGACCTGAATAGAATGGTGGGGGAGTTGGATAAACTTATGCTAGTGTTGCCTGATGGGCAAAATATGATAAGCATGCAGCTAGTAAATAAGCATGTTGGAGTGAGCAAAGAATTTAAGATTTTCGAACTCCAGGATGCTTTGGCTCAAAAAAACGTAACTAGAGCTAATCAAATTGCGAAATATTTTGACAGCAATCCTAAAGAAAATCCTATCCAGAAAGTGTTGCCATCACTTTTTAAATTTTTCTCGGATTTAATGCTGGCTTATTATGCTCCAGAGAAAACGGAACAGGGAATAGCTGATTGGCTAGGCTATACTGTGTGGAAAGTTCGTAATGGAATAATGCCGGCTATGAAGAACTATTCGGGAAAGAAAACAATGCAGATCATATCAGAAATTCGTCGGACTGATGCTCGCTCAAAAGGGGTAGGGAATCCTTCCATTTCTGATGGAGATTTAATGAGAGAGTTACTATATTTTATTTTGCATTGATTTTCGAAATACAGAAAAAGCGATATGTTATTTTACTTTTAATGGTGTCTTGTTTTGAGCAAGACACCATTTTTTGTAGTTCTATTTTTTAAAAAAGTAGGGTTGCTCCTCTGTATGAATGTTTGTCTCATGATAAAATAATGTAAATTTTTGCTCAAAATAGATGAAAATCCATTCATTCTAGGTGAAAAATAGTCTTATTTTAGGCTAAAGAAGGCATAAAAACCGTGAAATTTAGCCTTTCCTGAATTTATTTGAACAAAATTCGCAATGGCGGTTTTTGTATTTATTTTATTGTATATCTGCTTGTTATCTGAAATCTAATTCTCTGAGACTTTCGCAGAATCTTACAGCCTAGGAAATTATGCGAGGTGGGATAGAGGCTTTGAAAAATGACTTAATTTATCCGGCAGAAGCAGCCAGTTAACCTATTTTAGCGTTTACAGTTATTGATTTACAGAAATGAATTGATTTAAATAAATAAATTTAAATTCAATAGGGTGGCTAATTCACAAAGTGCGCAGTGTGTTTTTATGTTTCTCAAATCAATAAATATAAATATAAAATATCGTGTCTATATTTATAAAATAAAATATATTCTAAATAAATATGTCTCATTATTTATTTGAAAACCAATAAAATACAGATGTTTGCTAACTTGTTTCTGTCATTGATTTGTGGTATTCTGGATTTAAAGCCATCTGGAACCGTAGTTTTTCTTATATGCGCGATTATCCCGCTCTAAAAACCAGTATTTTGAATAAAATAGTTGTATTTTTAATTTACATTATAAAATCATGAATTTATTGACATTCCTAAATCTTAATTGATTTGCTCTTTGTTTTATTGTTAAATGTGAATTTATAATATAGAAATATAAATTTTTATGTGTGATTTACTTTTCTTATTTTCTTGTTTATGTCTGAAATTGTTTTTAACTTTGTAAAACAAATAAAGAAGTGGTTTATAATCCTATATTTTAGTGTCTCTCCTCTTGAAGGTATGAAAACAAGCCTTTTTAGGACAGCCATCTTCTCATGTATTACGTTAAACGCAAATTAAAAATGAAAGAGAGAATTCGTCAGTTGATGAAGACTGTTGAGATGTCGCAGTTGGAATTTGCCAATAAATTAGAAATTGCCCCTGCTTCATTGTCGAATATTTTTACTGGAAAAACCAATCCTACAAACAATCATGTTGTAGCCATTCATCGAGCATTTCCGGAAATCAATATTAGTTGGTTGTTGTTCGGAGAAGGTGATATGTATATTATAAGTGGTGAGGAAGATGAAGCTGCAACTGTCGATGAAACTGCTTCGGACTCTACAGAATTTTCAGAGGCGACTCAGGTGATTATTCCGGCACCGATTATGGCGGGTGACTATTTTATGGAGAATGCTGCGCCTAAATTTGTTCCAGGAACACAGAAGACTAAAAGGGAGAATATATCTTATAGAGGATTAGAAAATACTTATTCAAAAAATGAGAATATTATTGACAAACCGATTCGTAAAATTAAAGAAATACGAGTTTTCTTTGATGATGGTACTTATGAGTCGTTTGTTCCCTCTGCAAAATAACATTTTTTTGAAATAATAATAGTGAAGAAAGATGGTAGATATTGTATTTATCTGTCATCTTTCTTTTTGTCCTGTCTTCCTTATATTTTTGTTTAGTAGCATTGTTGTGTTATTAGATGGTCTGTGAACCCAATTGTTGTTTCTCGGGTAGTTTGTTATATAATGTGCCTTGTAGATTTTATATTCTTTGTATTTTTGCTCTAAAATTCTTTTAGGATAACATGTGTAATTATAATCGATAAAAATAATTTATGGATATGAAGAAAATCGTATTGTCTTTTTTAGTTTTTTGTGCCGTTGGTGCAATGCAAGCCCAGGAACTTCCTTTTTCAAAGTATTTGAACTTCAGTAAGAAGGATTTTAAGGAAAATAAGTTTAAATACGATGATGATACCAATACCTGGTCTTTGCGCAAAGTCAATGGTTTGAGAACTACACTCAATGTGTTGTTCTTGCTTACAGATTCCCATGAGGATATGCGTCCCAGTAGCAATGATTATAGGATTGTGGTGCAGTTTGGTAAAGAAGAAAAGCCTTCTTTTGTGAAGATGGTGTGTTATAATGATGAGACTTATCATAAATTGCTTACGTTCATGAAAGACAACGGTGAGAAACTAGTTGAGACATCCTCTGGCAAGCTCATCAAACATCAGGCTTTCTATGAAGGTTATTCTTTGGAACTGAATATGGAACAGCATATCATCAGCCGCACTTCTTCGCGTACGGCCGACTATAAGACGGTGAAGAATGTAGATGAATCATACAATGAATATGAGTTTATTATCAAAACAGATGTTGCGCCTTGGTCGGAGTATTTAGAAAGAAAGGCTAAAAAGCAAGAAAAGCGCGATGCAAAAGGAAAGAAGAAAAAAAGCGTAGACGATTTGATGTAAAAATCATAGCACACCTCCAGCATTGGGAGAGGATGCATTCCTGGTTGTGATAAAATAGCAAAGATGCATTGTTGAAGGCTGAAGGGTGGAAAGATTATGCCGACAAGATAAGAACATGGAAAACTGAAGAGTAAGCATCAATTGGGGCAATAATCTGAGCAAGGTATTCAGGTGTAAACCTTTATTATGCGATAGAGCCACCCTTTCGTGGGGTGGCTTTTTTATTTGTGAAGTAATATTGAAGGCTATGCAATTTTACACGTATACAGAAGTGAAATCCAACAATTAAAAAAGACGCCTCGCAGAGAATGGCGCATCTCCGTTGGGTGTCTAATTTGCAGGGTTGCCGTTGGGCTTGCGAAAACGCATTCTTAAAATAACTGTAAATCTGAATATGTATTTGTGGATTTCTGTCGTTTCATAACCTCAAAAGCTGTAAAATCCTTGGTGCACTGAGCTGATTTACGTAACTTTGCATCTTTTAAGAGTTATTGTATTTTGATTATCTACACAACATAAATAAAGAATGTCTAGGAAGAAACAGAAGAGTTCTGTGGAGCTCAAACCCATGAATGCACCCTATGAAAAGTGCTTGAATTGTGGTGCGGAATTGAAGGGTAAATATTGTCATGTTTGCGGGCAAGAAGCGATAGGCAAAGTGCCCAGCATCATGAAATTCATCATGGTGTATATCAACCATACGTTCGTGTGGGACCCTCGTTTCTTCCGCACGCTGAAGCTCTTGGTTCTGAAGCCCGGGAAGTTGACGAATGACTACTTTGAAGGAAAGCACCACTCTCAGGAGCACCCCATTAAGCTCAACATGTTCCTACTCTTCGTATTTATCACGATGTTTGTGTTCTTTTCAAGTCCTGATAAATTGAGCCATTCGGCGGAGGACCTTGCGAAGCATGAATTGTTTGCGCCGGCTTTTCAGATGAAAATGTATGTTGAAGACGCGGCGAATGCGGAGAAATTAAAGAAAAGTCCGC
The DNA here is from genome assembly GCA_045636405.1 of Alloprevotella sp. GTDB lineage: Bacteria > Bacteroidota > Bacteroidia > Bacteroidales > Bacteroidaceae > Alloprevotella. Next base: position 117,096 of record JAZTXL010000024.1, read on the forward strand.
GCGATACCATCGTGTTGAACGCTCCCTTGGCGATTAGCGAGGAATATGCTACGGTCATTACCAACCTTGAGACGATGAAGGACACGAAGGGCGAGGGACTTGATCAGTGGAAAGCCGTTGTGCCCCGAGTGCTTATTGATGAAGGTGTGTTGGTAAGTGAAACTGAGGGAACTTATCACGTTAACACGGAGAAGGTGACGGAAAATGAGGGAATTGCCCTGTTGACTTCCGTCTGGGTGCAACTGGTGAAGTTGTGCACGAAGTATTTTCCTATGATTGTGTTGTTTACAGCGCCCTTCATAGCCCTTTCTTTGCGCCTTGTGCAACACAAAGACAAGCGCCCCAATATCCACCACTTCGTCTTTGCCTTTCACTACACGGCGATTCTCGAACTGCTCTTTATCGTTATCTACCTCCTCTACCTTACGGTAGCTCCTCCCGCTGATGTGCTCCTATGCGGCTTACACTTGGGCTCTTGCGCTTATCTCACACTGGCTTTCCGTCGTGTTTATGGCGTGACTTCGTGGTGGAAGGCTCTGATAAAGTCTATTTTAGTGAACCTCAACTACTTCTTCATCCTCTTCTTGATTTTCGTGGTGATGTGCATCGTTGCAATCGTCATAGTGGCAGTCCAGCAGGGTGATGCCCTCATGGCTTAACTATTCAGACAGATTATAAAATAATTTTTTCTTATTACATCTGCTAGGCATATCAACTCACTCCCAACTTACTGAATATAGAAGTTGGGAGTTTTTTATTGTAAATAAACCCCTATTATGAACAAGTTACCCCCCCCCTCCCACCAGGGCTTCTGATGCCTCCATGAGCATCTGGTTGGGGTCGTTTGTTAAGAATGATTCTATATTGAGGTAATAATTAAGTATACAAAGGAGGCAATGTATAAAAAGTGAACCTTGCCTCTTTTGCGCTTAAAGTATTTCGTGTGTTCTCATATTTGAAAAAATCACGAAAATAGATTTTATTAAATGAATCATTTTCTAAACTCATGTTAAATATCGCCTATATATAACTAGATTCTCAATATTTCTTTCTACTTTTGCTTTAATAAGTAATTTTGCATCTATTGGCCAACGTGAGTTGTGTCTTATTATGTACCTTTTAAGTTTGATATTATGCAAAAGAATAAGAGTGTTGTTGTAATTCCAACGTACAACGAGAAAGAGAATATTGAGAATATCGTGAGGGCCGTATTGGCTTTGGAACAGGGCTTTCATATATTGGTCGTGGACGATGGCTCACCTGATGGTACAGCTATGATAGTGAAACATTTAATGTCCGATGAATTCTCTGGCCGTTTACATATAATAGAACGTTCAGGTAAGTTGGGATTAGGCACTGCATATATCACTGGGTTCAAGTGGGCCTTGCAGAATGGATATGACTATGTATTTGAAATGGATGCTGACTTTAGTCATGATCCCAATGATTTGCCGCGTTTGTATGAAGCCTGCGTACATGGAGGTTATGATGTCTCTATTGGCTCTCGCTATCTTACCGGGGTGAATGTTGTGAATTGGCCTATGGGAAGAGTGCTGATGAGTTATTTTGCATCAAAATATGTACGTTTCATCACTGGACTTCCTATTTATGATACTACAGCCGGATTTAAATGCTTCCGTAGAGAAGTGTTAGATGCAATTGATTTGGATGCTGTTCGTTTTAAAGGATATGCTTTCCAAATAGAAATGAAATTTACCGCATACAAATTAGGATTTAAAGTGGGAGAAGTTCCTGTAGTCTTTGTAAATAGACGTTTGGGAACAAGTAAAATGAGTGGTGGTATTTTTAGCGAAGCGTTTTGGGGTGTTATGAGACTTCGCTTGGCTGCGATGACCGGAAAAATAAGAAGACGCTCATAAAAGGCTGAAATAAAGTAAAAGTGTTTCTCACATAATAACTCTATATTGTTATGCACAAAAGAACTTTGCTTAAAAATGTAGTTATCGTAAATGAAGGGCGTTCTTTTAAAGGAGCTTTGGTTATAGATAATGATCGCATAGATGAAATTATAGAGGGTGATATTGAAAACAACGCAATTCCCACCGATGAAATAGTGGATGGTAATGGAGCTTATCTGTTACCTGGTATTATTGATTGTCATGTTCATTTCCGTGAGCCTGGACTAGTTCACAAAGCAGATATGAGGAGTGAGAGTAGGGCGGCAGCGGCCGGTGGTGTGACTACTGTTTTGGATATGCCTAATACAGTGCCACAAACAACTACTCAGGCTGCTTTTGAAGAGAAACACCGATTGGCTGCGGAAAAGAGTTGTGTGAATTATGGATTTTTCATTGGTGCTACGTTGAATAATCTGGAAACTTTAAAGTCGCTGAATAGACGTAAAGTTTGTGGTATTAAATTATTCATGGGGTCTTCTACTGGTGGCATGTTGGTGGATAAGGAAGATATATTGACTCAAATATTTGAATCCGCAAAACTTCCTATTATGGCGCACTGCGAAGATTCTGCCATTATTGAGCGCAATGTAAGGCAAATAAAAGCAGAATTGGGCGATAAAGATATTGATGTAAAATATCATTCACAGATACGTTCGGAAGAAGCTTGTCTCGCATCTACGAAATTGGCAGTTAAATTGGCAAAAGAAAGTGGAGCTCGGCTGCATGTAGCGCATATTTCCACCGCTAAGGAATTGGAACTATTTGCTGAGGTGGGGAATAATATTACAGCAGAGGTGTGTGTGCCTCATTTGTTGTTTACCGAGGCTGATTACTCAAAGCTTGGCGCAAGAATAAAATGTAATCCTGCGGTGAAAACAAAAGAAGACCGTTTGGCTTTGCGTACAGCCTTGTCTACCGATTTAATATATTCCATAGGAACAGACCATGCTCCACATCTTCTTCGTGAAAAACAAGGTGGCGCTTTGACGGCGGTTTCTGGAATGCCTATGATTCAATTCTCCTTGCCGGCTATGTTAAATTTGGTGGATGAAGGAGTATTAACTATTGAACGAATAGTGGAGCTAATGTGCCATCATCCGGCAGATTTGTTCTCAATAGAAAATAGAGGCTATATTCGTGAAGGATATAAAGCCGATTTGGTTTTAGTGGCTCCGCATACTCCTTGGATCTTGACTCCTAATAAGATAGAAAGCAAGTGCAATTGGAGTCCTCTAGAAGGGAAATTGTTTACTTGGCAGGTACAGAAAACTTATTGTAATGGCTTCTTGATATATAATCATGGAACTATTACTAATGAAGGATTCAGAGGACAAGCTGTTACGTTTTGTAGATGATAAAAACATTATCTTATAGTATAAAAGAGTTATTACCATACATTAATTGGATTTATTTTTTTCATGCTTGGAGATTGCCGCCGTGGTGTGTAAATATTGTAGATGAATCTGCCGAAAAAGAAATAAAACATCCAATTGATGAAAAGGAACGCATACAAGTAAATAGTGCACGCTCGTTATATGCGGATGTTCTCCGTCTTGCTTCAACGCTTGATGCAAAATATAGTGTCTTTGCTCGTTTTGGCCTCTTTGAGGCTTGGAGTGAAGACGATGATATCGTGATTTCGCATTCTGCGAAAACGAAAATAAGAATCCCTTTCTTGCGACAGCAAACAGTCCACAAAGAAGATATGCCGCACCTTTGTTGGGCTGATTTTATTGCACCATATGGTGTGGAGGGACCACATCAATTGGGGCTTTTTATTTCGTGTGTACAGCAGGAAATGGAGACATTATACCAAGATGATGAATATATGCACATGCTTGTACAAACTTTAAGTGATAGATTGGCTGAAGCTGCGACAGAGAAAATGCATGAAGAAGTCCGTAAAATCTATTGGGGATATGCTCCCGGCGAGATGCTTACCCCCAAAGAATTGTTTGCCGAACAATATATTGGACGTAGGCCAGCAATAGGTTATCCATCTTTGCCGGATCAAAGTTTAATGTTCTTACTTGATAAATTATTGGATTGTTCAACAATAGGGATGCAACTTACATTGAATGGTATGATGATACCTCATTCTTCAGTTGCAGGATTGATGTTCTCACATCCGGCTTGCACCCATTTCTCTATAGGTAAAATAGATGAAGAGCAATTACGTGATTATTCTCAAAGAAGAGGAATTCCAATAGCAGAAATGAGAAAATTCTTAGCTGCAAATTTGTAATATAGGTAGTAGTTGTGCTATGATTTTGCGAATATTATTTTTATTGGTTATTTTATTGCTACTTCCTATTTGGGGTATAGATAAAATGTTGTTAAGGAACAGATGGAATTTTCCTTATAGATTCCTTTTATACCTACCCAATATCATATTGTTGCTTTTGTTGGTTATAGTTGCAGTTAACGAGAGCTATACTTTAGATGCAGCCCTCATAAAAGGATATATATTGTCTGCCACACTTTGTCTAGCTATCCCCGAGTGTATGGTGGCTATATTACTTTTGTTGGGCTTCTTCCTAAAACGAAAAAAGAGGGCGTATAAGTGGTATGTAGGCTTTTCTCTCATGAGTGGTGTAGTTGTCTTTTCTTTGTTGCTCTATGGCTTTACAATGGGGTATAGAATGTTAACGATTAAGGAGTTTGAATATTTTTCCAACAAGATACCGCTCACCTTTGAAAACTACAAAATCGTACAGATGTCTGATTTCCATCTTGGCACACTTCATGGTAAACCTGATATGGTACAGAAAATAGTAGATGCTGTAAATGGATTATCTCCTGATTTGATAGTTTTTACTGGTGATTTGGTGAATTATCAGGCCGAAGAACTTTCGGAGTTTAAATCAATTTTGTCAGAGTTACAGGCAGCAGATGGGGTGGTTTCGGTAATGGGTAACCATGATTATATGAATTACCATAAATGGGCTACAGAGAATGATAGACTGGCAGATATAGAGAAACTGCAGAAGGGTATGAAAGATATGGGTTGGAAACTTCTCTTGAACGAGAATGTCTTCATCTATAGAGGTAATGATAGCATTGCAATCATGGGCATTGAGAATGATGGTAGACCTCCGTTCCCATCGTTGGGCGATTTGGATAAAGCACAAAAGGGAATAGACGATGATTGTTTTAAGATACTTTTATCGCACGACCCATCTTTCTGGAAAAGGTCAGTAGTGGCAGAAACCAATATTCCACTAACCTTAAGTGGGCATACACATGGTATGCAGTTTCAAATTGGAGATTTCTCTCCTGCATCATGGTTTTATCCGGAATGGGGAGGAGAGTATACGGAACAACCACAAACATTATATATAAGTTTGGGGGTAGGGGAAGTACTTCTTCCTTTTCGTTTAGGAGCATGGCCAGAAATTAATCTTATTACTTTGTCTGCAAAATAAAAGGGAATTAAAACAGCAAAATATGATTATTTATAAACTTTATCAAACAGTAATTGCACTACCTATAATTTTGGTGGCTACTCTCTTGACAGCACTAGTTACCAGTGTCGGTAGTTTGTTGGGCGATGCGCATTTTTGGGGGTATTATCCTGGGAAATGTTGGTCTTGGCTAATTTGTAAGATTCTGATGCTCCCGGTGGAAGTAAAAGGACGTGAGTATTTACAGAAAGGTCAAAGCTATGTCTTTGTGGCGAACCACCAAGGTCCAATGGATATCTTCCTTATATATGGTTTCTTAGGACGTAATTTTAAGTGGATGATGAAAAAAGCTTTACGCAAAATGCCACTTATAGGATTTGCTTGTGAAAAAGCACGTCATATCTTTGTGGATAAATCCGGCCCTAAAAAAATTCAAGAGACAATAGAAAAGGCCCGTGCTACATTGCAAGGTGGTACTTCGTTGGTAGTATTCCCAGAAGGTTCACGCACCTTTACGGGGCACATGGGGTTATTTAGGAAAGGAGCATTCCAACTGGCTGATGAATTGCAGTTGCCGATAGTTCCAATAACTATCAATGGCTCTTTTGATGTTTTGACACGTATGGCTGGTTTTCATTTTGTAAATAGACATCCAATGCAGTTGATTATCCACCAACCGATTCTTCCGATACAAGGGGAAAAGGAATATGTCAAGCGAGCCATGGCTGAAAGCTATCAAACGATCATGAATGATTTGCCTGAAAAATATCAAGGATATGTAGAAAATAAGGACCAGTAAATCTTATTTAAGTCAAGGTTATTTAAAATGATAAGCCAAGCTACTCCTTTTTCTCGGTTGTTGGCAGATGCCCCTTTATTACGGCTTTTATTGCCATTTATGGTGGGTATTGGTATAGGAGAACTCGGAGCAGATTATTTGATTGGGTATGAGTGGGCCTTATATCTAGTAGCAATAGGGATTATCATTTTATTGTTGGTTACTGAATTCAAAAAGCATTCTTCTTTGCGAGGAGGTATGCTTTTCTTTGCTTTAATAAATGTAGTGTCAGCTCTTTTGGGGTGTGCAATGCTTTTGAATACTCGCTCTGCTCTTGTGCTGGAATGGCCAGATAAAGAACAATATTATAGGGCGGAAGTGGTAGAGCCAGTGTTACATCACGGAAAGGTAGTACAAGCCGTTGTAGAATTGCAAGGGGGCGATTATGGCGGACAAAAAGTTAGGTTGGCATTGGCTGATAAACAATCACAATCTATTCGTCCGGGTGATACCTTACTATTTAAGGCTAAAATATCCGTACCTAAGAATTATGGTAATCCAGAAGAGTTTGATTATGCTCAGTGGTTAAGGCGTCGCACCATTAGTGGGGTGGCTTATTGTGCTGGAGAAAAATGGCACATTCATGTTTGTGCAGATGGGACTTCTTTGGTGCAGAGAATGCTGAGGCTTCGTGATGATATGCTAGGCAAGTATTCAGATTATTTTGAAGGAAGTTCTTTTGCTGTATTATCTGCTTTAACTTTAGGAGACAAACGACAATTGGATGCCTCTACAAGAACCCTTTTTGCAGGAGGTGGTGTGAGTCATGTCTTGGCATTGTCTGGTTTGCATTTGGGAATTTTGTTCTCGATATATCATTTCTTGGTTTTAGGGGCATGTCGTAGATATAACATTTATTTGTCCCTTAGTTTGTTAGGCGTTGTTGGCTTGTGGGCTTTTGTCTTGTTGGCGGGTTCTCCGGTGTCGTTGATTAGAGCAGCTGTTATGTTTTCCATTATGCAGCTTTGCAGTTGCTTACGGCGTGATTCGATGTCTATTAATAATTTGGCATTGGCCGCATTTATTTTACTATTTATAAATCCGCAAACCCTTTTTGATGTAGGCTTTCAATTGTCATGTATCTCTGTTTTGTTTATTCTGCTCTTAATGTCTCATGTTCCGGTGCCTAGTTGGCTTAGCACTCGTCGTTGGTTGCTGGCAGTATATAAACTTTTAGTTGTTTCTTTTTGTGCACAATTAGGTACAGCTCCACTTGTTGCGTACTATTTTCATACACTTCCTATGTATGGCTTGTTCGCTAATCTTTTTGTTGTGCCGATGGTATATGTTATATTGTTTGGTGCCATATTGTTTTTCCTATTACCTTTTGTTCGTGAAATAATTGCTATAGTATTAAATTTATCCCTAGAGGTAATAGAAACTTTGTTAGAATGTATCTCTACTCCTCCGGGGGCTGTGTGGGAAGTTTTCCCGGATAGTATAGAAGTTATATTGTATTATGCAGTACTCCTTACGATTATATATTACTTCTTTACACGTCGTACGAAATATATCTATCTGTTAAGTTTTTTTGTAGCTTTTGGTGGAATTTATGGAGTAGTGAAGAGTTACTTTGAGCGGATAGAGCCCACCTTGGTTATTTATAATTTGCGCACGGCTACTGCAGTTCATTGTATCGCTTCGGCTGAGAATACATATATGTGGGCGTCAGACACTCTTCAAGTAGACAGTGCTTTGTTTTACGTAAAACAGAACTTTTGGAAGAAAAAGAATTTGGATGTTCCGACTCAATTATTCAACTCGTATGTACGCCCAGAAGTTATCATGAAAGCCGGCATTATTTCTTTTTATGGAAAGCGTATTGCTATCCCAGAAAGTGGAATGCCAGCCGTTGCTCCGAAAAAACCTATTATTGTTGACTACTTATTACTATCTGGTAGAAAATATAATAACTTTCCTCAAGTTTTGTCCTTTTATGCTCCTAAACAGATAGTTCTTGACTCCTCATTGCCTTTAAGTAAGGCAGACTACTATAGCCGAATTGCGAAAAAAATGGGTATTGCAGTTTATGATATACGTAAAAAAGGGGCATTAGTGTGCTCTTTGGAGTAAGTTTCATATCATAGAATCACCACTATATGAAATATCATAAAAGTAAATACAGGTATTTTCATAGAAAACAGTATATTTGCAATACAGATATTCATATTTTGTTTAGATATGGAAAACAAAACATTTAGTATCCCTTATACAACGCTTCAAGAGAATGAACTTTCTGCTAAGGATGCTCTTTTGGTAAAAGCAGCAAAAGAGGTAATCGAGTCTGCCTATGCGCCCTATTCTCATTTTCATGTAGGTGCAGCAGTCTTACTTGAAAATGGTGAAATAATAAGAGGAAATAACCAGGAAAATGCCGCTTATCCTTCGGGGATGTGTGCTGAACGTTGTGCTGTATTCTATGCCAATGCAAATTATCCGAATGTTCCGGTTTCTACCATAGCTATTGCAGCCTCTCCCCAAGAAGGTATTTTTACGCAAATTCCAATAACACCTTGTGGCGCTTGTCGTCAAGTTTTGTTGGAAACAGAAAATAGATATGGACGCCCTATTAGATTAGTACTTTATGGCACTAAAGTTTGTTATGTGATAGAGAGAGTATCTTTGCTCCTTCCTTTTCAGTTTGATGGTAGCTCCCTAGGATAATAATAGTCTATTTTGGAGTGAATTTGTGAAGGCTCAAGTATGTTGTCTGTGTTTTATTTTATGACTTGAGACTGATAAGTCCATCCGCATGAGTTTTCTATATTGCACATCTCTCTTAGAATCTTTTGTTGCCTTTTCTGCATGTAAGGTCCGGGATTCTTGGAACTATATTTTAGCGGATTGGGGAGTGTTGCTGCAATAAGAGCACAGTCGCGGCGGCGTAGTTCTTGTGGGGATTTATTGAAATGCACATTAGCAACAGCCTTGATGCCATAAATCCCTTTTCCCATTTCAATACTGTTCAAGTAGACTTCCATGATGCGTTCTTTGCTCCAAAGTAATTCAATGAGGATCGTGAAATAAGTTTCAAGGCCTTTACGCAACCAAGAAGCAGAAGGCCATAGGAATACGTTCTTTGCCGTTTGTTGGCTAATTGTGCTAGCTCCTCTCTGGCGTCCGCCATTTTCTTTTTCTTTCATGGCGTCTTTTATCGCGTCAAAATCAAATCCATGGTGTTGCATAAAATGTTGATCTTCTGATGCAATTACGGCTAAAGGAAGTTGAGAAGGCATTTTTTCAAGTGAAATCCATTTGTGGGAGAGGATTGGGCGTTCTTTATTGCTGATAGATTGTATATATCTGATTCCCATGAGTGGAGTAAAAGGAATAGGCATCCACTTATAGATAAGTACGGCCAAAATAGTAGAAGCCAAAAATGCAATGATGCACCATTTAATGAATTTCAGAATAAACATATTCCAAATATTATTTAAAACAATAGCGAATTTGTAAAATACCAATGGTAAATCTACAAATTCGCTGAAGTCTTTAATTTTATACCCGATGCGTTAGAAAGGTAATTCGTCGCTTAAGTTGTCACCTTCATTTGTTCCAAATGGCGCTGTCGGTGCAGGAATATCCGCGGGCATGGGTGCTGCCATAGGTGTTGCTGCAGCTGCACTCTTGCGCTCTACTTTCCAAGCACGAATGTCATTGTACCAACGTCCATTGTATTCGCGAGCATCAATGTCAAATGAAACAATCAGTTCATCTCCTACTTGTATATTCATTTCTCTGAGTTTGTCTTCTCCAAAAACATTGAACATACATTTGCGAGGATATTGCTCTTGCGTTTCAAGTACAAATTCTTGAATTTTCCATGAGTTGCCTGTACGTGCAGATACACCGCCACGCGGTTCCATAGCTGCAATGATTTTTCCTGAAATTTCCATTTCTGCTAAAATTTATTTAATGTCTTATAAAATTTGGGAGCGAATTTACAATTTTCTTTTTTATCAAGTTCAAAAACGATGAAAAAAATCATTATGAGGCAGCTTGGTAGTATATTTTTTTATACCTTTGCCATTCAAAGAATAATGTAAAACAATAATAAAAAATAAATATGAAATTTGTTATTTCCAGTTCATTACTTTCCTCGCGCTTGCAGATGATAGGCCGTGTGATTTCTCCTAAAAACAACCTGCCTATCTTGGATAGTTTCTTATTTGATATTCAAGATGGTAAACTTACCTTGACGGCATCAGATAATGAAACAACACTTACTACTGTTGTAGATCTCGTGGAGAGTGATGCAAATATCCGCTTTGCAGTAAATGCAAAGACTGTTCAAGACGCTATTAAGGAGATTCCTGAACAACCATTGGATTTCTATGTGACTTCCAATAGTATGGAAATTACCGTAGAATATCAAAATGGTAAATATAACTTTATGGGTCAAGCAGCAGATGAGTACCCCCTTCCTCCGATGATGGATGAAAACAATGCTTCTCTCTGCCTAACTAGCCAAGTTTTGCTCAATAGTATAAATCGTGCCCTTTTTGCTACAGCAGATGATGCTCTCAGACCTGTGATGAATGGTATCTATTTTGATGCAATGGGTAATGATTTGGCCGTGGTTGCCAGTGATGGCCATAAGTTAGCTTGTGGTCGTGTGTTTGGTGCCAAGGCCTCACGTGAAGGAGCCTTTATTCTTCCCAAGAAACCTGCGGGCTTGTTACGTAACATCCTTTCAAAAGAACAAGGAGATGTAGTGGTGAAGTTTACAGAGCGTAATGCGATGGTTTCTACTGAAAATTATACTATTACATGCCGTCTGATAGAAGGTCGATATCCTAACTACAATAGTGTAATTCCGCAGAATAATCCTAATTGTGTAACAGTACATCGTGTGGCATTGTTGAGTGCATTGCGCCGTGTATTGATTTTCTCAAGTGCCACCAGTGCTTTGATTAAAATTCAATTGTCTGCCGGTAAAATGACTATCTCAAGTCAGGATATTGATTTCTCAATGTCTGCAGAAGAGTCATTACTTTGTGATTATTCAGGAATGCCTATGAGTATAGGTTTCAAAGGCACATTCTTAACAGAATTATTGAATAACCTAGAAGGTGAAGAAGTGGTGATTCAACTCTCTGATGCCAGTCGAGCAGGAGTAATGGTGCCCGCCCAGCAGCAGGATGGAGAGCATGTGCTGATGCTCTTGATGCCTATGATGCTAAACGACTAATATAGAAGAAAAAGTAATAGGAGTAGGCGAGGCATTGTATAATGAACTTGCCTACTCGTTTTTAAGATATAAGGAAGAATGAAGTTGTCTTTAACACGTCCCATTGTTTTCTTTGACATTGAGGCAACGGGATTGAATATAGCTACTGATAGGATTGTAGAACTATGTCTGCTTAAGATTTATCCAGATGGCAGCGAAGAGGCATTGACGCAACGCTTTAATCCCGGTATTCATATTTCAGAAGAAGCAACAGCGGTGAATGGAATAAAAGATGAGGATGTAGCCAATAGTCCAACTTTTAAGGAAAAAGCGAATGAAATTGCTAATAAATTTAAAGGTTGCGATATTGCCGGCTTCAATTCAAATCATTTTGATATTCCTTTACTCGTAGAAGAATTTATTCGGGCCGGAGTACAATTTGATATTTCAGCATGTAAATTTGTTGACGTGCAAAATATCTATCATAAGATGGAGAAACGTAATCTTTCGGCGGCCTATAAATTCTATTGTAATAAAGATTTGGAGAATGCACACACTGCACTGGCTGACACCCAAGCTACGTACGAAGTTCTCCAGGCACAATTGGATCGGTATGAAGGGCAGTTGGAGAATAATGTTGCGTTTTTGTCCAATTTTTCTCGTCGCAATAATAATGTTGATTTAGCCGGTAGAGTAGTGTATAACGATGAGGGAGTGGAAATTATCAATTTTGGTAAGCATAAAGGTCGTCCTGTAGCAGAAGTATTGCGTAAAGAACCCAGCTATTTTGGTTGGATTATGCAAGGCGATTTCACACAGAATACCAAACAGGTGTTCATGAGGATTCGGTTAAGGGAAAATCTATAAATTAAAATTTAGAGAAATGAAAGGCAAACACATTGTCTTGGGTATTACCGGTAGTATTGCAGCATACAAGGCTTGTTCATTGATAAGATTGTTGATAAAAGCAGGAGCAGAAGTGCAAGTTGTTATTACTCCGGCTGGAAAGGAATTTATTACTCCTATTACTTTGTCTGCTTTGACATCAAAGCCGGTTGTAAGTGAATTCTTTTCACAACGAGATGGGTCCTGGCATAGTCATGTTGATTTAGGTCAATGGGCTGACTTGATGATAATTGCACCGGCTACAGCTTCAACAATAGCCAAAATGGCCCATGGCGTAGCTGACAATATGTTGATTACGACTTATCTATCTATGAAAGCGCCTGTAATGGTAGCTCCTGCTATGGACCTCGATATGTATCGTCATCCGTCTACAAAAGAAAATTTAGCAAGTTTGCGCTCCTATGGAAATATTATTATAGAACCTGCATCGGGAGAGTTGGCTAGTGGCTTGGTTGGTAAAGGACGAATGGAAGAGCCAGAGCAGATATTTGAATGTATCAGTTCCTTTTTTCAAAGAGAGAAAAGGCTCGAAGGGAAGAGGGTGCTGATTACTGCAGGACCTACTTATGAAAAGATAGATCCGGTGCGATTTATTGGGAATCATTCTAGTGGGAAAATGGGATTTGCCTTAGCAGAAGCATGTGCAGAATTAGGGGCAGAGGTAAATCTTGTATGTGGTCCGGTAAATCTTTCAATTTCTCATCCAAATATCAATCGGATTGACGTGGAATGTGCAGAAGATATGTATAAAGAGGCGGTGCGCCTATTTTCAAATACAGATGCTGCAATTCTCTGCGCCGCTGTAGCAGACTTTACAGTGAAAAATGCAGCTACAGAAAAGATAAAGCGTAAAGGTGATGAATTGCTATTACAACTTGTTCCCACCAAAGATATTGCGGCTCATTTGGGACAAATGAAACAACCGGGTCAGCTGCTAGTTGGCTTTGCACTTGAAACAACCAATGAAAAAGAAAATGCCAAAACTAAGTTGGTAAACAAGAATCTAGATTTCATTATTTTAAATTCTTTGAATGACCCAGGTGCTGGTTTTTCTTGCGATACTAACAAAGTGACCATTCTCTCTGCCAATGAAGAAAAAGTTTATCCGTTAAAGACGAAGAAAGAAGTAGCATGTGATATTGTAGAAGAGTTATGCAAAAAATTGGGTTGATTTTTTTCTTTATGTTTGTTGCGTTAGGAGAAACTTTCACTCTTAAGGCACAGGAACTTGAAGCACGAGTAACGATAAATCATCAGCAAGTGCAAGGAACAAGTGTCAGTGTTTTTGAAAATCTTCAAACATCCTTGACTGAATTTATCAATGAACGTCAATGGACGAATATGCAATATAAACCTACAGAGCGTATTCGTTGTAATTTTAATATAACTATTTCTAAGTACATTGAATCAGAAAATCGTTTTGAGGGTTCATTATATGTACAAAGTAGTCGTCCGGTATTTAATTCAACTTACACAACAACCGTATTCAGTACCAACGACCCTAATTTCAATTTTACTTATCAAGAATTTGACAAATTGGATTTCCGGGTAGATGTAATAGACAATGATTTGACAGCGATGATAGGGTATTATGTTTATCTGATTATTGGTATGGATTTGGATGCGATGTCTCCCAATGGGGGTACAGATGTTTTACAGACAGTCTTGACAATTACCAACAATGCACAAAGTCTATCATCTAAAGGATGGAAGGCGTTTGAAGATGGGAAAAATAGATATGCTGTTATCAATGATTATATGGATAGTGGCATGGATGTTTTTCGACAGATGCAATACAAATATTATCGTGAGGGATTGGATGTAATGGCGGAGAATTCTGAGAGAGGTAGAGCCGGAATTACTGCCGCTATGGACTTGCTGAAACAAGCGAAGGAAAACAAACCGATGAGCATGTTGCCACAACTATTTACGGAATATAAGCGTGATGAGTTAGTGAGTATATACAAAGGAAAAGGTACACCTTCAGAAAAGGAATCTTTGTATGAACTTCTAATGAGTATCAATGCTTCCCAAAGCTCGTATTGGAATCAAATTAAGTAAGAGTATGTTGAGAAGTTTACATATCAGTAATTATGCCTTGATTGACCAACTTGATATTGATATTTCGGGTGGTTTTTCTGTTATTACAGGTGAAACCGGAGCTGGAAAGAGTATTATGATGGGTGCTTTGGCATTATTGCTGGGTACGCGTGCTGATGCAAAAGTAATAAAACACGGCGCGTCTAAATGTTGTGTAGAAGCTGAGTTTGATGTCGCCAAACTTAACATCGTATCTCTTTTTGAAGAAAACGATATTGATTTTGATGGTTCAGAACTCATTGTGAGAAGAGAGGTTACTGCCAATGGGAAAAGCAGGGCTTTTGTTAATGATTCTCCAGTAACGCTTCCCGTATTAAAAGAAATAGCGTCCAGAATTATAGATGTACATTCGCAGCATCAGAATTTGTTGATGGGGGATGAGAATTTTATTTTGGGGATATTAGATGCTGTTTCTTCTGAGCCAACACCTAAGATTTTATATTCAGAAGCATTTGAGGCATGGCATGAAGCTCAAAAAGAATATGTGGCCTTAAAAGAAAAAGCAGAAAAAGACCAACAAGATAGCGAGTACCTACAGTTTCAACTTAAGCAATTAGAAGATGCAGATTTGAAAGAAGGTGAGCAGGAGGCGTTGGAGGAGGAATTGGAAATTCTCAGTCATGCCGAGGAAATAAAACAAGCGCTCTATAAAGTATCTAGTGGTTTTCAATCAGAGGGAAACAATCCTATTTCCTTTTTGCGAAGTAGCATCCAAACCCTACGACGAATAGATTCTGTTTTTCCAATAGCAGGCTCTTTGGCAGAGCGCTTGGATAGTGTGCAGATTGAGTTGGAAGATGTTTCAGGAGAACTTGAAAACTCATTAGAAAGGGTAGAATATGACCCTAAGCGACAAGAAATTGTGGATGAAAGACTCAATCTTTTATATACTCTTCAGCGTAAACACAATGTTCAAGGCGAAAAAGAACTTTTAGCGCTTAAGGAGTCTTTAAGGGAACGGGTAGATACTATCGATAATATTGGAGATATTCTTTTGCAAAAAGAGAAAGAAGTTTGCCGATTATCCGATGAGATGAACAAGTTGGGCGAACAACTGACGGCTTTGCGAAAAGCGGCAGCAAAAATAATAGAAGAGCGTTTAGTCGAATGTTTGCATTCGCTTGGAATGCCAAATGTTTCGGTAGCATTGAATTTGTTTTTGCGACCTTCTCCCGATGTTACGGGTTTGGATAATGTAGAATTTCTATTCAGCGCCAATAAAAATGTGCAGATGCAAGAGGTTGCCAAGATAGCATCCGGTGGTGAAATCGCTCGTTTAATGCTAGCCTTGAAATCCATTATTTCACACGTAAAACATTTGCCCACCATTGTTTTCGACGAAATTGATACCGGTGTTTCTGGTACTATGGCCGAGAAAATGGCACTTGTTATGCAAGATATGGCATCGGATTGTCAAGTATTATGTATTACCCATCTTCCGCAAATAGCTGCTTTGGGGCATTGGCATTATCGAGTGTCAAAACAAGAAACCTCAAATGGAACAACCAGTCATATTAAACTTTTGACAGAAGAAGAACGTGTACTGGAAATTGCCAATATGTTGAGCGGTGAGCAGTTAACTGATGCTGCAATCAACAATGCTAAGTCTTTATTAAAATACGATAAATAATTATGAAAAGAATATTGATTTTATTTCTTCTATATGTGAGCTTTTTTAGTGCGGCAGTATCAAATGATAATCCAGCAAAGGCCATGCTCTATGTCATTACTTATGCTCAGGATGGTACCTTGCTACGTTCCGGCTATGGTTTTTTCATTTCTGCAGAAGGACACGCAGTTGCGTCATATTCTCTTTTTCAAGGAGCCACTCGCGCAGTGGTTGTTGATGCTAAAGGTAAAGAATTGTCGGTAAGTCGTATTTTGGGAGCTAATAGTACGCATGATTTGGTGAAGTTTCAAGTATCACCGGCAAAAAAAATAATTCCCCTATTTCTTTCCAAGAATGGGGCGGAAGAGGGTAGTGAGCTGAAGGTGGTTTATTATACCACTGATAAGAAAGATCAACCATTGTCTTCAAAAGTCGTTTCTGCTACATCATACGATGGATATAAGTATTATGATTTGACTACCCCTAATGTAGACAAATATTTCGGTAGTCCGTTGTTGGATGCCGATGATGCAGTTGTGGGAATTGTCCAGAAAAATGTATTGGATAAAGCAGAAACTGCTTGTGCCATCGATGCAAGATTTTTGGAGGAATTAACAATCAATTCGGTAAGTGCTTTAAGTTCTGATCTCCGTAATATTTTAATCCCCAAATCCTTGCCTGCGAATGAACAAGAGGCTTTGGCTTATATTTATATGCTTGGCCGTTCCGATTCAGTGGCAGTGGCAACAGCAATGGCCGACTTTATTGCAGCTTACCCTCAGAATGTAGATGTACTCGTTGAGCGTGCTGCGTTCTATGCCTCACGAGCTGATTATGAAGCTGCTGAAGAAGATTATCGTGCTGCGCTGCAAATATGTGAGAAGAATAATTGGCAAGCAAAGGCAGCAGAGGTACATTATAATTATAGTAAGACTATTTTTGTTCATTCATCTTTGCCAAGAGCGAAGGAGTCGTGGAACATTGAGCGAGCTTTGGCAGAGGCTTGTATGGCTTGCGATGCAGATACCCACGCCCTCTATCGTGTGCAGCGTGCAGATTGTTATTTAGCTGCTCGTAAGTATTCAGAAGCTCATACAGACTATCAATCGTTGGCAGAAGGCTGGATGTCTACCCCCGAGATGTATTTCCGTGCAGCCCGTTCGTTAGAGCTCTCCGGTGGCGATTCTCTTCAAGTCATTACTTTGCTGGATAGTGTGGTAAGTCGTCTTCCACGCCCGTTGAATGCTTCATCTGCTCGTTATCTTCTGGAGCGCGCCTATCGTTTGATGGATGTGGGGCAATATCGTGCTGCTGTGTTTGACATGAATGATTACGAAAAGGCCATAGGTCCCAATCGTCTTACACCGCAATTCTATTATTTGCGCCATCGTGCAGAACTTTCAGCACGTATGTATCAGCAAGCTTTAGACGACATACGTCGTGCTGTGCAATTAGCCCCCCAAGAGGTGGCTTATCACTTAGAAGAGGCTCACCTCCTTTTGCGCGTGGGACTTTATGAAGAAGCATATGTTGCTGCAAAAGCTGCGCAGAATTTGGCACCAGAGGATCCTGTAGTATTGCAATTGCTGGAAATGATTAAACGCGAGCAGTAAATTTCTCTCTCTTAAGAAAATGACATATCCGGAAAGTTTTGAACATAAGATAGGATTCACAGAGATACGCACTTTGTTGAAAGGCCGTTGTCTCTCCACGCTTGGTACAGAGTGGGTGGACCACAAACTCTGTTTTTATTCCACCTATACTGAAGTAGTAGAGGCTTTGGCCCAAGCTAGTGAGTTTGCTACGCTTCTTGAAATGCAGCCTGAAGTAGTGGAGGAAAACTTCTATGATGTGCGCCCAGCACTTTTACGCATTCGTCCAGAACGTACCTATATGGAAGAAGTTGAACTCTTCGAACTAGGACGTACTCTTTCTTGTGTATGTTCTTTGGTAGAATTCCTCCATCCGGATGTTTCTGACGAGGATGCTGAAAATGGAGAAGCGCAATTGCCTTATCCAGCGCTTTCTCGTATGGCGGGAGGAATAAATGCCTTCCCTTCAATTGTACGCAACATCAATAATACCCTTAACAGATATGGCAAAGTAAAAGATACCGCTTCTGCCGAGTTGCTCTCATTACGCCATCAGCTTGAAGTGACCTCACGTGGTATTTCACACACTTTGCGAACGATTGTAAGTCAGGCGCAAACGGACGGCTATATTGACCGTGATGTCAGTCCAACATTGCGCGATGGCCGCCTCGTAATTCCTGTGGCTCCAGCGCTCAAGCGCAAGATAAAAGGCATCATTCATGATGAGTCGGCTTCTGGAAAAACCGTTTTTATAGAGCCTGCAGCAGTGGTAGAGGCCAACAACAGAGTGCGCGAGTTGCGAGCAGCAGAAAAGCGTGAGGTTATTCGTATCCTTAGCGAGTTAACGGCTGAGGTGCGTCCACATGTTCCTGCAATGTTGTCCTCCATGCTGTTTCTTGCTCACATTGACTATCTTAGAGCCCTTGCAGCCCTGAGTCGTACATTTGGGAGCATTGTGCCCCAGGTGGTGAATGAGCCTTTATTGCATTTCTGTCGGGCTTATCACCCCCTGTTGCACCAAAATTTACAACGGCATGGAGGAGAAATGACCCCTCTTGATGTAAGTCTTAAGCAAGAAGCGCGCATCCTACTTATTTCAGGTCCTAATGCAGGTGGCAAGAGTGTAGCCCTCAAGACCGTAGGTCTTTTGCAATATATGCTTCAATGCGGAATGCCCATTCCCGTAGGTGAGTCCACCCGATGTGGCATATTCCGAGGAATATTTATAGACATAGGTGATGAGCAAAGTCTTGAAGATGATTTGAGCACCTATAGCAGTCACTTGATGTCTATGAAATATATGATGCGTCATGCCGCTCCTGACACCCTGCTTCTTATAGACGAGTTTGGCACAGGCACCGAGCCCCAAATTGGTGGCGCACTGGCTGAGGCTATATTACACTCTTTGGCCTCTACGCGTACGATGGGTATCATTACCACGCATTACCCCAACCTTAAGCACTATGCAGAGCGCAGCCCCCATGTTGTAAATGGCGCTATGCTATATGACCGCTCGCGCCTGGCACCGCTCTTTATTCTCCAAGTGGGTAATCCAGGTAGTTCATTCGCAATAGAAATCGCTCGCAAGATAGGAATACCTGAGCACGTTATCAAGCAGGCTACACAGATAGTGGGTGAGGGTTATGTTATGAGCGATAAGTATCTGCAGGACATCGTGCGCGATAAGCGTTATTGGGAAACTAAACGTCAAAACATACGCAAACGCGAGCAACAGCTTGAGGCCGTTGCACAAAAATACGAAGAAGAAACAGCTGCTCTCCACCGCCGTGAGCGTGAAGTTATAGCAGAAGCAAAAGAACGTGCTGAGGCCATTATTAATCAGGCAGGAGCACGCATAGAAAGTACCATTCGTACCATACGTGAGGCCCAAGCTGATAAAGAACGTACCCGTCAGGCACGCCAAGGACTTGCTGATTATCGTCAGGAATTAGCTTCTGATGAAAATCCGGTTACTAATGATGAGAATGCAGCACGTATACGCCGTCAAATGGAGAAAGCCATGCGTCGCCAACGTCGTCGTGCTGAGGGAAAAGGTACAGCTACCCATCATTCGGAAAAGGATAAGGCTTTCTCAAAAGAACAGCCATCCTCCTCAACGTCAGAAATTGGAAATACTGTTTTCGTTGAGGGTCAGACTGTGCGCATGAAAGGTCAGACAGCAGTGGGCCGTGTAGAGCAAGTGAGTTCACGTGGTATCACAGTCCGTTTTGGTGCGGTTCTCAGCCGAAATCTTTCGCCGGAGCGCCTAGAACCGGCAGTTGCGGCTCCCGATGCACCCCGTGCTGCAACTTTTGTTAGTGCCGCTACTCACGATGCTATCTACGAGAAGAAACTTCACTTCAAACCGCAGCTAGACCTTCGTGGTATGCGTGCTGCAGAGGCCCATACTGCTTTGGCTTATTTCATTGATGACGCCATTACCCTCTGTGCTCCTACAGTGCGTATTCTGCACGGAACAGGAACCGGCGCATTGCGCGAATTGGTTCGTGCATATTTGGCTTCTACCACCGGAGTGGCGCATTTTAGAGATGAACACGTGCAATTTGGCGGAGCTGGCATTACTGTGGTGGAGTTTGAGTAAGAGAACATAAGCTCTTTTGCAAATACTTAAATACATTCTACCATGAACAATAATAAAAATCTTGGAGTTGTACAGAAGACAGTAGTTGGTGCGCAATTCCTTTTTGTAGCCTTTGGTGCAACAGTCTTGGTGCCCTTGTTGGTTGGCTTAGACCCATCGGTAGCGCTTTTTACAGCAGGCGTTGGTACACTTATCTTTCATGCCGTAACGAAGGGGATGGTACCTATCTTTCTTGGTAGTAGTTTTGCCTTTATAGCCCCCATTGTTAAAGCCACAGAACTCTTTGGACTTCCCGGAACGCTTTGTGGTCTTGTAGCAGTAGGAGCAGTCTATGGGTTGATGAGTTTACTTATTCGTTTTCGTGGAGTTGGATTTATCTTAAGGCTCTTTCCTCCTATTGTCGTAGGCCCAGTGATAATGCTCATAGGCCTCTCGCTTGCAGGAACGGGAGTAGATATGGCAAAGGGAAATTGGCTGCTTGCCCTTATTGCATTGTTTACAACGGTGATAGTGTCGCTTTTGGGCAAGGGCTTGTTGCGTTTAATCCCCATCTTCTCAGGAATTGTAGTTGGCTATATCGCAGCAGCACTTTTGGGAATAATTGACTTCCAGCCCGTGGCAGACGCTCCATGGTTTGCACTACCAGCCTTTGTGCGCCCTGAATGGTGCTGGGAAGCTATTATCTTTATGATTCCCGTGGCCATTGCTCCGGTTATCGAACACATTGGTGATGTCTATGCCATCAATGAAGTAACAGGAAAAAATTACGTAAAGTCCCCCGGCCTACATCGAACAATGCTTGGTGATGGTCTGGCTTGTACAGCAGCTTCGCTCATGGGTGGGCCACCTGTGACTACCTATTCTGAGGTGACTGGGGCTATTTCGCTGACTAAAATTGCAGACCCTTCCGTTATCCGTATTGCAGGTCTCTTTGGCATTCTGTTTTCTGTACTCGGTAAAGTCAGTGCACTGTTGAAAACGATACCTGCACCTGTGCTTGGAGGCATCATGCTCCTCCTTTTTGGCACCATTGCTTCCGTGGGTATCAATAGCTTGGTGAAAAACAAGGTAGACCTTGGCAATACGCGCAACCTTGTTATAGCATCGCTCATCCTCACCCTTGGCATTGGTGGCGCAGAGCTATCCTTTGGAAGCATCACAATCAGTGGTATTGGTCTTGCTGCCCTGGTAGGCGTTATTCTCAATTTGGTTTTGCCCTACAAAAAGACTAATTAATCCCCTTCTTCAAATTCTTTCAGTAAGAAAAACTTCGCACACAAAGGATGTGGAAATTACATCATGCTCTCTGCCTGCTTAATTCAGCAAGTGGAGAGCTTTTTGCGATTCAAGATTTCTAAATATTGCTGTCCGGTAAAAATCATGAAGCGTTTCAAAAACAATATTTCCTCGGACAGCCGATATGTTTGGTATACATATGAGTCATTTTAGGGGGAAAAGTGCAGGATAAAGCTTAAAATGGGGAATAACAATCATATATGATTTGTCTGTTCTCATCTATCAAAGAGATTTTTACCGGACAGCCGTAATTTCCTTTCAAGGGGGGGGCTTGTAAAGCAATAAAATCAGTGTTTATAGCCCCTTACACACGTTTACCGGACAGCAATATAAAAAAAGTAACGGCAACTATTCATTTTAAGAGTAGTTGCCGTTGTTCATTACGCCTGTTTCTTGTAGGTGAGGGCGGCGAGGGTGTTGAAGATGATGGCGAAGATGCCGAGGGCTGCGTAGTTTGTCCACAGCTCGGCAATGGTGGTTCCCTTCAAATATACCGAGCGCAGAATCTCTACATAGTATCGTGGCGGCAATATGAGCGTGAAGCGTTGCGCCCACACTGGCATTGAATCAATAGGCGTAAGCAGTCCACTCATCAACATAAAGGTCATAATAAAGAAGAACATAACAAACATTGTCTGTTGCATCGTCTCCGAGAAATTGGCGATGGTCAGGCTGAAGCCCGAAATCGTAAGGATAAAGAGCAACGCTCCGAAATATATTGCTCCGATAGAGCCTACGGGTGCAAGGCCATAGACCAATCGAGCCACAAGCATTGCCACCGTCATGACAAACAATCCTATAATCCAATACGGCACAAGCTTCGAGAGGGTAAACATAAAACGTGAGATAGGCGTTACATTTATCTGTTCAATGGTACCGCTCTCCTTCTCGCCCACGATACTCAACGCTGGCAGGAAACCGCAAATCAAGATAAAGAGAATAATCATCAGCGCGGGAATCATATAGTGGCGGTAGTTGAGCGTGGGGTTATAGCGATTCTCAATAGTTACCAACTCCGACAACTTCGCAGGGCTCTTCTCGCCACGCAGCTCGGCCAAGGTGCGGGCTATGGTCTGCACGACATACTGCATTCCCATACCTCCCTTTGTAGCATTTACTGCATTGGCGGTTATGCTGATGCGCTCGGGTGTGGCAACAGTCATATCGCGCTCAAAGTTGTCGGGTATCTGCACAATAACATCCACCGCACCCTGCTCCAAAAGCTCCATAGCAAGTGGGTATTCGGCCGAAGTCTGGGCGAGTGTGAGATACTCCGAAGCGTTGATATGCGAGGCTATGCGGCGCGATGTGGTTGAGCGGTCGAGGTCAACGACGGCCACATTTACCTGACGCACATCCATAGTCATAATGAGCGGCATAAGCAGCATCACAAGTATCGGGAAGGCAATGATTAGTCGCGGCAGAAACGAGTTGCGACGTATCTGCAAAAATTCCTTCTGAACAAGTACGATAAATACTCTCATAGTTACTCCAATTTATCGTTAAACTTTTTGAGTGATACGCCGAGAATAGCTACCGTCATACCGAGCAGAATCACGCAATTCTTCCATACAGCCACCAACGGAAGGCCCTGAATCATCATCTTTCGCACAGCGTCGATATACCACCTTGCAGGGACGATATTCGATACCACCTGGAAGAATTTGGGCAGATTCTCAATCGGGAACAGCATACCCGACAGCATCAGAATAGGCATCATCATTACCATAGCCGAGATTAGCAGTGCCGCCATCTGTGTGGTGGCGATGGTCGAGACCAAAAGTCCGAGCGATAGCGACAACACTAGATATAGTGTCGATATAGCAAAAATTCCCCCGACACCTCCCGTCATCGGTATCTCAAGCAGATAGCGTGCAAGGAGCAGGATGGTGATGAGTACCACACAAGAGATGGCGAAGTAGGGAATCATCTTGGCAAAGATAATCTTCACGGGGCGCACGGGCGAGACAAGTAGCACCTCCATCGTACCAACCTCCTTCTCGCGCACAATCGACACCGAGGTCATCATCGCGCAGACAAGAATAAAAATCAGTCCCATAATGCCTGGTACAAAGTTGTAGGACGAGCGCATCTGCGGGTTGAATAACATTCGCGTCTCAAACATCGCCTGCTGTGAGGCCGAGCCGAGCAGGATATTTTGCAGATATGCCGTTGCCGAGCCTGCGGTATTGACATTCGAGGCATCGACAATGAGTTGGACGATAGGCTTTGTCGCTACGCCCGCAGCCGCCTGAGCCGCATGGCGGTCATAGTCCGACGCAAAAACCACCACAGCACCCGCCTTGCCCGAGCGCAGATAGGTGTCTATATCATCTTGCGAGATATAACCCTTAAAGGTAAAGTATTCGTTCTGCGAGAGTCGCTCAACGGCATCATGCACTCCATCGGTGCGCTCCGAGGCAACAACCGCCACATTAATATTATTGACCTCGGTGGAGATGGCAAAGCCGAACAAGGTCATCAGCATAACGGGGATAAGCATTACAACCAACATCGTACGCTTATCGCGGAGTATATGCAACGACTCCTTTTTTACGAATGAGCCAAAGTTCTGTTTCATAGCTTACTCTCCTCTCTGTGCGCCACGAGCCAGCGTGCGGAACACCTCGTCCATCGACTCTGCTGCAAATTGTTGTTTCAGGCGGGCTGGGGTATCGAGTGCTCGCACCTCGCCATCGACCATAATCGAAACGCGCGAGCAGTACTCCGCCTCGTCCATATAGTGTGTGGTGACGAAGATGGTCGTACCACCTTCGGCAGCCTCATATATCATCTCCCAAAACTGACGGCGTGTCACGGGGTCAACGCCACCCGTCGGCTCGTCCAAAAAGACCACCTCGGGGCGGTGAATCGTGGCAATGGCAAACGATAGTTTCTGCTTCCAGCCGAGTGGCAGAGAGCCAACCAAAGTGTTGCGCTCCGACGAGAAATTCAGACGCTCAAGCAACTCCGCGGCACGCTCCTCGGTTTGGGTTTTGGATAAACCGTATATACCCGCAAACAGCCGCATATTCTCCCACACCGTAAGGTCGTTGTAGAGCGAAAATCGCTGACTCATATAGCCGATATGTCGCTTAATCTGCTCACCCTCGCGCATCACATCGTAGCCCGCAACGGTGCCACTGCCCGATGTGGGAAAGCTCAAACCGCAGAGCATACGCATAGCGGTCGTTTTGCCCGCTCCGTTTGCTCCAAGGAAACCGAAAATCTCGCCTCGGCGCACATCAAACGAGATGCGGTCAACGGCAGTAAAGTCGCCAAATCGCTTGGTAAGCTCGCGTACAGAAATTACTATGTCGTTCATCTCCTCATCAGTTTAATAAACATATCCTCGATTGTTGGCTCTGCACTCACAATCTCCACGCCCTCTACATCGGCAAGTGCCGCCTTAAATCTCTCCTTGTCAAAGCCTTCTGCGGCAACCAGATGGTGCTTTTCGCCAAAGGGATAACAATCCTCCACGCCCTCTTCGCGGCGTGCCCTTTCCAACAGGGCAAACATATTCTTGGCGCTAATGCCGTAGAGAGGTTTATCAAAACCCTGCACAATGCCTGTGGGCGTGTCGATACTTAAAATACGCCCCTCATTGCAGAGGGCTACGCGGTCGCAACGGCTCGCCTCGTCCATATATGGTGTAGATACGAGTATGGTTATTCCACGCTCCTTCAAATCGGCAAGCATATCCCAAAACTCGCTACGCGACACAGCATCAACACCCGTTGTCGGCTCGTCGAGGAACAATACGCTTGGACGATGAATCAAGGCACACGAGAGGGCAAGTTTCTGCTTCATACCTCCCGAGAGTTTGCCAGCACGGCGTGTGCGGAATGGTTCTATCTGCTTGTAGATAGGCGCTATAAGGTCATACGACTCCTCGACAGTAACGCCAAACAGGGCCGCAAAGAATTGTAGATTCTCCTCAACCGACAAATCGGGATAGAGCGAGAAACGGCCGGGCATATAACCTACACGCTTTCGGATGGCAAGGTAATCTTTCTTTATATTGCAACCATCGACCGTAGCACTGCCCTCATCGGGATTAATGAGCGTAGTGAGTAGTCTAAAAAGTGTGGTCTTACCTGCCCCGTCAGGACCGATAAGTCCGAACAATTCGCCCTGCTCGACCGAGAACGACACACCATCGAGTGCCCGCACCTTGCCGTAACTCTTGGAGAGGTTATGTACATCAATAGCATCCATACTACAAAACCACTTCGCCCGCCAAACCTATCTTCAATCGACCATCATTTTCAACGGCAATCTTTACGGCATAGACTAGGTTGGCACGAGAATCCTTTGTCTGAATTGTTTTGGGCGTGAACTCACTCTCCGACGAAATCCACGCAACGCGTCCCGTGTAGTCATATCGCTCCTCACCGCCAAAGTCGGCAACAACCTTCACCTCATCGCCCAAATTAACCTTTGCGAGCTGGTCAGAGGTGAAGTAGGCGCGCAGATAGATATTGTCCAAGTCGGCAATCTTCATCAGAGGCTTGCCTACAGATGCCAACTCGCCCGCCTCGGCATACTTAACCAACACGGTACCACCGACGGGCGAGATAATGCGGCACTTTGAGATGCGGTCGTCAAGGGCGGCAATTTGTGCCTCCAAAGCGGCCGAGTTGTTGTTAATGGTTGAGGTGTTCTTGTCGAGCGTTGAGAGCGTTGCATCGAGTTGTCTCTCCAAAATTTTTATTTGCGCCTCAATGTCATCTTTCTGCTTTTTGGTCGCAGCACCATCTTTGAGCATATTTTCCACGCGACGGAGTTCCTCATTCTGCTTTGCTATCTGCTCGCGCAACGCCGCCACCTGTTTCTTCACATCAGGTCGTGAGCCGAGCAATGCCGACTGCTGAGCCACAAGTTGCTTGCGCTGCAAGTGTAGCTGCACGCTGTCAATCGCACCAACCATCTGGTTGGCCTCGACAGCCATACCCTCCTCAACCTCAAAATTGAGAATTCGACCCGTAGCTTCCGACGATACAACAACTTCAGTAGCCTCGAACGTGCCCTGTGCATCAAATTCAGCCTCGGTGCCGCACGATGCGGCGAGCACCACTGCGGCAATATATACAATTCGTTTCATATCTTATTGATTTAATGTTGTTTTAAGTCTGTAAATTGCTTGCAAAAGTTCTATTTCGTGAGTGCTGCGAGCGAGCGTTGCAGAGGTTTCGTCGGTGATTTTACGTAGCAAATCGGTCGCGTCAATCACTCCGTTTTCAAGTTGCGATTCTGCTGCCATACGCACCCTGCGACGCAGTTCAACAATGCGGTTATCATCCTCGATAGCTTTGCGAAGTCGCGCTATCTCGCCATCGTCCTGCGTAGTCTGCATTTGGGTATTGAAGAGGAATACATCACGTTGTACGGCAATCTGCTTTTGAGCTGCATTTAGTTTTTCGAGATTGTTGCGTTTGGTGTAGAACGCGCCGATATTCCACGACATACGCACGCCGACAATGGCATTGAGCGACCAATCCGACGAAACCATATTCTTGAACATATCCATTCCAGGGTATCCGTAGTAGCCCTGTGCAAATGCCGAGAATCTGGGCATCAACGAGGTATTTATCGCCTTGCGCTGAGCTGCCAACTTATTTTCTTGAGCCTCGAAAAGTGCTAATTCGGGGCGTGCCGAGGTGCGTGATTTTAGCTCAACCATTGCTGGGCGCTCCAAATGTTCAGAAGTGAGCGGTTGCCCGATAAACACCTCTAACATACGGCGATAGCTCATGCGCGACGACTCCACCTGACCGAGCGTCTGTCGAGCAGAGAGCAGCTCCGCCTCCACCGCATCGACATCTGCTTGCATAGCAACACCATTTTTATAATATGTTTGCAGACGGGCAAGATTGCTCTCCAACACGGCAATCAGAGCCTCGGTCTGCGCCTTACGCTCATCGAGCAACAATATTCCAAAATATAAGTTATCCACCCTCGACTGCAAGTTGTAGAGCGATACATCAACACGATTGCGCTGCTCCTCGGCCTCCGCCTTGGCAATGTCTTTGTCGGCCTTCGATTTTCCGCCATCCCAAATGTGTTGCGACACATCAATCGCAATCTTATATTGGTCTCGGTTGATGCCCGCCTTCTCAATGCCGTTGGCTTGCAAAATCGTATTGAAGGCTTCGGGATAAGTGGGTGAAGTCGACTGATATGTAACCTGCCCCGACAGCGAAACCTGCGGGATCCACGCGCGAGCTGCATTGGAGAGATTGTACAGTTCGGTCTGCGCAATTAGGTCGTACTGCCTGATTTCGGGATAGTTTTCCCGAGCCAGACGGCGACACTCCTCGAGCGACTGGCCACTCGAAGCAACGGCACAAACCACGGCAAATAGTGTTAGAAAAAACTGTTTCATATCTTACTGCTTTTTGATTCTTCGTAAAATCGTTTCGATGTTCTCGGCCTTGCGCTCTGCGAGGAATCGCTCGCGGTTGACCATCAACTCTCCCATTAGCGGTTCCATAAATGGATAGGCAAGAAAAGTGAAGATATTGAGCGACATAATGCTGATAAACAGCATCTTGATATCAACTCTTTCGATTTCGCCACGCTCTGCCGAGCGGTTAATTTCCGACTGCAGACCACGATATACATTATCAATAATAGCACCTACGCGTTTGTATAATACATCGTAACGCTCGGGGCGTGAGATAATCTCGTTGATGACGAATCGTGGCAATAGCGGGTTCTGTGCAACAAAGTCAAAGTGCGCCTCAATGCCACCCTTGATGCGCTCAATAATCGGCAACGATGGGTCGCCCATTATGGCAAACATTGAGTGTGACATAGTTTCGAATTTCTCATCCACGATGCGCTTGAAAAGTTGCTCCTTGGTGCGGAAATAGTAGTGTAACATCGCGTGCGTTACGCCCGCCGCCTGCGCTATCGAGGTGGTACGGGCACCATCATACCCCCTGGTCAAGAACTCCTGCTCCGCCACCGCAAGTATCTGTTGCTCTTTGCTTTGTTTCTCTTGATTATCCATACATTTTAATTTTAACAAATATATCTAACAATATTGTTAATGCAAATGTGTGAATAAATTCTCACTTCACAAATAAATAAGAGTACAAAAATCTGATTGATTAGTAAACCGAAGAATGTAAACTAACAATAAACGATTGCAAAATGGGCATATATAACTTATACTTCAATTGTATTTACTATCAACATTAACTTCAATTTGCAATAAGTTTAGTTTTCACCATTACAGTCTATATATCCAAAACGGACTAAACTTTTTTCGCAAATACAGCATAAAATATGCAGACGAAAAGAGAGGTTGCAATAAATTCTTTTTTCGTCTGCTTTTATTTTTGTACCTTTGTTGCATCAGAGTTGTCACATTGTAGCATAATGATGAAGAACTCAGAAATACTAACGGTCGCTATCTCGTTACCCAATTTTCAAGCAATCCGAATAATCGTTTAATTCTAAGATAATTATTGCTGTCCGGTAAACTTTTTACGTCATAGAAAAAAGCTAAATTCCATGTTTGGAGTTCAGCTTCTTTTTTGTTTCTTTGTTTTTACCACAAAACATTTTTGAAACATGAGCAAAAGTAAATATTTTACTAGACAGCCGGTGTATACTCAGGTAATAAATTTGCTTGAAAAGGCAAAAATTAAGCAATTGAGTCGTCAAACGATCGGTAGTGAGAAGTATGTAAAGCGTCTTGACGGTTGGACTCACCTCATCGTCATGCTTTTGGGCGTCTTGCGTCACTATGATTCTTTGCGGGAACTTGAGATTGGTATGAAGACTGAGATAAATAAACTCAACCATCTGGGGATTGATTATGTTGTTCGACGCAGCACATTGGCAGAACCCAACCAACGCCGTCCTCAAGAGTTTTTCGCGAGAGTCTATGCCTCTTTGTTAGAACAATATGCCCCCTTTTTAGCGGACAGCCGAAATAAAGGGACTGAAAAGGACTGGGAAAGAGCGCTCTATATGATGATTCAACCACATTTTGTTTGAGAAGGGCGAACTTAAATATGAAGCAAGAAGGGTGGAACTATGGAGCAACAATTCTAAGAAGTCTGTTGAGGATTTTGAGGAAATTTACAAGCGCAGATGGGTTATAGAAACACTATATAAACAACTCAAACAGAACTTTCTACTTCATTTCTTTTATGGAGATAGTATCAATGCCATTCAGATTCAAACCTGGACGATATTAATTGCTAATTTACTCTGTACGATAATCAGTAGAAAGTTAAAACGACAGGTATCCTTCTCACAAATCGTAACACTCATAAGGATGACACTGATGTATTACGTAGATCTTATCTCATTCTTGGAAAATCCGAACAAAGATGAGTTGAAAATACTCTCAGAGAAGGAGATTTCTCCTCATATACAGTTGCTATTATTTGAGTAAGGGGGCTTACTTTTCAAAAATTATATCCACATCACCATTTTATCGGGGATGTGGATACATAAAGTGTGTCGTTTCAAAGTTTACCGGACAGCAATAAATATCAATCAAGGGACAAAATCTACTAAATCTTCCATTAGAAGCAGTTCTTCTTCGCCAATACCCTTTTGGCGGAGGAGGGAGATGTCTGTTTCTAACATTGCGGGGTTAGGCATGGCTGCTGCACGACGATAAAGGGCAACTGCTTGTGGAAAATTACGAGTGAGCCATGCGGTATGGGCTGCATTAAGAATATCGGTGGAAGTAGCCCAAGGGGATTGGAGGATAGTGGAGTAGTGTCGAGCAGCTACGTCGTATCGTTCTGCCATCAAGGCACTCCATGCCAAGGCACGCAGTACGACGCGGCTTTCCGGACAGAGATAGTAGGCTTCAAATAGGAGTGTGAGGGCTTCGGTTGGTTTTCCTGTTTGAAGCAGGCATTCTGCTGCTCCATGCAAAAGGCGTGCTCTACATCTGGGCTCAAGAGGATCGAGGGTAAGTGCATGACGATAGGCGGTGAGGGCTTCTTCATATTGTTTTGTAATACGAAGGGCTGCCGCCAAAGCTTGTTCGGCTTCGGGAAGTCTGCTTTCTTCGCTATACAAAAGCGCACGCCGATAAGCATCTGCTGCTTCAGCATGGCGGTTGAGGGAACGTAGACAATGCCCCATAGTCAAACAAATGTGGCTGTCAACAAAACTTGCCGGTAGGCGTTCAAGAGCAGCTAGCGTGGGTTGGGGTAATTGGCGCTCTGAAGCAGTTCGGGCTATGGCTACTAGTGCGTTCGGTTCAAAAAACGGCAATAGAAGTGGAAGTCGTTCAGCCAAGAGTTCTTCTGTATCAAAAGGAGACATTATGTTCTTGGCCGCAGGATGGAGTAGGAAGAAGCGACGTAGTATGATGACATAGTTGCCAAGTGACGGAAGCTGGTCCTCAGAGTTCGGTATGTCCTGGAGGGGAGATTCGCCAAACGTAGATTGTATATTGCCTGGCATCTGTGAAAGCATAAGGCTCACCACATATTTGTCGGCATCGCATAGTGCACTATTGCTGAATAAGGATTGTAAAAACTGAGCGGCTTTGCATGCTTCATCGGGAAGTGCAGGGTGGTGGGTATGAAAAGGGACAAACCAATTAGCTAATGTGCGGAAAAAAGGTAATTGTCCGTGGGCTGTTGCAAAGGTGGAGAACATAATGTCTGCCCCACGGCGTGCAGCTTCTGCAGTTGCATGAATTTTTTCTTCTATAGAGTCGATGTCTTCACCAGCTTCGGTAAGTGCTGAGAAATCAAGAGGTAGAGGGCTGGTGAGGTCAAACTTTTTAGAAGAATCGGAGTCTTGACGCTTTGATGCTTGTTGTTTGAAGAGTCGCCCGAGTGTTTCTAGCAATTCTGTTTCGGGGGCTGCACTACTCTTCATTTGTAGCAACAGGCTCTCTTGAAGATGAATAAGTTCTGCTTGGCTAGTAGGTGCACTCAGCATGAGTGTGAGTTGTCCTTCGATAGCAGGGTAGAGGTGAAGGGATGCTGCATAGTGAAAACATAGAAGTACAGCGCCAACTAATGCTCTATGGCGTAATTCTTTCTGAGGATGAGAGGCTGATTTAAGCAGAAATATAATCTTTTCTGCATCAAAATTCTTAAAGGCCGCAACTGTTGTTGCGCTGAGCAGAAGGCACTGTGCTGGTAATATCGCTTCATGTTCTTTTGAAAGGAAACTTATGGCTTGGGCAGTATCGGCAGTGCTCCAAAGTGAGGAGGTCCATACGTAATCAAATAAAACGTGTGGGGCATCTGCAGATACAGCTATTGCAGCAGCTAAATCAGGCAAACAATGGTGCTTGTGGAGTAGTCGGTGGCTAATGGCATAGGGTGAGTGCCCTTCTTGGATTTCTGCCTCTCTGCGGGTGCGTGTCAAGAGATTCCATGTGCGGCGTAGAAATTGCTGATGCAAAGCTAAGCGCGAGGGGTCTTCGATGCCCTGTTCCATGAAATGGAGCAAACGGGTGTAGTTATTGTTTATATCTTCGCATTCGGCACTAAGTTGCCATTCTTTAACATAGCCTAATGCGCCCTCAATGGCCTTGAGAGCCGGATAGAGGTGCTTTTCTTTTAAACTCTTTTCTGCTTCAAGGAGCAGAGCTTCTATAGTATTTTTTTGCATAGAAGAGTTGTAGTGCGTGTTATTGTTGAGCTATTGAGTGGTCAAGATGGCTGGTTATTTTAGAATTTTAGAGTACATGAAGACTCAATAGCTATTTTTCACGGCTAAGTGCAATTTTATATCCTTTTATCAATAAAGTTTGCTCGTCTTTCTTTATGCCGTGAGGTAAGCAGGCAAGGCAGGAGACTGTAGAGTCATTGAGGGGGGACGTGTAAAGTCTGCGACATCCGGCTTGACATACTTCTGTTGCAATAGGTTCGGGGAGCATGGCTGCATCCACTTGTGATGCAAGAAGCATATTGGCGCGCAGCTGTAGATTGTTGACTTGTGGATGAAATATTGTGTCAAAATCTAGTCGTGCACGATGAAGGGCTAGGCGGCTATAGTACTCGGAAGCACTGCGTCGGCTGGTGGCTAAAGTGTAATTGCCAATTTGTGTCAAGTGTTTAGCCTTGGCTTCACGCCCCACCACGAGCGACCAACTTTCTGTAATAGGCATGATATTTTGCAAATGATTCTTTTGGTAGAGACGTATTCGTAGCGTGTCTGTTACAGCTACGGCAACATGACCATTCAGTAGGGCTGTGTCGCAGTCAAATTGGGAATTATAGGTGATGAATTCCACTCTTAGGCCTAATGAGTCGTATATTCCTGCCTTTTGAGCATTGATAAAGGGTTGGCAACCTTTTGTAGGGAGTAATGCTACTCGTAAAGAAATGCTGTCTCTCTCCGGAGTAGATAATGGCTCGTTAACTTGTTGCTGACAACATGTAAGCAAAAGCAGCATAAACAAGAGGGAAAATACAAAGTAGCGGCGCATGACGATTAGAAAATGGTGATAAAAAATGTGGTGAGTCGAAACCTTATTTTGGTAAGCGACCCACCACATGAGATTGTGACTTGTGAATCAGATTCCTGTCAGAAAGGAATATTTAGGTGATTCACAACCGGAAATTAACCTTTGATAGCTGCAATACCGGGAAGTATCTTACCTTCGATAGCTTCAAGCAAAGCACCGCCACCAGTAGAGATATATGATACTTGATCGGCCATGCCAAACTTGTTGATACATGCTACAGAATCGCCACCACCAATGAGAGAGAAGGCACCGTCTGCAGTCGCTTTTGCAATAGCATCGGCAATAGCGCGTGAACCAGCTGTGAAGTTGTCAAACTCGAAAACACCGGCAGGGCCATTCCAAAGAATAGTCTTGGCGCCTTCGATGGCTGCAGAGAAAAGTTTACGTGTTTCGGGACCTGCATCAAGACCTTCCCAACCTTCGGGAATTGCATTGGCGGGTACTACTTGAGTGTTAGCATCGTTAGAGAAGTTGTCTGCTGCAACGCAGTCAACACCGAGTACCAAATTTACACCCTTTGCCTTAGCCTTTTCAATGATTTCAAGAGCGAGGTCGAGTTTGTCATCTTCGCAGATAGAGCAACCTACAGTACCACCTTGTGCCTTGGCAAATGTATAAGTCATACCACCGCAAAGGATGAGGTTGTCCACCTTGTCCATAAGGTTTTCAATAATACCAATTTTGGTAGAAACCTTAGAGCCACCCATGATGGCAGTGAAAGGACGCTTAATGTTACCCAAAACGTTGTCAACAGCTGTTACTTCCTTCTCCATCAAGTAGCCGAGCATCTTGTGGTCTGCATCGAAACTATCAGCGATAACGGCTGTAGAGGCATGACGACGGTGAGCTGTACCGAAAGCGTCGTTTACATAGAAATCAGCATATGATGCCAATGTTTGAGCAAATACTTTTTGGCTCTCTTTCATGGCTTTCTTAGCTTCCCCAAATGCAGGATCTGCTTTGTCGATACCTACTGGCTTTCCTTCTTCTTCAGGGTAGAAACGAAGGTTCTCAAGCAATAAAACCTCACCAGACTTGAGGGCAGCAGCAGCTTCTGCAGCCTTCGCGCAGTCAGGGGCAAATTGTACGGGTACACCGAGGTGCTCAGAAACAGCATTTACAATTTGGCTCAAAGAGAACTTGGCGTTTACCTTGCCTTTGGGCTTGCCCATGTGGCTCATGATAATCAAAGCTCCGCCATCAGCAAGTACTTTCTTCAAAGTAGGAAGTGCACCGCGAATACGGGTTGCGTCGGTAATGTTACCATTCTCATCTAAGGGCACGTTAAAGTCTACGCGAACGATAACTTTTTTGCCTTGGAAATTGCAAGTTTCAATTGTCATAATTTGAAAATTTAAGTTGATTGTTTGCTATGTTTCGTTATTTAACTGCAAATATACATAAAGGAAAGAGAAGAGAGCCTCTATTTGGTATATTTTTTATGGTTTGGAAAGTAGGGGAATCGTGAGAAGACTTTCTTTAGGGATTGTATTTTGGTTTTACAACTTAACTCGAATTGAACAATCAGGTTTTTTGCTAAAACTTATACTTATTTATGTGATGGGCAAAACTCTATGAAAGCGCATTTTTCGCAATGGGGGTTACGAGCTGTACAAATATACCGCCCATGCAGCAAAAGCCAATAATGGGAGGGACCAATAAGGTGCTCCGGGATATATTTGCATAGAGCCTTTTCCACAGCATAAGGAGTGGTGCAACTTTTGGGGACAAGCCCTAATCGATGGCTTACCCTAAATACATGGGTGTCAACAGCTAAGGCGGCTTTTCCAAAAGCTACTGCTTGAATGACATTGGCTGTTTTTCGTCCAACACCTGGTAGACAGATCAGTTCTTCAAGGGTAGAAGGAACTTCGCCACCATATCGATCCATTAGCATCTTTGCCATTCCTACAAGGTGGGAGGCTTTGTTGTTGGGATAGCTCACCGATTTGATGTACTCGTAGACTACTTCTGGTGTGGTTGCAGCTAATGCCTCTGGCGTAGGAAAATCCCGAAATAACGCCGGAGTAACTTGGTTGATTCGCTTGTCTGTGCATTGTGCAGAAAGAACTACTGCTACTGCCAATTCAAATGGATTGGAGAAATGCAATTCAGTTTCAGTGCTATCCATGGTGCTTTCAAAATGCTGAAGCACACGACGGAAAAGTTCCTTCTTCTGCATAGAGTATGGCTTTGGAAAAGTTAGGTAAGTTGTTGTAAACGACTAATGTATTTCCCTAATATGTCAAACTCAATGTTGACCTTTGTTCCAACGTGGATGGCGTGGAAGTTGGTATGTTCAAAAGTAAAGGGAATAATGCATACTTGGAATGAATCAGCTGTGGGGTTGCATACAGTGAGGCTAACGCCATTTACTGTCACACTGCCTTTATCTACCGTGAAATATCCTCGCTTTGCCATCTCTGGGCTATAAGCATGCTTGAAAGTATAAATATAACTACCTCCTGCTTCTTGGAGTTCAATGCATTCTGCTGTGTCGTCTACATGACCTTGTACAATATGTCCATCCAAACGTCCATTCATCAGCATTGAACGCTCGACATTAACTAAATCGCCAATTTTCAGTAAGCCTAAATTCGATCTTTTCAATGTCTCGTCCATTGCCGTAACCACATAAGTGGAGCCCTCTTGCTTAACAACAGTGAGACATACACCATTGTGAGCTACACTTTGGTCTATCTTCAATTCTGGCGCAAAGGAGCACTCAAAAGTGAAATGGATATTTTCTTGGTCTTTCTCTATGGCTACTACACGTGCCATATTTTCTACTATTCCGGAAAACATATAAGTTGTTTTTTACTTTCAGTTTAATATTGTAGTGCTATCGTATGTACCATTTATTGTCTACATGGATTAAGGGGAATAACACTTCTTCTGTAGATTGATTCTTGTAGCATACGTTCAAAAATATATTGAGCATTTTCCCATGATTATGTCTTTCTACATGGTCAATGTCAACCGAAATAATTCCTCCAGTCTCTTTCTCTAACTCTCTTTTATACTGTTTGCGAAGGGTAAGCATCTGATTACAATATTCTTGCGGCTTATTATGGCAGGAATATATTGCTCTAAGAAAATCCTCCTCATCCTCTTCATTCATGTCAGTATAGAGCATGTATAAGTCTACGACTTCATCTTTTGTGGGTGGTTCAGGATATTCTTCACTGATATTTTTGCACCCATATAATGAGAGTAGAGCTAAAGAAACGCATAATAGCTTTTTAATAAATGCTACCATTTCTTTATTTTTGCCTGATAAAGATGTTGATAGGGGTTCCGCTGAGGTCCCAACGCTCTCTGATTTTGTTTTCTAAGAAACGTTTGTACGGTTCCTTGATATATTGAGGTAAGTTGGCATAAAATACAAAAGAGGGGATTTGAGTGTTAGGAATCTGAGCACAATATTTAATCTTAATGTATTTGCCCTTGATGGAAGGTGGGGGGTATGCTTCGATCAGTGGTAGCATTTCCTCATTGAGTTTTGACGTACTGATATGGAACTTGCGATGGAGATATACTTCTTTCGCTGTCTCAAGTACTTTGAAAATACGTTGTTTAGTCAATGCTGATGCAAAAATGATGGGGAAATCCGTAAAAGGAGCCATACGCTCCTTGATGGCATCAACATAGCTATCAATAACTTTTTGACTCTTATCCTCTACTAAATCCCACTTATTAACTACTACAACAAGGCTTTTCTTATTGCGTTGAATGATTTGTGAGATATTTAAATCTTGGCTTTCTATTCCTCGCGTAGCATCAATAAGCAAAATGCAGACATCAGAGTTTTCGATAGATCGAATAGAACGCATTACAGAATAAAATTCCAAATCTTCGGTAACTTTGTTTTTCTTGCGAATACCTGCAGTATCTACCAAATAGAAATCGAAACCAAACTTGTCGTAACGGGTAAGGATACTATCGCGAGTAGTTCCTGCAATGTCTGTTACAATATGACGATCTTCGCCAATAAATGCATTGATCAAACTGCTTTTACCTGCATTCGGACGGCCTACAACTGAGAATCTAGGAATATTGTCTTCGCCTTCATCTGCTTTATTGTCGAATTTTAATTTCTCAACAATAAGATCAAGCAAATCGCCTGTTCCGCTTCCTGTTGCCGCAGAAATGCAATAAGGATCTCCTAAGCCAAACGAATAAAACTCCGCCGCATTATAGCTATCTGTACTATTATCAGTTTTGTTGGCACATAGGATAACAGGTACTTTCGTACGGCGTAAAATGCCGGCTACTTGTTCGTCTAAATCGGTAACACCGTTTTTTACATCTACCACAAAGAGAATGACATCACTTTCTTCTGTGGCAATAAGTACTTGTTTGCGAATTTCCTCTTCAAAAATATCTTCCGAGTTAACAACCCAACCACCTGTATCAACAAGTGAAAAAGTATGGCCGGTCCATTCACATTTTCCATATTGACGGTCGCGTGTTGTTCCGGCTTCATCGCTAACTATAGCTTTACGTGTACCGGTAAGCCTATTAAAAAGAGTGGACTTTCCAACATTAGGGCGTCCAACGATAGCTACTAAGTTCGACATTATATTGTAATGTTATTGTTCTGATATTGTTCTGATATTGTTCTGATATTGTATTTTACACTTATGTGCGAATAAAAATATATGTTTGCTTAAATCCCTCTTCCTGGACTTAGTCGAGTTTGTATCCAAACGCTTCCAGTCTGCGAGAAGAATTACGCCAATCTTTATCTACTTTGACGATGGTTTCTATAAAGATACTTTTTCCGAAGAATTTTTCCAAAGTCTTACGTGCTTCTGTTGAAATCTTTTTGAGGGCAACACCTTGATGACCGATGATGATGCCCTTTTGGCTTTCACGTTCTACGTATATGACGGCTCGTATATGGATGTTGTTTTTGCTCTCTTTAAACTCTTCTACTACTACTTCCGTAGAATAGGGAATTTCTTTGTCATAATAGAGAAGAATTTTTTCTCGGATAATCTCTGTGACAAAGAAACGTGCCGGTTTATCTGTCCATTGGTCTTTGTCAAAGTAGGGTGGGGAATCAGGTAATAATTCTTTGATACGATGCAGAACATTATCAACATTGAATTTGGCCTTTGCTGAGATAGGGAATATTTCAGCTTGTGGAAGATGGCTTTGCCATTCTTTGACCAATGCTTCTAAATCTTTTTGATTGGACAGGTCAATTTTATTGATAAGAAGTAAAATGGGCGTATCCATTTTTGCCACTTTCGTCAAGAAATCATTGTTCTTGTCTGGCTTCTCAATAACATCAGTTACATATAGTAATACATCGGCATCTTGTAATGCTGATTCAGAGAATGCCAACATTGACTCCTGCAACTTGTAGTTGGGTTTTAAAACACCGGGAGTATCAGAAAAAACAATTTGCATTTCATCTGTATTGACAATTCCCATGATGCGGTGTCGGGTGGTTTGTGCCTTGAATGTGGCAATGGATATACGCTCACCCATTACCAGGTTCATCAAGGTTGATTTTCCCACATTGGGATTCCCTACGATATTGACAAATCCGGCTTTATGCGCCATAATGTTCTGTTTTTCTTTAAATTTTAGATATTACTATCGTATCCCCATTTCAAATAGGCTGCACCCCAAGTGAATCCTGCACCAAAAGCAGTAAGAATAAGGTTATCACCTTTCTTGAGTTGCTTTTCGTAGTCCCATAAAGCCAAAGGCAATGTTCCTGCAGAAGTATTACCATAGCGTTGGATGTTAAGCATTACTTTTTCCATGGGAATTTCCAATCTATTGGCTACTGCTTCAATAATACGCATGTTGGCTTGATGTGGAAGTACCCAAGTGATATTGTCCTTATTTAATCCATTGCGTTCGGCAACAAGAGATGTAGCATCACTCATGTTGGTAACAGCAAATTTAAATACAGTACGTCCTTCTTGGTGGATGTAGTGCATACGGTGGTCTATGGTAAAATAAGAGGGATTACATACAGAACCTCCGGCTTTCATGCAGAGGAAAGGAAGGCCTTTTCCATCACTACGTAAATGAGAGTCTTTCCATCCTAAGTCTTCTGTTGTTGGCTCAACAAGCACGGCTGCAGCACCATCTCCAAAAAGTGGGCATGTAGCTCTGTCTGTGTAGTCAACAATGCTTGACATCTTGTCTGATCCACATACGATTACCTTCTTGTAGCGTCCACTTTTTATCATACATGCAGCAGTGTCCATTGCATATAAGAAACCACAACAAGCCGCTTGTAAGTCAATGGCAAAAGCATTAGTCATACCAATGCGACCAATTACAATAGAAGAGGTTGAAGGAAAATGGTAGTCGGGAGTAGTTGTGGCAACAATAAGGCAATCAATTTCAGAAGCATCTGTTCCGGTCTTTTCAAGAAGTTGTTTTACTGCTTTACGCGCCATATAGCTGGTACCTAAACCTTCTTCGTTTAATATGCGACGTTCTTTGATACCCACACGCGACATGATCCATTCGTCATTGGTATCAACCATACGGGACAATTCATCGTTGGAAAGAATATATTCAGGAACATATCCTCCTACGCCGGTAATTACAGCATTTATATTTTCCATAGCCTTTTGAATTCTTGATAATTAGTATTTGTTTATAGGGTTCTGTTCCAGATATTTAACCGTTTCAGAGTTTCTTTAAAAACAAATCGGAGCTGAGAGTTTGATCCTCGGTGGCTTTTCCTAGATTAGGATATGCCGTCTCGAACATCACCAAACTCCCAACTCCGCAGATTCGGTTGTTTCCTCTTTATTCAGCCACTTCTTCCTTAACGATGGCTAATTTGCCGCGATAGTATCCGCAAGTGGGGCAAACGGTGTGGTAGATATGCCATGCACCACAGTTAGGGCAAACTGCCAATGTAGGAGCTACAGCCTTATCGTGGGTTCTACGTTTGAGGGTTCTGGTTTTTGATTGTCTTCTTTTAGGATGTGCCATTTCTTTTAAATATTTTAGTTTTACGTTTTTTTTTGTTTATTCTTCTGAGACCTGTATGTTTTTTAAAATATTTGCCATTTCTGCATTACATGATTCATCTTCATGCACACGCTGAATAGGGAGTGACAAGGCTGTGAGTTCATATATGTCCCATGAAAAGTCGTATTTATATCCAACTCCAACGGGGAGAACTCTTATGTCTTCATCTTCACATTCGGTCTCTTCTGCTGCTATGGTGTATTCATCTTCGGCTACAACATCAAGGCTTACATCCTCAAGACAGCGGTCACACATAACGCTGACACTTCCTTCTATGGCCAGGCGAATTTTGAAGCGATTGGTTGTAGGCTCAGTGATGTTTAGTATCACTTGAATATTGCCGCCATTGATTTCCTCCTGATCTAAGGAACTGAAAAACTCATCCCCCAACTGTATTGAAGCAACTTTATTTTCGCGTGCTGCAACTCTAAGGTCTATGTTTAATTCCTCGATACTCGGCATAGCGGCTGCAAAGATACTATTTTTTTTAATACTACCACTTCTTTTTTATAAAAAGTTGCTCACTATTTAACCTGTAGCGCATTTCTTGCTCTACTTTTCCCTTTCTTCATCGATTGGGTGGGGCTCCATAATGCTAAAAACTACCTCTTTCCCTA
Source organism: Alloprevotella sp. (assembly GCA_045636405.1). Classification (GTDB taxonomy): domain Bacteria; phylum Bacteroidota; class Bacteroidia; order Bacteroidales; family Bacteroidaceae; genus Alloprevotella. The sequence continues at coordinate 157,636 of JAZTXL010000024.1, forward strand.
TTTAAGTACAACTCCTTGAGAGTGTCGTCCATCCATCTTAATGACAAAGGGTCGTTCACTTTCAACCAAACGGATAAAGTTCGTTTCAGCTTTTGCTGGTAGATTATTTAAGTATTTCTCGTCAAAGCATCCTTCTCCGCATGAGGGATTGATGGTAAGGTAACCCACACCGAAAGAGGTGAGGTTCTGGAAGAAGTGGGTTCCTTGGCTGGGGTCTACACGATAGTTCTCAAGAGTACTTTCTACAATCAAGCGTGCTCCACTGATATGCGGCCATTTTATTGGGATACCAAGCCAAGGGTCACTACTTCCCCAACGACCAGGCCCTACTAAAACATAGCCTTTTTGTTGTGACACTAAATCTGTATTTATTCGTTCAATCTCTCGGGCAATCTGCATAGTGTGTGCAGGGTCAAACCGATCACTTTTGACATAGAGAACATGGAACACATCGTTGATGATTCCATTTCCTAATGTACTTGGTGAATAAACTACTACATCTTTTTTAGGTATAAGGGTCAAATCTTCTTCTACAATGTCCTTATTTTCTACTATTGGGCGAATTTGAAGTATGTAGAATTGTGCTTTCTTTTCCTGTATGTGCATAGCAAATTCAATCTCAACATGTCGTCCCATTTCTTGGCGGCCGATATGCAAGAGTCTGTCTATGGTTTTTGCTAAAGGGAAGGCATCGTGCTGTAGGATATTTGCGTAGCTTACAATGGTACGTCCACCTGGGTAATGTCCGTCGCGTATAGTTTGGTCATAGGGGTCGAAAGTAGAAGCTATGTATCGTATTTCAGGTAATTTTTCAATTTCTTTTACTCGTGGTTTTAATAAGTTAAAAGCATCATCTGTCTTAAATTCCGTAGAAGCATTTTTTAAATCAAGGGCATAGAATTGACGTTGTGTTTCTTTTAAAGCAGTATCAATGCTACTGAGTTGTAATATATGACGAGGATGACGTGGTGAAAACCTTAGAGTGAGTCCACCATCTACTATATATTTTCCCAATCCTAAGGCAATGTTCGCTATACCGTCTTCTGGACATTCATCGCCTATAGGATAATAGTTGAGGGAGCGTGCTACTCCTGATAACGTAGGAAAGAAAAGGTCATTGTACTCTTCGCCCACCACTTCTTGTAGAACAATAGCCATCTTTTCTTGGTCTATGAGATTTTGAGTGGCCGTGAGATAAGCCTTACTGTCACGATAGAATACAGAAGCATATACTGCTTTAATTGCAGAACGCAGCAGGCGCATCATAGCCTCACGGTCGTTGGGCTTTGGAATCATATAGGTAGAGTAGATTCCCGCAAATGGCTGATAATGGCTATCTTCTAATAGAGAGGAGGAACGTACGGCGATGGGATGGTGTACTACCTCAAATAGTGCCAATAAGTCGTCAATGACATGGTCTGGTAGTTTGGCTTTTTCAAATGCTGTCAAAATTTCTTCGTCAGAAGCATCACTCAAAGCAATCGGGTAGAGGTTGTTTTGTTCCATGAACTCATCAAAGATATCTGTACAGATAACGACAGTTCGTGGAATGTTTACAGAGAAATTTTCGCATTCTAGCTTTGGATAGCGTGTGACCATTGTACCCATAAATGCAAGACCTCTTCCTTTTCCTCCAAGTGAGCCATTTCCTATTCTAGCAAAATTGCTATATTCATCAAAACGATCTTTTTGGTAAATGGCTACCACCCCCTCATTCTTCATTCGGCGGTACCCTTTTATGCAGTCTGAAATTAGCTGGCGCGCCTCGTCCATGTTATCATACTCGCTGACGTCAATTTTCTTTAGAATAACAGCAGGCGGAAACATTGCACGAGAGAAGAAGAACCTTGAAAAGTGGTTGCGTGAAAGGTGGTAGCGCAGAGATTCTTCCGGTATTTCCTGCAGGTTTTTTTGTAAGTCTTTAAGGTCATGTATGCGCATTATTTCATTACCCGTATTGGGGTCGATGATTATGAAATCACCAAATCCGAAATGTGCCATAATCTGGCGTCTTAAATCCTGCGGATAGCTTTTGGAATTTTTACTGATAAATGACGTTTTCAGCTCATTGGCATATTGGATGTTACTGTCTTCGCTTGATTCCAGAATAATGGGAATCATGGGGTCGCTCTCTTTTATATAGCGTGCCAAATGATATCCGGCCATAGGGTCTTTTTCTCCACCATGGCTAAAACTCATGTCAGAGACAACTCCTAAGATGTTTTCTTTGTATTTTTCATAAATGTCAAGTGCTTCTTCATACGTTCGTGCTAATTTTATTTTAGGACGTCCACGCATGCGAAGTGTTTTTAAGTGGTCGTTCAGGGCTTCTTTTGAAAATTCTTTGCTTTGCTCCAGAACGATGCGATATAAATGAGGAAGAGCTGAAGAATAGAATCTTACGGAGTCTTCGACCAACAAAATAGTTTGTACACCCACCGAGGCTGAATCATTCGGGGCATTCCATTTGTCTTCAATCAATTTGATGATTGCGACCAATAATTCTGCATTTCCTAACCAGGAAAAAACATAGTCTATACTTGACAAATCTTCTGATGCCACACGTTTACTGACTTCTTTGGAAAAGGGTGTCAAAACGACGATGGGAATGTGCGAATGTTTCTGCTTGATTTCTTTTGCAGCCGCAAAAATGTCTCGATTGTCCATATTGGGCATGACAATGATAAGCTCAAAATTGCGGCCGGATAGTTCTGTTAACGCTTCCTCTGCAGTGGTAACCTGTGTGAAACGTGGGGGGTATCGAAGTCCTAATGCTGCATATTCGTTGAAGATTTGCTCGTCCACTCGTCCATCATCTTCAAGCATGAAGGCATCATATTTGGTTGCAATTAGCAGGACGTTATATATCCGCCTGTTCATGAGTTCGGCGAAAGGGGTGTCACGCAGGACAAGATCTTTTAAATTGGGAAGATTGCTCATAAAATTAGTTCTATGAATCGCACATTATTTATAATATATGTATTGTATGTTGCTTGCTTCAGCATATTCCTGCAGAAGTCTGACGGAAAAGTCCAGCGTTTTTTTCAGTATTTCCTGATTGCCGTCGTAAGCATTGATTAGAATTACGAGATGTTGTGTTTCATTAGAAATCATCGTTCGTACATTATCGCTTGTTGGCGTGGCTATGCCACCGACTTCATCGCGGTAAATGGGTAAGTTCTCTATGTTTAACATACCACGTCCTATAGCTTCGTATGGCTCTTCGCTTTTTCCTATACCTAAACAAATCTTGTCGCCTATTATTTTGTTCCGGTCTAAGGCTGCCGTGGAATATCCACAATATAAGGAAATGAAATTAACCAAATCCACCAGTGTGTCAACGGCATATAAACCTTTTCCTTGCAAGATTCTTCGGGCTAATTGCTCGCATGCAGGACGATACCTGCTGGGATCTTTCCCGAAAAGCTTATATGCTTGTCGAGTCGCGTGAATGCCGCTATGCTGTTTGATAGTTTCTGTAGTGTAAGTTTGTTGTAGTTGGGAACCAAAAGTATCAATCTCTTTCCATAAACCGGCAGAAGACATAGAATTTTTTACTGTAGCCGAAATGGCAACTCCGATGAATTGAGGACAAATTTCCTTAAATTCATTAGATACAACGATAGTCGGAATCATATGGTTATTAGTTTCTATTACAAAGTTTGGAATAAGGGCATGTTGCGCATGTATGTGAATCGTCAGTTGCCTTAAATTCAGTGTCCGGACAAAGGATCTCTTCTAATAAGTGAGTGATACTTTCTTTAAAATCCTTTGCAATTTCCCTAAAGTCATATACATATTTTTTCTTTCGTTCTGGTCCAATTTTGATGTACGGAGAATACTCATCGTTGGCCGCTTGATGGACAAAGAAGAGAGCTGGAGCTATAGGGTAGTGCGATGAGTCTACCAACGTTAAGGCATATAGGAATGTTTGTAAGACATAATGTGGATGATTCTTGCCGGATATAAACAACTGTTCAAAGGTTGGTGATACACTTTTACCTCCGGTTTTGTAGTCGACAACGCGCAATGTTGTTAATCCATCAATTTCTATTAAATCCAAACGGTCAATATTTCCTTTTAATTTTATTGTTTTGAATCCATCCTTATAGGGAACGTCAAGAGATACTTCAGTATTTTTCTCTGTTCCTTCAATCTTAAAAGGAACCAATTTTAAATCATGTTGAATCAAAAGTTTGATGTAGTTTTTAACAACTTGTTCTATTACGACATTGGGGGTCAATTCATTCTCCTGAAAAGTCTCTCTAATATATTTTGTGATGGTGATTTCTCCATCTTTATCTAGTAGACTTTTCAAGAATTCTTCAGATACGAGTCCTTTATGTTGGGTGAGTCGTACGTTGTAAATTTTTTCGGCTACGCGATGAAATATTGTGCCAAAAGTATTGTATTCAATAACATCGCCAGGTGATGGTACTTCTTTAAGCCTTGCAATTCTTTGAAAGTAAAATTGCAATTGGCATCTCATGTAAGCATTTATGGCAGAAGGAGATATTTCCTGTAATATTTCAGGAAGATTCTGTGGCTTTTTTATTGTTTCGAGTTGTTTTATTTCCTTGTCTATTTTTTCGTAGAGAATATAGTGCTTGATAGGCAACTCAGTCTCCACTAGTAGCTGTGTCATAAATCTTGACATTTCCCCCTTCACCATGCCCTCTGTTGATGAGTTGTACACTAAGCGAATATGTTTGGCACGCTGAATGAGTCGATAGAAATAGTAGGCATAGACAGCAGTTTTGTGTTCGGCTGTGGTTAGACCGAATTCTTTTTTGATACAATAAGGTATAAAGGAGTTGTCGTGGTTTTTTTGAGGTAAATTCCCTTCATTGACAGAGAGCATGAGGATATTTTCAAAATCAAGACAACGAGTTTCCAAAACACCCATAATCTGCAATCCTATTGCCGGTTCTCCGTGGAAAGGAATGGTGGTTTGTCTCACTACTTGACGAATGAGTTTATGCAGTGTTACAGTCTCAAGAGGTAATTTTCCGGAAGAAATCAGCTGATGAAATCGATTTAGAATAGTATAGACTTGGAAATATGATTCAGCATACAATTCTTGTTCAAAGTCATTCACATTGTCTCTTTTCTTGTTTTTCTCATTCTTAGCAGTACACTGAACTTTTTCTAATAAGGTTTCTATAAAATCTAAGGGTGATAGACACTCTGATATTTGAGCAAGTTCTTCTACAAAACTAAAGGCCTGTGTTTGCGCTAAAGGAAATCCTTTTGTGATATTGATGTTTTGTACTGAGTCTGGAATAGCATGGAGTACTGATTGCAAAAGGATCTCATTGCATAAAACGATGGCTGTTTTCTTTTCTTCTTTGGAAAGATGTTCGTTTAGCCATGTGTATGTAGATTTAGCTTGTGTGTTCTCTGTTGGTGCTGCTACAAAATCTATTTTTTTATCTTTGGTGAAATTGTTAAAGATCGCATCATCCTTAAGTTCATTAGGGAAATTTATTAGATTTTGTTTCAAAAAAGTACCAGCTTCAAATGTTGTCCCCTCGTCGACATATAATTTGTCATAATCCCAATAGAAAAGAGCGTTTCCTTTATCTCTTAGAAGTGCGAAAAAATCCTTTTCAGTTTGAGTTAAAACATTGAATCCTACAAATGCATATTTCTGTTCTGCCTTTATTGGGATAAGTCCTAAACGCAATCGTTCTACAGCATCTCTATGTATCGCTCCCTCGTAAGCTAATCCTTCAGCCTTGAGATCGTTGTTTAATTGCTCGTAGATGGCATATAAATTATTCCATAGTAATAAGAAACGCTCCTTGATTTCAGAATTCTTCTTTAGTGAAAAATCATTGAAAAATTCCTTAAGGATTTCCTCTTGTCTTTCGTCTGCCCAATCGTTGTTTTCGAGTTCTTTTATGTCTCGAAGGTGCCTGAAAAGTCTTCTGGCGTCTACATTGTTTTTATCAATGTCTTCAAAGTCTGCCAATAGTCGTTCTCCCCATCCCCAGAAAAAATCAAGTGAGGCATGGTTTCCGGTAGTCTCAACGAAAATGTTGTATAAACGACATATTGTGTCAATAGAATCAGCTTGATTGTAAGCCGAAAAAGAACGGAGCAATTCGCTTATTGATAAGTATTGCGGAGCCCAGATGGGTTGTGAAGTCTCTTCGGCCAAATAGTCGTTAAAAAATAGCGCTGCACGTTTGTTGGGAAAAACGACACAAACATGGCTTAGGTCATTACCAAACTTTTGTCTTAAATCTGCAGCTACGTATTTCAAGAAAGGAGTCATTGCTATTTATTGTTAGGGTCTACTTTGTGCACTTTGTTCTCATAAAAATACCATAGGTATCCTTCTATGGGTAAGCTGGTCATTTTCTTAAGCAAAGAAATGTAGTTTCTAATTTGTTCTTCATGCTTAGGAAGATATTTTCCGAACTTAAAGTCTAATACAACTGTTTTGTCTTGACCTATCATGACACGATCAGGACGCTGGATAGAGGCTATTCCTTCTTCGTTTTTTGTCAAAATATTACATTCGTTCCATATTTTCCAAATAGGAGAGAACCAGAGAGCTGCGGGGCCCTCTTGAATTCTGCTCAGGATGAAAGAACCAAGGGTTTCTGCGTGGTGGGCAGAGGGTAGGAGACCTTCTTGCAATAATCTCTGCAGTGCGGGCTCTACATCGGCTGCGGTGTAGATTTCAGAAAAGAGCCTGTGCATGAGTTTTCCTTGATTTATGTATTGGTCAGTAGGAGTAGACTCTTCACTGACAAATTTTTTAGATTCGTTTGACTGAAGGAATTCTCCTTTAAAATGATTGCTAATAAAAGGTGTAGGCTCTTTTTGAGGGCTTATTTTTAGGGGATTTTTTTTGTCTGATTTTGGAGATTTTGTAGAAGCTCGTTTCTTTTCCTCTTCATCGATGTATATAGGTGTTCCATTTTCATAAACAAGGCAGCTTGGCTCGTCAGCACATTGGTCTTTCAGACAATCGGCGAGAAGGTGACTCATGGTATATCCCTTTTTGGCTGGTTGGTTTAGATTTGCCCAAACAAGAAGATTCTGTCGGGCACGAGTAAATGCGACATACTGAAGATTCAGGTTTTCGATACGTCGTTGTAGATGTTCAAATTCGTATTGTTCCGAATAGACCGACTGCCTTATGGCAACGCCCAATTGTACGGGTAACAGAGGGGCTTGATTGTATGGAGCAGCAGGAGGTGTACACCACAAAATCTCTTTTTGTAAATCTTGTTCTAATGGCCAATCGTTGTATGGCATGAGGACGGTGTGAAAGGCTAGTCCTTTTGATTTATGAATAGTTAGTATATAAACTCCGTCAATTTCAGCTGATGGTATGGATTTAGAAGAAAGAGTTTCTTCCCAGTGTTTTAAGAATCCGGAAATGCTGGAATGGTTGTCTTCTAGATACATTATTACCTGATCGAGGAAAAAGTTGAGGAATGGAGCACTTCCTTCAATTTTGTCTAAATGACAATCTCGGATAATCTGTTCACATAATTCGTAAAGGGGCTTTTCTCTTAATCTTTCCACCTCTTCCGTGAAGAGAAGTGGTAGGTATAAGTTTGTCTCTTTGATGAGCTTGTCCCATTCTATGGATTCGTGCAAAATTTCTTTTTGGTAATATTGTGCAATGTGCACCTTAGATATGTTGTCTAAAGGATTGTTTAGGATGCATAGGGCGTCAATAATAAATTGAACAGTAGGAGAAGATGAAAGGAGAAACGCTTCGTCTGAAATTAAGGGAATCTCAGGATATTGATTAGAAAATACTTTAAGTATCTCTTTGCATTCGCTGTTTTTTCTTACCAAAATGGCCATTTCTCGAAAGGGTATGCCTATCTCATTAAGGTGGAGAATCTCTTTGGCAAGTTTATGTTCTACTGCAATATTTTCAGCATCTTCTGTCTTCTCTTTGTCCTTTTTCTCAATCTCAATTCGTACATATCCTCCTCGCTCTTTGTCGTTTTCCTGATGTACGTCTTCATAAATTTTGCAAATGTCTGTTCTTCCCGTGATATTATCTAAATGTCTTGCGGCGAGCGGGAAGTATATATTATTGAAGTCTATAATGCGAGGGACACTACGGAAGTTGGTATCAAGCGTGCGAATCTCGGGTGTTGCATTTTTAAACTCGTTGGAAATGTTATTCAGAATATTCCAATCACCTCCTCGGAATCGGTAGATTCCTTGTTTTAAATCGCCCACCAATAAACACTTATTTCCCTCTGAAGCCAGGCTTTCAATGAGTAGTTTCTTGAAATTCCTCCATTGTAGGGTAGAGGTATCCTGAAACTCGTCAATCATAATATGGTGAAAGTTAATACCAGCCTTTTCAAGTACAAAGGATGTATCGCTTTCACCAATTAGTTGGTCAAACAAGAGGGGCGTTTTAGCCAACATGAAATGGTTATTCTCTTTGTTGATTATCTCCATTTCTTTGGCTATGACATTTAACAAGCGCATGGGCTTGATAGGTTGGCTGCTTAGCTTGCAACTGTTTACAATGCTTAAACAACATGCCCTCATCTTCTCAACCTCTATGAGAATATCTCTGAAATACTCTGCTCTCTCTATTAAGAATGCATTTGTTTGGTCTGCTTTTCTCAACCAATTGTTTGTGTCGGCAATATAACTGTTGGTAGTACCCATTGAGGGATCAAGGGTCCCTTCTGCTAATTTTTGAAGATATACTCGTAGGTTGTTTCCTTTGCTGAAATTATTATAGTCATTTGTTAGAAGGCAGATTTCATGGTCTAAATGCTCTGCTGCATTTTTCAAATGGTCATAAGCTTCATCTATAATTTCGCTCAATAACTTTCTATATTGCAGTATTTTCTGGTTATTACTAAAAAAAGTTTTGAGGTCATCTTCTGCACGGAGTAATTTCTCTTTTAATAAATTGTTGCCTAATTTTTTAATATCCTTTGAAATATCCCACTTTTTACCTTCTGAAATTCGTTCTTCAATGTAGTCTAAAACCCATACAAGAGCTTCGGGAGTATTTTCAATCTCTTTCATCATCTTGTCAACGGATTTTTCAATCACCTCTTTATCATTGATATTTACTTTAAAGTTGGCTGTTAACCCCAACTCGTGTGCTAAGTTTGAAAGTAATGATTGAAAGAATGAATCGATGGTTTCTACTCTGAAGTGGTCATAGTCATGTACAATTGCTTTGAGAGCAGTTTGGGCTTTTGTTCTTATTTGTTCATCTGTTAGATGTGGAGCAATCTCTTGTATCTTTTCTTTGAAATCAGTATCAGTGTACCCTAATTCCCATAAGTATTGTAGGATACGCTCTTTCATCTCGGCCGTAGCTTTGTTTGTAAAAGTCACAGCCAAAATATGGCGATACGTGTCTGGTGTTCCGCAGAGAAGTCGAGCTATATATTCTGCAGATAGGGTGTAAGTCTTTCCTGATCCGGCTGAAGCTTTATATACTAATAGGTTATTATTCATGATCAACTGATAGATGTTTATTGATGATATGCGTTAGCTTGATTGCGCCGTGGTCAGACAGATGGTCAGCGTCGTAGAAGTCTTCTGCCTTGAAACGCGCATCATTTTCAAAGTTCAAATAGATAACTTCGGGATGTTTATGAAACAGTTCTTTAAGGACAATGTTATTTCGGAGTATTTGTGTAGAGTCTCTGTGCTTTAGGTATTCTGGTGAGAGTGGGGTGGAGATAAATAAAACCTTGATGTTGCGTTCCTTACAATGGCGAAAAATGGAACCAAGTATCTTTTTGTTGACTTCAACCGCCACATCGTTTGTGTAGGTGTGGCTTTTACTACGCTCTTTGCCATTATCCCATTCTTCCTTTTTGAAACAGACTTTATAGTTGGTTCCCCATCCATAAGAATCCCATGTCGTGGTAGGCGGGCGGAAAAGGCTTTTGAGCTTTTCGCAGAAGGTGGTGAGGTGAAAACATTCTAACCCATATTCAGAAAAGCGACTGTGATAAGGGCAGTCCATGTAGATTCTGTATCGCGAGATGTAGTCATCCCCCACGCCACTTTCAAAATCTTCCCACAAAGAAAAGTAGGAAAAAGGTATAATGATAGCCTTTAGGTTATCCATAGGATAGTTTTTCAACAACCATTCATCGTATCTGTACGTTTGAGATACTTGTGCCACGGAATATGCACACCCATTCATTTCTTGTGGGCAAATACCATAGAATGTATGGCTGCTTCCCAGTATAAGAGTTTGAACCTCTCGGCTATGTTCCTGCATCCATTGGTGCTTGTCGTGAGCCGTATTAGGTAGATTCTCGATATACCATTCACCTGCCGCAAAGAGGGAGATGACCAAAATGGAGAAAATGAAAATGCGTATAATGAATGCTTTCATGATGGTCTAAAATTGAAAGTAGATAAACTCCGAAGGTCTTCCTCCTAAGAGTAGTGCAGCAATAAAAAACACGAGATAAAGAAACATTCTCAAAGGCGCATATTTCATTATGCCTGATTGCTTAAAGGCTAAAGGCTGACATCCTCTTAAACCTTCCACAGCCATAAATGTCACAATATATAAAAGGGGGAGTCTGCTGAAACCAACACCGTCGCCGTAAGAGCCACAAAGCATTCCTTGCAGGTAGGCGAGAGCTGAATCAATATTTTCTGCTCTAAAAAATACCCATCCGAATAGTATGAGAATAAATACACCTCCTGATTTAATAAATGCGATAATTCCTTGATGCTTTTTGTTGAGCCATGGTAGGACGGAGTATGGGATGAAAAGGATGGCGTGGTAAATTCCCCATGTGATATATGTCCATCCTGCCCCATGCCATAAGCCACTTAAAGCAAAAACGAGAAACGTATTTCTCCATTTACGCCATTTCCCTTCTCTTCCTCCCCCCAATGGAATATAAACATAGTCGCGCAACCATGTCATCAATGAAACGTGCCACCTTCTCCAGAATTCTGGAATACTTTGCGAAAAATAAGGCCTATCAAAATTTTCCATTAAACGTATTCCGAATAATTGTGCTGAACCAATGGCGATGTCACTATAGGCAGAAAAGTCGCCATATATTTGGAAAGCGAAACAGATAGCCCCCACCCAAAGTTCTCCGGTTGTGGCCGCTGCGGAGTTCGCAAATATGTGGTCGGCGACAGCCCCGCAAGTATCTGCCAGTATCATTTTTTTTAGCAATCCCCAGAGGATTCGTTGCATTCCCTCGGTTGCCCATCCCCTGTTAAACTGTCGGGGTGAGGCAAATTGGGGTAATAGACGACCGGAACGTTCTATGGGTCCTGCAACTAATTGTGGGAAAAAACTCACAAATGCAAAAAACTGCCAGATGCTTTTGCAAGGAGGTGTGTTGCCTCTATAAACATCAATAACATAACCTATGGCTTGAAATGTATAGAAACTGATGCCTACTGGAAGTACAATGTTTAATAGGGGTAAATTGCCATGTCCTCCGCATTCTTCAATAAGGTGTGATAGAGATGTACTGAAAAAATCAAAATATTTAAATATGCCGAGCACTCCCAGGCCTATTGTCACTGCAAATCCACAGAGCCATTTCTTCATACGTTCACCCCCTTTTCCCATCAATAGCGCCAGCGCCCAGCATGCGCTGCATGTAGCTATCATTAGTCCCAGGAATCGAACGTTCCACCAGCCATAGAAAATAAAACTCATTGCTACCACCATAACATTACGCCACCTTTTGGGAAGCCCCCAATAGAGAGCAAATGCTGTGGGTAGAAATAATAAATAAGCTAATGAGTTAAATTGCATAAGAGGTAAACGTATAAGGATTTTTGCTTAGAGCTAATTATTTATGTTTATTTGTAATTTGCTGTTTTATATATGGTTATGGGCGCTGCTGTTTTTGCTTGATTCGGACGTTTGAATACAAGCTGAAGCTTAATGCTTGACGGCTTCTGGAGAAGTAAAGGCAAAAATATAAAATTATTGGAAATTTGCCAAGTAGAGATGAGGCTTTCTCGTCTATATGGGATTTCAACTTTCGGACGCTTGCTTTCCGGACTTTTCTGCAGCTTTTCTCTTTGCCCATTCGTTCGCATGTAGTACCTTTGCACGGAATTTATTGGATATATTTAAATTATGAAGAATAAGGCTGCGTTGTTTGATTTGGATGGAGTCATTATTGATACAGAACCTGCATATTCGGCTTTTTGGACGCATGTAGGGAATATATACTTCCCAAATGATAAACACTTCGCAGAAAGCATTAAAGGTCATTCTCTTACTGATATTTTTGCCACTTATTTTTCGGATAATGCAGAGGCACAGGAGAAGGTAACTCTTATGTTGAAAGAGCAAGAGGAGAGGATGTCATTTCCTTTGATCGAAGGAGGCTTGAGGATTGTAGGCAATCTTCGTGAGAATGGTTGGAAGACAGCCATAGTTACCAGTTCAAACAAAGCCAAGATGGCCCATCTTTATTCTGAGCATCCGGAATTTTGCAATCTCTTTGATGCTATTTTTACGGCGGAAGATGCTTTGCGCTCCAAACCAGCACCGGATTGCTATATTCACGCAGCTAATGTGTTAGGGTGCAAAGCGCAAGATTGTGTGGTGTTTGAGGACTCAATAAGTGGTTTGCAAGCAGCCCGTTCCTCTGGAGCCTATGTCGTTGGGCTTACTACGTCGCATGGCAGAGATATAATAGCTCCGTTGGCGGATGTTGTGATAGACACATGGGCTGATTATGAAAAAACTTTGGTTTCAAAAATGAAAATTTAAAACATAAATACAAAATGGCAGGTTATTTAGTTGATGATGTGCGTAAAGTAACTACGCGACGATTGCAAGAAATGAAAGAGCAGGGTAAAAAGATAGCCATGCTTACTGCATACGATTATACAACGGCTAAAATCGTAGATGGAGCCGGAGTAGATGTTATTTTAGTGGGTGATTCAGCATCGAATGTGATGGCAGGAAATCATACCACATTGCCTATTACTCTTGATCAGATGATTTATCATGCAAGTTCCGTGGTAAAGGGTGTGAAACGAGCTCTGGTAGTTTGCGATATGCCTTTCGGGACCTATCAGGTGAATCCTACGGATGGCGTACGAAATGCCATACGTATTATGAAAGAAACGGGTTGCGATGCGCTCAAGTTAGAAGGTGGTGTGGAGATTTTGGATACTGTTCGCACTATTCTTGACGCAGGTATCCCGGTAATGGCGCACCTGGGTCTTACTCCGCAGAGCATCAATAAATTTGGAACGTATGCAGTACGAGCCAAAGAAGAGGCTGAAGCCGCCAAGTTGTTGAGTGATGCAAAGGCATTGGACGAAGCCGGATGTTTTGGTTGTGTGCTTGAGAAAATACCGGCTACATTGGCCAAAAAAGTGACAGAGTCATTGCGTATGCCTACTATTGGAATAGGTGGTGGAGGAGCCACTGATGGTCAAGTACTTGTTGTGGCAGACATGCTCGGTATGAACAATGATTTTAGCCCCAAATTCCTTCGTCGTTATGCCGATTTGCACACCATTATGACAGATGCTATTGGCCAATATGTAAGTGATGTGAAAAGTGGTGATTTTCCGAATGAGGGCGAGCAGTATTAGATAAAAAGTCGGAAAGTATCATCTGTGTGCATCGTTTTTATTATATTTGCACACTGAATAAAAGAACATTCTAACAAACTATAAGAAAGGCTGCTAAGAGAAGGTAATTCCAATCCTTGCAGTCATACTATACGCAAACAGATTATGAAGTTTACAGAACGCAACGGACTCAACCTTTTTGAGGTTAATAAGGAAGTGTTACGTGATTGGGACGAGGCCGACTTGTTCCATAAGAGTATGGATTGCGAGGGACGCCCCTCGTTTGTCTTTTTTGAAGGACCTCCTTCTGCAAATGGTCATCCCGGTATCCATCACGTGATGGCTCGTACCATTAAGGACGTGTTTTGCCGTTACAAGACAATGCAAGGCTTTCAGGTAAAGCGTAAAGCCGGATGGGATACACATGGTTTGCCTGTTGAACTTGGTGTAGAAAAGGAATTAGGAATTACCAAGGAGGATATTGGTAAAAGCATTTCGATAGACGAATACAATGCTCATTGTCGCAAAAACGTGATGATGTTTACCCAGGAATGGACCGACCTGAGTCATTTGATGGGTTATTGGGTGGATATGGAGAATCCTTATATCACTTATGAGAATTCATACATAGAAACTCTTTGGTGGCTGTTGCAGCAGCTTTATAAGAAGGGTCTGCTTTATAAAGGATATACCATTCAGCCTTATTCTCCCGGCGCCGGAACCGGCTTGTCAAGCCATGAACTTAACCAACCTGGCTGTTACCGTGATGTGAAAGATACTACAGTAACGGCACAGTTCCGCATTCTTGAGCCTAAAGCAGAGATGAAAGAGTGGGGTACTCCCTATTTCCTGGCTTGGACCACAACTCCTTGGACCTTACCCTCAAATACAGCTCTTTGTGTTGGTCCAAATATTGAATATGTAGCTGTACAGACTTACAATGCTTATACTGCAGAAAAAGTAACAGTGGTATTGGCGAAGTCTTTGCTTTCTTCATATCTTAAACCCGAAGGTGCAGAGTTGCCTCTTGATGTTTATGCGCAAGGCGACAAGGTGGTTCCTTATCGTGTGGTAGGTGAGTACAAGGGTACTGATCTCATCGGTATGCGTTATGCACAACTTATGCCTTGGGTAAAGCCATTGGAAAAAGTAGAGACGACTGCAGCCGATTTTGTAAAGGAATATGCAGCAGAGCATCCAGAAAAGGCATTTGCTGTAGGCAAAGATACCTTTGTTGAACTTTCTGAATTAGCATTCCGAGTTATTCCAGGAGATTATGTGACCACGGAAGATGGTACTGGTATTGTACACATTGCGCCTACTTTTGGTGCAGACGATGCCAAAGTAGCAAAGGCCGCAGGAATTCCCTCCCTCTTTATGATAAACAAAAAAGGGGAAACACGCCCGATGGTTGACCTCACGGGTAAATATTATGTCGCAGACGAGTTGGCAGACGAATTCCTTGCCGCATGTGTAGACGAGACATATAGTGCTCATGCCGGCGATTACGTGAAGAATGCTTACGACCCTAAATTTAATGAAGGTGGAAAGTACGATGAGCAAGCAGCAGCTAAGGCCGAAGATTTGAATATTGTGCTCTGCCTAGAGATGAAGCAGGCAGGAATTGCTTTCAAAATAGAGAAACACGTACACAACTATCCACACTGTTGGCGTACAGACAAGCCAGTATTATATTATCCTTTGGATAGCTGGTTTATTCGTTCTACCGCTGTCAAAGAGCGAATGATGGAACTTAACAAGACCATCCTATGGAAACCAGAATCAACAGGAACCGGACGTTTCGGTAAGTGGTTGGAAAACCTCAATGACTGGAACCTTTCACGTTCACGCTATTGGGGAACACCGTTGCCTATTTGGCGCAATAGCGACACAAGAGAAGAACTTTGTATTGGCTCAATCGAAGAACTTTACCAGGAGATTGAAAAGTCTGTGTCTGCAGGGATTATGAATAATAATCCTTTGAAAGACAAAGGATTTGTTCCTGGTGATTATAGTAAAGAAAACTATGAAAAGATAGACTTGCATCGTCCTTATGTGGATGATATCGTGTTGGTTTCAGCTTCTGGTTCACCTCTTCATCGTGAAACAGATTTGATTGATGTTTGGTTTGATAGCGGAGCTATGCCTTATGCGCAAATTCACTATCCTTTTGAAAATAAAGAAGCATTAGATAGCAAAACTGTTTATCCTGCAGATTTTATAGCAGAGGGTGTTGACCAAACACGCGGTTGGTTCTTTACGCTCCATGCCATTGCAACAATGGTATTTGACAGTGTCTCATTCAAGGCCGTCATTTCAAATGGTTTGGTACTCGATAAGAATGGTAACAAAATGTCTAAGCGCTTAGGAAATGCTGTCGATCCTTTTGGAGCCATCAATACCTATGGAGCAGATCCCTTGCGTTGGTATATGATTACTAACTCATCACCTTGGGACAATCTTAAGTTTGACGAAGATGGTGTGAAAGAAGTAGTACGTACATTCTTTGGTAAACTATTCCAGACCTATTCGTTCTTTGCGATGTATGCCAATGTAGATGGTTATGATCCTTCCGTATATTTGGAAACGGTAGTTGAGCGTACTGAATTAGATTGTTGGATTCTTTCAGAACTCAATACGTTGGTCAAGAATGTTGAGGCTGCTTATGATGACTATGAGCCCACCCGTGCCGGCCGTATGATTTCTACGTTTGTAATCGACAATCTTTCTAACTGGTATGTACGTCTCAGCCGTAAGCGTTTCTGGGCTGGCAAGATGGATGCCGATAAGTTGAGTGCTTATCAGACTCTCTATACATGTTTGTTGACTGTTTCTAAGTTGATGGCGCCTATTGCACCTTTCTATGCAGATCGCCTCTTTAAAGACTTGACCAATGGAGCAGGCGAGGAGAGTGTTCACTTAGCATCATTCCCCAAATGCAATGAAGCATTGGTAGATCAGGAATTGGAGCATAGAATGGAAATGGCACAAAAGATTACTTCAATGGTATTGTCTTTGCGTAAGAAAGAGCGCATCATTGTTAGACAACCATTACAGTGTATCTCTATTCCTTTGACAGATGCTCGCCAAAAAGAAAGTCTGGAAGCCGTGAAACAACTCATCCTGGATGAGGTAAACGTGAAGGAGCTTCGTTTTGTAGAAGGCTCAATGCTTGAAAAGAAAGTGAAGTGTAACTTCCGTGTGATGGGAAAGAAATTCGGTAAATTGATGAAGGCTGTTTCTGCTGCTGTAGCCGAACTTACCCAAGCAGAAATCGCCACTTTGGAGACTGAAGGAACTATCTCATTGATGGTTGAAGGAACTCCCGCAGTAGTAGAGCGTGAAGATGTTGAAATCGTGAGTGAGGACATCCCCGGTTGGACAGTGGCCAATGAAGGTGCTTTGACCGTTGCACTCGATTTGGAAATTACTGACGACTTGCGTCGTGAAGGCCTGGCACGTGAAGTTGTTAAGCGTGTGCAGACTTATCGCAAAGAGAGTGGTTTTGAAATCACTGATCGTATCAATATTCTGATGCAGTCAAATGCACTTTTGGAAGATGCGGTGAATAGCTTTAGCGACTATATCTGTTCGCAGGTGTTGGCAGACAGCTTTAAGTTCAGTGCAGAGGTTCCGGCTACCGAAGAGTTCGATTTTGAAGACTTTAAAGTGAATATTGTAATAACTAAATCAACCTTATAAACTCTAATATTATTAAAAGTTATGTCAGATAAAACACGTTATACTGATGAAGATTTAGCTGAATTCAAAGCTTTGATTCTTGAAAAGATTGCATTAGCAAAAAGAGATTACGACCAGATGATGGACGTGCTGATGAATCGTGATGGCAATGATGTGGGTGATACATCACCTACATATAAGATTCTTGAAGAAGGCTCAATGACACAGACCAAAGAAGAATTGACAACAATGGCTGCTCGTCAACAGAAGTTCATTCAGGGATTACAAGCCGCTTTGATTCGTATTGAGAATAAAACCTATGGCGTATGCCGTGTTACTGGCAAACTTATTCCCAAAGAGCGACTTCGTGCCGTACCTCATGCCACATTGAGCATTGAGGCCAAGCAAATGAAGGATAGAAAAGATTAAGTCCTTTTGCTGAAATAATCAAAAGGGGCTGTCTTTGAAAAAGGAGGGTGCCACACCTCTCTGTCAAATCGGTGAACAATGTCCTTTATTCAATAAGACATAGAAAAAACTCGGAGGCCCGCAGACTATCTACGAGCTTCTGAGTTTTTATATAAATCATCTGTGCCCATGCGTTGCTTAATTGGGTAAACCATTGTGGTTGATGGTTTAGAAAATACCATAAAGTTATAAAGAAATTATTATTTTACCCGTGGAGAAAAAAACAAAAATAAATGCGATAATAGCAGCCGGAGTGATACTGTTTGTATTGTTTGTGGATCAGCTCATCAAATATGTAGTAAAGACCCAAATGATGCTCTATGAAAAGATAGAAGTGACCCGTTGGTTTCAAATCTTTTTCACAGAGAATGATGGCATGGCATTTGGAATGGATTTCGTAGCCACATCCTTCTTGGCAATATTCCGTGTTGTTGTGATTGTAGCATTTGCCGCAGTATTAGTGAATCTAGTGCGTAAAGGTTATCCTCGGGGTTTGATTATATGTTTCTCGATGATTATTTCCGGAGCAGTAGGAAATATCATTGACAATGCTTTATATGGACTTATCTATACCGAGAGTTTGCCCGTTGGACTTCCTTTTGCCACGCCAGCTCACTTGGTTTCGTTAGGCGAAGGTTATGGCAGTTTTTTGTCCGGTCGTGTGGTGGATATGTTTTATTTCCCGCTTTTTGTTTGGCCCGAAGAGATTCCTTTTTTAGGAGGAAAGGTATTCTTCAATGCCGTCTTTAATTTTGCGGATGCCTCCATCAGTTGTGGCGCAGTTATCCTTTTGCTCTTCTACCATAAATATCTATCTGGAGTATCATTCCATAAAACCCCCAAAACGCCTACAACGACAGAAGAATGAAACAAATATCAAAGATATTATTCCTCACCTTGTTGTCCGTTCTGCTAGCTTCCTGCAAGCCTGGTAGACCGGACGGTGTGCTCTCCGAAAAGAAGATGGAGAATATCCTCTATGATTATCATATAGCAAAGGCAATGGCTCAACGTTCAGATAGTGTCGTACAAAATATGCAACTATACACAGAAGCCGTTTTTCGTAAGCATAAGGTCGAGCAGGAAGTCTTTGATAGTTCTATGCGTTATTATACTCGCCATGCAGATAAGCTCTATGCCGTTTATGAAAAATTGAATAGTCGTTTCTCCGAAGCAACTCCTGCCAATCTGGCTGCGCTTAACACAAATTACTCAAGTAATGGCGACACTTATACAATATGGAGTGGTCGACCTTTTAATTTGTTATCTTCGCAAGGGGTCAATCGAATCTATTTTGAGCAACCCTGTGATACAATGCTGCTTTCGGGAGACAATATAGTGCTACGTTTTTCAAACGAATGGTTGTATAAGGAAGGGCAGAAGATGGCCACGGCAGTGTTAGCCATTTGTTATGAGGGTGATTCTATAGCATCGGTTAGTCGTACTATTTATGGAAGTGGCAATCAAACACTTTCTATGCGTGTAGCTGAGCGCAAGCCCCAATTCGTATATGGGTTTGTATATAATCATTCCCCGTGGAGTCGTGAGGCCAAATTGCTTACTATCACCAATCCTGAGTTAGTGCGTCATCGAATTACAAAAAGTACCCCAAAGCAAAGGGAGGCGGATAGAGACTCTCAAATTAAAGATGATACCCTTCGAACCACACAGCGTTTCGTGATTAAAGGAAACAAGGAAAATTAGGTAAGTACCTAGTGGTAGCGTTCAAGTGTTAAATTATCATTTTCAAATATCCTTGGTATGTCCTCTGGTGATAAATCTTCTTCAAACCCATCTTTCTCACGGCGAATTGCTGTCAGCAGATTGCATATGCCCGAAGGTCCGGTGCTATCCAATCAGGTTGTAGAGTTTGATGCAGAGGGCTATCCTATTTGTCACTATCCCCTAACAGAAGAAATACATTCAACAGAATGGCATCCTATAGATTATTATTGGGATAAGGAGTAGGGTGTAGTTGTTGATTGCTCTCTATTCATCAATTGCTAAAAGACTCTTCATAAGAGGTAATACCACTTTGTTTAGAATAGCGTCGTTCAGGCGGTGCTCCCCATCGAATATCGCAAAATGTTCCTTGCCATAATGCTTGCAGAATATGGGTTGGAATTCTTGCGTTATTTTATCTGCATTGCCAAAGAAAGCATATACATTTTCTTTTTCTTCCGGTGTGATTTTAGAAAAGGAATCTTTTTCCAACGTTTTGAATTGGTCAATCATTTCTTTGTCCACTTTGAACTCCTTTGCCCCATCTTCGCGTTTGTTTAAGAAAGGATAGCGGCCCATCCCTCTAAAAGTGAGTAGTCGTGCCATCTTAAAACTGGGATTCACCAAGATTCGTTTCCTTCCCTTCAGCAATTCTGTATAAAAACCTCCCATTGAAGTGCCGATAATGAGGTCCGGATTCTCCTTTTCTACTAAATCTTGCAAAAGAGTAATAGCTTCTAAAGGCTTAACGGGAAGGTCAGGAGCTATGACCTTTACCCCATGTGGATATAACATTTGGCGCAGCATCATTACGGTTCCGGAAGCACCGGATGACCCAAAGCCGTGAACGTAAAGTATAGTTTTCATTTGAGATAGTAGATTAAGGGAGGCGAATTTCTCTTCTCCCAAACAAAAGTACCATTTTTTAGTTATACCATAGAAACAATTTTAATTTTATTGCCAATTATTTTTTTATGGCTAAATGAGATTCGGAGCCTTCACCTGCAGATGATGTCTTTATAGGATACGTTTCTATAGTTCGTTCTCCGTGCTCTCTCCTGCTTTCCTTCGTTGTATCGCCCTAATGCTTATTAAAAAAGCATGGTGAGGGTGTTATGTTTTCGGCATTTCTGCGTTAGATTGGTAGAGAGAAGATAAAATAAGCCCGGCAAGAGAGAAAAATGAATGCCAGCTAGCTAGATGGGAGCATCCGTAGTATACATTATAAACCTGAGATATTTTATCTTTTTTCTATTTAACAGAAACGAATATGCTATCTTTGCATGTACTAACAACCTAATAATAGTATCAGAAAACGGGAAAAATATTTTTGACCATATTGGTCACATGCCTTCTTGCTCTTTTCTGCCCATATTCGGCCGCAGATATTTATCCTTCAAAAGGATACTTATTCAAGGATAAATAAACACTCCTGGTCTAAAAGAGTGTTTTCGGCCTTTTATATGTTATTGGAATTGAAATAAACGAAACATAAACACTTTATAAAAACAAGAATGAAAAAGATTATCACTCTCATGCTTTGCCTCTCTGTGCTCGGAATACCGGCCATGGCAAAGAAAGAAAAGAAAGCCGCCAAGGAGCCGGTGAAAACCGTGAAATCCATTGGCGATTTGCTCAACACACACAGTTATACCATAGAAACGAATGGTGTAGTTTGGGGCGTAGACTCCGTAGCTCAGAAATTGGCGGGAGTGAAGACCCTTGGCCAAAAGAGCAATAAGAAAAATCCCTGGCAGCAGTTTGCCATTCTGACCGCCAATAAAGGTAAGACTTTCTATCTCTACAATGTTGGAGCTAAAGCCTTTGTCGATCGCAATGGAGCATTGGTAAAGCAGCCTGTAGCTCCATTGAAAATAGCAGAGGGCAAAAAGGGCGGACAACTCACCCTCTCGTTTGCTGATACCCTCGTATTGCAGGGTGGGGCAGACGATGCATTACTCATTACCCTCAAACCCAAGAAGGAAAGTCATGCATGGGCAGAAATCAATCTGGCAGAAAAGTTCGATGCAGCAAAACCTATGCAGCAGCTCGATGAAGTGGAATATGCCAAAGAAACCCAACTCGGTCTGTTCAATGTAAAGAAAGGTGACAAGGACCAATGGTTCTGGGATGTACCCGATTCGCTCATAGGTCGTCGTATTTTACTTACAGTACGTTTCACAGCCACCCCGGCAGGCATTCAGAAGTATGGTGGCGAGTTGACCAGGCAGCAAACCGTGTATTGGGAAGTGTCGCCCAAGGGCGATTTGCTCCTTCGTACGGAGATGTTGGTGAATGTGGCAGATTCAGCCAGTGCCATAGGTAGAGCAGTTGAAATCTGTAGCGTCAACCCTATCATCGCCTCTTTCAAAGTGGTGCATCACAAGAACGGACGTCGCCGTATCGATGTAGCTCCTCTTTTCAATAAAGACGAGATGGCCCTTGGCCTGAGTACTTCCAACAAGCAGCAATATGGTTTGGGATATTATAATGCCGACCTCTCTTTCATTGAAGGCATGAAAACATTCCCCACCAATACCGAAGTACGTACTGTAAAAACATGGACATCTTCGGCCAATCGCACCTATGCCGGTGCGCGCAGTGGAAAGGTAACCATCGGATTCAACTACTCTTTTGTTCTTTTGCCTAAGAACCCTATGCA
Source organism: Alloprevotella sp. (assembly GCA_045636405.1). GTDB lineage: Bacteria > Bacteroidota > Bacteroidia > Bacteroidales > Bacteroidaceae > Alloprevotella. The sequence continues at coordinate 179,726 of JAZTXL010000024.1, forward strand.
GCGTCGTTACTTCGATCCCCGTGTAGGCTATTTTGCCAATGGCTTTGTCAATTTCTCAGATAGTCAGCAACGAGTAGAGGAAGAACGCTTCATTGTGCGTTATCGCCTTGAGCCAAAGGATAGTGCCGATGCAGAGCGCATGAAACGTGGAGAACTCATAGAGCCCAAGAAACCCATTGTATATTACATAGACCCCGCCACCCCCAAGCAATGGCGTAAATATCTCATTCAGGGAGTGAACGACTGGCAGGTAGCCTTTGAGAAGGCCGGCTGGAAGAATGCTATTATCGGAAAAGAATGGCCAGAAGATGACCCCACCATGTCTATGGAAGATGCACGTTTCAGTGTTATCCGTTACCTGGCTTCCGACATCCCCAATGCTTATGGTCCCAATGTGCATGACCCCTATACAGGAGAAATCATCGAAAGCCATGTTTGTTGGTATCATAATGTGATGACTCTTGTACACGATTGGTACATGGTGCAAGCTGCCAATATTGACGAGGCAGCCCGTAAGATGAACTACGATGAGGACTTGATGGGGCAGCTCATACGTTTTGTATCCTCTCATGAGGTAGGCCACTCGTTGGGCCTCCGTCACAATTTTGGTTCAAGCAGCACCGTTCCTGTTGATAGCTTGCGCAATAAGGCATGGGTGGAGAAGTATGGCCATACCCCCAGCATCATGGATTATGCCCGCTTCAATTATGTGGCCCAACCCGAAGATAGCATTGGCCGTGCAGGAATCTTCCCCCGTATCAACGATTACGATATATGGGCTATTGAGTGGGGTTATCGCCCCATGTTTGCAGAGAACTCTATGGCAGACCATGAAGCCCTCGAAGCTCTTATCAAGGCGAAGCACGATGGCAATCCACGCCTTTGGTTTGGCGATGGCGAAACCAACCGCACAAAAGACCCCCGCTGTCAGACAGAAGACCTTGGAGATGATGCCGTGAAGGCCAGCGAATATGGAATACTCAATCTCAAACGAGCCATGAAGCAGCTTCCCGCATGGAGCTACGACAAGAAGGATATCTACTCTAAGAACTTGCAAGAGATTCACAGCCAATACATCACGCAACTCATGCGTTACACAGGCCATGTGATAGGTATTTTGGGAGGAGTACAAGCCGATTTCAAAACGGTAGATCAAGAAGGCGCTGTATATACTAATGTGAGTCGTGAGCGTCAGAAAGAGGCCATGGGATTCATTGAGCGCCATGTGGCCAAAGAGCCCACTTGGCTCATTGCCGAAGATTACGTAAAGCGTTTTGCTCCCAACCCCACCGATGTAACCCTGCGTTTTGGCCGTTCAGCCATCAACCGTTTGTGCTATGCCGTGTATGACATGACGGAGGAATATCCTGCCATCGATTATCTGACCGACTTGCGCAAGATGCTCTTTACCGAAGCCACTACAGGAGCTAAGGTGAGCGCCTATCGTCAGGGCATCCAGAGCCATTATGTAAGCACTCTTTGCAGCTTGTTCAGCGGGCTTTCTGCTACATCCGCACAGCGTGCAGCCGTGTTGTCTGCCTTGCAACAGCTCAAGAGCCAATTGCAAAATGCAGGTCGCGATGCACAGAGCCGTGCCCACTTTGCAGCTTTGGTCTACACCCTCGACAAAGCATTGGTGATAAAATAAAAGAAAAGAGAGAAGGGAAACCTTTTATTCCTAGAAATAAAGGAAGGCTCGTCATGCAGCATGCAGAGGGCCTTCCTTTTCTTTTGGGGATAGATGAATGGACGTGTTTCAATAAATGTCTCACAGAAAATCCATTCAACACTATTCAATATCCGTTCAAAAACTATTCAATAAAACGGCAAAAAACAATGTTTTGTTCAATATTCGTTCAAAGATTGTTTAAATGACCTTTATAGCATCTATGAAAGGCCTTTCAAGCGAGCTATGGATGCCCATTCAAGCACTCTATGGATGCCCATTCAAAGAACCTTTGAACGGCCTTTCAAAGAATGGCTCAATAAAATGTGTTTATTTATAGAAAAAGCAAGTGAATTTTCTCCGATTTTCTATCTTGAATAATCTTTGCAAATGAAAATGCGTACTAGAAAAAAAGGAAGATGTATGATAGGCTAAGCGGCATGCCAAGAAAAGTGTGTAAGATGAAGTAGAATTGAAAATAGTTTTATAGAATAAGCATCTTGCTAATAGATTATGAATTGCTTTCAAATTAGTACTTTTGCATAGGTAGAAACACTCGTAGCGCCATTGTCTATGCTGACCTTGACGTTGTGAATTGCTTTCAAATTAGTACTTTTGCATAGGTAGAAACACTACGACAGATTTATTATGTTACAAGAACCCGTTGTGAATTGCTTTCAAATTAGTACTTTTGCATAGGTAGAAACACTATTACGGAGGAAAACAACGTCTGGCCGAAAGTTGTGAATTGCTTTCAAATTAGTACTTTTGCATAGGTAGAAACACTTTTTTGGGTTAAAAACTCATTTTTCTTGGTGTTGTGAATTGCTTTCAAATTAGTACTTTTGCATAGGTAGAAACACTCATCTTCGTTGAGCAGATAGTGTGTCTTGAGTTGTGAATTGCTTTCAAATTAGTACTTTTGCATAGGTAGAAACACTTTTTTATCCGATGATAACTTTTCAAGCAAAGTTGTGAATTGCTTTCAAATTAGTACTTTTGCATAGGTAGAAACACTTGTAGAGAATCAGTATTTTTTGAACAAATAGTTGTGAATTGCTTTCAAATTAGTACTTTTGCATAGGTAGAAACACTTTTAGTAAGATTTTTTGCGCTATAATCTGTGTTGTGAATTGCTTTCAAATTAGTACTTTTGCATAGGTAGAAACACTTTGGGAAAGTTTACAATTTTGTTTAAGTAGGTTGTGAATTGCTTTCAAATTAGTACTTTTGCATAGGTAGAAACACTACAATCTTTATATATTTTTGATTGATAGTTACTTACGTTGCAAATTAGAAAAGAAAAATCTCATTCGTTTTTACCATCAAGAAGGACTGCAAATTAAATTTTGCAGTCCTTCTTGATTAGAACAATTCTAATTGTAATCCAGGTAATTGAGTCTCTTGTACTTTTTTCCCATGGTATAATTGGATAGCACCAAACTGTTTGTCAGTAATAGTTAGAATACCAACCTTTCCATATTCAGGTAAGTAGGATTTCACGCGCTTTACATGAACTTCGGCATTCTCGCAACTGGCGCAGTGACGAATGTAGATGGAGAATTGAAACATGGTGAACCCATCTTGCATAATCTGTTTCCGAAACTTTGTTGCGGCTTTACGGTCGCGAAGGGTTTCGGTGGGAAGGTCAAAGAATACAAGCACCCACATAATACGGTATTCACTAAAACGGTCCATAAATTTCAGTGTTTTATTTTTCGGGATAAACCACTTTACGAAGTTCTCCACTAAAGCATTTGTACAAGGAAGCGGTTGTCTGTGTAGCTGCAACCATCAGTGGACTGCGTTTGCCTCCTATATTTACTTCAAGCGTAGGAATTGCAAGAAGTTCGACTTTCCACTCATGTGTTAATTCATCAGGAAGTCCACTGCGTTGAATTAACTTGAAGATATGTTCATCTACATAAGGGCGGTATGGTTCCATTATGTCGTCTGCAAGGCAGTAGGCATTATAACGATTATGGTGGTGGATGCCTAATGTGGGAAGCAGTCCGCTGGAAACTAATGCACGCGCAATAATGGCACGCAGGATGGCGTATCCGTAATTAAGCAGATTATTGGGCGGTACACCCTCACGGTCACGAATAAACCCTTCTATGTGTGCTCCAAAGAGGTGCTTCCAATAATAGGCGGCTGCGCGTCCCTCCAAATTATCAGCATCCCCGCTACGGACGTCTTTTGCCCATACGCGCATACACTCCACTCGTGTGCCTCGACACGCTTGCAACACTGTTGCTTGGTTGTGGATTTTACATTGTATGGTTTGTTGCCACAATTGTTTCTTCAGGGGTAATGAGGCTTCAATCTGATGGCGGAAGCGTTCGCTTTGAGTGGTGTTCCCACAGAGGGGGAGCATCAATCCTACGGGAAGGCCTTTGTCATCGCAAGAGATAAGTGCTACATTATTTGCAAGCAGTGCCTCTATAGCACCTGTGGTAATCGTAATACGTTTATTGTCTAACACTACGACGCCAATATCCTCAATAGGTTTGGTGACTACAGCCTCTTTCTTTATGCTTTCCGCAAGTTCGGAATTGCTCTCTACTTCCGGTATCTTGATGACTAATTGCGCATTGCGTAAGGATAAATAAGCAGGGTTTCCAAAATACAAGGTACGTTTCATCATAGCGGTAAGATTTATAGGTTAGTATTGTGTGGATACAAAAAGGGATTACTGCATGCGCAATAATCCCTTAATAGTACTATTAGTATTCTCCAACAGACACGATTTGCCCTATGTGGTTGATGCGGACTTTAATCAACTGGGTCATTGTAGATAATGATTGAATACGTTTCCAAGTTATATCTCTTAAATCTTTTGATTCATCTACGGATGTTTCTAAATGGTGTCTAAATACATAATTTTTTGAGGCCAACTTCTGTACCCTAAACAAATTAGGACTAATCAACTCATAGTTATTAGGATCCAGCAAATCTATCTCCTTCGGATCAAAACCTGTTGCTTCATTGGGGAACACGAAGTATTCGTTCTGCTTCATGGTGTAAAGGAACTTCCAACCTTCGTCACGTTTGTATTCTTTATCCACTGCGGGAAGTCCTTGATTGACACGGGCAACAGCTTCGTAGAAAGAAACTACACATTCTTCTAAATCCATGCGAGGTGTGCCGTTCTCGTCAAGTACAGGTAATCCTTTCTTGTCAAGCAAAGGTTTCTGATAAATGGCTACATGATGGTTGCTATTTGTACTAACAAAATCAACAGGAATTGTGTTTCCATGTTCATCAAGCACTAAACGACCTTCCTTATCGCGCTTATCGTGCAAGGATTGCGCATTGCTCACGCCGTAAATGGTGACGCGCTTGATGCTTATGCCTTGCTCCTCGTTCAACCAAATCGGATTCTCATTCAAATTGATAAATGCCTTCTTGGGGTCGCCACCAAATGCCTCAAGGCGTGCCTCAAGCAACTTGCGGATTTTAACATCCACAACCTTTGTTACGTTCAAATCGGGAGAAACGTCCTTACGGATAGTGTAGGTGGTATCCAAACTTACGGTTTTTACCTTGGATGGTACCGCCTTGGTATGCGCTTCGTTCAACCAAATGGGATTCTTATCCAAAGCATTCTTTCCTGTAAATGCTTTCTTGGGGTCACCACCAAATTGATTAAGGCGCCAAAGGAGTGCTTCACGATAGATTGCCTTGCAGACGGTTGCAATCTTGGTTGCGTCAAAGGCAGAACCTACGGATTCCTCCTTCGTTACGTATTCCCTACGACTGCCGTAGATGGTTTCATTATGGAGTTGTCCGCGCGGAGTGAGTTGCACTTTCGTGAATGTGCCGCCTTTAGGTTTGCGCACCTTATTTACATTGAGCGTAACGACCTTATTCTTCGCTTTAATAGATACGAGAATTTGTGCCAATTGGTTCAATGCTTCAGTTCTAAATGTGTGCAAAGGTATGGGGGCAATAGCACGTCCGTTTTGGAAATACGCATTGCGGATACCATAAAGTTCGGAACCTTCTTGATGGGCTGCATTTTTATTATTGAAATATTGTATAAATGCAGGTTTTGTAAATGCCACAGTGAGAGCATCCATAGCGTGGTGGCGATGGTCGTTGCGCTTGGTCCAATCTGTGATGCGCCCAATTTGGCGTCCGTCGCGGTCTTGGTGGTAGGCTACCTTTCCGAGTGCGGCATATTTATCCCAGTTCAACTCCTTCATGACGTCAATCAATTCCCAGTCCTTACGGAGTTGCTCGGTGATGCTTCCTGAAGTAGCCACTACGCGTCGGCAAATGGTATGAAGCATTGCCAACGCACGCTTGGCGATGTATTGCGTGTTGCGAAGGTCACGTTCGATAAAGTCCTCGGGAATTTCCGCTTCCGTCATCTTCAACTTCTTCAACTTGGTCTTCTGTTGTGAGAAGAGCGAGGTACAAACGGAGAGGTAACGCTTTAATCCCTCTTCACCGTAGGCCTCACGCACAAAGTCGTAGGCCGTTTGCTTTCCCTTTTTTATGTTCACATCACGGTACTCCAATGTTTTGTTGGAGAATGAATCGTCAAACAAGCGTGCTTGGGGAATGATGTGCTCAATGTCAATTTCTTTGGAGAAGAGCTTTTCGCGTGGAATGTAGGTGTCAGAGTAGAGCGTCTTATATCCGTTCGCTTTCAGTTCTTCGTAAAGACGGTAGCGGATGATGTCATTGCGTGAGGGGTTAGCAATTCCAAACTCCTTCTGCAGTAATTCGCGCACTTGTTCTTGTTGTTTCGTTGCTGCTGAAATCGCCTTGGTCATTTGCTCACGCTCCTTCTGATTTTTCTTGAGTTCGCGCGCCAGTTCTACACGAATTTCGTCGGGACGACCATAGGTGGTGATGATTTCATTGACCACATTCACCATTTGGTTGAGAATCTTTTCCACCACAGGGTTGCGTAAGGAGTTTTTAGGCAACAATTCGAGTTGGTCCAGCAGTTCCTTTTGCTCGATTTCTTCCTTGGTCAAGGAACTTGCTGAATGGCGATAGCCCGCATAGGTGCAAGCAACGTCATAACCGCATCCTTCCTTCATGTAGGGGAGAATCTTGTGAATCGCCTTGGCGCTCAAACTGCCGTAATCATCCTCAAATACGAGTTCTATGAGCGGACTAACGTAGTCAGTTGGACAATTACAAAGCGAGGTTAGCTTTTCCTTTAATTTACTATCACCCGTAGCCGAGTTGTCACCTTCAAAGGAGTAGAGTAAGTGCCAAAGTTGATAGGGACGTTGGTCGTCTAAAGGTTGGTCAAGATAAACTTGTGTGTCGAGAATTTCACAATTCCATCCGAGGGATTCAAATACTGCGTGTACTTGCTTCTTAAGTTCGACTGAAGGTTTCTTGAAATCGAGTGGTTCGTGTCCACTCAAATCCATCATAGCGCTAAACGCTTGATAGAACAAGTTTCCTGTAGTGTTGCCCTTTACGGATTCAAAGTTCAGGTCAAGAGCATCTGTCTTGTCAAATAACAACTTTAGAATCTGTGCCTTCTTTAACTCTGCTTTGATTGAGAGTTCCTCTGCCAAGATTTCCTTCTCTTCTTGCGTAAGGCGTCTTCTGCCTTCGAGTTCTAATGCTTCACTCGCTTCGGTGGCATTGGTAGGCGACGCAACATTTTTCTTTGCACGCTTCTTTTTGCCTGAATCATCAACAACGATGACTTCTAAATTATTGAGCGATTGCCAAATCTTGAAATCTTGGAATAGGGGAGAGGAACGTGGGATAACACGACTACCGACCACAATGGTTTTCTTCTTACCATCGCGGAGTACAACCTCTTGATCCTTGCGCTCAAATTCACAGATGCTGATGAGTGACTTTTGACTCTTCAAACGACGTTGGAAGAAAATAACGACATCGCGAATTTCTGTCTTCAGTTCGGGAGTGAGTTGCGGATGGAATCGTGCTTGACTTTCCCAAATCGCTTCAAACTCATCCATGTAGTCCTGACGGTAGAACACAAGATTCTTCAAACTATTATGGCGATTTTCAGAGAGTCGGTTCATCAAGTATTGTCCTACCGTAAGGTGGTTGAAGAACAGGTTCTTGCTTCGGTCACTAATGGCGCCGAGGTAACCGCTGGACTTGTTAATGTCGGCATTGATTTCTTGCAAGACAATGGCTAACTCTTCAGGATGCAATTTTTCCGAAAGAGCCTTGTTGCGCCACGAGTAGTTTTCCTTTTTCAACTCAATGCCCTTCACTTTACGATTGGGTTTGGTGAGTTGAAAAGTTACGTCTATAACTTCGTTTTGAGCCAGCTCATCATTCCATGACTGGCGTTGTTCAGTCCACATAAAATGCTTCGCAAGAATGTCCCATGTTTGCGATGCGTTTTTGCCTGCAAGTGCTTCCTTCAATTCAGCAGTAAGGACACTTGTATAGAATTGAGTTTGGAAATCCCAGATACGATTAAATTCTGCTTGCAAGTCTGAACGATAGAAATCGGGTAGTGCCTTCTTACCGTCACTCAAAATTTGAAAGCACAATTGTCCAGGGGTAAGGTTTTCATCATAAAGTTTTTTCGCAACGGTCATTCCGTCAATCAACTTACCATCCTCACCACTTTTGGCTTTACGACTACTCTTATACCCGCGCTTCTTATTGATCATCAGGAGCACGCGAGCAAACTCTTCTAGAGAGATTTGCTCTGTGACCGCTTTTGCGCGTAAGTTGTATGTTTCGTAAGTAGAGTTCTCGCCATTTTCAGAAAGCAACGTTTCGTCGGTGATAAAACCATGCTTCTTGAGGATGCTTAATAGGGTGGCACGGCGTTGCTTGTAGCGTTGAAGATTGCGGTGAGCACTACGTTTTTGGCGTCTAACTTGATTGGTTTCGACAGCCTTACCTTTTTCATAGTTTGAGGATTCATCAACGGTCAAGGGATTCACACGTACCCCTAATTTAATAATGGAAGACTGTTCGGATTCGTGCTCTGCTTCGTTTACCAAAGCCCAACCAATACTTGTTGTTCCAAGGTCAAGACCTAATATGCGTTTCATAGTATTTTCATTATATATGTATAGACACCAAAATTAGAAAATATAAAAGATATGGCAAAACTTTTGGCCATATCATTATAAAGTGCTTACTTTGCAGTACTAATTTGAAGCAATTCTCAATAAGGATTTAGTTCCGTTGTGAAAACATTAGGTTGCCCTCGTCCTTCAACGGGGGTTTTTTGTTTATAATAAACTAAAGACCGATTTTGTGATTTGGACCATATCGTATTTATCCGTAAATTTGCAGTACACGCAAAAACAACCAGGAAACGAAAAATCGTAGTAGCTGTTTCGTAAGGAATAATACTTACTCGGAAATATTCTAACTATGGACAAAAGGCATATTCTTTTTATTGTAAATCCTATTTCAGGAGTGAAGAAGAAGACTTCCGTTCTTAAACAAATTGAGAATGGAATAGACGCTACGCTCTTTACATACGAAATAGTTCTTACAGAATACGCTGGTCATGCTGCTGAATTGGCAAAGAAAGCAGCAGAGGAGGGAGTAGATATTGTAGTGGCGGTAGGAGGAGATGGTACGGTGAACGAGGTGGCTCGCTCGCTGGTGCATAGCAATAGTGCGCTGGGCATCATTCCGCGTGGCTCAGGAAACGGATTGGCGCGCCATTTGCAAATTCCCATGGATGTGAAAAAGGCTTTGAAAATCATCAATCAGGCCTCCATCCAATGCTTGGATTATGGAAAGATAAACGGACAACCCTTTTTCTGTACTTGCGGGGTGGGGTTTGATGCTTTTGTAAGTCTGAAATTTGCAGAGAGTGGAAAAAGAGGTCCCTTGTCGTATGTGGAAAACACCTTGAGAGAGGGGTTGAGATATCAGCCCGATACCTACACCATAGAAACAGAAAATGGGGTGACTAAACACAAAGCTTTCCTTGTGGCTTGTGCCAATGCTTCGCAATACGGAAACAACGTGTACATTGCTCCTAATGCCTCGATGAGCGACGGCTTGATGGACATCATCATCATGGAAGCATTTAATACCATTGAGTCGCCACAAATCATCTTGCAATTGCTTAATAAAACGATTGATACAAATAGCCACGTAAAGACGATACAGGCCAAGAAAGTGAGGATTACGCGCTCTACCAATGGAGTGGCCCACTGTGATGGCGATTTCTTTATGACAGGCGATACTATTGATGTGGAGCTGATTCAGAAAAGCTTTAATGTCGTGGTGAATCCTCAAGCCCGGTCGACCGGACAATCGTTCAAGCAAATATTCATGGACTATTTCAATGAATGGATAGAACTTCCTAATGGTATCATAAAGACCAAAGAAGACCTTATTAGAATCAATAAAAATATTCTTGATAAGATAAAGAAGCTATAAAGCTTGTTGATCATAGGGTAGATTACATTAAACAATAAGGGTGTGGCAAACATGTTTGACACACCCTCTTAATTTTGACAATTTTCTGGAAGTATTACTTCAAAGTTACAGTAACGTCCTTTTCTACTTCAGAAACTTGAACCTTGTCTTCACGGAGCAACCAGCCAAGGCCGAGGTAAAGTTCTTTTTCTGTCTTTACGGCTGTTGCTTTTTTGAGTTCTTTACCGGTCATCTCGCCTTTTTCGTTCAAGGCATTCCAAATCTTTCCGGCAATTTCGCCTGCTTTTTCTTGCATTGTATTTAATATTTAATTGTTTGAACGTTGCAAAATTACGAATTTTTATTTATATAGCACAAATTTGTGTTATAAAAATATGTTATTTAGCATATTTTATGAGTTTTGAGGCTATTTATCTTCCTCGTTCGTAACTTATTTCGTAAAAACATGGATATACATTATTCAATGCATCGCTCTGGCCTTCGGTGCTGGGGATAATGAGGCGAACTAAGGCTATTTCCTCGTCTGCTGCCGCTTGACGGCCAAGGCGGATAAACTTTAGGGGGATGAGCCAACCTGAGGGCACAGAGGGGGATTGGTAATAGCTGTTCATGACGCCACTCGTGAAAGATGCCGTAAAGACTCCATAAGAGTTGGTACATGTCATTACATCTGGGTAGGACTCGTAGGCTAATGCGCGATTCGTACTTTGGATACTGTCTGCCGCAATGTTGAATTCTACATAGCGGGTAAGTATCGTGGCTGAATGGCCGGGTTCTAACTTTTGGCCAATTCCTTTACGCACAATTTGCATATACACTCCCGAACCTTTGAACAATACGTATTCGTTCTGAGAAACATCGGTGGTACTGTCGTTCTCGTAAAATTGAGATTCGGAAATAACCTTAATGTCGGGAGCTACTTCTAAGATGAAATCTTCTGATTCCGTATCTTTTATTTGAATACCCTTTTTCAAAAAAGCATTGATTTGCTCGCGCTCGCGTTCTCTGCGTTCTGCATAGGTGTCTTCTTCGTTGCAAGCAGAAAATGTGGCCGTCATAACAATGATGCCCAACAAACGATATAAGAAGTTTAGTTTCATAATTTGCAAATTTCTGACAAAGATACAAAGAACTTGCGTAAAAATGGAAGGATTAAGGCTAAAATCTGATAAGTTATTGGGGGTAGACCTTCTTCCCGATACTTTACCTTCTTATTTAACTTCGGGAAAAACCCCTTTTTTCTTGGGGAAATGTTTATTGAAAAAGGTGCTGCTTTAATTTTTTGAAATCTTATCTGTTACTATACGCAGAAAGCGTTTCAACTCAAGAAACTGGTTGTTTGAGCAGAAACGCCTTCAATGTTTAACGTAAGTTGAGTAGTTATTTCGTTTGTGAAGACAACTGAACTTGACGCACTATATTTATTATTTATCAACAATTTATAGAACCTTACTTGATTCTTATGCGTCCTTGAGGTTTGCTATACTCCGAACCTATTATGCCTCCTAAATTTGTTTCAAGATAATGGCGCAGAATTTCAATATCTGCTCCGTAATACTCAGAATCGGGAGTGACGCAACTCAAAATTCCTGAACCTCCTTGTTCAAGAATCAGATAGTCTAATGTTGCTACTTTATATTGTTGAGCTTTCTCTAGTGGTTTGTACAAGTTACTCTGCTTGTCAAGTACTTCTACCTGCGAAACACGGCGCTCGCCTTCACCTACATGCGCAAACATTCCTGTTTCAGAGTCTTTTACTACGGGAGAAGCGGAGGCCTGGTCTACCTGAAAGCGCAGACCGCTGACTTGCATAAATGATCCCGTCTCTGCTGGTAATGCTGATACAGAAAATTCTAATACATCGAGCAACTGCTCTCCTGTGAGCGTTCCTGTGGCAATCATATCGCCGAAGGGCATCACATTGTAAAGGTCGTTGAACAAAATATCGCCACGTTTTATATCGGTACGAATGCCACCACCGTTAATTAGGGCTATGTCTGCACCTGTGAATGTGCGAAAGGCATCGGCACAAAAATCGCCGAGGTTGGATTCCTGTTTGCGTACAATACGCTTTCCGTTGTCATCATAAATTGTGAGGTCTACCTCGCTACTGCCTATGACGAAATTGCCTTTGCTGCTTATCTTCTCCTTTAGTTGTTCTACATATTGCTGGCAATCACTATCTGCCGTCACTTCGCTATTGGAGATGTTGATAAGGGATGATTCTAGCGTACCATCTGTGTTGATTGTAAGCTGACCAATGTATTGAAAACCGGAACCTGACGAGGTGAGCAATACCGGACGTCCTTCCTTGTTGTTAACAAACTGTTCTTCGATGACATGATGGTCGTGGCCGTCGATTACTGCATCCAGTCCGGTTGTATTGCTGATGAGTTCCGTTGAATTTGAGTGGCCCCCGGTTTTTGGACTATCGCCCAAATGCGCAAGTGCTACAACATAGTCGGCACCTTCTTTGCGAGCTTCATTGATAAAGTATTGAGCATTTTCATAAAAATTCTCGCGCATAAAACTATAAAGCGGATTGCCCTGCTCGTCGCTTAGACTCGTGACAGTTCCGCTCGTGGTTGTTGTAAGACCTAAATAAGCTACTTCTACATCTCCATAACTAACCATTTTATAAGCAGGGTAGGTGTAGGTGCCGGTTTGCACATTCTTAAGGTTGGCGCACACAACCGGTGCTTCTAGTGCTTCAGTAAGCGCAAACATTTGCGGCATTCCGTAATCCAGTTCGTGATTACCCAAAGTTACCACATCGTAACCAACATAATTCATCACTTCTATTATTTGCTCTCCTTTAGAAATGGCGCCTAACAATCCTCCGCTAGCGAAGTCGCCGCAGGATACTGTTGAAACATAGTTCGTACGAGAAGAACAGTCTTTGCGGAGCGACACAAGCATCGGATAGCCATCTACTGCGCAATGCACATCGTTGTCGAACAAAACAACAATAGGCTGTGTAGGCAAGTCGGGCAATTGGGGCTCGATATTATCGTCATTACATCCCCACAACATGAAGCTACATACGCTAAAGAGCAATATGAATCTATATCCACTCTTCTTGAAACTGTCTTTTATCTGCATAAGTTTAAAAATATATTCAAAATCTGAAATTCTATTCGAACACTCGATAGTGTCTTCTTATTTAATTTTGTACAAAATTAGGCAAAAATTATTTTTTTTAGTGTCTCTCCGCCTATTTTTCAAAAAAAGCGTTTATATCCGTTGCCGTTGTCTGTTGTCCGTAGTCCGTAGTCCGTAGTCCGTAGTCCGTAGTCCGTAGTCTGTTGTCCGTAGTCTGTTGTCTGTTGTCCATTGTCCATTGTCTGTTGTCTGTTGTCCGTAGTCTGTTGTCCGTAGTCTGTTGTCCGTAGTCTGTTGTCTGTTGTCCATTGTCTGTTGTCTGTTGTCCGTAGTCCGTAGTCTGTTGTCCGTTGTCCGTAGTCTGTTGTCCGTAGTCCGTAGTCTGTTGTCCGTAGTCTGTTGTCCGTTGTCTGTTGTCCGTTGTCCGTTGTCCGTTGTCTGTTGTCCGTTGTCTGTTGTCCATTGTCTGTTGTCCGTTGTCGATTTATTACTTTTTTTTATTACATTTGTGGGACTTTTCATCAACTAATACCCATCAATATGTTAGACTTTGTACACTTACATGTTCATTCTCAGTATTCTATACTTGACGGACAGGCTTCTATCACGAAACTTGTAGATAAGGCTATGCGTGACGGAATGCGTGGACTGGCATTGACAGACCACGGAAACATGATGGGTGTGAAAGAATTTTTCAACTATACTAAAAAGGTAAAGGGAAAAGCTAAGGATGCCTTGCGAAAGGCCCAAGAAAAGCTACAAAAGTTGGAGGATGGAACTTATGTAGAGAGTGATGAAAAAGCAAAAAAAGGAGAAGAAAAGTCGAAAGAACAACTGATAGAAGAAACACAACGTGAAATTGCGAAACAACAGAAAATTGTGGATTTCAAACCTATTTTCGGTTGTGAAATGTATGTGGCGCGTCGTGGCGACAAAACCCTTAAAGATCAAAGGGCAGACCAATCGGGATGGCACTTGGTGGTATTGGCCAAGAACGAAGTGGGGTATCATAACTTGATAAAACTCGTGTCGCGTGCATGGGTAGATGGATTTTATATGCGTCCCAGAACGGACCATGAGGATTTGGAACGTTTCAGAGAAGGATTGGTGGTGTGCTCCGCGTGTATAGGTGGAGAAGTGCCCAATAAAATCTTAAATGGCAAGATAGAAGAGGCAGAAAATGCGGTTCTTTGGTTTAAACGTGTCTTTGGAGATGACTATTATCTTGAACTACAAAGACATGAGGTGACCGACCCTGAGCAGAGAGCGAATAGAGAAACCTATCCTTTGCAACAACAAGCCAACCAGGTAATCATGGACTTGGCTAAGAAGCATGATGTGAAGCTGGTGTGTACCAATGACGTGCATTTTGTGGATGAAGAACATGCAGAAGCTCACGATAGATTGATTTGCCTCTCCACCGGACGTGACTTGGGTGACCCTACTCGTATGCTTTATACAAAACAAGAGTGGTTTAAGACGAAGGCCGAGATGAATAAGATTTTCGCCGATGTGCCCGAGGCGCTTACCAATACTTGTGAGATTTGCGACAAAATAGAAATATACAGTATAGACCATGGCCCCATCATGCCGAACTTTGAAATTCCCGAAGAGTTTGGCACTGAGGAAACTTACAGAGCACGTTTTACTGAAGAGGACTTGTTTAACGAGTTTACGAGAGATGAAAATGGAAATGTGGTACTGAGTGAAGAAGAGGCACATAGCAAAATAAAGAAACTTGGTGGTTACGAGAAACTATATCGTATCAAGTTGGAGGCTGACTATTTGGCTAAACTGGCCTATGAAGGAGCTAAAAAACACTATGGGGATCCTCTTGATGAAGAAACGCAGGAGCGAATAAAGTTTGAGCTCCATATTATGAAAACAATGGGTTTCCCCGGTTACTTCCTCATTGTACAAGATTATATAAAAGTAGCCAGAGAACAATTGGATGTATCGGTAGGTCCCGGTCGTGGATCTGCCGCGGGTAGTGCCGTGGCTTATTGTTTGGGTATTACGCAAGTGGACCCCATTAAATATGACTTGCTTTTTGAGCGTTTCTTGAATCCGGACCGTATCTCACTTCCTGATATTGATGTCGACTTTGATGACGATGGACGTGCTCGTGTGTTGAACTGGGTGACAGAAAAGTATGGGGCAGAAAAAGTGGCTCATATTATTACTTATGGTACGATGGCCACAAAGTCGGCAATAAAAGACGTGGCGCGTGTACAAAGATTGCCGCTGGATACCAGTAATAAGCTGTGTAAACTGATTCCGGATAAACTTCCGGAAGGACCAGATGGAAAACCCTTGAAGATGAATCTGCCAAATGCTATTTCGGTGATTCCGGAACTGCGTGATGCTGAAGTGTCTCCCGATCCTTTATTGCACGATACCATCAGGTATGCAAAAATGCTGGAAGGTAATATTCGCAATACGGGTGTGCATGCGTGTGGTATTATTATTTGTCGTGATGATATCTCTGATTGGGTTCCGGTTTCGACGGCAGATGATAAGGAAACTGGAGAGAAATTACGCTGTACACAGTTTGAAGGTGGCGTAATTGAGGAAACGGGACTTATCAAAATGGACTTCCTGGGGTTGAAGACACTTTCCATCATCAAGGAGGCTCTCGAAAATATTAAAATAAGTCTGGGTATCGATGTAAATATTGATGAGATTGACATTGAAGACCCTGCTACATATCAGCTTTATTGTGACGGACGTACTATCGGTACCTTTCAGTTTGAATCGGCCGGTATGCAGAAGTATCTTAGGGAACTTCAGCCCTCTACGTTTGAGGATTTGATTGCGATGAATGCCCTTTATCGTCCGGGCCCAATGCAGTACATTCCCCAATTCATCAAGCGTAAACATGGTATAGAACCCATTACCTACGACCTTCCTTGTATGGAAAAATACTTGAAGGATACGTATGGTATTACGGTGTACCAAGAGCAAGTGATGCTCCTCTCACGTGAGATTGCTAACTTTACTCGTGGTGAGAGTGATACGCTACGTAAAGCAATGGGTAAGAAACTCATTGAAAAACTGAACGAGATGTATCCGAAATTCCTCAAAGGAGGAGAAAAGAACGGACACGACCCGAAAGCTCTGGAAAAAATTTGGGATGACTGGCGAGCCTTTGCATCGTATGCATTCAATAAGAGCCATGCTACATGTTATTCATGGGTGGCATATCAAACGGCTTATCTCAAAGCTAATTTCCCGGCGCAATATATGGCGGGTAATATGAGCCGAAACCTTTCGAACATTACGGAAATCACGAAGTTGATGGATGAATGTAAGAGTATGGGGATAAAAACACTGGGCCCCGATGTAAATGAAAGTTTGAAGAAATTCAGTGTGAACTCCATGGGAGATATCCGTTTCGGACTTGCTGCAGTAAAAGGTGTAGGAGAAAATGCAGTGGCGGCTATTCTCGAAGAACGAGAAAGGGGAGGGCGATATACCAGCATCTTTGATTTTATAGAACGTGTGAACCTGACGGCATGTAATAAGAAAAATGTGGAAACGCTCATCCTGGCCGGTGCATTTGATAGTTTTAAAGAAGCTCAAAGAGAACAATTTTTTGCCAATACACCCAAAGGAGAGGTTTATCTGGATGTTCTGATGCGTTATGGACAGTTGTACCAGGTGGATAAGGCATCTGCTGCTACTTCTTTGTTTGGGGCTATTGAAACAGTGGATATTGCCAAACCAGAGATTCCGTCAGACTATATTTCGTGGAGTGAGCTTGAACGCCTTAACAAAGAACGAGACCTCATCGGTATCTATATCTCCGGCCATCCTCTTGATGAATTCAAATTGGTACTGGATAATATCTGTAATGTAAAGATGGCGGAGTGGGAGAGCAAGGACGTTGCTCTTAACCGTGATATTATGATGGGCGGAATCGTAACTGAAGTGCGACAAGGTCAAACACGTAATGGTGGTAAACCTTATGGAATTGTTAAACTTGAGGATTATAGCGGAGCGGGTGAATTAGCGTTGTTTGGAGCTGACTGGGCAAAATGGAATGGATATATGAAGGTGGGTAACAGCCTTTTTGTGACAGCGCGTACAGAGCCACATAGATTCAGAGAAGGTGAGATTGACCTTAGAATTGGAAAGATAGAATTTTTGGGAGATGTAAATGAGAATAACGTCAAAAGCATTACCATTACAATGAATATCAATGCTTTGGATGAAAATGTGGCAGATGAATTATTGGCAATTATAGAGAAGAGTCCGGGTAAAGTGGAGATGGTTTTTGATATATTCGATCAAGAGCATAATTATCGCGTGGCATTGGCTTCTCGAAAAAAGAAAATAAAGATAGAAAAAGAATTAATAGAATTTATTGATGCTCATTGGGGGCTTAGTTACAAAATAAATTGATACCTTTGCTCAGTGGATTTTGAAATAGTAGAATAACATCACAATTATCACATAAATTTAAAATAAGGAAATATGGAAAAAATTATTACAGATGCCAATTATGAAGGCTTGCTCGCAGAAGGTCTTCCTATGGTAATAGACTTTTCTGCAACATGGTGTGGTCCCTGCAAAAAGATTGCTCCAATCATAGAGGAATTGGCTGAAGAGTTTGCTGGTAAAGTTGTAGTAGGAAAATGCGACGTAGATGAAAACGATGAGTTGACATCTAAATTTGGTATTCGCAATGTTCCGACAGTGCTTTTCTTGAAAAATGGAGAAGTTGTAGACAAGCACGTAGGTGCAGCTCCCAAAAGCACATTCGAAGAAAAAATTAACGCTTTGCTCTAATGGCTAGTTTTGAAGATGAACTTTTGCTTGAAGCAGAAGACGATGCTCGTGCAGTAGAGTATATCCGACAACATCTTCCGCAAGAATTGCAAGAGAAGATTTCGGACGACCAACTTTACTATTTCTTAGACCTCATTGTAGAGTATTATGCCGAAAGTGGGGTTCTTGATGCTACTCCGGATAAAGATGGATTCATAGAAATCGATGAAGAAGCTATTGCAAGCTATTTAGCTGAAAAATCTAAGAAAGAGGGCATTGGTGAATTTGAAGTTGAAGATTTGCTGTTCGTAGTTCAATTTGAAATGGATTACAGAGAAGAACAAGAAGCAGAGTAAATCATCAAATATTATAGAAATTGAGGAAGGACAATCAGAAAATGTCCTTCCTCGATGTTTTTATAACAGTTTGTAGGGTGAAAATTCTGTTATTCACCATATAAAACAAAGTTCTTTAAACTATTTTTTGCTAAACGGATAAATAGTTGTACTTTTGTCACTAAATTTAAAAATAGCATATTCGTATAGCAATGGAAAATCCTACGAAACTTATGAACTTGGCGGCAGACAATATTCGTATATTGGCCGTTTCAATGGTAGAAAAAGCAAAATCAGGTCATCCCGGCGGTGCTATGGGTGGTGCCGATTTTGTAAATGTCCTTTTCTCTGAGTTCCTTGTTTTTGACCCAGAAAATCCTACTTGGGAATGCAGAGACCGATTCTTCCTGGATCCAGGACATATGTCTCCGATGCTCTACTCGCAGTTGGCTTTGATTGGCCGTTTTTCACTGGAGGAGTTGCAACAGTTTCGTCAATGGGGTTCTCCAACCCCTGGTCACCCGGAAGTGAATTTTGCACGTGGTGTAGAAAATACTTCAGGCCCATTGGGACAAGGACACACTTATGCCGTAGGTGCGGCGATTGCTGCTAAAGCACTCTATGCACGTACAGGAAATAAGTCGTTCTTGAAAGAAAAAATTTATAGCTACATTTCTGATGGTGGTGTTCAAGAAGAAGTGTCACAAGGTGCAGGCCGTATTGCTGGTCACTTAGGCTTGAATAACTTGATTATGTTCTTTGATGCTAACGAAATCCAACTTTCTACAGAAACCAATGCTGTTATTTCAGAGGATACTGCAATGAAATATCGTGCATGGAATTGGAATGTGTTGGAAATAGATGGCAACGATCCTGAACAAATCCGTAAAGCACTTCGTGCAGCGCAAGAAGAACAAAACAGACCTACCTTGATTATTGGACATACCGTAATGGGTAAGGGCGCTCGTAAAGCTGATGGTAGTAGCTATGAACATGATTGCAAGACTCATGGTGCTCCTCTAGGAAAAGAAGCTTACGAAAATACCGTTAGAAACTTAGGCGGCGATCCAGAGAATCCCTTTATTATATATAATGAGGTAAAGGAACTCTATGAGAATCGCAAGAACGAATTGAAGGCTATTGTAGCAGAACGTCATCAGGAAGAAAATGCTTGGGCAGCTGAACACCCAGAAAAGGCTAGCCAGATGAAAGACTGGTTTGCAAACAAATTGCCTGAAATCCCTTGGGAAACAATTCAGCAAAAGCCCAATGGTCCTACACGTAACGGTTCTGCTGCTTGTTTGTCTTTGCTCTCTGAATATGTACCTAATATGATTGTGTCTTCTGCTGACCTTTGCAATTCAGACAAGACAGATGGTTTCTTGGCGCATACTACAGAGATTACTCGTGATAACTTTGCAGGTGGATTCTTCCAAGCTGGTGTTTCCGAACTTACCATGGCTTGTGTTTGTATAGGTATGACACTCCATGGTGGTATTATCACAGCAATGGGAACATTCTTTGTGTTCAGCGATTATATGAAACCGGCTATACGTATGGCTGCTTTAATGGAACTTCCTGTGAAGTTTGTGTGGACGCACGATGCCTTCCGTGTCGGAGAAGATGGTCCTACCCACGAACCGGTTGAGCAAGAAGCACAAATCCGCTTGATGGAAAAATTAAAGAACCATAGTGGAGAGGATAGCGTGAGAGTGTTCCGTCCTTGTGATGTACATGCAACAACACAGTGCTGGAAGATGGCAATGGAAAATATGAAAACTCCTACTGCTCTCATCTTTAGTCGTCAAAATGTAAAAGACCTTCCTGCCGATACTGATTATATAGGTGCTGCACGTGGTGCTTATGAAGTAGTGAAAGAATCTAATCCTGATGTGATTTTGGTTGCTTCAGGCTCGGAAGTCAGCACTTTGGCAGAAGCTGCAGTACTCTTGAAAAATGACAATATCAAGGCCCGTGTAATAAGTTGTCCTTCTGAAGGATTATTCCGTCGTCAAAGCAAAGAATATCAAGAGTCTCTCTTGCCTAAGAATGCAAAAATCTTTGGTCTTACTGCAGGTCTGCCTGTTACATTTGAAGGTTTGGTGGGCGCAAATGGTAAAGTCTATGGATTAGAAAGCTTCGGATTCTCTGCACCCTATACCGTGTTGGATGAAAAGTTAGGCTTTAATCCTGAAAACATTTATAAAGAAGTTCTTAAATTCCTTTCTGAATAAGATGGAGAAACAGATAATAGGTCTTGCCAGTGACCATGCCGGTTATGCTTTAAAGCAGTACGTAAAAGAATATCTTGAACTGCACGGTATAGCATTCAAAGATTATGGTTGCTATAGCGAAGAGAGTTGTGATTATCCTGATTTTGCACATGCGTTGGCAAATGGTATTGCAGCAGGAGAGTGTGAAAAGGGTATTGCAATTTGTGGCAGTGGTGAAGGTATCTCCATGACCTTGAACAAACATAGCCATATTCGTGCAGCACTTGTGTGGATTCCGGAAATTGCACAAATGACTCGTATGCATAATGATGCGAATGTTTTGGTAATGCCGGGTCGATATATTGATAATGAAACCGCAAAGGAAATCATGGATAAATTCCTGGAAACATCATTTGAAGGAGGTCGCCATATTCGACGTATTGCAAAAATACCTGTAATTTGATTTGTACCCCTTGTGATTTTTCTTAAAAAACAATGTAAAGATTTTCTCAAATCAATTGAAAATTATAACTTTGCACAGTTTTTGAAAATTAACCAAGTATAACGTAACACAATACAAAGATGACTAAAGCAGACATCGTAAACGAAATTTCAAAGAAAACTGGAATCGATAAAGCCACTGTACTTATGACAGTAGAAGCTTTTATGGAATCAGTAAAAGAATCATTGGCGAATGAAGAGAATGTATATCTTCGTGGATTTGGTAGCTTTATTCTTAAGAAACGTGCGCAGAAAACCGCTCGCAACATCTCAAAGAATACTACAATCATTATTCCCGAGCATAACATACCGGCATTTAAGCCCGCTAAGACTTTCACTACCTCTATCAAGAAGTAAAGAAAACTAATATTAATAATAACTCATTAAAATTTTAAGCCATGCCAAGCGGAAAAAAGAAAAAAAGACATAAAATGTCTACGCACAAGCGTAAAAAAAGACTGAGAAAGAACAGACACAAGAGCAAGTAAGCTCATCTGTAAAAAGAAATTAAGAACAAACTTGAATTGCACAGAACAGAGGGCTTTCGAGTTTGTTCTTTGTTTAAGTAAACTATGTGGCGGATAAATACCGCAGATTTAATGAATTAAAATGACTAGCGAAGTTATAGTTGATGTCCAGCCGAAAGAGATTTCCATTGCTCTTTTAGAAGATAAGCGTCTTGTTGAATTTCAACAGGAGGCTAAGGCTGAACAGTATTCTGTTGGTAATATTTACTTGGCAAAAGTCAAGAAAATAATGACCGGACTGAATGCCTGCTTCGTGAATGTCGGATACGAACGCGATGCATTCCTGCATTATCTTGATTTAGGAACGCATTACAATGCTCTAGAGAAATATCTGAAGTATGTCGCTGACGGCAAGGATATTTCATTATCTAAAGTTGTTGGTGAACCTGCTTTAGAAAAAGACGGAAATATACAGTCTACACTGAAAAGTGGTCAGGAAATCCTGGTTCAAATTGTAAAAGAACCCATTTCAACAAAGGGACCACGCCTTACTTGCGAAATCTCATTTGCCGGACGTTTCCTGGTGCTGGTGCCTTTCAGTGATAAAATTTCAGTTTCATCCAAAATTAAAAACGGAAAAGAAAGAGCACGACTCAAACAGCTTATCCATACTATAAAACCCAAAAATTTTGGAGTTATAATACGTACTGTAGCCGAAGACAAAAAGGCTGCAGAATTGGATGCAGAACTCAAGACTCTTATCAGAAGGTGGGAAGATGCAATCTCCATGGTGAAGAAAGCAAATCATAAATGCCCACAATTGGTACATGAAGAAACTAGTAGAACCGTAGCTCTTTTACGTGACCTTTTCAATCCGTCTTACGAAAATATTTATATAAACGATTCTAGCGTTTATAATGAAGTAAAGGATTATGTTGCACTCATTGCCCCAGATAGGAAAGATGTTGTAAAGCTCTATAATGGCAATGTGCCTATTTTTGATAATTTTTCTGTTACCAAACAGATTAAAACGGCTTTTGGACGTACCGTTACCTATAAACATGGTGCTTATATGATTATTGAACATACTGAAGCACTGCATGTGGTAGATGTAAATAGTGGTACTAGAGCTAAAACCGCTGAAAACCAAGAAGCCAATGCCCTGGAAGTTAACCTGGGAGCCGCTGATGAGTTGGCTCGACAATTGCGCTTGCGTGATATGGGCGGAATTATTGTGGTTGACTTTATTGATATGGATCTTGCCGAAAATCGCCAAATGTTGTATGAACGGATGTGTCAGAATATGCAAAAAGATCGTGCACGACATAATATACTTCCGTTGAGTAAGTTTGGCTTAATGCAAATTACCAGACAGCGTGTGAGACCGGCAATGGATGTCAAGGTGGAAGAAAGCTGTCCTACTTGTGGTGGTAGCGGAAAAATTAAATCGAGTTTGTTGTTTACCGATTTGCTGGAGTCTAAGATTGCAACCCTTGTTAAGAAATTAAAAGTTCGTAAATTCCAACTTCACGTGCATCCTTTTGTTGCTGCTTTTGTTAATCAGGGCTTTTTCTCCCTTAAACGTAAGTGGCAGCTAAAATATAGCACAGGCATTAAAATAATCCCTTCTCAAAGCCTTTCATATCTGCAATATGTATTCTATGATTCAAAAGGAGAAGAGATAGATATGAAAGAAGAGCAAGAACTCGCATAATGATGGGAGAAAAAATAGAAAACGAAGAGTCAGATATTTTCTGGTTCTTCGTTTTTTTGTTAGTATTGCTTTTATAAAAGGTTTCTAGTTAGTTGTCTGCTTGTTTATAAAATAGTATATTTGCGGAAAGAATACGAACTTTAGAAAGTAGTGTTATGTCTATATCACATGCCTCACTCAAATCTGCAAAAAATGATTTGAGATATTTAAAACTTTTAGCTCGAGAATTTCCAAATGTAGCCAGCGTTACAACCGAAATTATCAATTTGGAAGCTATTTCGCATCTCCCTAAACCTACTGAGCATTTTATGGCAGATTTACATGGAGAGCATGAGATATTTAAGCACGTGCTGCGCAATGCCTCGGGTAATATTAAACGCAAAGTGAAAGACATTTTTACAGATGAGTTGTCACCAGAAGAACAAAGAGAACTTTGCACGCTAATATATTATCCAAGAAGAAAGTTGGAAATAGTGAGGGAGAAAAGTGCCTCGTTATCTGCATATTATGAAACGACATTAAAACAATTGATAAAAGTCTGTCGCTCGGTCTCTTCTAAATATACTCGCTCAAAAGTTCGTAAAAACTTGCCTGAAGAATATGCTTATATCATAGAAGAACTATTACATGAGGGAAATGATGCTGGCGATAAGCAAGCATATCTGAATATTATTGTCCGTACAATAATAGGAACGCGTAGGGCAGAAAGTTTTATCGAGGAATTGTGCTTGTTGATACAAAGACTTTCTATTGATAGATTGCATATTTTAGGCGATATTTTTGATAGAGGTCCTGGAGCACATCATATATTAGACATGTTGTCTGACTATCATCAATGGGACATTCAATGGGGGAACCACGATGTCTTATGGATGGGGGCCGCTGCCGGAAACCCTTGTTGTATGGCGTGTGTCCTGAGACTTTCTTTGCGCTATGCCAATACGCAAACTCTGGAGGAAGGATATGGCATAAATATGGTGCCATTGGCTACTTTTGCCATGGAAACGTATGGAGAAGATTCCTGTGATTTGTTTATGCCGCAATTGTTGGATGCTGAAAAGGCAATTGATGAGAAAAGCCTTCGCTTGATTGCAAGAATGCATAAGGCCATTACTATAATTCAGTTTAAACTCGAAGGCCAAATGTACAAGGCACATCCAGAATGGAAAATGACGGACCGTTGCTTGTTAGAGAATGTAGACTTAGAGCATGGATGTATTACACTGAATGATAAGCAATATGATTTGCGTGATACGTTTTTGCCAACAGTTAATGTCAATGCACCTTATGAATTGACGGCAGAGGAAGCTGACTTGATGAATAAATTGGCTCGTTCATTTTCAGTAAGTGAGCGTTTGAAAAGACATATAGGCGGCCTTTTATCGCATGGTGGAATGTATGCAGTATGTAATTCTAACCTGTTGTTCCATGCTTCTGTTCCATTAAATGAAGATGGTTCTTTGAGAGAGGTAGAAGTCTGTGGCATGACTGTTAAGGGTAGAGAACTCTTAACTCGCGTGGAGCAGATTATAAGAACAGCTTTTGATGATTCGGCTGAACAAACAGAGCGAAAGAATGCTAAAGACTATTTCTGGTATTTGTGGAGTGGGCCGGATTCTCCTTTGTATGGAAAATTGAAAATGGCAACATTCGAGCGTTATCTGATAGCTGATAGTGACACCCATGTGGAGGGAAAAGGATGGTATTACATGTTGAGAAACTCTGCAGAAGTTTGTGATCGTTTAATGGATGAGTTTGAAGTCTTTGGGGATAATCGACACATTATCAATGGGCACGTTCCTGTAAGAGCAAGTAGGGGAGAGAATCCCGTAAAAGCAGATGGTAGATTGATGGTAATTGATGGTGGATTTGCAAAAGCATACCATAACACCACAGGAATTGCAGGATACACATTGGTCTTTCATAGTAGGGGATTTGAACTGGTACAACATGAGCCTTTTACCTCTACGGAAGAAGCGGTAAGGAACGGAACAGATATTAGGAGTACGACACAAATTATCGAGATGACAGGACGCCGTATCATGGTTAAGGATACTGATATGGGCAAGCAGTTGAGAATAGAGATTGCTGATTTGGAAAATCTACTTAGAGCATATCGTAAGGGTTTAATAAAAGAGAAATAGCCCCGAGGTAAAACAAATAAAAAAAGAATGAAGAGTCTTAAAGAGTTATTTAGAATAGGATACGGACCATCCAGTAGTCATACGATGGGCCCACGTGTTGCGGCTGAAAAATATTTGCAGAAAAATCCAGGTGCACAACACTTTAGAGTGACGCTTTATGGTAGTTTGGCGGCTACAGGCAAAGGCCACTTGACGGATCAGGCAATTTATCAAGTATTGGGAGAGAAAAATACGGAGATTGTTTGGTGCCCGGAGATTGTGTTGCCCTTTCATCCCAATGGAATGAAATTTGAAGTTGCCATATCTGACAACCAATATGTAAACCCATGGGTGCTGTATAGTGTAGGTGGAGGGGCTTTGGCAGAAGAAGGCGTTGCAGAAGATGATACTCCTGATGTGTATGAGTTAGACCATTTGTTGGATATTATGAAATGGTGCGACCAAAGAGGACAATCATATTGGGAATATGTGAATCACTGTGAGGGACCGGAAATATGGGACTACTTAGCTGAAGTGTGGCAGGTGATGAAGGAGTCGGTGGAGAGAGGGTTAGAGCATGAAGGTGTTTTGCCCGGTGGCTTAAACTTGCGAAGAAAAGCTCCTCATTATTATATAAAGGCAATGGGATATGGCTCAAATCTGCAGACCAGAGGTTTGGTTTTTGCATATGCCTTGGCTGTTACTGAAGAGAATGCTTCGGGTGGTAGAATCGTTACGGCGCCAACATGTGGTTCATGCGGCGTGGTGCCTGCTGTGTTATACCATATTGCGAAAAGCAGACGATTTTCGGATAAACGAGTACTGCATGCTTTGGCTACAGCCGGTTTAATAGGAAACATTGCCAAAACTCGTGCTTCGATTTCAGGGGCCGAAGCTGGTTGTCAAGCAGAAGTCGGAGTGGCTTGTGCAATGGCCGCCGCCGCAGCCAATTATATATTCGGAGGCAGTTTGGCCGCTACGGAATATGCAGCAGAAATGGGGCTGGAGCATCATTTTGGAATGACATGTGACCCGATTTGTGGTTTGGTGCAGATTCCTTGTATCGAACGAAATGCACATGCAGCAGCAAGAGCTTTGGATGCGAATCTGTATGCAACATATGCAGAAGGAGAACATCGCATATCATTTGACAAGGCTGTAAATGTAATGAAAAAAACTGGTCACGACTTACCTTCGCTATATCGTGAGACAAGCGAAGGGGGACTGGCTAAAGAATATTCCCGTTAGAAGAGTGTTTTGTGGCAAATCGACTATGAAAAAAAATAGTCGGTGAGAACAGTAAAATGGCTTAAAACGCATAAAAAGGGCATCTACGTAGGTTGTAGGTGCTTTTTTGTTGTTTTTGGAGAGGGGATGTAAGAAAAGTTTTTTGTAAATTTGCCGTATAAAAGTACTAACTAAATAAGTGATGATAGATCAAGACAGAATTATTAAAGTGAATATAGAAGAAGAAATGAAATCTTCCTATATTGACTACTCTATGTCCGTTATCGTGGCGCGTGCTTTGCCCGATGTGCGTGATGGTTTGAAACCAGTACACAGACGTATCTTATATGGTATGTTGGATTTGGGTAATACGCATGATAAACCCTATAAGAAGAGTGCGCGTACAGTCGGTGATGTGCTTGGTAAATACCACCCCCATGGTGATAGCTCTGTATATGGTGCGCTAGTACGCATGGCACAAGATTGGAATATGCGCCATACACTGGTAGACGGTCATGGTAACTTTGGCTCTGTGGATGGAGACTCGCCTGCAGCAATGCGTTATACAGAAGCTCGTTTGAGCCTTGTTGGAGAAGCAATGATGCAAGACCTTGACAAGGAAACGGTAGATATGCAGCCTAACTTTGACGATTCTTTGACAGAGCCCACTGTAATGCCTACTCGAATTCCCAACTTCTTGGTGAATGGCGCAAGTGGTATTGCAGTAGGTATGGCTACCAATGTGCCTACTCACAATTTGAGTGAGGTGATTGATGGCTGTGTGGCCTATATTGAAAATCCGGAAATAGATACCGATGGCTTGATGGAGCACATTAAGGCTCCAGACTTTCCTACTGGTGCATACATTATGGGCATGGAAGGTGTACGAAATGCCTATGAAACCGGTAAAGGTAGAGTTGTTATGCGTGCCAAGACAGATATTGAGGCAGGTGCACAGCATGACAAAATTGTAGTCAGTGAAATCCCTTATGGTGTAAATAAGGCTGAACTGATTAAAAGCATTGCAGACTTGGTGAACGAAAAGCGTATCGAAGGTATCAGCAATGTAAACGATGAAAGTGACAGAGAGGGTATGCGCATTGTTGTGGATATCAAACGTGATGCCAATGCCAATGTGGTCCTAAACAAATTGTTTAAGATGACTGCACTGCAAACTAGTTTCTCTGTAAACTGTATTGCATTAGTTGGTCCTACTGGTC
The DNA here is from genome assembly GCA_045636405.1 of Alloprevotella sp. Taxonomy (GTDB): domain Bacteria; phylum Bacteroidota; class Bacteroidia; order Bacteroidales; family Bacteroidaceae; genus Alloprevotella. The sequence goes on from JAZTXL010000024.1 coordinate 207,443, forward strand.
GTCAACGTCCTAAATTGTTGACATTGAAGGATTGTATTGCAGAATTTGTGAAGCATCGTCATGATGTTGTTATTCGCCGTACACAATACAACCTACGCAAAGCAGAGGAACGTGCTCATATCTTGGCCGGTTTGATTATTGCCAGCGACAATATTGACGAAGTAGTACGAATTATCCGCGCATCGCGTAATCCTCAAGCAGCAATCGAAGGACTTATGCAACGTTTCTCTCTTGATGAAATTCAAGCAAAGGCTATTGTGGATATGCGTTTGGCGCAACTTACCAATATTCAGCAAGAGAAGTTGCATCAAGAAAACGATGAATTGCAGCGTAAGATAGAATACTACAACCAAATCCTTAGCGATGAGGAATTGTGTAAACAGGTAATTAAGGATGAACTCATTGAAGTAAAAGAAAAATATGGAACTGAGCGTCGCTCAGAAATCCTTCTTTCAAAAGAAGAATTTAATCCGGAAGATTTCTATGCTGATGATGAAGTAGTCATTACCATTAGCCACATGGGTTATATTAAACGTACACCACTTGCTGAATTTAAGGCGCAGGCGCGTGGTGGAGTAGGAAGTAAAGGTGGTAGCACACGTGATGCTGACTTTATAGAATACATCTATCCTGCAACTATGCATAATACGATGCTCTTCTTTACGGCAAAGGGTAAGTGCTTCTGGCTTAAGGTGTATGAAATCCCTGAGGGCGCACGTAGCTCAAAGGGTAGGGCAATTCAGAATATGCTCAATATAGATAGTGATGATTGTATCAATGCTTGTTTGCACATCAAGAAACTTTCTGATGCTGAATTCTGTAATAGTCACTACGTATTATTCTGCACTAAAAACGGTATCATTAAGAAAACCTGTCTTTCTGAATATTCTCGTCCTCGTACCAATGGTGTCATTGCCATTAGTATCCGTGAGAATGACCGCGTGATTGGCGTATGTCTAACCAATGGTGAAAACGAAATCGTTTTGGCTAATCGTGGAGGACGTGCTATTAGATTTAATGAAAGTGCGGTTCGTACAATGGGACGTACAGCAACCGGTGTACGAGGAATGACGCTTGATGACGAAGAAGGTGTAGACGCAGTAGTTGGAATGGTATGCGTAAACAATCCTGAAAACGAGACAATCATGGTTGTAAGCGAACAAGGTTATGGTAAGCGTAGCGGTATTGAAGATTATCGTAAGACAAACCGTGGCGGTAAAGGTGTCAAGACTCTTAATGTTACGGAAAAGACAGGTAGTCTTGTTGCAATCAAGACCGTAACTGACAATCACGACCTTATGATTATCAACCATAGCGGTATTACCATCCGACTTAAAGTTGCAGATGTGAGAGTGATGGGAAGAGCCACACAGGGAGTTAGACTCATTAATCTTACACGACGTGGTGATACTATAGGAAGTGTATGTCAAGTAAATACTGAAACCGAAGAGGAGGTAAATGCTGAAATGGACGAAACAATGCTTCCTGAAGGCGAAACCTTTGTTGCTGATGTTGAAGAAACTTCACAAGGTGAATAATAGTAAAAACATAAACCATTAAAACATATTGATTATGAAAAAATTAATCATTTCTGCTCTTATGCTTTGCAGCGCAGGCATAATGATGGCACAAAATTCAGCACTCTACAAGGCACAAATGTACCTTGATCGTGGTGATATGAAAGAAGCAGTTAACGTATTAGAGGCTGCTGTTGCTAACCCCAAAACAACCAAATTGGCAGAAGTACAAAACAAACTTGGTGAGCTCTATGCTCAGATTATGAATCCTGAGTTGGTAAAGGCTGCTAACAATATGCCTTTTGATACTGTGCTTTTTGCTACATACATGGACAAATCATTGTTAGCTTACCAAGCTAGCCATGAAGCTGACATCACTCCTGATAGTAAAGGTAGAGTAAAATCAAAATTCGTTGACGCCAACCGCTCTAGAGTGCTCAGTATGCTTGACTATTACAACTTTGCAGGAGTGTTTATGAGTCAAATGAAACAGCCAGAGAAATCAAAGGAGTATTTTGAAAAATATTTGGCTTTGCCTGAAAGCAAAATTTTTACTCCTGAGCAAAAGGATTCAATCCTTGCAGCTAAAAAAGAAGCTTATGTTCAAACTGCAGCAAACTTGGCAATCCTTAACTATCAATCAAAGAATCATGAGGAAGCGTTACGTTATGCACAACGTGCTATTAAACAAGGAGAACCCTCACGCGACCTCTACATTATCAGTATGCAATCTCATTTGGCAAAAGGTGACTCTGCAGCATGGCTTGCATGTTTGAAAGAGGCTGTAGGTACTCTTGGTGATGTTTCCTTTATGCAAAATTTGGTTTACCACTATGTGACTAAAGGTGATATTGAAGCTGCTACCCAAATGGCTGCAGACCTTACTGCCGGTGCACCTGAAAGCTATGCCTCATGGTATATTAAGGGTTGTGTAGAACTCAATATGAAGAGTGACTATGCTGCTGCTCGTGAGAGTTTTGCACGTTGTTTGGCTTTGAATCCTGATTTTGCTGAGGCAAACATCAACATGGCGTATAGTTATATGAATGAGGTTGTGGCTAATAAGCTCAATGGAAAATATAAATACATTGGTGCTTCAACAACAGTTACCGGAAAAGTAGCTATCGAAGCTTATAAAAAGGAATTAGCAGAAGTTCAGCAATATTATAAGGACGCTCTTCCTTATATGGAAAAGGCTCGCCAACTCAAACCAGAAGAACCAAAATCATGGGCTTATGCTCTCCAAATGATTTATGATAACTTGCAGATGAAAGAGCAAAAAGCTGAAATTGACGCAGTCATCAGTTCGCTCTAATTCATTGAGTGTTATTCAACAAAAAATCCGTGGCATGCCACGGATTTTTTGTTAATAGATGGGGTATGTAAGAAACTTATGTTAACTAATTTGTGAAAAGTCTGTTTGCTGACTTTTTATCGCTCGGAGACGTTGCCAGGTAGTGGCATTTTGAGGCAGGTTTTGATTAGGGTCTTGTTCGAGAAAACGTGCGGCGGCTTCACGAGCAACAGCCATGAGCTCAACGTCTTTTACGAGATTGGCTATTTTAAGGTCGAAGGGTATGCCACTTTGAGCAGTACCTTCTATATCTCCAGGGCCGCGTAAACGCATGTCTTCTTCTGCAATTTTAAAACCATCAGTGGTTTCTGTCATTATTTGCATTCGTTTACGTGTGGTCTCGCTCAAAGCGCGTCCTGTTACAAGTATACAATAAGATTGATCGGCCCCACGTCCTACGCGTCCACGTAACTGATGAAGTTGGGCCAAACCAAAACGTTGTGCTTCCTCTACAACCATCACACTTGCATTTGGAACGTTAACTCCAACTTCTATGACTGTCGTACTTACTAAAATTTGTGATTGGCCGCTTGAAAATCTTTGCATAGTTTCCTCTTTTTCTGCAGGCTTCATGCGGCCATGAATCATATCTACCGTATAATTGGGGAAGACATCTTTGATAAGTTTATATCCTGTTTCTAAATTTTTCAAATCGCTCTTTTCGCTTTCCTCAATAAGTGGATAAACAATATAGATTTGTCTTCCTTCGTCTAACTGATTACGAATCCCATCATATAGTTTTCCCTGATGATCCTCATAATAATGTAGCGTTTTGATGGGTTTTCTACCTGGAGGTAGTTCGTCAATGACAGACACATCTAAATCGCCGTATGCCGTCATAGCTAAAGTACGTGGGATAGGGGTGGCCGTCATCACGAGAACATGAGGAGGGGTGGTATTCTTTTCCCATAATTGTGCTCTTTGCTTCACTCCAAATCTGTGTTGTTCGTCTATAATTGCGAGTCCTAAATTATGAAAGCGTACAGTGGGCTCTATCAGAGCATGTGTGCCAACTAATAGCTGAAGTTGCCCATTAGCTGTCTGACTGAGTATTTCAGAACGCTGTTGACTTGTGACACTGGATGTAAGCAACTCAACAGAGATGTGTAAATCTTTCAAAAAAGTGCGTATGGTTTTTACGTGTTGTTCTGCCAATATTTCTGTTGGAGCCATGATGCATGCTTGGTATCCATTGTCTATGGCAATGATACAGCACATCAGAGCTACGAGTGTTTTTCCGCTACCAACATCTCCTTGCAAAAGACGATTCATCTGTATGCCTTTACACATGTCTTGACGAATCTCTTTTATTACTTTTTGCTGTGCACCGGTAAGTTTGAAAGGAAGGCAGTTGTTATAAAAAGAGTAAAACAATGAGCCTATCCTAGGGAATGTGAAACCTCGATTTGTTTTCCTTCCTTGAGATGATCGAAGAATATCAAGTTGAAGAAAGAATAATTCTTCGAACTTCAAACGACGGCTACTTTCAGGTAAACATTCCAATGACGTGGGATGATGGATGGAATGTAGGGCTACTTTGCTATCAATAAGATTATATTCTTGTCTTATAGAAAGAGGAAGGTAGTCTGTAATTTGTTCTTTGCATAACGCAAAAGCATTTTTAACCAGTTCATTGATAACGTTGGAAGAAATGCCTTTTTGTTTAATTTTATCTGTAAGATGATAGTGGGGACGCATCACCTCCATTCCAGCCATGGCTTTTTGTGCGTCTTCCAGTTCCGGATGAGCAAAAGAAATACGACCATTCCATAGCGTAGGTTTTCCTAAAAGGACGTATTCTTGATTTACCTTGTAATTCTTTTCAATATGTTTGATGGAATTGAACCAAACTAACTCAATATATCCTGTGCCATCTGTGAATACAGCTTTCAATCGTCGTTTACGTCCTTCTCCTTCAGTCTCAAAATCAAGAATTTTTCCTTTCAATTGAACAAAGGCCATGCTTTCCTGTATCTCGCAAATAGGATGGATGGTGGAGCGGTCAATGTATTTGTAAGGAAATGTATAAAGAAGATCCCCTAAAGTATAGATATTCAACTCCTTTTGTAGTAGTGCTGCTCTTACAGGCCCAACACCCTTAAGGTATTGAATGTCTTGAGAAAGAAGGTCGTTGTTCATAACATGTATCTACAGAATTTGCAGATGGTTATACCGTATAAAACATGTCTTTTCTAATGGCTTCTATTTTTTTGTTCGGAACAAAATGAGCAGCTATGGCAAATGCAAAATCAACTGAAGCAAAAGGACCTTTTCCTGTTATGATATTGCCGTCAACAACAACTGGTGCATCAATGTGTAGTGCTCCTTTTAAATGTGATTCAAATCCGGGATAGCATGTTGCCTTCTTTCCCACTAGAACCCCATATTTTCCCAATATCATAGGTGCTGCACAGATGGCAGCCATTAGAGTCTTTCGCTCTTTATGTACTTCTATTACCTTCTTCAATCTGTCGTGTAACATAAGATTCTTGGCCCCAGGCATTCCACCGGGAAAAATCATGCCTTGACAATCGTTAAGGATTTTGCTTTTGAGAAAACGCTCGTCTGCCATTATAGGAATACCATGAGCTCCATGTATGAGGCGAGGGCCAGCGATAGAAACTGTCATGACGTCTAATCCACAGCGACGGAGAATATCTAATGTAGTGATAGCTTCTATTTCTTCAAATCCATTAGCTAAGAAAAGGTAAATCATTATGTGTGGTGTTAATTATTTTAGACAAGTTAAATATTTTTCTATGGTTTGATTTAAACCCAGATAGAGTGCATCGCAAATAAGAGCATGTCCAATGCTTACTTCGTCAAGCCAGGGGATGTTTTCATGGAAGAATTTTAAATTCTCAAGACTTAAATCGTGGCCGGCATTGAGTCCCAACCCTAAGTCCTTACATGCCATAGCTGTCTTTATGAAAGGTGTGATTGCATTATCCCTATTGATGGAGTATTGGGTCGCATAAGGCTCTGTATACAATTCAACTCTATCAGTTCCAATTTTTGCAGCTCCTTGAGCCATTTCGACAGAGGCATCAATAAAAATAGACGTTCTTATTCCTTCTTCTCTGAACTTATTCACAATCTCCTTTAAGAATTCTGCATGCTGAATTGTATTCCAACCATGATTTGATGTTAGTTGTGACGGGTCGTCGGGAACCAATGTTACTTGTGTGGGATGAACTTCGCATACTAATTCGCAAAAATCAGGGGAGGGGAATCCTTCTATGTTGAATTCTGTTTTTATGATGGGTGCCAATTCTTTGACATCCTGGTAACGTATGTGTCTTTCATCCGGACGGGGGTGTACTGTAATTCCTTGTGCTCCAAATGATTCACAATCAATAGCAGTTTTGATGACATTAGGGTTATTACCGCCTCGTGCATTGCGTAAGGTGGCAATCTTATTTATGTTTACACTTAATTTTGTCATTATAATATTGTTTTGTTTGTTACAAGAAAACAAGTAACTTTGCAAGGCTTTCATACATACATTGCAAATGTACGAAAAAAAACATTCACAACTTGCATGTGAAGCGAAATGATATAAAAAATATAAGGAGTTCGGAAGGAATATGGCTGTTTTAGTATTTGGAAATAGTTTTCATGTGAAATGTAAGTCCGATATTCTATCGCTGATGAACAGCATAGAAAAGTATACGGATCAAGTTTTCGTAGAACGTAATTTCAGGGATTTTTTGAATGAGGAAGGGCTTTCTTTTCCATCCTTTGATTTACATCAAATAAAAGATTTACAGGCAGATTTTGCTATATCGTTGGGAGGGGATGGCACATTTTTAAATGCAGCTGCTCAAATAGGAAATTATAATATACCTATTTTAGGTGTTAATACAGGTAGATTAGGATTTTTGGCCGATGTGTCTCCAAATAAATTGGAGGCTGCCCTTCAAGCGGTAAAAAATGGCGACTATGTCATTGAACCAAGGAGTTTGCTGGAGGTTGCTGTTGACGGCCAATTGTATACAGATTTTCCTTTTGCTCTCAATGAAGTTTCCATACTGAAGCATGATAATTCTTCATTAATTGATATTGATGTATGGATTGATGGCCATCCAATGGCTACCTACATAGCTGATGGCTTGATTATCTGCACACCTACCGGTAGTACCGGTTATTCATTGAGTGCCGGAGGACCAATTATTTCTCCACAGAGCAATACTATTTGTCTGTCTGCAGTAGCTCCGCATAGTTTGAATGTTCGTCCGGTTATTTTGTGCGATGATGTAGAAGTATCTTTAAAAGTGAAGAGTAGAACACAGCGATTTTTGCTTTCTATAGATGGTAGAAGTTGTAGTTTGTCGGATGAGAAATGTATTACCCTTCGCAAAGCGTCTCATTCTGTTGGGGTTATGAAGGTGCTTCATAAAAGTTTTTTTGATACATTAAGAGATAGGATGATGTGGGGAGCAGACTTACGTCATTGATAGCAGATATGTTAGGAGATAAAAATAGAATAAAATCATTGACTCAGATGACCAGGTGGTTTGCTGCCACTTGGAAACAACATTATGTTCAAGCTACGATGAATACTTTCATCGGAGTGTTTTTGGTAGTTTTAGATTTAACCTTTGTTTGGTGTACCAAGTTGGCTGTAGATGTAGCAACGAAGGTTGAAACAAGATATACTTTAACTTTTGTCCTTTCCATACTGGTCTCTATTATTGTCCTACAATTGCTGCTTGGGATTGCTTCGCGTTGGATAAGGGCGATGCTTGGAGTGAAAGCACAAAATAATATGAGGCTCTTAATTTTCTCCAGATTATTGCATACACAATGGATTGATATAAGAAAATATCATAGCGGAGATTTAATCAATCGCATAGAACGAGATGTAAGGGATGTAATAGCTTTTTTAACTGAGAATTTACCTGCTTTCATTACGACTTGTATCCAATTTTTAGGTGCCTTCCTTTTCCTTTTCTATATGGATAAGTTATTGGCATGTATCATAGTTTTTATTTTGCCATTCTTTATCCTGGGAAGTCGATTTTATATAAAAAAAATGCGTCGCCTTACGCATGATATTAGGGATAACGAAAGTGAAATACAATCAGTTGTTCAAGAAAGCTTACAGCATACTTTGGTGTTGAAAGCATTGGAGCAAGTGGGTAATGCTTGTGGAAAACTACAAAAGCTACAAAATAGGCTACATACTAATGTATTACGAAAGACCAAATATTCAACAGTATCCTCTGGACTGATGAATTCCGGCTTTGCTATAGGCTATTTATTTACCTTTGGGTGGGGAGTGATGAGTTTGGAACAAGGGTTAATCACTTATGGTACGCTTATAGCTTTTGTGCAATTGGTTGGACAGATACAAGCACCGGTTCGTTCACTAACTCGCTTTATTCCCGTTTTTATTAGTGCTTCGACTGCTGGTGAGCGTCTGATGGAACTGGAGGAAATGATGCAGGAAGAAATAGTAGAAGAAAATGCCCAGTTGCCCTCTGCAGGAATAAAAATTACGAATGTAAGTTTTTCATATTCAAAGGAGAGCAGAACAATATTGGAGAATTTTTCTTTTGATTTTCCACCTGGAAGTATTACTGCCATAGTGGGGCAGACTGGTGCCGGAAAAACAACGCTTATCAGGTTGCTATTCTCTTTGGTAAATCCCCAAAAGGGAAATCTTATGCTGTATAATAATGATGTTTCTTTATCTATCGGATCAAATACAAGAACCAATTTTTCTTATGTACCACAAGGAAATACACTTTTTTCTGGTACCATTAGAGAAAATCTGACAATGGGTGCTCCTGCTACAGATGACGAAATGATAGAGGCTTTAAAAACAGCTGCAGCAGATTTTATATTGAATAACCCATTAGGATTAGATTGCGTTTGCGGTGAAGTTGGCGACGGACTTTCAGAGGGGCAGGCCCAACGAATAGCGATAGCTAGAGCTTTATTGAAGAAAACTTCAGTTTATATATTTGACGAAGCAACAAGTTCGTTGGACGAAGAAACCGAGCGTGTCGTTGTGAAAAACATTATTGAGAAGATGAAAGGACACACGCTAATTTTTGTGACACATCGTCCTGAAATATTAAACTATTGTACGCAGATTCTAAAATTGGATAAACATTTGTAATGCAATAAAATATGAATTTTTGAAGTGCATAAAGTCTTAATTTTCGTAAATTGATGTTTATTCTTTACTCACAAAAATAGAGAAAATTACCTTTGAAAATAAATAGAGAATCTTGTTATGGTTTGGAGAAAAAGACTAACTTTGCAGCATGATTGAACTATCAAGACATATTGAAAATTTGCTTTTGGAGCATGAATGTGTAATTGTTCCGGGATTGGGAGGATTTGTTACTCATTATGTTCCAGCAAGTTGGGATAAGGAAGAACAGATTTTTATACCACCTTATAAAAATGTCGGCTTCAATCCTCAATTGATTTTGAATGATGGTTTGTTGGTTCAATCATATATGCAAGTGCATGAAACTGGTTATGTGGATGCTTTGCGTATGATTGAGGATGCAGTAGCAAACATTAAATCTATTTTGCATACTACTGGTGAATATGATCTTGGAGGAGTAGGAAATCTCTATTATAAAATTGATGGAAGATATGAATTTGAGCCCTATGAGTCTGGGATTACTTCTCCAAACCTCTATGGCTTATATTCTTTCTCTGCAAAGTCAACTTCCCAAAAAGTTGAAAGTGCTCTTGTGGTGTCTAAGAAGACATCTGTCAAGTCAGTAAAAAAGTCCGCCTCAAAAGGTACTACCTATACTCTTAATATAAATAGAGAATTTATACATTATGTTTCAGCGGCAATTATAGCTGCAATTTTCTATTTTTCTTGGTCTGCACCGTCTGTTATTGAGTCATCAGGTATGACGGAAAATATGGCAGTATTTGGTGGAATTCAGAATAAAGAAGTAAAAAAGCAAATTGTACCAGAAACATTAGAGATGGTAAATTCTGTGGAGGCAAACCTTAAACAAGAAGTAAAAATAGAAACATCTAAAGAGGTGTCTCCTTTCTATACAATTGTTTTGGCAAGTGCTATTTCTAAAAAAAATGCTTCAGAATATGTGAATAGTTTGCGTGATTCTGGTTTTGAAGATGCCACCGTTCACATAACTAGGACAATGGTACGTGTCATCTATGGCTCATATAATACTGAGAATCAGGCCTATCAAGAATTGCAAAAGTTGAATAATAATAAGGCTTTTGCACAGGCATGGGTCATGAAGCTGAAATAATTTTAATTAGTTGATATTTATACTTATTACTTTTCATGAAGCGTATCAGATGCCCAAAATGTGAAGAGGCCATATTGTTTGATGAAAAATTGTATGAAGTTGGCCGTGTTTTGGTATTTGAATGCCCCAATTGTAATAAACAGTTTAGAATACGCATTCCAGAACCAAAGGATATTTCAGAAGAGGAAGAAACTTGTGCATTGGCCAAATTGGTTGTTATTGAAAATGCTTTTCACTTTAAGCAAGAAATACCTTTGTATGGTGGGGAAAATGTTATTGGAAGGTATGTAAAGGGTTCTTCAATAAATGCACCAATTAAGACAGTAGACCCGAGTGTTGACACAACACATTGTATTATTACTGCTAAGAAAAACAAAAAAGGAGAGTATGCATTCCTTTTACGTGATGCTCAGTCAAATACTGGTACTTTTTATGGTGACGAGATATTAGGACCTAAAAGTACAGTAAGTTTAGAGGATGGTGCTATCATCACCATCGGAGCTACCACAATGATTTTCTATTTTTTAGAAAATGAGTGAGATATATGAGAATAAGACTTTGTATATTAGTAACGTTTTTCCTATTCCCTGTGTTCTTGCTTGCTCAGCAGAGTGAAAGTATAAAAGGTTCTTTCTATAATAAAGAAAACAAAGTAAGAATTTACTTAGATTTAAGCGGTGATAATTTGATTGTTCCAGGATATGAATTCTTAGGAAAAACAAAAGGCTATATGTGTGGTGATATTTATGGCATGTGGCTGCTCACTTCTTCTAAAATAGATAACGGCAAGGTCGTACTTCGCTTTTCTAATGATTCAGGTTCTGATTCTCAAAGTATATTATTTACACAACAATCGGATTCTGTTTTCTTGTATGAAGCACTAGATGGTAATGTCGTGAAGAAAGTTGTTAAACGGAAATTAGTGAAGATTCCATCTAAGATGCTTTTTAATAAACAATAAGTTTTAGTGCTTTTTTATTAATTCGTTTGCCAAATTTTTGGCTTTTTCTCGTGAGGGCTTTCCGCTTGCTGTAAAAGGCAGTTTGCTTACGTTTATATAATAACGTGGGATTTCATATTTTTCCAGATTCTCTTTACAAAATTCCCTTATCTCTGATTCAGAAGAGGGAAGTCCTTCATACAAAAGAGTGATAGCTTCTCCCAGTTTTTTGTCAAAGACAGCAGTTATTAAAAAAGGATAGTTGAGAGATTGCAGTTTTTCTTCAAGCGTTTCTATTTGAAATTTAAGAGTACCAGAACATATTGTGTTGTCAATTCTTCCTAGAATCTTGAAAGTTCCATCTGGCAATATTTCCGCTAAGTCGTTTGTGCTTATTTTTGTGTCACATATGTGGGGCGCAGTTATCTCCAGGCAATTGTTGGGCCCTAGTGAGACTTTGACTCCGGGTAGGGGAGTATAGCTATCCATGGCATTTTCCCCACTAATGCGTTGGAGAGCAATATGTGAAAGTGTCTCAGTCATTCCATAAGTACTCCAAATATTTCCTGGCATTTTGGCTAATTCCGTTTTGAGCTCCTCATGGACTGCGCCACCACCGATTATTAAATGCTTTACCTTTCGCAATAAGCGTTTTTCTCTTTTGTGTTGTAATGTTTCCATTACCTGAAGTGGCGTCATGGCAACAAAATCAGGGGCTTGCCGAAGTCCTGATAATGGTCGTGATGTGGGCTTACGGAAATTTAGGTGTAGTTGGTGTTGTAGTGCTCTCACAGCCATCATTTGTCCGCCAATGTGTGAAAGAGGTAAGCATAATAGTATTGTATCATCTTTTTTAATTCCCAAACTACATATTGTTGCATTGGCACATGCTTTCATTTTTTCTTTCTCTACCAATATGTTCTTGGGTGCTCCTGTAGAGCCGGAGGTATGGACTTCCATGGTCTCCTGGGAATTATACCATCTTTTTTTGAATTGTGACAATGTTTGAGCAAAATCCCTTTCTTCTTTTTCACCTATCCACAAAAAACCATTTTCTATTTGTAAACGTGTCTCGTTGAAGTTTTTTTCAAATAGCAAACCAGTTCCAAGCCCTTGATGTATATTACTTAAAATATGGTTTTGACTATTCCATTGTGCTATAGCATTAAGGCCAACATTCGACTCTAGAGCACTGGTGATCCAATATTGTATTTCTTTTTTCTTTGCTTCTTTAATCCATTCTTCCGAACCAGACAAACCACCATGTAGTGTGGGCTTTAATACAATGTATTGAGGAGAAATATCATCGAGGAGATGTTGTTTCTCTCTTAGGGAATTGACTCCGATTAGTTCTTCGTCTAAAGCTATGGGTATTGGGGATATTGCACAAAGTTTCCTGCATTCAGAATAGTTCCCCGCTTTAATAGGTTGTTCTATGCTATGGATATCATATTTAGAAAGTTCTTGAAGCTTACATGGTGCTTCTTCCGGAGTGAAAGCTCCATTTGCGTCAACTCTAATCTCTATGTCATTCTTAGAATAGCGCTCACGAATTTTTTTAATCAGTGCTATTTCATTATTAAAGTCAATCGCTCCAATTTTTAATTTTATACAATTAAAACCATCAGAGAGTTTCTTGTCAATACTATCTCGCATTTCTTCAAACTTTCCCATCCATATCAATCCATTGATGGGAATACCATTTAGACCATTGCTAAAGGGGGTGTCAAAGAGTTTTAAATAATCTCCGTGTAAAGAAGCTTTTGCTGATAATAATGCTGTTTCCAGACCAAATAAGATAGATGGATAATTCCTTAATTTTTCTTTATCTAAAACATGGGAATGTTCCAATTCCTTACAAAAAAAATACAACGTCTTTTCGTAATTTTCAGAAAAGTCTGGGCTTAAATCAAAGAGTGGGGCACATTCCCCAATACCTAAAAATTGTTTACCCTCATCTTGTCCAGTGATAATCACATACCAAACCTTTTTCTGAGTATAGATACCTCTAGAGGTTTGTGCAGGTGTCTTAAATTGAAGGACACGTGGAACAATTCTAGTTCTGATTTCCATTTGTTTTAAAAAACGTGGTGATACTTATGGTAGTTTAGGGAATTTCTTGAAGTCAGGCTTACGTTTCTCTAAGAAAGCATTTCCACCTTCATGAGCCTCATCTAACATATAGTATAGCATTGTTGCATCTCCTGCGAGTTGTTGAATTCCGGCTTGGCCATCCAATTCTGCATTAAGTCCTGCTTTAATCATACGCAGTGCAAGTGGAGAGTGTTGCATCATTTCTTCTGCCCATTCCACTACTTCGTCCTCAAGTCTATCGAACGGAACTACTTTGTTTACCATCCCCATTCTTTCAGCTTCAGCTGCGGTATATTTTCTGCACAGGAACCATATTTCTCTAGCTTTCTTTTGTCCAACCATTCTGGCTAGGTATGAAGCACCAAATCCGGCATCGAAGGAGCCGACACGGGGGCCAGTTTGTCCAAATATGGCAGATTCAGAAGCGATGGTTAGGTCACACATGAGATGCAGCACATGTCCGCCTCCAATCGCAAATCCATTTACCATGGCTATGACAGGTTTGGGGAGTGTGCGAATTTGTTTTTGTACATCGAGAACATTTAAACGTGGTACTCCGTCATTTCCAACGTATCCACCACGTCCTTTAACATTCATATCGCCACCAGCACAAAAAGCTTTGTCACCTGCTCCGGTTAATACCACAATACTGATGTCCTGACTTTCTCTACAATAGGTGAGAGCATCCCCCATTTCTTTAATGGTAAGGGGGGTAAAGGCATTACGATAGCGAGGTCTGTTGATGGTTATTTTAGCGATACCATTGAAATACTCAAATATGATTTCGTTATATTCTTTAATGATGGTCCAGTTTCTTTTCATAAGATTTTTGTTTGTAGGTTAGTTGATAATATTCGTGCATTTTAATAAGATCGGCATGATTGTTATTCTGTAATGTAAAGATTTCAAGAATCTTGGGTCGGTTAGAGGATTCTTCGGTCATCGTACATAAATACGATTCAATCTCTGTATAATCATGTGCCGCGTAATAGTCAATATTAAAAGCCTCAGCAATCCCTTTTGCAGTAAATGAATGATCTGCTGATATAAAATTGTATGCTTGTGACTCCTTTAATCCTTCTAAACGATTGAATATTTGTCCACCGCCATTATTGAAGAGAAAAATGCGTAAGTTTCCTTTTAATGAGTTATTCCAAAGTGCGTTGTTGTCATAGAAAAAACTTAGGTCTCCTATAAAAACGAACACAATGCCATTATAAACCAAAGAATGTCCAACTGCAGTAGATAATGAGCCTTCTATCCCATTTACTCCTCGGTTACAATAAATATTTTGATAGTTGGAACCGAAAAAATATGTAGCATTTCTTACAACAGAACTATTGGCCAAATGTATCACGTAATCCTTTTTTATGCTAAAAATCTTTTGAGCAATTTTTTGCATTACTCCAAGGTCTGAAAAATGGGATGGATTGTAATCCAATAGATTGTTTAGAGACTCATGTATACATTTTAGTCTCTCTTGAAAAACAGCTATATTTTTGTTAGATGGTAATGATTTTTCTAATTTATCAAGAACAGATAATGTCTCTCCTCTGATGATTTTTTCTAAATGAAAAAATGTATTTGGTGAGTCTTTTCCAGGTTCAATTCTAAAGACTTTACAGTCCTTAGATTGTTGTAATATTTGTTTTAATTTCTTATTAACGATGTTGCCACCTATATGAATGACCACATCCGGCTGTATTCCTAATCTGTCTCCCAATTCTTCTATTATTGTTGTCCTCCAAGCAAGATTTGTGTTTCCAACAATTTCCGGCAAAACCAACAATTGATGGTTCTTTTCAAATGTGTCGTAGGGGAGTGGGGGAGTATCAAAATGTCCTATAAAAAGAACTGGCAGTTTTGCCCTTTTGATATTATTGATATCCTCTGTACTGAATTCTTCACTTTCCCCTTTTTTTATCGTTGAGGACACAGATACTTTTGGCAATAGAGGAGTAGTGAATTGAAATAGAGGTTCTGAAATAGGAACATTTATATGAAACGGTTGTTTCGCATTTTTGAATAAAGAAGACAGACCTTCTCCTATTTTCCTAATAGATTCTTCCTCTTCTTGTTGATTTTGGGGCTCACATAGTTGTAATGTAGTAGCATAAGGCTCTAATGCTCTGTTTTGTATAAGTGTTTGTCCATCTAATTGACCTATTCTTTCTTCAGGTCTATCGGCAGATATAATTAAAAGAGGACAATAGCGGTAATAGGCTTCTGCAACTGCAGGTAGGGTGTTTAATAATGCTGAGCCGGAAGTGACACACACTGCAGTGGGCTTTTGCGTAGCAATAGATATGCCAATAGCTGCAAATGCTGCACTCCTTTCATCTGTTATAGGATATAGTTGAAAATAGGGATGCTGGTTTAAATTATGTACAATGGGGGCATTACGTGAGCCTGGACATACAACAATATTCTGTATGCCAAATTCTATAAGTTCAGAAGTTAGTATGTTTACATTCTTCTTATTGCTAAACATAAAAATTCTTATTCTTCAAACAAATCTTTCATTGTATTGAGCTTTCGCTCAGTTTCCTCCCATTCTTCTTGTAGTTTGCTTTCTGGTAAAATTCCCCCTCCGGCATAGAATACTGCTTTGCTTTTATTGATGTTTAAACAACGAAGAGTAACATAGAATGATATTTCAGATTGATTTAGTGGGCCGCTGAAACCACAATAATATTTTCTTGGAACTTGCTCGTTCTTAATGATTGTGTTATGAGTTTCTATGGTAGGAATGCCACATATGGCAGGTGTGGGATGCAAATTTATGAGTACTTTTAGTGGTGAACTGGTCTCGTTTATTTGAAATTTAAAATCAGTTCGTAAGTGAATAAGGTTACCACATATTGTTGGATATGTGTCACTTTTGCAAAGATGATATGTGTGTGTAATAAGTTGTTCCTCAATATATTGAGAAACATATTCTTGTTCCCTTTTGTTTTTGTCACTCCAATTTGATAGGCGCAAATATTCCTTATCTTCTATAGACATTGTACCTGCAAGAGCCATAGATTCCCAATGGTCTTCATTTTTCCGGAGTAATAATTCCGGAGTGGCAGTGAGCCAAAGTCCGGTTGTGGGTGTATTCCATAAAGCTACGTAGCTGTTCGGGTAGATTCTGCACGCCTTTTTGAAAGTTGAGATAATGTGAGATAGGGTATATTTGTTGAGTTCAACTTCTTCGGTTCTAGCAAGAACAATCTTTTTATATTTTTTTATTTGTAGCTCTTCTTGAATCTCTTTGAATGCTTTCTCGTATGAGCCCCTCCCATTATCGGTAATTTCTTGGATTCCAAGTGTAAAATCTTTCGTTTTGCCACTTTGTTTTATCGTGAGTGTTTGACCTTCTAAAAAAATATAGGGAGATGTATTTGATGGATTAAAAGGTGCAATTAAAAAACCTTTTAATCCATCAATCTCATTTAGGTCAAGAAAAGTCTTGGGCGGATTTTGTTGTAGTATGACCTGATATTCCTCTGTGTGAGGGAGTCGGAAAAGTACAAAAGAACTATTCGCAATATTTTTTTCACAAACCAATAGTTCATCTAAACTTTTCATATTTCACAAAATAACTAATTAGTCGTTGGTTTGATAGGTGTAATTCACAGACGCTTGTTTACCCATGTAGCTGTAATTGCAGAGGGAAATATTATTCGTTTTTTCGTCACGATAATAGTTAAAGTCGACAGTGGTGTTCTTCTCCGTGTCTTTATACCCACTGACCTTAATTTTGCTAACAAGATTTTTGGTGGGGCGTCCGAACAGACCTGCATAAAACAAATGTTCAAATCCAAAAAGTCCGATTTCTTGTGAAATGGTTTCTGGCAACAAACCGTTATTGTTTAATTCCTTGGATGATGTTATTTGTAATGTGATAGGTGTGTTTTCTTCTTTTTCATATTTGATAGTCGCTAGGTTCCCTTGACTATCGTAGCTTATGGTAGCTTTGGTTTTGTATTTATTTGCTCCAAAATTATCATCATTGTAGCTTTTGCTCCAACCCGCTAATCTGCCATTTTGATAGAAGAATTCATACTCATCACTATTTACTGTCATAAATTCAATATATCCTAATGTGTTCAGGCGAACAATCATATTCCTCTTTCCTGAATTTTTTATGGTAACAGCATCGTGGTGATAGGTGAGATTACTTGTATATGACAAGTCTTGTTCTGATTTATATTTGCTACCTTCTGCCTTTGTTAATCGGTCATTTGAATAATATAGATGCCAATCAAAGCATTCGTTTGTATTGCCACTATGAACAATGCTTAGGAGCTTATCACTATCCCCTGATGGTATTTGTGGCTTAATAGGCGCTGGCCCATCATCAGAACAAGAGAAAGCTGTAAAAGCACAAGTGCAGATTAAAACTACGTATTTTCTAAATGTTTTCATATTGTCTTCTTTATAGGAATGTATGTGTTTTTATTCTTTGTTACTTGTAGTTATCAGGATGTTTGGCCTGATGTGGTGTATATGGTACAAAGTTATTTAAAAACTCGGAAATAGAAGTAGTCATACTGGATTTTTATACTAAATCTCTTCTAATAAATTGTCAAAATATGAAAGAACTATTTAATATGACGATATGTTTAAAGAAGATTGTATATTTGCAATAAAACAAATGTGAAAATCATATGAAGTCGATATTAGTGGCAGATAGTGGTTCTACAAAAACGGCATGGTCGTTATTGATGACCAATGGTGAAACATATACTTTTTATGGTACTGGGATTAATCCTTACATGTTATCGCAAAAAAATATAGAGGAATTGCTGGAAAAAGAGCTATTACCACAAATACAAAAAATGGAAACGGGTATTTCTTATGTTTACTTTTATGGGGCTGGTTGTCGAGGTGGAGTAGAAAGTGATTCCGTAAAGAATGCCATAAAAGCTATTTGTCGTGAAGCCGAAGTTTTTGTTTCTTCTGATTTGTTGGGTGCAGCCCATGCCTTATTTCATGCATCAAAAGGTATCGCGTGTATCTTAGGGACGGGTTCTGCCAGTTGCTTGTATGATGGAGAAAATATAGTTAAAAACACCCCAAGCTTAGGTTATATTCTTGGTGATGAGGGTAGTGGTGCTGTGATAGGTAAAAGCTTGGTAAACGAGTTGTTTAAAGGTTATTTGCCTTCTGATATTTATCAAACATTTCTAAATGAATGTCCCGGTGGTGTTTCAGATGTATTGAGACGGGTATATAAAGAGCCTTTCCCTAATCGCTTTTTGGCATCTCTTGTCTCAAAAGTGGTTGTACCACATCGGCAAAATCCTGCAATGCAAACATTGTTAAAACAAGAGTTTAGAAAGTTCTTTGAAAGGAATATTTCGCATTATTCAACGGTTTCCACTCCGATTGCATTTGTTGGGGGTGTGGCATATGGATTTGAAGAGGAATTAAGGGAAATCGCGGAAGAATGTGGGTATGAAGTATCTGTAGTAATGAAAGAACCAATGGAAGGGCTTGTGAAAATGTATCGGTTAAAGATGCTTACCTCCTAACAAATTCTTTTCGGATTTTCCACCATTTGAGTCTGTTTGTTAAATCTTTATAGGGCTGTGTAAGTTCATAATAAACCACAGAGAGTCCATAGGCTCTTTCTTTGAGTTTATTAGTACTTATTCTTATACATGCGATAGGGGTAATAATGTAAAAGAGAAGAACGAATAGGAACGGAATATCAAAATACAAAAGATTCAGATTGTAGGTGCCATTGTTACTTACAATCTCCATACCCCTTACACTTAGATACGATAAGACGGAGAGAGTAAAGATTGAAGTACAAATATTGGCTAAAGCTTTTTTTGAAAGAAACAATTTCCCATATCTGTTATAGTGCTTTGAAATCTCAACTTTATGAATAGGTTTATTCTTGTATATCAATTGATTATCTGATTCTTGTAAGATCATTGATTTAGGATGTGCACATGCCGATGTGTTTCCTTTCTTTGTGAGATATGAGATGAGTAAGTCATCTTCACCTAAAGGGATATTGAAGGTGTCTGAATATCCCTTGTTTTCTATGAAATATTTTTTGCGGACACAAAGGTTACATCCATCTGCCCCAAAAGCCTTATTCCTTGCTGCATAACTCATACAGTGAAATAAGTATTGCATTCGTTCATATGCGAATCTTTGTATTGCTTTATTCGAGCTATCTGTATAAGTGCTATATCCGATAACAAAATCAGTTTCGGGACTGAAATAAGATGATATTGTTTGTAGCCATAAATGGTCTTTGGGGATACAATCTGCTTCAGTAAGCATAACCCAAGGCTTTCTTGCTGCTTTAATGCCTAAAGTGATAGCGAGTTTTTTCTTAGAGATAAATCTAGAACTATGGGGGACAAAAGTATGTCGGAGATTCTCGTATTCTTTTTCTAATCGTTGGAGAACGATATCTGTGTGGTCGGTAGAGGAATTGTCAACAACGATAATTTCAAAGTCCGGGTAATCCTGCTGATATAGTAATGGAATATTTTTCTCTAGATATTCTGCCTGATTGTGACAGGAAATAACAATGCTAATACCTTCTTCTTTTATTTTATATGGTGTGATTTTCGCCTTTCTCTTGTAAATAAAAAAAGGTGACAGATAGTCAATCCATTTTAGGAAAAACACTCCTAATAAAGAAATACATGTAATAGAAAGTAATAAGATAGGATATAATTCCATTTTTTAGGGGTTATAAAGAAGATTGTCTGCGGAATTCTGCACATGTTATTGCAGTCGCAACAGCAACGTTAAGGCTTTCACTAGTTTCCCTTCCCGCAGGGAAATTGGGTATCAAAATCTTATCAGACACGAGCTTTTCTATTTCAGGGGAGATTCCGTTCCCTTCATTTCCCATAATAATCATTGCCGCTGTTTTTAATGGCTTTTCATATAAGTTTTCGCCATTTAAAAAAGTGCCATAGATGGGATAGTCGTTAGGGAGTGATAAGATGAATTCTTTTAGTGGTAGGTAATGTATTTTGACACGGCCAATCGCTCCCATAGTGGCTTGTATCGTTTTGGGAGAAAAGGCATCTGCTGTATCTGTTGAGCAGAAAATATGTTCAATGCCGAACCAATCAGCTATTCTTATGATAGTACCTAGGTTGCCAGGATCTTGTATCGCATCTAAAGCTAGGCACAGATTTTTACAGATGTCTTGCAAGTGGATGGAATCTTGTGCAGGTTTTTTGAAAACTGCAAGTACAGATTGTGGGGTTTTCAAATTGGATACTTTTGTAAGCTCCATTTGATTTACTACTATAACTTCTGTTCCTGTTTGCAGCCTAAAACTTTCCTTATAATCCGGTGTCTTGACCAAGAGCACGCATTGAAAATGTGCCATTAGTTCCTCAACTAGTTTTGGGCCTTCTGCGATAAAGGCATTTTCTTCATCTCTGTACTTCTTTTGTGACAATGAACGTATATATTTTTGCTTATTTTTGCTTAGCATGTCTTACTTTATCTAAATAACTAAGCAAAGCTACAAAGTTATTTTTAACTTTGCAGAGAAATGAAAGAAACTTTTTTGACAAGAGAACGTTTAATGCCATATATGACAGGTTGCATGGTGCTTGTTTTGCTACTATGTGCAAGCTGTTCTCCTACTCGCTTTATCTCTGAAGATGAGTTTATGTTGTCTTCTGTTGGTCTTTCATCAACAAACAAGCATGTAAAGTCGTCAGATTACCGTAGCTATGTCGCTCAAGAAGCAAACTCCAAATGGTTTAATTTACTGAAAGTGCCATTAGGGATGTATTGTATGTCAGGGACTGACTCTACTAAGCGATTCAACAAATTTATGCATAGGATAGGGGAAGCTCCTGTAGTTTATGACACTACGTTGGTTGTGCAAACCAAAAAATCTCTGTCTCTGGCATTGCAGAATAAAGGTTATTTGCATGCAAAGGTAGATGCTGATGTTCTTCGCAAGAATAGGAAAAAAAAGGTGGTTTATACAATGGATCCGGGTAGGATTTCATATGTGACAGCCATACGTTACGAATGTGATGATAAAGAAATAGAGAATGCTTTAGAAGAGGAACTCCATGAGACCAAACTCTATAAAGGTATGCCGCTTTCTGTGCAAATACTTAATGATGAGCGAAACCGAGTTATTCAATCTTTGCAAAATAGAGGGTATTATAATATTAATAGAGAGTTCCTTTCGTATAAAGTAGATACTTTGGCTGGTGATTATGGAGTAGAACTTACATTGTCTTTACTATGTCCTCCTGGCGTGATTAAAGAAAAGGCATATACTTCATATAAGTTAAGAGAAGTGAGAGTTTTTGAAGATGTTACTTCAAAAGATTCTTGTAAATCGGACAATTATAAGAATCTGGCGTTCTTGCATCAAAAGAGAATGAGGATTAGCCCACGTGTATATTCAAACCATATATATATACGGCCGGATAGTCTTTATAGTAATGTTAAAACACAAAACACTTATGGGGCACTCAATGCTTTATCTGCCATCAATTATTGTACAATACATTTTTCGGAAGTAGAGAAAGATACTGCATCTCTAGATTGTGACATATTGATTAAAAGAAACAAGCCACACACCATTAGTACAGAATTAGAGGGAACCAATACTGCAGGAAATTTAGGTGCAGCTTTATCATTGACTTATTCTAACTTAAATATATTTGGAGGTTCTGAGAGTTTTTCATTGAAATTGCGCGGCGCCTATGAAGCGATTACCGGATTAGAGGGATATAGTAATCAGCACTATATAGAATATAGTGTGGAGAGTAATCTTCGTTTTCCTGCATTATTATTTCCTTTTGCTTTTAATAGTCATAAGCAGTTTTTGAAAGCTACATCTGAGATTGGAGTAATGTACAATTCACAAGATCGCCCTGAGTTTCATCGTCGAATGCTCACGGCAGCTTGGACATATAGGTGGAGTCATAATCGAAATCCTCGTTTACAGCATCGTATGGACTTGTTGAGTCTCAACTATATCTTTATGCCATGGATTTCAGATACTTTCAAGAAAGAATACTTGGAAAATACGGATTCTAGAAATTCAATACTTCGCTATAGCTATGAAGACCTGTTTATTATGAGATTAGGATATAGTTTTGTGTACAATTCTCAGCGTGTAGGTAGTGCTATTGGCTTGTATCAAAAAAATGGTTACCAGATTAAGTTTAATATTGAGACTGCCGGAAATTTGCTTTATGGTATGTCCAAACTTTTTAAAGCTTCAAAGAACAGTCAAGGTCAGTACAATGTATTTAATATAGCTTACTCCCAATATGCAAAAATAGATTTTGACTATTCTAAGAGTTTTCTAATCAATGATAGGAATTCTGTAGCTATTCATACTGCATTTGGTTTGGCACTTCCCTACGGAAACTCATCCATTGTACCTTACGAGAAACGTTATTTTTCGGGTGGAGCGAATAGTGTGCGAGGATGGAATGCAAGAGCTTTGGGACCAGGTAAATATGTGGGAAAAGATGGTAAGGTAGACTTTATCAATCAAACTGGAAATCTTAAATTGGATTTGAGCCTAGAATATCGTACTCGTTTGTTTTGGAAAATACATGGAGCATTCTTTATTGATGCCGGAAATGTATGGAATACACGAAAATATGAAGGGCTAGAAGACGGGCAATTTAAGTTTGATAAATTTTATAAACAAATAGCCGTAGCTTATGGATTGGGATTGCGTGTGAATCTAGACTACTTTATATTAAGAATTGATGGAGGTATGAAAGCCATCAATCCAGGAGTAGAAAAAGGTCGTTTGCATTATCCGCTGATTTGTCCAAATTGGAAGCGTGACTTTACTTTCCATTTTGCTGTAGGACTTCCATTCTAGTAAGCTGTGAGTAACATAGTATAAAACAAAGAAAAACAACCTTATGGTACAATTTATATGTTTTGGTAGTGGTAGTAGCGGAAATTGCTATTATTTGCAAGCGGATGATTTTGGTATACTGATAGATTTAGGGATTGGCATACGCTCTTTTAAGAAATCCTTTAAAGATTATGGCTTTTGTTTTGATCGCATTAAAGCAATATTAGTAACACATGATCATACAGATCATATTAAAGCCGTAGGAGTGTTGAGTAGAGAGTTTCATGTG
The DNA here is from genome assembly GCA_045636405.1 of Alloprevotella sp. Classification (GTDB taxonomy): domain Bacteria; phylum Bacteroidota; class Bacteroidia; order Bacteroidales; family Bacteroidaceae; genus Alloprevotella. The sequence goes on from JAZTXL010000024.1 coordinate 230,722, forward strand.
CCTGTTTATGCAACAGAAAAAGTTCACGGCGGTATGGAACGTAACTATTTCATGTCGAAAAAGGTGGAGCAGATACATAAAATGCTTATTTCAGAAGGAGTTCCTTTTAATGTTGGTCCATTTCATGTTACTCCTTTTAATGTTCCGCATGATAGTTCAAGTTGTCAAGGATATTTTATTACATATAAGGAGGTAAAGTTTTGTTTAATTACAGACGCAGGTTATATTACATCAGAAATGCAAGATTATTTGCAGGCGGCTAATTATGTAATTCTTGAGTCTAATTATGACCCTATGATGCTAGAGTCCGGTCCATATCCAGCATATCTGAAAAAACGTATTGCTGGCTCAAATGGGCATCTTAGTAATCAAGATGCTGCGGCTGCCCTAGTGAAGAGTCTAACATCTGAAACAAAACGTGTTTGGCTTTGCCATATAAGTGAAGAGAATAATCATCCTGAATTAGTGCGCAAAACAATTGAGACTGCCTATAGTCAAGCATATGTTGAATCTCCACCTAAAGTAGAGGTCTTGAAACGTAAACTAGCTTCTCCTATTTATGAATTAACATAGAAAGTAAGAAGTTTATGCAAACAGTGATTGTAATATTCCTTTTGTTGGTTTCTGCGTCTTATCTATGCTATAAGATAATAGCCTATATTAGGATTTGTCGTAGCAATAAAGGTACGTGCAGTAAGTGTTTACAGCCTTGTGTGTTGAAAAACTTAAAAAAACAATCGCAAAAGTTTGGTAAGAAATAAAAAAATGCTAACTTTGCATCCGAAAACGAAATGGTACCATGACCGAGTGGCTAGGTAGCGGTCTGCAAAACCGTCTACGGCAGTTCGAATCTGCCTGGTACCTCATAAAAGAGCTATTAAATAGCTCTTTTTTCTTTTAAATCCTATCCGGAGCTAGAAAAAAAATAAAGCTATACACTGTATAGCTTTATTTCATTTTGCAGAATAAACTATTTTATTCTTCAACCTTTTTCAAACATACTGCAGTGCGAGCTGGTAAATAGAGTTTTAACCAACCTTTACCATCGCGTTTTAATAGAGGATCATAGTTGGTGAAGTGGGTGAGGCTGTCATTGGTTAAGCCATTGCCACCATAGGCTGGGTCATCTGTGTTTAGTACCACACGGTATGATCCTTCCGGCATCATGAAACCATAGTCAGTATAACTTTGAGTAGGGCTGAAGTTAAAAACAAAGAGGAGATCGCCTCTACTATATGCTAATACTTGGTCACCATCGTTGTGCCAAACTTCCTGTACTTTTGTACGGCCAAAGCGTGGCATACTTTTTACTAGCGAAAGCATAGCGCTGTCGAAATCGCCCAAGTAGTGGTAACATAATTCTTTATTATCTACTAAATTCCATTGGCGACGGGCATATTTGTGGCTCCATCCGTTACCTTCACGAGGAAAGTCTATCCATTCTGGATGACCAAATTCGTTGCCCATGAAGTTTAGATATCCGCCTCCCATAGTAGTGAGAGTCGCGAGGCGTATCATCTTATGAAGTGCAATTCCGCGATGGGCCATGAAGTTTTCGTCACCTTTCTTGAAGTGCCAATACATGTCAGCATCAACTAAACGGAAAATTAGTGTTTTGTCACCTACGAGGGCTTGGTCATGACTTTCTGCATATGAGATTGTCTTTTCGTCGGCACGACGATTAGTAAGTTCCCATAAAATGCTGCTAGGCTTCCAGTCCTCATCTTTTAACTCTTTGATCGTCTTAATCCAATAATCTGGAATATTCATGGCCAATCGATAGTCAAAGCCATAACCTCCAGACTTGAATGGTGCTGCCAAACCTGGCATTCCGGAAACTTCTTCGGCAATGGTTATTGCATTAGGATTTACCTCGTGGATAAGTAGATTGGCTAATGTGAGATAGCAAATGGCATTGTCATCTTGATGTCCGTTATAATAATCACCATATCCGCCAAAACTTTCTCCTAGACCATGGCTATAGTAAAGCATAGATGTTACACCATCAAAGCGGAAACCATCAAATTTATATTCAGTAAGCCAATATTTGCAGTTTGATAGCAAGAAGTGGATAACTTCGTTCTTGCCATAGTCGAAACAAAGACTATCCCATGCTGGGTGTTCTCTCCTGTCTCCCTTATAGAAGAACTGGGAGGGGTCACCGGCTAGATTTCCTAAACCTTCTATTTCGTTTTTAACAGCATGACTTTGTACAAGGTCCATAATAACTGTCAGACCAGCTGCATGGGCCTCATCGATTAGTTGTTTGAGCTCGTCTGGAGTTCCTTGTCGGCTACTTGGAGCAAAGAAGCTACTTACGTGATACCCAAAACTACCATAATAGGGATGCTCTTGTATCGCCATGATTTGAAGGCAATTGTATCCCTCTTTGATAATACGTGGTAGAACGTTAATCCTAAATTCGTTGTAGCTTCCGACTTTCTCTGCATCTTGTGACATACCAACATGGCACTCATAGATAAGTAGAGGATCACGTTTAGGCTTGAAATTCTTTTTCTTGAATTGGTAGGGATTCTCAGGATTCCATACTTGGGCACTGAAAATCTTTGTTTCTTCATCTTGAACTACACGCTGACACCAAGCAGGGATGCGCTCTCCTTCACCACCTTTCCAATAAACCTTCATCTTGTAGAGGTCTAAATGAGAAAGTGCTTTAGTCGGTAGCTTAATTTCCCACACTCCAGAACTTCCTTTGACAGGATTCAATCGGTATTTTTCGCTTTCTGTCCATTGGTTAAAATCGCCAATGAGGTAAATCGCAGTAGCATTGGGGGCCCACTCCCGGAAAACCCACCCGCGTGCAGTACGATGCAGACCAAAATAAAGGTGACCATCTGCAAAGTCCGAGAGGGTAGTCTTGCCTCCAGTCAATTCCTGGATTTTTTGATTGACATAATTGTGACGGCCGGTAATAGCTGCTTCGAAAGGTTCCAACCAAGGGTCGTCTTTTACAATCTTCAAAAGTGAAGCTTTGTTCTGAACTTTCTTACGAGTGCATTTCATTTGGATATAGATTTTAGGTTGTTTTCATGATTTATTTTTGGAGACGGCCATTTTTATATGTGCCTTTTTCTATTGCATTTCCATTCTTGTCGTATTTGACAAAGTCTCCGTCTTTGACGTCATTTTTATAGGTTCCCTCAAAACGTGAACCGTCGGCATAAATTTCAATAGCTTTTCCTTCTTTTTTACCATGTTGGAAGGTTCCTTTAAATTTTTCTCCATTGGCCTTTTTTAGAGTTCCTTCGCCATGCATGAGATTGTTTTGCCAATTTCCGGTGTATTCATCTCCATTTTTCCATTTGTATACACCATGCCCATTGCGTTGGTTGTTCTTCCACTGGCCGACATACGAGGCAACCCCTTTCCATGTAAAGGTTCCTTCACCATTTTGTTCTCCAGAGGTGAACTGCCCAATATATCTGTTGCCGTTAGCAAAGGTAAATACACCTTCTCCTGTACGCTCGCCCATTAAATACTCACCTTCATAAACATCGCCGTTTTTAAATTTATAGATACCTTTTCCCTCTTTTTGGTCATTTTTCCAATCTCCATTATAATAATCACCATCAGCGTAATAATATGACCCACGACCATTTCGCATGTTATTGCTCCAACTACCATTGTACTTGCATCCATCTTTCCAGTCAAACTCACCTATACCATGCTTCTTGTCATTCTGCCATTCACCTTTATAGAAAGCACCGTTGGCATAGGTATAAGTGCCACGTCCAGAGCGAAGGTCTTCTTTCCATTCTCCTTCATATACATCGCCATTGTAATAGTACATCTTTCCTTTACCTTCGCGAAAGTCCCTAAACCATAGCCCTTCGTAGCGATTATTATTCAAATAATAGAATACACCATTTCCGTGTTGTTGATCTTGAAACCATTGCCCTTCGTATCTCTCTCCGTCAGAAAAAGTATATGTACCATATCCATGACGGCGTCCTTTTACATATTCTCCTTCGTAACAATCTCCATTGTTAAAAACAGTTCGTCCTTTACCATTTGGCTTACCTCCTGATAATTGACCAGTATAAACAGAACCATCTTTAAATTTATAAGAACCTACTTGGATCTTTTGGGCAAACGAATAGGGGAGTATTGATATGCTAAAAAACAATAGTAATATGTGGTACTTGAATTTCATTTCTATGCTTTTGAAAAAGTCTTAAGTGTATAACTATGAAATTAATGTTTCGGCTTTTTTAAGATCTTCCGGGGTATCAATACCAATTGTTTCAATGGTAGTCATTCCTACTTTGATTTTATATCCGGCTTCTAGCCAACGTAATTGTTCTAAAGATTCAGCTTTTTCAAGCGTTCCTTGCGGAAGACAGGTTATCTTCTTCAAAACATCAACGCGATATGCATATAGTCCTATATGTTTATAATAAGTGTGCTGTTTTAACCATTCAGCTTTGTCTTTTCCTCTTAAATATGGGATGATGGAGCGGCTAAAATATAGAGCATTGTTGTTGCCATCTATTACCACTTTGGGAGTATTGGGGTTTTCCAAATCTTCCACGGTGTCTGTGGGTTTAAATGGTTTGACTAACGTGGCAATATGGATAGACGTGTCAGCAAAACAAGCCTTGATGCTTTCTAGTTGGGAGGCATCTATAAATGGCTCATCTCCTTGTACATTGACCACTACATCTGCTTCTATTCCACTATTTAGATATGCTTCATAGCAACGGTCTGTTCCGCTGGGATGGGTTGGTTGGGTCATTACGGCTTTTCCGCCAAAAGACAATACAACATTATAGATACGTTCATCATCTGTTGCTACCAATGTGTCATTAAAAACTTTGTTTACACGTTCGTAAACCCATTGTATAATCGGTTTTCCTCCGAGCAATTCCAATGGCTTACCAGGAAATCTGGTCGATGCATATCTTGCGGGTATAATGGCTATGTATTTCATTGTTGTATGTGTGAGATTAATCAAATAATGCGTCAATACCACCAAAGGATTCTTCTGGTTCACTATTGGCTTCTTCTAAGAAATCTTCTTCATGTTTCATCGGTAAATCAGCAGGAATCAAAAATTTTTCATTACTGCTATATCCTAATGTGGGGTCAGCTAAAACTTTCTTCATATATAATGCCCAAATCGGAAGTGCAGTAGAAGCTCCTTGTCCAGAGGCGGTTGTGTTAAAGTGAATGTCACGATCTTCACCTCCTACCCAGCAAGCATTTACGAGGCGAGGAACAAAACCAACAAACCATCCGTCTGAGTTACTATTGGTTGTTCCCGTTTTTCCTGCTATTTCTCCATCAAAACCATATCTGTAGCGCAGTCGATAGCCGGTTCCTTGGTTAACTACAGCCTTGAGCATATCTACCATATAGTATGAACTATTCTCGCTGATTACTTCGTTCATTCTTGGTTGGAATTCTGCTAGTATGTTTCCTTTATTGTCTTCTATTCTTGAAACTAAGATGGGAACCGTACGGATACCTTTGTTCGCAAATGCAGTATAGGCACTAGCCATTTCGGCAACAGTAATATCACATGATCCTAAACAGAGAGAGAGAGATGGATGGATTTCTGGGTTTACTATGCCAAATTCGCCTAATAAGTCTTTCAAGCGTTGGCCGCTTCTATCTACAGAGTCCATCAAAGCAGCTGTTACCCAGTTGTTTGATTGGCTTAGACCCCATTTAAGTGTAACTAGTTCACCATATCTGGCTTTACTTCCATTGCGAGGAGTCCAAGGAGCACTTCCGGGAATTATGTATGTACGTTCTTCATTGAGAATTAAATCCGTAGGAAGCATCCCATCTTCTAAAGCCAAAGAGTAAACAAATGGTTTCATGGTAGAACCAACCTGACGGCGTCCCATCATACACATGTCATATTGGAAATGTGCAAAGTCAACACCACCGACATAGGCTTTAACATGACCATTTGTTGGATCTATAGATAACATACCTGAACGGAGAAACGATTTATAATACTTGATAGAATCTATTGGAGACATCAGTGTATCTCGTTCACCTTGATAGGTAAATACAGTCATGTGGGTTGGAGTATTGAAAGCCTTTTCTATTTCAGACTCGGTCGCTCCATCTTTCTTCATCAGGCGATAACGTTCACTTTGGCGTATGGCTTTATTTAAAATCTTTTCAATTTCACTTTTTGATAAAGCCCTTGAATATGGATAATTGGGAGAGCCTTTCTTCTCTTTTTCAAAAAGAGGTTGTAATTCATTACCTACATGAGCTCTTACGGCCTCTTCTGCATACTGCTGCATCTTGGAATTAATAGTCGTAAATACCTTAAGACCATCAATGTAAATATCGTAATAACTTCCGTCTTCTTTTGTATTCTTTTTACACCAACCATATAAGGGATTGTTTTCCCATGCGAGTGAATCTTCAAAGTAGGCTAAATGTTGCCATTCTGCGTAATCAGAGCGTTTAGGTTTATTCGCCATCATAATACGTCTAAGGTATTCTCTTAAGTAAGGCGCCAAACCCTCTTTGTGATCTATACGTCGGAATTTTAACCCCAAAGGCTCGGTTTTAAGTTGCTCATATTCATCTTCAGATAGTAAATCCGCCTTGACCATTTGTTGCAAAACAATATTGCGTCGGTTTAAGCTACGTTCGGCAAATCTTACTGGATTATAATATGAAGGATTCTTACACATACCTACTAATAAAGCCGCTTCTGTAATTGTTAAATCCTTTGGGTGTTTCCCGAAATAAACTTGAGCAGCAGTTTTTATACCAACGGCATTGTGCAGGAAGTCAAAATAATTCAGATAAAGAGTCAAAATCTCTTCTTTGGTGTAGTAACGTTCTAGTTCTACTGCAATTACCCATTCTATAGGTTTTTGCATCACACGCTCCATCTTACTGTTTGCCGTTGATGAATACAATTGCTTAGCTAATTGTTGGGTAATGGTACTGCCACCACCTGCTTCTTTCTGTTGGAAGATGCCTCTTTTTATAATAGCTCTAAAAAGGGCTTTAATATCAATGCCTGAATGGTCATAGAAACGTACGTCCTCTGTTGCTATCAACGCATTAATCATATGCGAGGAGATACTATCATAATCAACAAAAACGCGATTCTCCGAACGAGACCAAGTACCTAATAACTTACCATCACAAGATAGTACTTGACTAGCATATTTATTAATCGGATTTTGTAGTTCCTCTAATGGAGGCATATAGCCAATCCATCCTCTTTTAATAGAGATGGCACCTAATGTAACAATGAGCACAGCAGAAATGAGTATGCTCCACAGAATGCAAAATATAGTCTTTCTCATATAGCGGCGAATTTACGAATTTTTCTTATATAGGCCAAGCTATACAGAATTGAATCTAGACGATATAAAATAGATAAACATTATAACACTTTGTTTTTTAGGGTATTGTGAGATGTGGTAAAATGTAAAGTATATTTGATAAAAGTCGATTGTTTTATCAAATAGTTCTTGATTTATCTTCACGTCATACTCTAACTCTAATGCATATTACAAAAAAATAATTAAGTATTTCCCTGATGATAACAGAAATGCATGAAGACCATTTACAAAAAAAGCGACGAGATATTTAAACTATCCGTCGCAAAAAAATGTAAAATCTTAGACTTGGTTTTAATATATGAAGCGAACATTGTCAATCCAAAGGGTATTTCCTTCACTGCCAACATAGGCACCGCCATGACTACTATCAAATTGAAGAACTAGATGGGTAGGGGTGTCTGAGGCTGAACCCCAACCGATTTCCTTTACTTGAACAAGTTTACCTTTACTGTTTTTTGCATATTTTGTAGCGTCCCCTGTGGTTAGCCCCATATATGATTTATAGAAACTTTGGGTTGTAATATCTCCATAATATATTTCAAAACGGGCATTAGAAACCCAATCAGTATTTTGAGTGAAACGTTTGACCATAGTGCCAATACGCTTGGCATAAATGTTTCCTTCTGCGTCTTCCCAGCGTTTTTGAAGATATAGAATACAGTCAGGCATATCTATTCCTTGTACTGTGCTAACTTTACTAAAACCTGTCTGGCGAACACGATTGGGCTTACCGGATAGCTTTGCCTTGTAGTCAAAACACAAATAACGAGGTTTTTTGTTAAATGAAATTCCAGCATCTAGTTTACTCATTGGATTTGAAGTTCCCGTAATGGGTTCTTGTGTCTGTCCTAAATATATTGAGCCTGCAGCCAATACCTTGATATTGACAATACCTAAAACGACACATTTTTCAACATGTGTAGTAAGTTTTGCGCAATAACCATGACCTTGACGTGCTTCTTTATAGACTGATGTGTTGGTTTTTGTTATTCCAGCAACTTTTGCCAAAACGTTTGAGGTTGCCCATGGTGAACCCCCAAGGCCTGTATAAGCCTTATTCTCGTTCCAAGTTTGATGAGGAGCAATTTCGTAAAGGGTTTTGGTGTTTCCTCCGATGATTGCGCTTTCTTTGATGTTTCGAGTAAGCCATTGGTTGAAGTCCCCGAATTTGATATATTCTATTTTTTCCTCATTTGTAAGGTTGGTTTCTAGGCACTCGGGGGTATATGGTGTGGAGTGCCCCATGCTGAAAATGTATGATGATAAGAATAGTGTTGATAGTTTATTTTTCATAATCGTATTCATTATGTGTTCAATGTATGTTTTAAAAAGCTTCGTTTATATTAAAAATAAGTCCACCTCCGTTACGGGAAAATCCATAGTCTATTCTGATATTTACACGTTTCATGAATTCCCAACGATATCCAATTCCCGCATTAGGTAGTATTTTTTTATTGTTCCATTTTTTCCATTCTGGAAATACTTGTGCTGCTCCAATCCATGCTACTATTCCGTGGCGTTTGATTATGTTTTGGCGTAGTTCAATTTGCGCTTCGACAATGTTATTGTCGCGGTAGCGACCATCGTAATATCCGCGCATTCTATAACTAGACCCTACTTCGCTTAACAAACACCATGGCGGTGTTCCATCATAATTGAGTTGTGTATGTAGCTCGGCTGCAAGAACAGCACCTTTCCACATTTTGGTATATGTAGCAGCAGTTAGTTCGGTCGTCATAAAGGTGTAATCGTTAGCTAAGAACTTTGGAGTAAAACTTTGGTCTAACTGTATAAAAACTCCTTTGTAGGCATTGAGCATAAAGTCCCGAGAGTCATAAGTAAAAGATATACCAAGAGAATTGGTGTTTACTTCGCGATCTAGGCCTTCAAATAGTGGGGCTTCCTTAGCGCTGATACTTTTGGCTGCCATGTATTTGAAATTAGCAACTGGGCCTAAATATGTTTTTGGGGCAATACGAAACATAAAACGTGCCGTAGCTTCAACTTGAATATTCCGGTAAGATGCTTTATTTTCATCAATGTCAGCAGCATCATATCCTATCCCCCAAAAATCAGTAGGGCATAATTCTGTTTTGACCTTATAGTCTAGTCTGTATCTCTCTTTCTTGAAAATATTAGTGCCTCTAACTCCAATATTTATTTTTCCTACACTTGTAAAATCTGCAAAAATGGAAACATTTGATAATGGTAGAATGGAGTCAGTGCGGTCCATTGAATATGTACCTGTAGCAATTAGTCCAAGCCCCAATCCTTCTGTCGATGAATAGTGTGGCCCAGGAAGTAGTCCGAAATTAAATTTGCGATAGTCGTCGGGCTTATTTGCTTTTGAAAAATAGTTAATTACCTTTTTAATGAAATTCTGTTTTGGCTTAATGGTGTCTTCTGCTTGTTGTATGGTTTCTTTTGGCGCAATATATTCTTGTGCCAAAAGGGGCTGAATCTGGACGATATTTAGCAGGAATATTGCCGCTAACAATATATTTTTATCTTTGTGAAAACAGAAACTTCTCATAATGGACGCAAATTTATAGAAACTCTTCGGGATATAAAGTATTTTATATTTACTTTTGCATTTCTTATGACACTAAAAACAATTTTTATGAAAAAAACATTACTGATTTTGGTATTTGCAGTAATAGGTATGGCTCATTCGGCTGCAAATGCTGATTCTACGAAAGTGAACAAGAACGTAGGTGTAGAACAGTCAACCAAGAAGTTACTGAAGAAAATGGACCCAAGCATAAAGTTTGGAGGATACATTATGGGAAAATACTCTTGGAACGACCGTGCCGGACAGAGCAGCAATGGTGGTTTTGATTTGCGCTTTGTACGTTTGTATGCTAATGGTTACGCTTTTAAAGATTTCTATTATCGTTTTCAACTGGAGGTAAATGGTGCGCCAGGAGAGGATAAAGGTCCACGTATTGTTGATGCATTTATTGAATGGCAAAAATATGACTTTCTTCGTGTTAAGTTAGGACAATTCAAGCGTCCTTATAGTTTTGAGAATCCTTATAACCCTATAGATGTTGGATTAGGAAGTTATTCTCAAGCAACTATGAAGATTGCTTCAATTGGAGATCGCAACGGAGAGCATAAGAGTAGCGGTCGTGATTTAGGTTTGCAATTGCAAGGTGATCTTTTCCATTCTAAGAAGGATGGACATGCATGGTTGCATTACCAAATTGGACTTTTTAATGGACAAGGTATCAATCACTCTGATAAAGATAAATTTAAAGACCTTATTGGTGGACTTTGGATTTCTCCAATTAAGAACTTGAGTATTGGTGGATTTGGATGGAATGGCCGATATACTAATGAAAAATATGATAAAAACGCAGCTCAAAATAATCCTGATTATAAACAATTGAAGCAAGTGGATCGTGTACGTTGGGGAGCCGGTTTGAAATATGAGGACAAATGGACGGTTCGTGGTGAGTATATGCACTCTGTAGGGGGTGTAGTTACAGATAAATCAAAGCCTTCAAAGAGTGATGCGTGGTATGCTACAGTTGGTGCTCCTCTCTTTAAGAATTTCAAATTATATGGACGTTGGGATTGCTATCGTGATGCTAAAACATGGAATTCAATGCGTACAGATTGGGGATTATCTGCAAATTATTTCCTTAGCAAGAACATGGTATTCCAACTTAATTATACATTTACAGACGATCGTACTGCAGCAGTTGGAGCGCATTATAATACATTTGATGTGCAAGTAACAGCTAGATTCTAAAAACAATTTTTTGTAAGTGACAGTTATAGACAAATAGCTAATTATTAAAAAATTTTGAAGTGAACCTCTTATGATCTGACCCCAAAAAGTTGGACGGATTAATAAATAAATTTATTGGTAAAGAGTTCGGTATTGCACCGGACTCTTTCCTTTTAATCTCAGTTTAATTCTGTCATTATTGTAGTAATGGATATACTTCTTCAGTTCTTGCTTGAAGTGTTCCATGTCTTTGAACTCCTGCAAATACAG
>JAZTXL010000025.1:0-63543 GCA_045636405.1 Alloprevotella sp.
AACTTGAAAAAGAGTTAAAGAAAATCAAGAAGCCTTTTATATTGCGTGCAGAAAGATGGATAAAAAGATATCCATTAGTAGCTATATTTCTGAGTTTTACAATGTCCGTAATAATTAGTGTTGTAGCAAATGTAATATGCGCATTATGCCTTGCGTAAAAACTACACAACGCAACACAATATTTATGCAGAGTTGGGAGCGAGCTGCCTTTGTCCCCAACTCTGTTTTTTATAATAATAGCGGCTTGATTATAATTTGAAGATTGATACTCTTAATAGATTTGACCTAGAAGCTGTTTGAATTTTATTTCGAGATTATTTGAGAGCTAATTTCGTGTGAATTTTCATTTGGGTTATGCAGGTAATAGTGGACTATTTCCAATTATCACAAATGAAAAGTTGCCGAAAAGAGCCTCAAAGAAGCCGAAACTATCTTTTGTAGCAACGAACAAACTCTTTCAATAAAATTCAAAACAGCTTCTTATTATGCGTCGTAGGTCGCTTCGCTTGCTTCGTCCCAATCCCATTCTCAACTCGGACGGTGATACCGGAGAGTTTTTTCGGGTAAAAAATTATCGTAGAGAATTTTTTGCTCGAAAACCCTTGGGCTTGAACTCGCAAGTATTGCCCTCCGAGTTAACTTTATAATGGGGCGAAAGCAAGTGAAGCGCACCGCAGACTTCTATCCAAAATTTACTATTGCACTCTTCACATTCATCATATCCTTCAATATCGAACTGTCAAGCACTTTGGCATAGTGTTGCGTCATCTTGATATTAGAGTGCCCGAGCATCTTTGCTACATTCTCTATACTTACACCGTTAGCCAAGCACACAGACGTGGCGTAGCTATGTCTTGCCACATGTGTGCTAAGATGCTTCTGGATTCCGCAGACATCGGCTATCTCTTTTAGGTAGCTGTTCATATTCTGATTGCAAGGAACAGGGAGTAATACGCCACGTTTGATGCAAGTTGGATTGTTCTCATACTTCTTGAGTATTGCCAACGGAATATCCAGCAACGGGATATTACACATATTATTTGTCTTTTGGCGTGTCTTGCGAATCCAATAGTGTCCGTTGTTGTCTTGCACGATATGCTCGGCAGCAAGTTGCTGAACATCTATAAATGCCAATCCCGTAAAGGCGGCGAAGATAAATACATCACGCACCAATGCAAGGCGGGGTAGTGCAAACTCCTTTTGGTATATTGTCATAAGCTCATCCATAGTCAGAAACTCGCGCACGACCTCTTTTTCGTGGAACTTGATGCCCGCAAAAGGATTTTTCTCTATCCACTCGTTGGCAAGTGCGAGGTTGATAATCTTCTTCAAACACTTCATATAGCGGATAACGGTATTCTGCTGACAATCTTTCTCGGTCTTCAAATAGAACTCAAATGCTCGCACAAGTTCACCGTTTACCTCGGTGATAGGCAAATCCTCTTTGTCGTATTTCAGTTTGATAAGTTCGGCAAGATAGCGTGTACAACTTTCGTAACGTCTTACGGTGATTAGGGCAAAATCTTTACCCACCAATGCTCGACATTGCTCGTTATGTTCACGCATAGTGCCGATGATGGTGCGTACTTGCTCCACCTTTTTGTCCACCCCGAAGAACTTTTCCTGCAATATTCGGGCTGTGATAAGTTCCCCATTCTCTTCAAGTTGCGTGTAAATTCGGTGGAGCTTGATGCGACTCTCCTCGATGTAGTTATTCAGCTCGGTTGATTTGCGACTTTTGCCCCTCGCGCACTCTTTTGCCTGGTTCCACGACACTGGTTCGATGCTTTTGCGGATGTTGGTTTCTACTCTTGCGCCATTGACTGTGATACGCATACATACTGAAGCCTCTCCGTTCTTCAGCAGCTTGGTTTTCTTGATAAAGAAAAGCACATTAAATGAATCTCGTCTCATATTCTCCTACTTTTAAGTTAAACATTAGTTCGACAAATGTAGGAATCCAAATCTGTTTTGAGGCTATGCAAAATATTGTGAATCAGCGAAAAACACTCTTTCAAGGTGGAGATGTTTGGAACACCCGTTTGCTCCACCTCTTGCTCCACCAAAGGCGGTCGTAAACCGCACTTTTTTGCGTTTTTGGAGAAAATAAAAAATCCCGATTTTCGTTGAAAATCAGGATTCTACGTTGTTTTGCTTTTCTTTGCTGTGGTGCCACCAGGAATCGAACCGGGGACACAAGGATTTTCAGTCCTTTGCTCTACCAACTGAGCTATGGCACCTTGTTTGCTTGTTTGCGAGTGCAAAGGTACAACTTATTTCTGAACCACCAAACTTTTTCCCTATTTTTTGTTGTTTTTTATTCTATCCAATAAATTTTGTAGGTAAAAGGAGGAAAACGGTGATAGAATTACCCTATAGGTTATCTATCATAGGAAATATGCTATACGTATTCCTTGTGGTTATTCGGGCTATGTCCTCCACTAGCATTTCATAAATTTCGGCCAACTTCTCCAAAACATATAGCAGATATATAGGTTCATTTCGCTTACCACGATATGGAACCGGAGCTAAATAAGGGGCGTCTGTCTCAATGACAATTCTATCTACTGGTACTACTCTTTTTAATATACGGGGCAATTCCGACTTCTTAAATGTTAAAGTACCACCTATACCTAGACAAAAACCCGGAAATTTACTCAACAACTCCTCTGCCTCGTTTTCAGTCCCTGAAAAACAATGGAAAATACCTCCTTGAAGTTTTTCAACATAAGGTGAAAGAGTTTCAACAATTTCACGATGAGCATTACGCGAATGGATTACTAATGGCAAATCATACTTAATCCCCCACTCTATTTGTCTTTTGAATGCTTCCTCTTGTTCTTTCTGCATGGAAGTATCCCAATACAAATCAATTCCAATTTCACCTATCGCAACAAATGGATGGTTAGGTTCCACGATTTTTTGCTCCATCTTCTGCAACAAAGCTTCAAAATCCTTTGTAACGTCCGTTGGATGCAATCCCATCATAGGGTAACATAGTTGTGGCCATTCTCTACAGAGAGTCGCTATTCTTTCTATACTCCCCACATTTATATTAGGGAGTAGTAAGGCTCGCGCACCAGCTTCTTTTGCTCGTTCTATTACTTGATTTATATCTTGATCAAAATCCTCTGTATATATATGCGTATGCGTATCTATAAACTCCATACTATTAAATCTGGTGTATTCTCGTCATCCTTCCACTTACCTCAGTTCTTTCTTCCCAACATAGAAATCGCAAATTTCCACAAATTTTCCTTTACTGATTCTTGATGCGGCAATTCTTTCCACAAAGATTTTGCTTCGGCATATAATGCCTCTATTTTCGCCTGACAATACATAGGCACACCTATTTTATCATATATAGCGGTCACTACTTTTACCTTATAATCAGCATCTACGTCTTTGCTCTGAATAAGACTCAGCAGCAATTTCCTATCCGTATCAGAAGCCATTTCCAAAGCCTTAATCAAAAGATATGTTTTTTTACCACAAACAATATCGCCTCCTATCGCTTTACCAAAAACTGAAGCATCACCATACACATCCAAATAATCATCCTGGAGTTGGAAAGCCAAACCGATACGTTCTGCAAAAGAATACAATATATCACATTCCTCTTTGGGAGCATCTGCAACAAGAGCTCCGGCTTTTAACGCACAGGCCAAAAGAACAGACGTCTTCAGACGAATCATTTCCATGTATTCTTCTTCTGACACATCTATTCTGCTTTCAAAATTAACATCATATTGTTGCCCTTCACAGACCTCTATCATGGTTCTTGACACCAAGTCTAATAGATCATCTTTTCTCACACACTCTGCTTCTAACAACAAACGGAAAGATCTAATCAACATAGTATCTCCCGACAATATTGCAGTATTTTCATTCCATTTTTTGTGAACTGTGGGTCTCCCTCGCCTCACATCGGCATTATCCATCAAATCGTCATGCAGCAACGTATGATTATGATAAGTTTCAATACCCCAAGCAACGGGCATCACCTTCTCCACATCATCTCGATACAACGAATACCCCAATAGAGTCAACATCGGTCGCACACGTTTTCCCTTAGCGGCCAATACATAATCTATAGGTTCGTACAGACCCTCCGGGCGCTGTGGATATACCAAACTCTTGGCATAATTCTCTATATCTCTCAAGAAATCATCATTAGTTTTCATGCTTGACTTATATTAAATTTATATTTGAAAATATATCGGCAAAGTTATATATACAGTCACAGGTTCTCCTTTCCATTTACCAGGGTTCCATTTAGGCATTTTCTCAAACGCGCGCATCACACTTTGCTTGAACTCCATAGGACACTCTTCAGCTATTTCCGGATTAAAGACATTTCCTGCAGGATCTACATAAAACGAAACATTCAATTGCATCTCCTGTTTAGCAGCCAAACAACTTTCCGGATAAACTATATTTTTATCCATCCATTTCATAAATGCAGCCGTACCACCCGGAAACTCAGGCATCTGCTCCACCACATCCGTAGGATAGATTACTTTATAAGCATTCAAGTCCTCTTTAATCGCCCCTTTCGACACTATTGTATCAACAGATTCCGGCTGTCCTAACTCTTCTTTTTTCCCCCCTTCCGTTTTTTCTATCTCTAGAGCCAAAGAATACTCTTCTTTAGGGGTTTCCACAATATTTACCTTACTATCTATGGGCTCTTTCCGTGTTTTCACCTCCATTTGTTTCTTCACGGGAGACATAACAGCCACCCTTTCAGGGCCCAATGCACTCAACTCTGAGAAACCAGACATATCAGCCACAATACTCTCCAAAGAATTGGCATTATAAATATTAAGAAGAAGAAAGCAGCCTACAATTAACGATAAAGAAAGCACCACGATAATTAACGCTCGGGCATAACGGCGACCTGCATATTTCCTAAGCACATAAGCACCATACTCTTTATTGCGCCCATGAAATATCTGTTCACACCATTCCTTTGATAATAAATCCAAATTCGCCACGTTTAATAGTAGAAATCAGGCAAACAAAATTTTAACGTTATTTTTAGTTGCCAACACACGTTAATTGTCCCACAAAAATACATCTAAAATCTAAATTTATAGTAACTTTGACCACAATTTTAGTTCAGAAATGAAAAAATGCATCTACATACTTATTGCCTTTTTATGTGTAGCTTCTTCTAAAGCGCAAGAAAGCACATCTGCATACAATGTTCTTAGAATGCATGCTTCTTCTCATGTAGTAGCTCTTGGAGGAGAAAACATATCCATCATAGAAGACGCACCTTTTGCCGGATACAACAACCCCGCCCTTTATTCCGGCGTTAGCGACTGCACCTTTGGACTGAATTTTATGACTTATGCCAATAAATCGAAATGGATGGGTGCACAGTTCGTAAAAGCATTTGGCAGCCGCCACACAGGAGCTGTCTCTGCCAATTATTTAGGATATGGCTCTATGAAGGAGACAGACATATCAGGCACCGAAATCGGAACTTTTACGCCCAAGGACATTCTGTTCAATGTTGGATATAGCTACCTATTTTCTGACAGATGGGCAGGCGGTGCTTCTTTAAAGTTCATCTATTCAAAGTATGCAGACTTTTCAGCCGTAGCCATGGCGGTTGATTTGGGCATCAACTACTATGATGAGGAAAAAGATTTTTCATTTTCTGCCGTGGCTCAAAACATAGGTACGCCCATCAAAACATTCAACGACCAGCCGGCACATCTACCCTTTGGTATACAATTAGGTTTCAGTAAAGGAATGAGCCATGCCCCTATCCGTTTTTCACTAACCATGATAGATGTCACTCGTTGGAACTCTAAATATTACTACACCACGGACAACAAAAAAATTAAATTTGGCCAAATGGCGCTCAATCATTTTGTTCTTGGTATAGATATTCTCCCCACAGATTATTTGTACTTATCTGCCGGATACAATTTCCGCAGAGCTTACGAGTTGAAAGCTGCCGGTTCCGGAAAAGGCGCTGGTCTGACCTTTGGTGGCGGTTTCAACGTAAAACGTTTCAAGGCAGGTATCTCTTATGCACGATACCATAAGTCCATCTCTTCGTTAATTTTTAATGTCGGATATTCTTTATAAAACAACATATAGTATGAAAAAAATTATCGTAGCCATCGATGGACATTCCTCATGCGGCAAAAGCACTATGGCAAAAGACTTGGCCCGTGAAGTCGGATATATATATGTAGACACCGGAGCAATGTATCGTTCCGTCACTCTTTTTGCATTACGTCATCATCTTTTCAATGAAGATGGAAGCATCCAATTAGAGCGATTAGAAGAATTGTTACCGCAAGCCAAAATTGGTTTTCGTTTAGATGAAGAGACACGTCTTCCCATAGCTCAGCTAAATGGCTCAGATGTAGAAAGTGAAATTCGCACCATGGAAGTATCTTCCAAAGTTAGTCCCATTGCCGCCATCCCCTTTGTACGCGAATATCTAACCTCTCAACAAAAGGCGATGGGGTTAGAAAAAGGAATTGTTATGGATGGTCGCGACATTGGAACAGTTGTCTTTCCCGATGCAGAGCTGAAGATATTCGTTACTGCGTCAGCCGAAGTCCGTGCCAGACGCCGTTATGATGAACTCAAATTAAAAGGGCAGGAAGTCAATTATGAAGAAATCCTATCCAATGTTCAAGAACGCGACTATATAGATTCCCATCGTGCTGTTGCTCCATTAAAGAAAGCAGAAGATGCTCTTGTTTTAGATAACAGCAATATGACCATTCCCGAGCAGAAGGCATGGCTTTTAGAAAAGTTCAGGTCATTAACTCAAGAATAACTAAGCCGACATGTTGTCCATTGAAATAGACGAAGCTTCCGGGTTCTGTTTTGGAGTAACAACAGCTATAAAAAAAGCCGAAGAAGAACTTTCCAGTGGAGAGCCCCTGCACTGTTTGGGCGATATTGTCCATAATGAAAGCGAATGCGAGCGCCTTCATCAGCTAGGGTTACGCACAATAGACCATGAGACATTCAGCCAACTCCCCAATGGCTCTAAAGTCTTACTGCGCGCCCACGGAGAGCCCCCTCAGACCTACATCATGGCCAATCAGCGAAACATCAACATCATAGATGCCACATGTCCAGTAGTTCTTCAACTACAACGTAGGATTAAAAAAGTATATAACGAAGAACAACGTCCACAAATAGTAATCTATGGGAAGCGAGGCCATGCTGAGGTTCTTGGGTTGGTAGGACAAACGGAAGGTGTAGCAATAGTCATTGAGTGTCTGGAAGAAGCAGCCGGTCTTGATTTCTCCCGCGACATTTGTCTTTTCTCACAAACAACAAAGTCCTTGTCTGGTTTTCGCAGCGTTGTAGAGTTCATTACTGCCCACATCCAACCTCCTGCCACTTTCCGATATTACGATACCATTTGCAGACAAGTAGCCAATCGTTTGCCTAATGTCAGCCAGTTTGCTGCTCGTCACGACATCATCATCTTTGCCTGCGGTTTGAAAAGCAGCAATGGAAAAGTTTTATTCGAAGCCTGCCGCAAAGTAAACCCACGCAGTTACATGGTAGATAGTCCTAGTGCCATTTCACCACATTGGTTCGAAGGAGTTTCTTCTGTTGGTATATGCGGAGCCACTTCCACCCCCAAATGGTTAATGGAAGAATGCCGTGAGGCCATTTACAACATGCTCAGACAATAAAATATCATTCCCAGATATGGAATTATCTTCTCGTAACACCTTTATTGAATTAGAAATAGCAGGGCTCACCCAAGGCACCTCGTTACACGAAGCTTATATTTTGATATTAAAAGAAAAAGCAGGCAAGCGTTTGATGCCCTTGTTAATAGAGCACACAGATTTCTTACGTCTTAAGCTCGCTATGACGCGAAGAAAGTTCCCCGATCTTGGTTTAATGCTGCAATTAGCCTCCGCCTATCGCATCCAACTGGAAAAAGTAATATTACGTGCACCCAAAAATGGCGAGACACCGGCATCGCTTTTTTTCACAAATCCATTGCAAGAAGAGCAAGTTATACAAACCGATGCCACCAGCGGAATTCTTGTGGCCATGAAAAGCGAGTGTCCTTTATTAACCTATCGTTCCTTGTTTGAGCGCCAGATAGGACAACAAAAATCTGAAGACCAAATAGCAGTTCCCATTACCATTATGAGCAAACAACTCCTCAACGAAGCCTTACAGGCAGCTGTACTAGAGGAAAATTTTGAATTAGCTTCCCAGCTACGTGATGAACTGAAAGAAAGAGAACATCAATCCCCCGCCACACAAGACAAAGAAGGGATAGAAGAATAACACGCCTCAACTAAATTACCACCTTAATGAAAGAAGTACATCTGTTTTACGCCCCCGATATAGCCCTCTACAACGAACTTCCCTCAGAAGAAGCCACCCATGCAGTCCGCGTGCTACGCATGAAAGAAGGCGAACAACTATTGGTTACTGATGGAAAAGGCTGGCTCTATGAATGTACCATCACCCTCACATCCCCCAAGCATTGTCATGTCCGTATAGACAATAGTAACTATATTGATAAGTTTTGGAGAGGCAATATTCATTTGGCAGTAGCTCCTACCAAGAACATGGATAGAATGGAATGGCTGACAGAGAAAGCTACAGAAATTGGATTTGATGGCATTCATTTCCTCAATTGCAAAAATTCAGAACGTCATGTTTTAAAGACAGAACGCATAGAAAAAATTGTTGTTTCAGCCACCAAACAAAGCCACAAGACCTTCAAGCCCCAAGTTCACGAGATGATCCCATTTAAGAATTTCATTGAACAGTCTGGCCAACAACAGAAATTCATCGCACATTGCCACGAAGAAGGTCTTCCGTTCCTGGGCGATTTAATTGACAGCGAGTCCGACTCTTTAATTTTGATTGGCCCGGAAGGAGATTTCAGCACAGAAGAAGTTAAGTTGGCAGAATCTCATGGCTTTCAGTCAGTATCTTTGGGAAAGAGCAGACTACGCACAGAAACAGCCGCATTGGTAGCTGTACATTTAGCCCATCTATCAAAACGCATTTAGCCACCTCTATCCTCATTAAGAACGCCACCATGTCCCCTTTAGTTTCATTATATACAGAGTATTTCGGAAAGTCCCCCTATAAGATTGAAACACTTCCTAAAGCAGGAAGCAATCGCAACTATTTCCGCCTTTTTGCAGAAGATGGAAGTTCTGTAATTGGAGTTTCCAGCCCCTCTACCGACGAAAATCATTGTTTCGTTTACCTAACCCGCCATTTTTACGGCAAAAGTTTACCCGTTCCCCAAATATTGGCCGTCAGCGAAGACAAACAAAACTACTTACAACAAGATTTAGGACACACATCCCTCTACGACCTCATCAAAGAAGGTAGAGCATCAGGCGCTTACAATCAAGCAGAAACCCGTCTTCTCTCAAGAACAATACGCATGTTGCCCCACATTCAAGTAAAAGGTGGCGAAGGACTAGATTACACCCAATGTCTGAATCCTATAATCTTCAATGAAGAAGCAGCAATGTTTGACCTTAACTACTTCAAATATTGTTTTCTACGTACCACCGACGTTTCTTTCGACGAGGTTCTTCTGGAAAAAGACTTTAAATCCTTTGCTACAGATTTAGTCAGATATGGAAAGGGCAAAACCTTCCTATATCGTGATTTCCAATCCCGTAATGTCATGATAAAGGAGGACATCCCCTATTTCATAGACTATCAAGGAGGCCTTCAGGGACCACTGCAGTATGATTTGGCATCTTTTCTGTGGCAAGCCTCTGCACATTATCCCCAAACTCTTCGCGAAGAAATGATTAATGAATATCTTGAGGAACTTTCACACATCCAAACTTTCGATGAGAAAGAATTTCGTCAAGGATTAAAATTATTCGTTCTTTTCCGAACTCTCCAAGTACTAGGAGCCTATGGTTTACGTGGAAAGTTTGAGCGTAAGCAGTATTTCATTGACAGCATTCCCTCAGCCTTGCAAAATCTGCATATCCTCTTAGAAGAAGGCATTTGTAAGCCCTATCCCTACCTGGAAAAGATTTTATACCAAATTACCACAAGTACCTCTCACCCAACTCCCCGTCCCTCCATCGGTACGGCATCAACATCTGTTCATGACGGGAAAGGGCCATTAGTGGTGCGTGTCTTCAGTTTTAGCTATAAAAAAGGCATACCGGAAGACACATCCGGCAATGGAGGAGGTTATGTTTTCGATTGCCGTTCCACTCACAACCCCGGCCGCTATGAGCCATACAAGAGACTAACCGGTCTGGATGCGCCTGTCATTCAATTCCTTGAAGATGACGGAGAGATTCTTCCTTTTCTCCAAGCGGCCATTCAGTTGGCCGAGGCACATATAACTCGCTACATGCAACGAGGATTTACAGATTTGATGTTTTCTTTTGGATGTACAGGAGGCCAACACCGCAGTGTCTATTGCGCCCAACATTTGGCCGAACACATCCACAACAAATTTGGAATTGAAGTACAATTATGCCATCGTGAACAAGGAATCTCCTCCACGTTGACAGCCAATAAGTAGTTTTACAGATATAATAAATCCCCATAGAATCCGTTATATAAATTAATGGGTAATTCAAGTCGACAGAAAACAGATTCTATTCATAAATATTTCATACACATCATATTCTGCATGTGTATGATGTGCACATTAAGTTCTTTTGCCCAGCAAAAGCGCTGCCGTATCTTTGGTGCCATTAAAGACGAAAAAGGCTCGCCAATAGAACTGGCTTCAGTCCGCATCCAAGGTCAGCCGTCCACTACTCTCAGCAATCTCAATGGCACCTACTCCATCTATTGCACATCACATGACACCGTCACTGTGATCTATTCCATGATAGGATATGAAACCCGAAAGCGCTCCATCTACCATCCTCAGGATTCTGTTCGCATAGATGTCATGCTCCCCTCTTTCGATGCCTCTTTAGGCGAGGCCGTCGTTACAGGGCAACAGATTCAAACAGGCACCATGCAGAAAATCACGCCTAAGGATTTAAAGATATCACCATCCACTACAGGCAATGGAGTAGAAGAAATCATTGCCACCCAAGCAGGTGTATCTACTCACAATGAGCTATCATCACAATATAACGTACGTGGTGGTTCTTTTGATGAAAACTGCGTCTATCTCAATGGCGTAGAAGTTTATCGTCCTATGTTGGTACGCTCCGGCCAGCAGGAAGGTCTTAGTATCATCAACCCCAATATGGTAGAAAGTATAGGTTTCTCTAGTGGAGGTTTTGAGGCTCGTTACGGCGATCGCATGTCGTCTGTACTTGACATTACCTACAAACGTCCGGAAGCTTTCGAAGCCTCACTCTCAGCATCAATGCTGGGAGGAGGCGTCTATGTAGGTTGGGGAAACAAGCACGTCAGTTTAATGACCAGTCTGCGATATAAGACAACACGTTACCTTCTCGGCTCATTAGACACAAATGGCGAATACAACCCCAATTTCCTAGACTACCAAGCCTATTTCTCCTGGCGCCCCAATCGTCATTGGAGTTTAGACATCATTGGCAACATCTCAGACAACCATTACAATTTCGAGCCGGAAGACCGCGAAACAAAATTTGGCACCATGCAGGAAGCCAAAAGTTTTAAAGTATATTTTGACGGAAAAGAAGAAGATGCATTCCGTACTTTTTTCGGTTCTACAACCCTAACACGTCATTTTTCTCCCAACACATTTCTTGCGCTGCAATTTTCCACCTTTTCCACAAAAGAGCAAGAGACCTACGACATCCAGGGAGAATATTGGCTCAACGAAGCCACTTCACAGGAGCAATTGGGCGTAGGCACCTACATGGAGCATGCCCGTAACAGATTGAGAGCACAAGTATTCAA
This sequence comes from Alloprevotella sp., assembly GCA_045636405.1. Taxonomy (GTDB): domain Bacteria; phylum Bacteroidota; class Bacteroidia; order Bacteroidales; family Bacteroidaceae; genus Alloprevotella. The sequence goes on from JAZTXL010000025.1 coordinate 11,866, forward strand.
TACAGGTCTACGTTTCCGAACAAAGTTTACAGGCCACGTTTTACAAGCCGGATTCAATTGGCAGAGAGAACGTATCAAAGAAAATGCCAGAGAATGGGAGATGCGCGACTCTATGGGATATTCACTACCTCACAACCCCGACCGGCTTACTCTGATTTATAGTCAGCGTTCACAAAACAGCATCAACACCAATCGTTTTGAAGCCTATGTACAAGATGCCTGGCGTTTCAAGACCAATATAGGATTATTCAACTTGACCTATGGTCTGCGCCTATCCTATTGGGACTGGAATAAGGAAACCCTCATTTCCCCCAGAGCGTCAATCGGACTAATGCCGTCATTCAGTGAAAAATTGACATTCCGTTTCGCCACCGGTGTTTACTACCAGGCACCATTCTACAAAGAGTTGCGCGATACCACAATTACAGGTGGCATCTCCACTGTACAACTCAACCGCAATATAAAATCACAACGCTCCATCCATTTCGTGCTAGGCGGCGATTACACCTTCCGTTTGATGAATCGCCCCTTCAAATTTACAACCGAAGTATACTACAAAGCCCTATCCAACCTCATCCCCTATAGTGTAGACAATGTACGCATTGTATATTATGGCCATAACATGTCTAAGGGATATGCCACTGGTATTGACTTCAAGTTGTTTGGAGAGTTTGTTCCTGGTACAGACTCTTGGATCACCTTTTCAGTCATGTCCACCAAAGAAAAACTGCATGGTCAATGGCTCCCCCGCCCCACCGACCAGCGCTACAACCTATCTTTATACTTTACTGATTATTTCCCAGGGACAGACCGTTGGAAATTGGCTTTAAAGGCCGCCTTTGCCGATGGTTTGCCTTTTGGTCCCCCCCATACAGATCGCACCAAGCATAAATTCCGTGCACCGGCCTATAAGCGTGTAGATGTCGGCCTAAGTTATCGTCTCATCGACAACGAAGACAAGCACCTGCATCGCTTTGGTCGCCACATCAAAAATGCATGGTTAGGCCTTGATGCCTTCAACCTGTTAGGAATCAAGAATGTCAACTCCTATTATTGGGTAACAGACATCACAAACACCCAATATGCCGTTCCAAACTACTTGACAGGCCGACAAATCAACGTCCGCCTCAGCATTGACTTCTAATGCGATTAAAATTTTGCAACTTATTTGCAGAATTTAATCTTTAAATTTGCAACATAATTGACACAATATAAACAATGATATATAGATACCTTGTTCTTTTTTTCAGCCTCTGCACACCACTTTTGTTAGGGGCACAAATAAAGGGTTATGTTAAAGATAGCCAGGGCCACCCGCTTCCCGGTGCCCATATCCGATGGGCCGGTGCCAAAAGCGGCATAGCCACAGACAACGACGGACATTTTCATCTCCACGACATCAAGACCAACAAACATCTCGTAGCCAGCTATGTCGGATTTAAGAACGACTCCATATTCATCGACGGAAAGCAAACAGAAGTTACGTTTTTCCTTGAAGAGGACGCCACTCTTTCTGAAGCCACTGTGGTACAAACACGAACCGGAACCTATAAAAGTTTCAGCAGTGTAGAGAACGTTGATCTTATTACATCTTCTGAATTGTGTCGCGCCGCTTGCTGCAACCTCGGCGAGAGTTTTGTCACCAATCCATCTGTTGACGTCAGCTACTCCGATGCAGCCACAGGCGCCAAGCAAATCCGCTTGCTCGGCCTCTCAGGAACCTACGTTCAGATGCTCACCGAGAATATCCCCAACTTTAGAGGAGTAGCCTCTCCCTACGGACTGGGCTACGTACCCGGCCCATGGATGCAGAGCATACAAGTGTCCAAAGGAGCCGCCTCTGTAAAAAATGGCTACGAAGCCATGACCGGACAAATCAACGTGGAGTACCACAAACCACAAAAGGCCGACGCCGACTGGCTGGCCATCAATCTTTTCGGTGACATCGACGGCCGTTTGGAAGGTAATGCCGACGCCACATTCAAAGTGGGAGAAAAATGGTCTACCACTATCCTGGGACATTATGAGAAGGCTCTCAAGATGCACGACAACAACGACGACGGCTTTGCTGATATCCCCCAAGTAGAGCAATACAATTTTATGAATCGCTGGGCCTATATGGGTGATAAATATGTATTCCAGGCCGGAGCCAAAATGATTATCGAAGACAGAAAGAGTGACCAGGTAAGCCATGCTGTTCCTACAGGCACACCCAGATACGGCATTGATATTGCGACCAAGCGCTTTGAGGGATTCGCCAAGCAAGCCTATATTTTTAATCAAGAGCACAATACAAACTTGGCACTTGTTCTCTCCGCTTCAACCCATCAACAAGATGGAGAATATGGTTTGCGCCGTTATAATGTAAACCAAAAAGAAGCCTATGCCTCTCTGATGTTTGAAACAGAGTTTAACAAGCAGCACAGTCTATCCAGCGGAGTTAGTTTCAACCACGACCATCTCAGTCGCAACTATCGTGCCGAACACAACATCAATGGGGCGTGGAAGAAAAGCTCCACTACGGAAAATGTACCGGGTGTATACGCTCAATACACCTATTCGCCCAGTGAAAAATTCTTGGTAATGGCAGGTCTGCGAGCTGACTACAGCAGTTTGTATGATGCTTTTGTGACACCACGCCTACACTTGAAGTATACCCCCAACATGTTTGTAAACCTTCGAGCCTCTGTCGGAAAAGGCTATCGCACCGCATTCGTAACAGACGAGAACAGCTACCTTTTCAGTGGCAGCCGTAAGATTGTGGCCAACTCTGAGCATCAGCGAGAAGAAGCTTGGAACTATGGCGCCAGCGGTTCATTCAAAATTCCGGCAGGTGATGAAAAACTAATCACACTCAATTTAGAATACTACTACACCGATTTCCAAAAGCAATTGGTGGCCGATATGGACAGCGACCCACATGCCATTACGTTCCATGCGCTCAACGGGCGCTCCTACTCTCAAGTATTCCAAGTAGAAGCCACTTACCCCGTATTTGCAGGCTTTACAGCAACAGCCGCTTATCGTTACACCGATGCTAAATGCACTTATGCCGGCCGTCTACGCGAAAAGCCACTGACCAATAAGTTCAAGGCGCTCCTCACACTGTCTTATAAAACGCCCCTTGAGTTATGGCAGTTCGATGCCACCTTGCAATGGAACGGCGGCGGACGCATGCCCGACCCATACACTTTGGCAGACGGCTCTTTGTCTTGGAACCGCCGATTCAAGAGCTACCCCCAACTGAGCGCCCAGATTACGCGCTACTTCCGCAACTGCTCCATCTATATAGGCGGCGAAAACCTCACCGGCTTCAAGCAGAAAAATGCCATCATCGATGCGCAGAATCCTTGGGGCGATAATTTTGACCCCACCATGGTATGGGGACCCGTACATGGCGTGAAAGCATACATCGGAGTGCGCTACAACATACCAAGAAACTAACAGCTAAAAATCTCTCTCTTAATAAACTAATAAATTCTTAACAACATGCTACGCATCTTATTTTCCTTCCTGCTGATACTCTCAGCATCAAGCATCAGCCTCTCTGCTAAAGACTTTCGCACTGCTCTTTTCAAGGTAGAGCAACTGGAGTGCAAGAACTGTGAGCAGAAAGTAAAACAGAACATCCGCTTCGAAAAGGGTATCAAAAGTTTCACGACGGATATCAAAACACGCAGCGTAACCATCACCTACGACGCAGAAAAAACTTCAGTGGAGCGCCTCGTTGCAGGTTTTGCCAAGTTTGGCTACAAGGCTGAATTTGTCAAAGAAAATCCTGTAGAGAAAAAGAAGAAAGACAAGAAGAAGGACTAGGATTTCCCGTAACCCTTACAAGCACATTTTCAGAATCCTTACAAGATGAAGATAGCAATCCCCACTCGCGAAGGCCATGTAGACAACCACTTTGGCCATTGCGACCACTATACCATTTATACAATAGCCAACAAAGAAGTTGTGGCAGTTGACACCCTTCCCTCGCCCGAAGGTTGCGGCTGCAAATCCGGCATAGCGGCCGACTTGCAAGCTCTCGGCGTAGAAGTGATGCTCGCCGGGAATATGGGAGAAGGGGCGAAGAATAAACTAGAAGCACACAGCATAAAGGTGATACGCGGTTGTCAAGGGGAGGTAGAAAGTTTGGTCAAAAGCTACCTGGCCGGCTTTATCTTCGACTCCGGCTACAGTTGTTCAGCCCATGGAGAAGGACATCAATGCCACCACCACGAGCACCACGACCAATAACCTCCGCTCCACAGAAAAGAACGAAACCAATGCTCCATATCTTCGGAGCAGATAGACATCAATGCGAAAGGACCGAGTCACATAGAAGATGACTTGGCCCTTTCTTTTTTACTCTCCGCCAACTTTTTCCACTCCCCTCAGAAGCCTTTATAAAAGGGCATTCTCAGAGGGCTTTTCTTAGGTAAAAGCTAGGTGAATTTCGGTAACTACTAGGAAAAATTCGGTAACTACTAAGAACGCAAAAGTAACTACTAAGAAAACGGGGGTGATGTAGGGAAAAAATTAGGTGGTTAGAGATTAGGGAGTAGGGAGTAGAAAACAGCCTTCCTAATCTCTTGATTTTCAATACCCATTTTCGGCCATTTCTTAGTAAACTTCTAGGAAAAACTCGGAGTTTACTAGGAAAAATTTGTAGTTTACTAAGTTTTCCTAGAAAGCTACTAAGTAAATCGCAAAAAGTATATGTAGACAAACCCTTTATTTTTATTTGGTAGCAATCATTAGATTTTTAGATTACCTCATAATTGCAAGCACTAAAATTGCTTATCTAAATTTTTATAACTATTTTTGCAACTGAATAGAGGATAACTCTTTTCAGACATACAGCCTAATTCGTCTCGAAATCACCACCTCGAAAAAGAATAATGGCTATTATCCAGTGCTTAGGCAGTTCTACGCTATACGTAGAGCCAGGCCTATACTGGATATGGTTTGTGGTGAACCACGAGACGATAGGCGATGGCTCTGCGTTTTCATTTATATGGTCTCGTTCACCCCCATTGCCGTTTTACAGATTATTGTATAACCTAATTATTGTCTAACTTAAATAATATGTAAAATGGAAACTGTTTTAAGTATTATCGCCACATTATCTCTAGTGGCATTTGTGGTGGGCATGTTCAGCCCCAAAATTGTCAAGTGTAGTTCACGTGGAAAGGTCGCTTTGATTTTCATCGGGATATTCTTTGTAAGCGCACTAATTGCAGGAGCGTTATCTGAAGAGGTTGAGAATCCCGAAGTAGTAAAAACGGAATCTAAAGAAACTCCTCAAGACTCAACAAAAGCAGATGTAAAGTCTGAAGAAGAAAAAGTAGAAGAGCCAAAGATAGGTCAGACAGTTCAAGTAGGAAACTTTGCCTATCAAGTAAATGATGTTTCATTTAAGAAACGTGTCGGCAACGAATTTCTACAGGAAACAGCTGATGGAATTTATCTTTTAATTGACCTCGCTCTTATGAATATAGATGATGAAGCACATACCCTAGATGCTTCTTTCTTTTCTGTAACAGATTCTGAAGGAAGAGAATATGAGCACTCTATTAACGGCTCTACGGCATTGGAAATGTCCGGATATAAAACTCTATTCTTGAAACAATGCCAACCTAATGTTACAACTCGTGGTGTTCTTATTTTTGAAGTCCCGAAAAAAGACACCTACTATCTACACCTGACCGGAGGTGCATGGAGCACTAAAACTTTGCGTATCTTACTAAGTAAATAATTAGCAAGCTACTAAGAAAAATCTCAAAAAAGAGAAGTCCGAGCCCATTGGCCCGGACTTCTCTTTTTACCATTCAGCTACAGCCTTTAGCGCTTCAAAGTCATACGCCAGAAATAAAGCCAGGTACGGAATGGCAAATCAAACAGAATCTCATGCGGATATCTGAAAACCAAGCGGGCTTTCCGTTTAAGGGAATTCCACAATCTCGGTATAAGTTCATTATAGCGACTACGGTCAAAGCGACTATCGTACTTACCAAAATTGCCGGAGAGCAACACTTCCTTCAGCAAAAATTCACCCTCCTTCTGATTGGGCGAGCAAAGGAGATATTCATCTTCCAGCCCAAACACCTCTTGCAAGACCCACATCGTAGCCGCTACGAAACGCATCATCCCCACCTCTTGGAATATTTCAAGCGTACGCTTTTTACTCTCTCTGCTTCCCCCTTGTTTCAATACATAGTAGTAGTCCATAAGCTGACGCAATCCAATACCTTCACCTAAGAAATGGCTGTATATATGTAGCAGAATAAAGAAACGATTAAATTCCAGGGTTAAAGCAGGAACCCTCCCCACTCCATTGGGCATCTCTATATAATTAGAGAATTGCGCAGCAGCCTCCTGCTCAAAAAATCTCTGTAATCGGCAGTTATAGGTAAAGTTGTAAAGAGCAAGAGGAGTAATATGAAGTTCTACACTCGTCTTTTCAAAATGATGCAGATGCACATGCTGATAGTTCATGCCCTCTATTTTTCCTCGCGCCCGCATATATTTATAGATGTATTCCCTGCTCTTTGGAATCCATTTTCCTTTCTCCTTTTCCAAGCCCTTTGGAACCACCCACACATCAATATCACCACAAGTCCTTGCCAAAGGATTAGGATAGTATTGAGCAATGGCCTGTCCCTTCATTACGACACAATCAAACCCCTCCTCATCGAGGAAACGACACAAATCCACCGCCTCTCGATTCATGCGTAAGTTCTCCGCTTTCAGTTCCCCAACAATTTTGTACCAATGAAACAACACCTTCTTAGGAGGCAATTGTTCTTTAGGCAGACGTTCAATGGCCCCATATAGAATCCCGACAAGCGTCTGCTCTTTAGCCATGGCAAGAAGAGCCTCCCATTCTGCAGCAGTAGGAACATCAAAAAGCATCTCCCTATGTCCTAAGGAGATGCTAATCAATTCAAAGAAATATTTCTTTAACATAGAATCGAGAGTCAATTTTCCAGAAGCAAAAAGAAAAAACAAAATCACCCCACACAGCTAGCCTCACCCTTTAGGGGGAGGTTGGAGGGGGCTTCTAGTTGGAAGGGGCCTCTATCGCCTCTTTAATACATTCCACGATATAGCGCACATCGTCATCCGACACATAAGGACCGGCGGGGAGGCAGAAGCCCACCTTAAAGATTTCTTCTGAAACGCCATTGATATACGCAACACTCTTAGCAGAAGTCTGACGAATTACACCATTCTCTAAACTCTCCACTTTCAACTCTCCACTAACTCCCGTATACACCGGCTGCTTGTGCATAGGTTTCCAAACAGGACGGCATTCCACCTTCTTCGCGAGCATAAACACACGAAGCGCCTCAACATTGTCATTCGGTTGGCAGTCCGTCGTAGCCGATTCTACCGCCTTGATCACACCAGCAGCACCACCCACAGCACTCTTAATCACCTCCTTATAAGCATTTTCCTGTCCAACAATCTTCACAGAAGGATCCAAAGTAGCCGCGCAAAGCCAGAAGTTACTATCGTAGCGCGCATCAGCAGGGTGATCATGGAGCGTCACGCCCTTCACATCCTTCAGCAACTCACGATACAACTGCTGCACATGCTTGTGGTGCGCAATATGCGCATCAAGCACCGTCATCTGTCCGCGGCCGATACCCGCACACACATTACTCATGCGGTAGTTGTAACCAATCGCCGTATGTTCATAATAAGGATAAGCATCACGCGCCTGAGTAGCATACCACATAACCTCATTAGCATCCTCAGCAGGAGTGCGGGACGGTTGTCCGTTGACTGTTGACTGTTGTCCTCCGCAAATCAGCGCGCCACCTCCTGAAGTTGTAATCATTTTATTACCGTTAAAGGAGAGCACACCAAAGCGACCAAACGTACCGAGCACCTGACCGTTGAAGCGAGAGCCCATACCTTCCGCAGCATCTTCAATCACGGGGATACCATATTTATTAGCCACCGCCATAATCCTCTCGCAGTCGTAGGGCATACCATAGAGCGCCACAGGAATAATAGCCTTCGGATACTTACCCGTCGCCTCCTTACGCTCAACAATCGCCTTCTCCAAAAGTTCTGGGTCCATATTCCAAGTATCACACTCCGAGTCAATAAACACAGGTTTCGCCCCGAGGTACGTAATAGGGTGCGAAGAAGCGCAGAACGTAAACGACTGCACACAAACCTCATCACCCGCCTTTACGCCACAAGCAATCAGTGCCAAATGCACCGCTGCAGTACCCGCAGACAAGCACACGACCCTCGGAGCCTCTCCTAAATCCTCTCCTGAAGGAGAGGACTTCAAAGCCTCGCACGCGGTTTCAATTGCTCTTAACACATTTTCTGTATCTGCAATAACCTCATCATTCGTGAATCTCAGTTCCGTACATCCTATTTTCTGTAAATACTCAGTACGTTCTTTATCCCTTTTAATTTGCTCAGGAACATTATGATATCCGCCATCTACCTCAACACATAAGTTATTCTCACAGCAAAAGAAATCAACAATACAATCCCCAACAATATGCTGTCTCCTAAACTTATAACCAAGATTTTTCGCTTTCAACAAACTCCAGAGCGCATTTTCAGCTTCGGTCGGATTTTTTCTATGTTCTTCTGCATACTCCTTCAATACCCCGTAAAGCATTGGATCAGCAGAATGAGTCCCAATAGATGCCTTTACAACAGCGGGCTGCAAGTCCTTCCCTTTAGGGGAGGATTTAGGAGAGGCTATAAATCGTTCAAGATCCTTTTCAAACCCCGTTACATTTGGCCCCATAGGCACCACCCAATTCGTATCAAACGCCTCCTTCACATATTTCTGTTCCATTCCGTCCTCGCTCATGTGCGCAAGACAGAGGTAAATCATTTTTCTTTCTTCCATGGTTATTATACTAGTTGATTTAGAAAATACCCAATTACATTCTATGCATGAGAGGCATGGAATATAACGAAAAAGACGAAAATCTTTGTGGATTTTTATAATAGGCTTCAGTTACGTTTTGTTTACCGAAACGAAATTCTTTAAATCATAATACATCAACACTGTTTCATCGCCTTCATGCGGAGTGAGCAACACCTTGAATCCATATTTTTCGTAGAATCCAACCTTTTCAGCCAAAGCGTCAACGGTATAAACCTACATCCCGTTTTATTCTCCTCTGTGAACCAATGTTTCAAGAAAGCAATAATTTTGGAGCCCCATCCCTGTCCTTGATAGGCACAAGAAACTGCCAATCGTCCAATCTTAACGGCTGGCTGTGATTTGCGTCGTTTGATGTTTGGTATTTTTCTAGAGAGGCAGTTCCAAGCCACATTATCGGTAATCTCTCTTTCAATTTTATCATTCAGTAGGCTGAAGTATGCAATCGTTTGCTCTTTCTCTTCATCTTCGATGATATAAGTCACAGCCAAGAGCTCATTCGTGTGATGCCTAGCATTCGGCACCGAAGAATCATCTTCTAATAGGAAACCGTTCAAATCTGTATCTCCACAGTCGAACGGTTTTATGGTATCATTAGGATTAAATCTCTTGAATTGCGCCATTACATACTAAAAGTTGCGATGGAAGAGAAGAAATCAAAAGCATGCTGAGCCTGTTCTTTTTCTTCGTTAGAAGCAGGCACAAACTCATTGGTTATACACTCAAAACGAGTTGCATCATCTCCAGTAAGAACTGGTGTCTCTTTAATGGGTTTTGCCATATTCTTATTATATTAAGTTAGTGTTTATTCAATGGAGCTAAGTCCACCAATCTTTAATCTAGTTAAAAATAGTTCTTCATTATTTCATTGCAAAGGTACGTGAAATTCTATTCCTTACAAAAATATTACTCATTTTTTGCTTGTATTATCACCTTGCCTATCCAATGATAGTTTACTTCTGTATTCAGAATTTATATCACACCTCTTCCCCCGCAAACTTCACCTTGAAGCCCAGCACCGTGGCGAAGATCATTTCGATATCCTTGATGAAACTATAGTTGCGATAGTAATAGCAATTTAGGCGAACTTTATCGGGATAAATCACATTATCGTTATACCACACAGCTATCTCTTGGTCCGTCATCTTCGTGAAATCTGGAGCGTCCGCAAAAACCTTTACCTGCTCATTCTTCCCGGCCTTCACCTCCTTCACAAACTCAGCAATCATCTCATCCTCCACGCGATATTTTAGGGTAGCAGGTCCAGTAATCCCTGGACGCAATTTTAGTACATCTCTGTCTGCCCCCTCCAATTTATCCGCATAGCCAGGAACGTCCGGACGTGGTCCCACAAACGACATATTACCAATCAACACATCCCAAAGTCCAGGCAATTCGTCAATCTTATAATGACGCAACTTAGCACCGAAAGGCGTAATGCGGCTATCGCCCGCCACAGAGACCGTAGAACCATTGTGCGCCACCGTCATTGAGCGGAACTTATGGCAGTTAAACAACTTACCACCCTTGCCCACGCGCTTCTGCACAAAGAAAGCAGGACCGCCCGGCATCTTCACCTTCACCAAAATTGCCGTAACCAAAATCACAGGCCACAAAAAACAAAGACCGATAAAAGCCACCAATCGATCAAAAATAAATTTTAGTATCATATTTGTTTTTTTAAGTCAATGGTATTTTTAATATCAATGGTCAATAGTCAACAGCTGTTGCCTACAGTCTGTCTTCGGACGAATACCTCTCTGTTGCCCGTTGACTTTCTCTACTCACCATCTCCCTTACTTATTCTCTTATACCTCTGAGCAGGATGATTAGGCACAGGAAAAGCTCTTTGTAAAAGTCCTTCGTCAACCATCTTGCGCATAAAACCTTTAAGGTATTGTGGATTTCGTTTTATTTCACGAGCAATCTCCTCTAAAGACTTCCAATCATTGGCACATTCTATAATCAAATCAAAAAGTTCCTTTTGAGAGCATTTCTTTTTAACACCATTCGAACTGGTAAGGTTTGATGAAGAACTGGTAAGGTTTTGTCCTGTATTCAAATGATAGGTCGTACCTCTCCCTATACCATCAGAGATAAGATATCCATCTACACAAAGTTCCTTTAACATTTTTGTTATATCATATTTATGGAGATTTAATGTATACCTCAAACGTTCATTTGACACAACCCCTTCCGTTATCGCAAGAGCCAATGTTAAAACCTTATTATGTTCAATCTGTAGGACTTGCTCACCAAATATATTAATCAGATTTTCTTTAACCTTATCGTCTAATATAGAGATAAGCGACAACGTCAACACAACCTTGTCCGGTCTATTCTTTTCTTCTAGATTCGGTGATTTCCAATTAGCCTCTTTCCACCCCGATAAAATTATGTCTGCACCACTTCCTGCCTTTTCGGCTTTACCAAGCATCATGAACATTTTTTGTATGGACAGGTTTCGACACACACTATCTCCACCTTCATAGAATTGTTGCTTTGACACCAATAAACAACCGGGATTTGAGAAAACCAATTCACTCTTACTTCTAGTAATTACCGTAGATGCATTAACAGAATAATCAGCATGAACCAACGTATTTATCAATGCTTCTCTGACTGCAACATGTGCGGATGTTTCATCCTTTCTTGTATCACCTTCTAACTTAAAAGGGACTGGTAATATTTCCTGCAATTTAGGAAGGACACGTTTATAGAATTGGAAAAGATTGGCCTCCCATGTACCATCAGGATAAATACGATCCAACCATCTTGTGGTAAGAGAATCTTCGCCTAATTCTCTATAATCAAGAAAAAAATTAGGAGCACAAACTTCGTCAGTAATGGAATCAGTTTTTCCAAACATAAGCAATCCAGCCAACGTAAAACCTTCTTTACCCGTTTTTCTGTCAACTTTATAACCGCCTATTTTTTTAAGCAAAGAAATATCGTCCAAGGTCAACCAAGCATGTCCAGGTTTTGCCAAATCAAACAATCTTCTATATTGGTCTAGCGATGCTTTATCAATGTCCTCAAACGTATAGTTGTCTAATATATGTGAATCAGCAGATACTGAAACATTGGCATCAGCATACATACGTCTAACCTCTTGTTCAGTGCACTTGAAGTCTCCTTCGTGATTACGCTTATAAGTTCCATTGTAAGGGTTAGGAGTATGATAGATGGGACGTTGTTCTCTTGCTGCTCGAGGTATATAAAATAAAAGAACTTTATGACCATCAAGTTCTCCATCCACCACATCATCGTTGCTCAACAAATTCAGATTGACAATATCTCTGTTATTTACCCCACTCCAAAATTCCTTTTTGTACTTATCAATCAATTCGTCAGTTAACGAATCCACATAGAACTCCCCCTTTTTCTCTTTTATACCAAGCACAATAGTTCCGCCATTCGTATTAGCAAATGATGAGTAAGTTTCCCAAAATGCCTTCGGGAATCCGCCTGCAGCAGATTTAAATTCAATCTCTGCAGATTCCTTCTTTTCCATCAATTCTTCTACGAAAGATGATATGTCTAAATAATCATATTTCTTCATAATCCCAAACTATATAGCACCGCAAAATTAATACTCATCTGTAAATGATAACACCTTAGTGGTAAAAATCATGCCATCAAAAACTCACTCCCAACCGTTTTACTCTCTCAGTCTTTCCCCGGACCAACTTATTCATCTATGATTTCCAAATAAAGTTCATTATGTTCCAATTCCTCAACAATTCTCACATTGCTAGCAGAGAGAGCAGAACGATAAGACGCCACATTGTCTTTGGATACCGTCTCAAAGAGTCGAAGCCCTATTCCGAATCCTACATCATTCATCATTTTATTCATCAATGTCCCTAACCCTCTGCCACGAAAATCCATGCCGACCATACGTCCTCGGAAGCCCTTCCCCATGAAAAAACTTCTCACAAAACAATACGCAGATACTTGCCCGTTCTCCATTAAGACATAAGCTAAGAAAGAACGGTTCCGTTGAAGTTTCTTTAAACTCTTCAAGTCAAAACCATGAGGTTTAAAAAAAGTATAAGCATCTTCAGGTTGGGCAACAAAGAAATTCGCTATCTTATCTGTAGGCACATCCCTAAGGCGTACCACTTCCATACCACTCATCTCAGCATATTGCTGCAAGACCTCATCTTCTACAGTCTTCAACTTCCGACCATATCGAATCGCAAATAGACCAGAGTTTAAAATATCTATTAGATCCCAAATAAACGGGAGTTTATCTCTTAAAAAATGTGCTATTTTATAAAGCATCTTGTATTAATTTATATGTTATAACAAACCCAATCCCCCGCATACAATCATCCCCTAAACATCATCCTATCTCCTCATAAAAATTATAAAGACACTTCCGAACAAAGCCCTGTTCAAAACGCGAAGCTATCATCGGACGAGCATTCATCGCATAACGATTATAACTTTCTCTATCTGTCATCATGTGTTCCATCGCCTTATACAATGCATCTACATCCTTAGAAGGAATGATTACACCATTCTTCCCATCCTCAATAATTTCACGCGAGCCATTGATGTCTGTCACAATGCAAGGCAAATCCATAGCCCCGGCCTCCATTACCGTATTGGGGAACCCTTCACGGTAACTGGGGAACACAAAGCAGTCACTTGCCGCATAGTAGGCAAGCAGTTCATCACCATACTTAGAACCCACAAAGTCAATACTTGGAGAATTCTTAATTTGCATCAAAGTTTCCTCCCTCACGGGGTCAATATCATGCTCATTCCACCCCACTAATACCAACCTCACGTGATTACATTGTTCAACAAGTTTTGAAAACGCTGCAACCAACTCGTCCAACCCCTTATCTCGAGCAATTCTACCCACGAATAAGAAGGTAAACGTTTTATCATTACGCAGTTGCCGTGCCAAATTCATCACCTCTGGGCGACGACTAAACTTATCCATGTCCACCCCACGCACATTGCCAAACCCCAACACACGCATAGGTTTCTTCGTGATATGTTGTTGCAAGTCTTGCTTCACCCCTTCCCCTTCGGGAATTACGTGCGTCGCACAAGCGCAAGTCAACCAGTCGGTAAACATCAAAATCTTACGCGACAGTCCCTTCGATGTAGGCCACACCAATCCTGTAAAGGTATGCAACCGTCGTGGCACACGCGTGAGCAACCCCGCCAACATGCAGAGCAACCCCGCCTTGGGCGTCATCGAGTGCACCATATAAGGACGTTCCTTGCGAAACACCCAGATCAATTGCCACAACGACTTCAAGTCCTTCAGGGGCGACATCCGTCGCTCCATGGGCACCTCAATCGTCCTCACACCGAGCTCACGCAACCCCTCCAATTCAGGTCCAGGTGAACTCACCGTCACCACCTCATACCCTTTTCGTTGCAGGTCCTTCACCATCGGAGAAAAGAAATCCACCGACATTGACACCGTTACAGCACGTATTATCTTAGTTTGCATGCAAACGATTGGTTATAGTCCATATTTCTTACACATATCCATGGCTGCACCGATTGCTACATCCATGTTATAATACTCCCAATCAGCAAAACGACCTGTAAAATAAAAAGCATTTTGGGACAAATCATCCTTCATTGCTGCTATAAGTGATCGTGTATTTTCGTCTTGAATGGGATACGTATACTGATTATATTTATGGTCAATATATTTAGGATTCAGCGGAATCTTGGCAAGATTTTTAAGAATAGTCTCTTTGTCTATCTCATCCGTAAACTCTACTGTTGCTGTTATTCTTCCATTAGACAACTGAGGATTATTATTCGATTCAGAAAAATTTCCTGTACAGATAATACGGTGACTCTCATGCCTTTTACTTGGTTGATAAATCCAAGAGTACGGATTATTATCTATTTCACAGAACACAGCAGTTGTTCCATGTGATTCTAAACGATCAATATCATCTTGATACTTTCCAAGTGAAATACCTTTGACCATATGAACCATATCCTTTACATTTCCACAGAAAATCACTTTCTCAAAGCACTCTCCGCCCACAGACCACTGCTGTCCATCATATACAATTTCTTTAATATCTGAATTGTATTTTATATCAATTCCTTCAGACAACCGATCTACGATATATTGTGAACCGCCAACTTTCTCATACCAAAACGTAGCATGTACAAAACTTTTTTCTTTAACGTGATTAATATTATTGTAAATCATTTCTGCAACTGTTGGCATTGGCAATTTTCCTTCCAACCAGGACAAAGGTACTTGAGATAAATCTCGTCTCCAAACCTTTTCATTGTATGGTTTAAAGTAGAGATTATATAAAGTTTGACCAAATCTTCCCTTTAAAAAATCCTCAAAATTTCTTACATTATTCTGAGAAACAGAAGCTATATTTACCAAATCATCTATGAATGCGTGTTGAGTATCAGAATCAAACAGATACATATGATTCTCTATTGGATAAGGGATCTCGTCATACGTTCCATTACACTCTTGTTTATCAACAAACACAACCGAATTTCTATCCGCCTTTGTAAATTCATCTTCACGTTTGAATTTAGACCAAAACCAATCAAGAACATCTTGACGTTTCGAGTTAAAAATATGACCTCCGCAAGTATGAAAAAGACTACCTTCTCGACGCACGCATTTAATCAACCCACCAGCAGAATCCTCTTTTTCAAATATTTTCACATCATATCTATCTTTTAACAAATGTGCCACAGTTAATCCAGAAATACCAGCACCAATAATCGCAATTTTCATATTTTTCTTGTTAGTATCCATATAAATAGGATATATTAAGTATTAATCAAAGAACCCGATGATAAGAAGAACCCGGTAGCACCGCTTAATTCAGCTATTTCAAACCAGTATACAAGTCGGTATATTGTATGACCGAATCCCCCATAACGAGATAATAGTAACCTTTTTATTTTTTATTCTTCCATTTAGACAATTTCACAGGATGTATATATATCGCATCCTCAGGAAAATTCTGGAGCATATCATCCAAACTCTTATATTCTTCCTCTAACACATCCCATAAATAGTTAGGATTCTCACAAAATACATTGTCAGATGTTTTCCAATATGAACGTCCCCTTTTTTTAATATCTTTTTCCGTCTTGATTTTTTTATCAGAGGCTAAAATAAGAGCCGTAGGAATGGCAACTTCAACAAACAATGAAGTAGCACCAAAGACCCCGCAATAATGCGCAAATTTAGGCATTGTCTCTCCAGATATCAATAATGTATCTGAATACGAAGCCGCTAATGGATAGTTTAAGTTCGCTGATTTTGCAAAGGGATTACGAACTTTAGAAAGAACTCGTAAAAGGAGACGAGCTTTATTTGCTAAAGAATCTATACTCAGCGTAAAATCTTTGAAAACATCATATCGAGACAATTCTATAGGATTTTCCAGTCCATGTTGTTTAAACTTCTCTATAGCCGTTTGTATTGGTGGCAATTCAGATTTAGTCTCAACATATTTTTGAACAGGCTTGTATGTATAAGCAGAAAGTGTTCCAATCCAAAAATAAGGTTGCTCCTTAATCGTACGAAGATGAGGGATCCATGATTCACCTGTTTCTAATTCGAAAAACTCCAGAATATTAGTTTCATTGATTTTCGGATTGATTATCATATCATCTGCAATTATATAAAAATAATCGAACCCATCATCTTTTAACACGCTGTACGCCTGTGCTATATACGTTTCAAAAAAAATACTTCTTCCATATACAGGTATTACATCCTTACGAGGACCATCATAAAAAGGAACAATATACCTAATATGTGAGAAACGGTTCTTATACATTTCATCCAGCAATGGGATATTTTTATCAAATCGATGATTAAACAGGATTAATAAACAAACTTTTTTCATATTTTTCTTCTTTTTCTACGAACAAAATCATAAATACTAGTCGGCAACATACACTTAACAGTATCAACTACTATCAATCGTAATATGTACACATATCTGTACCAGGGGAATTTCAACATTTTAAACCCTTCATACGTCACATAAATCCCGTTTATACGTGAACGAATACTCCTACGACGTTTTGCATTTCTATCATCACGCATTTTATATAATGGTTCTAAGATATTTCCCCCTCTATGTCCAGCTGCATAAATTTTATACCATAGATGACAATCCTCTACGCGAAGATACATATTCCCCACAGTATACCCACCAACATCTTTGTAAACAGAGTGTTTAACCATTACTGCTGCATGGGTAAAGAACGGAGAGTGGTTCAAAAAATCACTAACCTGCGGGAACTCTATCATATTTGTCCGTCCCCAATCCCCTTTTTCATCAAACATAATCATCGCAGAACTAACTAAAGACAAATCTGGGTGTTCATCCAAAAACTTCACCTGCTTCTCAAATCGAGTTGGCAACGAGATATCATCCCCATCCATACGAGCGATATATTCGCCTTTCGCCACAGACAGGCACTTATTAAGCGTAGCATTAAGTCCAAGGTTTTGTTCGTTACGGAGTAGGACAATATTAGGATGATTACGCTGATTCTCTAATGCCACGTCATAGGTATTATCTTTCGAACCATCATCACAAAAAATTATCTCAAAATCCTGAAAGGTCTGAGCATATAAGGAATCCAGTGCTTCTTGTAAGGTAGAAGCACAATTGTAGATTCCCATAATCACCGATACTTTAACCATAATATATTATATTCATAAATAGGGTGAATCCCAAGTGCCCCAACATCACCAATCCAAATTTCTTATATCGATCCTTCCCCCACTGTTCATTTAAGAACGGATAAATCAACACAATAGGATAAATAAACCAACTCAAATAAGCAATACGATTCGTAAATTCCGCATACATACAGAGCATCCAAACCCCATTTAGGCACAAATAAAGACTTAATAGTTTCTTATAAAGTTCAGACACTTGCAATTTCTTCTTCATTACGGCATACCACCCCACTATTACGGGCATCGCCGAATAAACAATAAAGTCAATGCGAAATCCCCCCTTTGTTCCATCATTTCCACCACTTCCAAGCAAATATTCAGCACCATGCTCCGTCGTAGCTCCCGCGAACAAGTGTGCAAACGCCGTCACATGGGCTGCCGCCATCAAGAAACAGAAGCCCCAAATCCAGAAATAATACTTAGGATTCTTCACAAACAGCGTGACGCCTAAAGCCGCCATCACCATAATCATACTGTGGTGGCATCCCCAGGAGAGTAGCACCAATGGTATACATATCTTTAAGTTTTCTCTATATCCCAACGCCCAAATAAACAATGATGTTGCCGCCCCAGACTTAATCCCATTCGTACCATAACTAAAGGTGGAGAATGCAGCCAAGAACACCAAGAATGCCGTCAATCGATGGTTGGGAAATAGTTTTCGAATTCCTAAGTAGGCACCCACAAAATAAATGGTTGCCACAAATACGAAAAATGAAGTATAACCCAATCTTACCGATCCCCACCAGGCAAATAGATTGTCAAAAATCTTGTTTTCACTATCCCAATCAAAAACGAATGTTGCACCTTCATAAAAAACCTCGTAAGATATCACATAATTCAACATATCAACAAACAAACCACTGACAGGACGGAACCCGATAAAAAGGACTAAGAAGACGACCAACACACCCACCAGTGCATCAGTTCTACTGGGAGCAAACTCCCTTAAACCATTCCGACTCTGATACTGACTATAAACAAATAGTGTCATAATCGTTACCAGAGTTAGATATATAGTTTGATATAGAGAAGCAGGAATCATCCTTTATATTCTATCTACTTATTTTTTACGATATTCTTCAACCAACGCAAACTGTTATTACCAAAATAGCGATGAATGCGACGCACAATCCAAGTACGCAGCGGATTTTGTTTCTTCAACCAAGTTTTGGTGTACCAATGAATACTGCGTGTATTCTCTGTGATAACCAACTTACCAGTATTGTCATCCAACGGATTGAAGTAATCACGAGGATAAATCCACACTCCCGCCACTTGTTGCAATTCATTCGTCTGTTTCAAACCATTCTCCACCAACACATTCGTCACATGCTTCACTATGGTCACCTGATTGAAACTACCATCCTCGCATAAAAAGTGCAGAGATGCATAGTAATCCAAAATGCCTTTATACAAACCGAGACCAAAGGTAGCTCCAAGCCCGAGGCCAGGATTTATCAGTGGGCTTTCATTTTTTTCACCTTCAACCTCAATCCCCATAAACGGACCACGTGCCACAATATCATCCATCGACTTAATCACCTCCACATCTGTATCAAAATAGAGACCACCATGATGATACAGTATCCACATACGGGCATAGTCACTCACGAAGGCATACTTCTTTGCCTCGTAAGCCTCTTTTGTGTAGGGAATAATATTGACATCAAAATTGTCTTCGTTCCACTCCTTAATCTCATAATTAGGGAAGAACTTCTTCCAACTATCAATGCACTTCACCGCCGATTCGGGCAATGGATTACGCCCAAACCAACAATAATGTATTATTTTAGGTATCATTTTTATAATAAGATTTATCGTCCTCCTGTAATTACTGCGGTAAATTTAGGAAGAAACTTTTTCATTACAAAGTAAAGGACTATGCTTAAAATAACAATAATCGTAAAACAGGAAACATAACATACTAACCACATAATTGTTGTACTAGGATGCAGAATTGCTACTAACATTTTACTCAAAACCAGTATAGGGAGACCATGGAACGCATATACGAAAAAACTGGATTCGCCTAATTTGTTATTCTGGATTGAAACGTTAGAAGCCAACCATACATATAATATGGTGCCAGTTACAGTTGCCCCCCCCCTACTGCTCCACATTGGTTCAATTGAAGCAAGAAGTATTAATAGCAAAAATAATGGAGCAGCCCAACAAACTACCTTTCTTGACATTTGTACAAAATCATACTTATGAACTGCGAAACCGGCTCCAAGCGTAAAGAAGGTCAACATCATTTGATGAGGATACAACGCAGGATTGTATATAAAGAATGCTATCAGTACCACCATCAAATAGAATCGTCCATACTTTACAAGCAAGAAAATAATCGGCGACAAAATGACGGCCTCCAATAAATCTCTTAAAAACCAAAATTGATAACAAATGGGTTGACCTCCAGGAAAATCCCAAAAGGAACGACACAATTCTAAAAGAGAAAATTGATAGACATTATTAAATGCTGGGGTTATGAGCGAAGGCAGACACTTATGTAAGAATGCGAAACATCCTATCACCACCAAGTTCCAAAATAGGTATGGAATCAGTAAAGTGCGCACACGCTTTTTTAATTGTACGCCATAATCCAACAAATTAAACTTATCCCCAAATTTTAGAAAGAAGAGATACCCCGAAATAAAAAAGAAAAGAGGTACACAAGGGGTCGTTATCTGGTGAGAAACCAGTTCTATGATAAATGCGACAACGTTCAGACCTTGAGTTGACGCGATCTCGGGTTCTATTATAACACAATGGATAAGCACCACCCCTAACATTAATGGGAAACGCAGATTTGCTATCGTTTTTGATATCACTGAAATATTATTTTTATCCAACATCACTCAATGAATTTATACACCTTTTCCACCTCACTCATATTCCCATAATCATGCGTCCTTAGAAACTCCACTATAGAGCACTTTAACTTTTCATCCTTCAACGTCTCCACCATCTGCGCCACACAACCAGGAATATCCATCGGAACAATCACGCCATCCACACCCTGCTGAATCTGCGAAGGGGCCGTAGGATAATTCGTCACAATCACAGGCTTGCAAAGCATCTGAGCCTCACGCACCACCACGCTCTTACCTTCATAGCGTGAAGGTTGCACATACCAATCACACGCCTTAATATAAGGGTAAGGATTTTCTTTCTTACCCAATACGAATACATGCTCCTGCATCCTCTCACGCTCAATCTCCCTACGGATATAGTCATCACTACCACCATAACCGATAATATACCAACACACATTAACCCCTGTCTCTACAATACCACGGCAAATAGCGGGAACCTCCTCCAGTTTTTTTGGGGGGGAAAACCGCCCTATAGTCAACAAGTTAAGACAATTATCATCTACAAGCATCTCTGGAGCGACATCTTGTCTTGAAATCAACTCTGCACGCTGACGCACAAATTCAGGAGACAATATATTCTCAATCTCTACAATTTTATCTTTCAGTGAGGGGAACACCTTAAGGAAGGTTTTTGTCACATCATCGGAGATAGAAATGACATTATCAAAACTATCCCATACAGGTAATTCCATTTCTGGACACACACTAATGTGAGAATAATCCGTATGAATCCATGTAACCTTCTTCTTGGCCCTCACCTTATCGCGAACAATATTCATCAGACCAATAAAGTTTATTGCCAAATCATATTCTCCTAAATAATCAAGAGAGGGAAGTAATGGAGTGACATTATCTGCTAAAAACTGAAAATAAGCGTTTCCTTCAGGACAAACATGAGTCTTAGCATATTGGCGATACTGCCACTTGGTCTTTAAGCGCGCAAGTCCAATCCGCCAATAGCGACTAAAAAGAGTGTGCTTAAGGGGACGCTCAAATTGAGCATAAATAGGAATTTCTGGCAACAAATTTACCTCTTTAGGTATAAGTCGCATTAGCTCACCGACATGATGATATACAAATAAATCCACATCATACCGACTATAATCAATGGCTTGCAACAAACCTATCAAACTAATTTCAGCCCCCCCAATTTCTAGATAGTGAGCTGCTATAAAAATTCTTGGTTTCATTTATTAGTTATAAATATCAATGCCATTTACACCACAATTCAAACCCCACGTAATCTCCAGTCCGCAACAAGTCTTCTATAGGTTTAACCTTGGGGTTTGTGGTACTCCAATCAGCAAACTTGTTTGCGATCAAATCTTGCTCCACAACAAATACAGCCTGTTTTATTTCTATATTTAAACATTTAACACGATAGAAATTATTGCGCATTTGTTGTAAAAGAAGTTCATACTGATACTGATCAAATTGAATACCAAGCGATTCTCTATCTTTTAACAACTGGAGAGTAACATATAATGTGTCAATAGACTTGGGATTCAGTGCGGCTTTGTGGCTAATGCTATTAAGATTCATACGGTAACGAAAAGTCAATCTGTCTGATGTTACCTTTCTGTTACACAAGGGTTCCAAAATCATCCACACAAGTGTATCTTCAAACCAATATCCTTTGGGAAATTGCACTTTGTGGAAAAGTTCTGAATTCAGAACTTTTCCCCAAGGAAAACCTGTTATCCTTGGGGAATACAAATTTAATGGTAATTGCTGAGGACGCTGCAGAGCATCATATAGAAAAGACTGAATTCTAGCCTTCATACCTGTTCGAGTGGAATCTGCAAAACGAATATGCCCACTATCCACGACATCTGCATTGTTTTCCACGGCTAAAGACATCAATGCATCTATTGCTCCTGGAAGAAGGATATCATCTGAATCAACAAAAAGCACATAACGCCCGTGAACTTTCGCTATTCCAGTGTTTCTTGCACCCGAAAGCCCACGATTCTCCTGATCAATAATCTTCACATTAGGAACAGGCTCATACTTCCGCAATATTTCGCGAGTATGATCCTTAGAACCATCATTGATAATAGTAACAAAGAAGTTGTACTTAGTCTCTTGTGCAAGGATGGAATCAACACACTCCTCTACATATCTCTCAACATTATAGCAAGGCACTATAACCTCTAAATCGCAATCCGATGGTGGAAGTTCTCTTTCCGTAATACATGAATGCCCTAAATCTGGAGATACATCATGTAAATAAGTCAACGCATGGTCTACTGTTAAAAAGAGCAATTTATTGTCTTTCCTTTTTTTCCAACTCTCTAATTTGAATGCTAGTCCCGAGAGATGTAACTTATTGATAAATTTATTTACTATTTCCATCTAAAAAAAATAAATTTCAACAATCATTTATGGCGTTTTTTTTGGGGGGGATAGTTTATACCGTCAAATCATAAACCTTATCCACCTCTTCAATGTTACCAAACTCATACTCCAGTAGGTAGTTTACGGAAGGAATCCACAACACATCATTTTTCAGTATCACCAGCATCTACTCCACACAACCAGGAACACCCATGAATTGCAGCACCATCTTTAGGATTATTCTTCTTTAAATATTGACGCATACGCCACTTTGCTCGCGCGAGCAAAGAAGATACGCAGAGACCTCTTTTCAGAACTTCTTTCAAAGATTTCTCAAACATGCTCCAAGTCTGATTATCTAGCAAAATATTAACATAAGAAGGTATTCAAGTCATCTTCGCCCCCCTCATGACTGCACACAAAAGGGACCACATCCACCTTCTGAGGATCTAATGCTTGAAGCAATCCAATAAGAGAAGTTTCAGCACCACCGAGGTGCATATAATGAATGGAGATAAAAATGCGTGGTTTCATATTAAAATCTATGTGAAAATAAATTATCTACAGATATTCTATGCAGTAATTTATTCGACAATTCTTGAATACATATGCCCATTAATAACGTGACCAACATAGGAAGTAATATCCAGAACTCGCTATTACAACCTAAGTCATTAAGTTTATTAAGTAAAATATACCCTATATTTTGATGTATTAAATACCAAGAAAAACTATACTTACCAATCCAAACAAAAAGATTAGTATTATTTATCATTGGTAACTCTCTATATTTGAGCATCAAGCATGCGATTCCTACAAATAAAACCAACCATATTGTTTTAATGAGTATACTATAATAAACAATTATTGCTAATAATATAGCGATATGTTGTATGGAATCTTTTCTTTCCTTGATGATTACAAAAATATTGTAACCTAAAAGAAATTTTAGTAAACAATTAGGATCAATTAGAAACTTTATCCATCCAAAATTATAGAATATAGACAGTCCAAGCACTACTAATTCAAAAATGTAAACAGATTTTGGTCTGATATTTGAAGGTAGCATAAGGAATATTGCACAGATAAAGAACAACCAGATTAACGTTGCTAGAAACCAATGTGCACCATCCACATAAGCAAATGGGGAAAAGGGGCACACTAATATAAAATTAGCAACAAAATCAACCCAAGAACATTCTCTGCCTTCTAGACTCGTAAACTGATACACTAAAAAAATAGTTACTATACTAAATAAGTAAGGGACATACAGTTTTTTATATCTTGATTTTTAAAAAAAAACTACTTGAGTGAAAGAACAACATTCAGAAGTAATTATCTTCCCAAAATAGAAATAACCAGATAATATAAAAAAAATTGCAACACCAATAGTTCCCCCATAGTCAAAGGTTATAGGATATTTTACACCAAAGAGTTGACTATATCTTGTTGTAAAATGGTATAAGACAATCCAAACCATTAGAATTCCTCGCAAGAACTCTACGTTTAAATTCCTATTATTTTTTATAGACATATGATTTTATATTTCTAACATAAATCAATAAACGCCTAAGGATTGCAATCCAACATATACTCTCACTCTCAAAAGCAAGAATTATCAATTTATCAAGAGAATTCAATCCCTTTGAGCGACAATAAGCAATAGCAGATTTCACATCTGAATCAGTCATAACCTTCTTCAATTCAGCAGTCTTTTCTATCTTACTCCAAGTACAATTCTGATGAAATAAGTTGAATAACAGGCAATCTTTTACATTTACCAATAACCGTTTATAAAGATAATCATCAAATTTGGCATCTGAAATCTTAAATGTATTCTGAATGCTTCTAAATTGGTTATAAATAGACTTATAAATATCAAAACGTGAGGCTATAAATCTACTTCTATTGTTTCCAGTTGTATAAATATAATAGTTATACAACACACGGGGAGAAATATAACATTTTTCTAAAACCTCATACACTTTTAAATTAAAGAATTCGTCTTGCTGTATATACTGACAATCAAATCGTAGATTGTGTTTTTCCAAGAAACATCTTCTATAACATTTGTTCCAAAAGAAACCATTACCATTAGGTACTAATAATATTCTTTCAATATAACTATCTGCGAGTTGTTGGCGATTCATAATTTCAGTTTCTTGCAACTGAACTTTTTGCTTTATATTCAAATGTGGGGTAATTGCGTAAAAACCAAACATCATCACATCAACCCCCTTTTGCTCCATTGTTGATACACAACACTCTAACATGTCGGGTTCTATCTCATCATCTACATCAAAAGAGCAAATGTAATCACCAGTCGCAACATCTAAACCAAAATTACGCGCAGATCCCAACCCTCCATTCTCTTTATGAAAAACCTTTATTCGGGAATCTTTTTGAGCTTCCGTTTTTAAGAAATCTAACGTAGCGTCAGTTGAACCATCGTCTACTAAAATAAGTTCCCAATTCTGATACGTCTGATTGTATATATTATTTAATCTTCCTAACTTTAACCACTTAAGAATATTGTAACAACCGACAATTACGCTAATTTTTGGAGATTGCATACAGAATATTTTTTACAGAGAATTAAAATTGATAACTAGACATTTTTACAAAACCACTTAGCTATTGACAGGAATCTATACTTTATAAGATAAAATAGAAATTCCTGACGAAGGGTCATGAGGTTTGTACAATACTTACCTTCATTCACTATCTCACGCACATAGGTATCGTGTAACAATTGAGTAAGTTTTTTGTCTTTATCATCTATGTTTGCATGGGCACAACTCGTTAATTGGCATATATAGTTATACAAGAAACCTCCCATGAAAGTCTCTTCATTATATGTGATATTACATTCAATTGCCAAGTCTCTCAATCTTTTATTATTGATACACATATAACGAAAGTCCTGTTCTCTATATGTAGCAATTACAGACGCAGTATTGCGTCTTTCATAAAAATAAAGTTCATCTGGAATACACACGACTTTAGGATTACAAATAAAAGTACGCAAATTAAACTCCCAATCCTCAGCTCGCACCCGTCCTTCGTCCAGACGCAATTTGTTTTGTTCTATAAAGGAAGCTCTATACATTTTCGTGCACATCGACCCCAAACCTATTTGATCACAATAAAAACATTGCAAAAGTTCCTGCTGACTCAATATGGTATTAGATTGAAGTGTTTTGTTTCTATGCGATAGGCGTTGAATACCATCATTATAACTAACCTCACAAAAATCACACCAAACGATATCAGCATCATAACCTTCAGCCTTTTTCAAAAGGCATTCCAGATAATTAGTTGTCACGTGATCATCTGCATCTATAAAACAATAAAAGTCACCTTCTGCTAAATCCATCCCAACATTTCTCACCTTAGCAGGTCCCGAGTTCTGAGGCATCCTATGAAGTTTTATCCGATTGTCCTTCTTAATCCAGTCTAAGCAGACTGCTACACTATTGTCAGAGGAGTAATCATCTACTAAAATAAGTTCAAACTCTTTATAAGTTTGTGATAATAAACTTTCAATACACTGCGAAAGATATTTTTCAGCATTATAAACAGGAACTATTACTGAAACCATATAAATCATATATTACAGATTATACTTAAGAAAATTCATAGACCTCTGTTGCCACTCGTTCTTTATCGCATTTACACGAGACCAATCTATAGGGATTTTGACATCTATGGGAACAATATTATTTTTGATTAAGCGATCTTGTAAATCATAAAGCGATAATAAAGATTCAAAGCGAGCCATTCCTCTCCCTTCGTTTCCAATAACCCAGAAAGGTTTATTGAAAATAAAACTAAAAGCACAACCATGAAAGCTATCAGTAATCACCATATCTGCATCCATAAACGCACGCAACCATACTGTAACTGAATGAAACACACAATCTTCCAATCTATCCCTTAAGTATTCATAAGTTATTTTACAATTGGGTATTTGCATAAACGGAAGAGCATTAATTTGAGAGACTATTCTGTATATATCAGCATTTATTATTTTTTAAAAAACTTCGAACAGACCTTTGCATCTACTTAAAACGGAGTGACATCATATATATATACAAACTATAAAGTCTTCTTTTGAGTAGATAAATCATAAATGCTTCCTTCCATGTTCCTGAAACCTTATTTTGTAAATAGAAATCCAAATTTAGTTCTTCTAAATTCTTTACGCCAACTTTCCCACTGGGATCTTTTACTATAGACATTAAAACTTTATCCGTAAATGCTATCAAGGTCCTATTCAAATTTCTAATACTTTCTGCATCTAACTTGATTTTTGTCTTCATTAAAGTGAAAGTCCTATCAAACTCTTGCATTCCAAGCAATGTAGAATCATAAGAAGGTATTGTTTTAGACAAGGAGTTAGAACGAGTTTTGTCATAATAATATTTATCACTAAATATCAAAACTATATCTTTTACGCTCAATAAATACTGATAAACAAAAATAGAATCCTCACCGCTATGAACCTTAAGTCTGAAACGTATGTCATTTTCTGTAATAATACTTTTCTTAAATAGTTTACTCACAGGACCAGGACCACGATCAAACTGGTACACAGTGAACAAGAGGCTAAAATCATCCGAAACTATATAGGTAGTCTCATTAACTGTTGCAACTTTATACTCGACAGTTGCAACAAAGTCGGCATTATATTTGTCTAACGTAGAATACAATTCATATAAATAGTCTACATCTACATAATCATCTGGATCAATGAAAGCAATCCACTCACCAGTAGCATTATCCAATCCCAAATTACGAGCGGAACTAACACCACCATTTTTCTTATGAAACACCCGTATGCGAGAATCTTTCAAAGCATATTCATCGCAAATTTTACCACAATTATCGGGACTTCCATCATCTACCAAGATTAATTCAAAATCTTCAAATGATTGGGATAAAACGCTATCTATACAACGAGGAAGATAATCTTCAACATTATAAATTGGAACGATGATTGATATTATAGGTGTCATAACTGATTACAAATTTCTTTCAAGGAAGTTGTAAGATTTTTCTTGCCAATCTTTTTTAATTGTATTTACTCGATCCCAGTCTATAGGGGATGAAAGTTCTACGGGTATACTGTCTGTACTCATCAAACGCCCTTCTAAACCAAACATTGACAACAAGGAATCAAAGCGTGCCATACCTCTAGAATGATTACCAATCACCCAGAAAGGTTTATTAAAAATTATACTAAAAACACAACCATGGAAACTATCAGTAATTACCATCTCTGCATCCATAAACGCACGCAACCATGCTGTAACCGACGGATATACACAATCTTCCAATCTATCCCTTAAATTTTCATAAGTAATTTCACATTTAGGCATCTGTGTAAACGGCACTGCACTTATTTGACTTGCTATAAACTCTATTATTTGTTTTTTCTCACTTGATCCATCTAAAATATAACAGAATAGATTACCTGGACTTTTAGGTTCTTTTTCCTTCTCCACAATGCGAATATAGTCTTCCTTTTCTAAAAGCATTGTTGGATCCAAAACATGTATTACATCGCTACGATTAAAATATTTTTCACATAATGCAACTGCTGAATTTTCTCTAACACTAACCCCATCAAAAAGTTTCAGTAAATCCTTACAAATAAATGTTTCTTCTTCAGAAAATTCCCATTCATCGACACCGAAGGATGCCGCATAGGCAATTCGCTTAGTTCTATCTTGTGGAACCAAGAAGTCTAAAAAATAATTATTGATACATGGTGAATAAATAGGACGCCAGACTTGGTCACTACCAACTATATAGGCTTCAAAGTTTTGCTCTATATGGCATTTTTTAAGAGTTTCTGTTGTTGTGATTAGTTTAGTTTTAGGATTAATATAATTCAAAACAAAATAAGATGTATTCCTTTTTGCATACGTGCTAGGTCGTAATCTTTTAATTAGTTTTTCGCCTAAAAATATTTTATCAAATTGCTTAATACATGAGAATAAAACCTTTTTTGTACTTCCTTGAAGTTCTCCCGTAGTCCGTTGTACCACCCATACCTCATGTCCCAATCTTTTAAGTATTGTTTGCAATGCATAGCACTGCAACAATCCACCATAATTTTCTAATAAAGGTTGAGTTAATATTCCAATTTTCATAAATTATATAATACTCATTTAGCCATGTACATGGTCTTATTTATCAATATTACAACTAAACATATAACATATCTTATTCTTCACTTTCTGCATAAATGACACTTTAAAAACATCATCAATACAATAATGAAAACCTTTCTTACTTTTTGCAAAAAAGCGAGAACGGTTTGTTGGGATACGACATGAGTTCACTAAAGCTGGGTTCTTTGCGCAAAGATCCTCGTAGGGTGCTGCATACAATTCTGCTGGTGTAGCATGCAACGCTTGTTTCCCTATCTCGGTATTTACGGTAAGCGCAGAAACTCCGCGGTCGTCATCCAACTCTGGCATGAGTGATTGAATGCCCCAATAATCTCCTAAAGTTATATCCGCCCCGCTCTTGCCAGATTTTGCAGGACAGGCATGACAACTTGGACGGAGATAAAGATCTTTTAGAAACCCTCGCATAAAGGCATGCTTGTCAAGTGTATAGGAGAGAGAAACTGATTTTTTCTCTCCTGCGGTTGTCTCCTTGGAGAGCGGTTTTAAGGAGAGAACGAAACTGTATTTTTTTGCCGCTCTGACGAGCGGTTTCCTTTGCAAATTCTTCACCCAAATACCAACGGAAAACACCAGGAGAGGGTGTGCCATGGCAAATAAAATCAACCGCTAGGAGATTTTCATAATCTTTACGCAAAAAGAGTTTTAATGCAGCAATCTGACAAGGAGTTCCCGAATAAAGAACTTGCCGTCCTTCCTTCAAGAAATTCTCTGCTTGTTTGAAGGTTGCTCCTACTCGGCTTTGCACATATTTGCTTCCACGAAATGCAGCCAGACCTTCTTTGGTTTCTGTATAAGCATGTACCGCTTCGAAATGCTCATTCCATTTCACTCCAAATACAACTCCACCAGCATCAATCTTCTGTTCTGCCAATAGAGTAAAGATGCCCCCCGAACTACTCTCGTAACGTATCTCATCATTAGGGTTCTTTGCCGCAAAGACTTCAAGAGGGACTCGTTCTTCTGCTTGGTGCAATACGGGACAAACCTTTTCACACAATCCGCAGTCAATACAAGTTTCCATATCTACTTTGGGGTAGAGAAAACCCTCTTCATCCTCATGTAGTGTGATACTTTGCTTTGGACAACGCTGTACACAAGCAGAACATCCGCAACAATCTTGTTTATTTTGAATCTTTATCATAATTTATCCTATCAATTATGGGCCATAGTTTGTTCCAAAGAACTATTCTAAACTGGTCTATTATAATCGCAACCAAGAAAATTGCGATTAGTATTACAAATGTCAGCCCCCAAAATTCTAGAGTAGAAAAATTAGTATGTAGATAAATAAATAAGTCCTTAAAATGCCAAAGTGTATTCGGATTAGTGTGTAATAGAAATACTGCAAAGCAACTTGCACCACACCAATTCACAAATCTGCTTTGGAATTTTATTTTAGAAAATGCTAACAACAAATATACGGCACCGATTATAGTTGTGGGGGCTATGTAATCCCACCAGGGTTGAAAATTACGTCCAATCAATAGGGGGGGGAGAGTAACACAAATAGCTGTAACAAAGACACTTACAAATAAATACACCGCCAAATCTGTAAAGTGTTTATTTTTTGTAAAACTTGGTTGATATATTCGCATGTACCTTGCTAAAAGGTATAATCCGATAAAGAAAAGTGTAGTATATCCACCCATCATAAATTGGGCAGCGCCAATCCACCCGTATGTACACACAAATGCAAAATAAGCAATCAGTACATTTCTAAAAACCTTTCTATCTGCAGAGTCAACAAATGCATTAAGAACAGGAGACATTATATAAAGAAGTAAATAGGCCTTAATAAACCAATTTAATTGTGTTGCCGCAAAACAACCAGCAATTCCCTTTAAAGACAAGGTACTTGTCCCTAAAAGAAGAGTAACAACATATAGACCTATAAGGAAGAAAAGACACTGAAAAATAAAGTTGCTTATTCCCTTTAAACTTGGACGTATGCCAAACCATCCAGATATCAGTACAAAAACATTAACACAGACAATACTTAATGCTTCAAAAAATATCCTTAAGGTGCTATCCAACAAGTTTGTTTGTATATCTATGGTGGATGGTCTACCAATAGAGAAGAAATCTGCATGCGCCAATAAAACAAGGAACATAGCCAGCATCCTTAAGAGTTCAATATTTGATTCTCGCACTTTCTTTTTCATTTTCTATATATATTATCAATGGTTCCACAAACAAAACTCTTTTTCTAAACGTCCTAAATGAACGGTAGACGCGATAGTGTCCTCATATTGGACACAAGCATCAATCTTTTCATCCTGAATGTTTATCTCAAATATAAAAGACCTATTTCTTAATCTTTAGAAGGTGAACGATCTTATTCGTAAAGAAACTGCGTTCTCCCTTCGTCAATCCTAATAAGAATACCGAACATCCAACAGATATAACGCACACTGTACCTACGCACAGCAACCTCAAGAATCCTTCAGACATTTGGGTATGTAGGTATATAGGGAGTAGTATCGATACCAACACTACGATAACTATAGGCAAGTATATATGATTTAGATATTCACGGAGGGGTAAGTTTATAAGTTTTCGCAACATGTACATTCGGGAGAACTGCGCTATACTCTCTACACAGAAATGCACGATGAAAACACTATAGGCGGGGGCGCTTAAGACTAATGCTATATATGATGCAGGTAAAATCAGTAATAAGATTCCACCAACAACTGCTTGATATACCTTGACCTTTCCGGTGGCTTGATTGGCAATTATACAAGGATTGGCTATGGTATAAATTAAGGATGTACCGATAATCCAGCGCATAAAGACTACGGTGTCCTCAGGAAATTTCCCTAACCATAATTGAAGGATATAATTTGCTTCTAACAATATAGGCAAAGCCAAAAGGAACAACAAAAAGAAAGAGAACCTCGCACTGCGGAACATCAAACTGTGCATCTGCGCTAAATCGCCATTGGCGTAACTTTTCGTAATCTGCGGATTTAATGCCATCTGGAAATTCCCCACAAATCCTTGCACAACACCTTGCACCTGGAGCGCTATGCCTCGAGCCGCATTCACGACGGGACCGAAGAAGATGTTTAACATCATATTCAACCCCTGCGAATAAAGCATTGCTGCTAAATTCCCCCAAAGGCTCCAACCCGAGAAGGAGAACATCTCCTTCAGCAATGTCTTATCAAAACGATGGCGATAATGCGCTTCTTGGAAATGCTTCTGACAATAGCGGGCATAAATCCAACGCATCAATAAGCCGACACAAAGTAAAAGCGCGGCATACACCACCAATTTATCCCACGGAGATATATACAACAAGTATACGATGAGCAGCTTTAAGACAACATCCAAAATGGACATGTAAGCGAATGCAGACATCTTTTCATGTGCCACAATTACGGCATTGTAGGGCACAGATATGATACTTACAACACAGGCTACTATAGAGAACTGGAACACCCAGAAGGCGGCATCCAATCGCTCCGCTGGAATAACCAACTTTTCGTATAAGAACCACAATCCTATCGTTTCACTCAACAACAAGACGATTAACGATATCAAGGCGTGTATCTGCACTGAAGTGCTAAACACCTTTGACAATTGTTCCTGATTCCCTCTACCTAATTCAAAATTCAAATAGCGCTGTGTAGCCGCGATCATTCCTCCATTAAGGAAGGTGAACATGGAAACAATACCACCAACAACAGCATAAATACCATAATCCTCTACCCCAAGAGTCTGCAAGACGACTCGGGAGGTAAATAGTCCCACCACCATCGTGATGAGCATACGGATATACAGCATCAAGGTATTCTTCGCTATGCGTTTGTTATTTTCGGAAGTAGACATAAATTAAATCGAAAGAGATGAAGTGACTTAAGGAATCAACCATATAAAACATTAACTCATTATTGAAACGTATTGGTCTTTTCACTTTAATATCCAAGGTCTCGCAATATATTCTGGATGATTATTTTCTCCTATTTTTTTGCTGGATATCCAACAACAGTTGAATTTTCCAGAACATCATGTACAACCACAGAACCAGCACCAACAAGAGAGTTAGTTCCTATAATAACATCTTCAACAATTGACACATTAGGGTCTATATACACATTATCTCCTATTACCGCTGAAGTATTATGATTTGTACCAATTGAAAGAAACTGACTTATATTTACATTGTTTCCGATCTTGGTGCCTGCATTCATTACAATTCCGACACCGCAACCTATGTATAGACCAAACCCTATCTTTGTCGATGCTGAAATATGCAAATTATACTTCATTATAATGATGGTGCATTACTTTTGCAAAACTCTAATCCACCTATAAGATAACGGAGTGGCTAATCTCAACCAAAACAAGAATCTAAAACAATGATTGTTAGAAAAATAGCCTTAAAAATTAGTTAAATGGGCGATAAAACTTGCTCAAAACACCGATAATAATCGCTCTAGATATACGACCAATTGGATGCATTACTTTATTATATCTAACAAATAAAACAAAGAGTATATTAAATAGTCAAGAATTTTCGGTGTTCTGCATCTACTCAAGAGAGCATCCTTTTTCTTTGTAAAATTCTTTATACCACTTGGCAAAATTATGAAGTCCAACTCTTAATGAGGTCGTTGGTTTGAACCCAAAATCCTGCTCCAATGCCGATGTATCAGCATAGGTAACGGGAACATCACCTGGTTGCATGGGAACCAGTTCCTTATGTGCTTCGAAATCGTAGTCCTCAGGCAACACACCTGCAGCAATAAGTTCTTCTTGTAGTATTTGTACAAAATCAAGAAGATTCTCTGGACTATTATTTCCTATATTATAGACCTTATAAGGAGGTATAGGTAAACCATCTTCACCTGTTTCCTTCTCTGGGGCATGTTGCATTATGCGCACTACACCCTCTACAATATCATCGACATAAGTAAAGTCGCGCTTGCAGTTGCCATAATTGAAAATCTGAATGGTTTCGCCCTTGATGAGTTTATTGGTAAATCCGAAGTAAGCCATATCGGGACGACCTGCGGGACCATAGACAGTGAAGAAGCGAAGCCCTGTGCTTGGGATATTATAGAGTTTTGAGTAGGCGTGCGCCATCAACTCATTGCTTTTCTTCGTGGCTGCATAGAGACTCACTGGATTGTCTACTTTGTCGTCTGTGCTATAGGGTACTTTTTTATTACTACCATACACAGAACTTGAAGATGCATAAACCAAATGTTCTACACCCTTTTTACCTCCATCGTAACTATGACGGCAGGCTTCAAGAATATTATAAAAACCGATTAAATTGCTTTCAATGTAGGCATCTGGATTGGTAATAGAATAACGCACACCAGCTTGTGCTGCAAGGTTGACTACAACGTCAAATTCATATTCTGCAAAGAGGCGAGCAATTAGTGCCTTGTCTGCAATATTACCTTTAACGAAAGTATAAGTGCTTTCAGGGTGTTCCTTGGCAAGTTGTTCTAAACGTGAAAGGCGGTATTCCTTGAGACGTACGTCGTAGTAATCATTAACGCTATCTAAACCTACGATTTTAACGGGACTCTCTGTGGTGAGCAAACGTTCCACAAGGTTAGATCCAATAAAACCTGCTGAACCTGTTATAAGTATAGTTTTCATGAAGAAAAGTGAAATCTATGAATTTAACTTTAATAAATATTCCTATTAACTACTAGGTCTTGGAGATTTAACCCTACCGAAATCGGTGGGTTTAGAATTGTAGTTTCGCCTTATCTAATCTCGTTGGAAAAGGTCACGTGTATAAACCTTATCTTGCACGTCATCAAGAGATGCCTCATATCTATTTGCAACAATAGCATTAGATTGAAGTTTAAATTCATCCAAATTGTTTACGACCCTACTACCGAAGAACGTTGAACCCTCTTCAAGAGTGGGTTCATAAATAATAACACTTGCCCCCTTTGCCTTAATGCGTTTCATAATACCTTGGATGGCACTCTGACGGAAATTGTCTGAGTTAGATTTCATGGTAAGACGGAAAATACCTATGGTAACATCTTTTTCGCATCCTGCAGAAAACTGACTATTGGCTGAATAGTATCCTGCCTTTGCCAACACTTGGTCGGCTATGAAGTCTTTGCGAGTGCGGTTACTCTCAACAATAGCCGTCATCATATTCTGAGGAACGTCCTGATAGTTTGCGAGCAACTGCTTAGTATCCTTTGGAAGACAGTAACCTCCATAGCCGAAACTGGGGTTGTTATAATGTGTACCGATACGTGGATCGAGACCTATACCTTGGATTATTGCTTGTGGATCAAGTCCCTTAACTTCTGCGTAGGTGTCGAGTTCATTGAAATAGCTGACACGGAGTGCCAAATAGGTATTAGCAAAAAGTTTTACGGCCTCAGCTTCCTTCAATCCCATAAATAGCGTATTCACATTCTCCTTGATGGCTCCTTGCTGTAAGAGACTTGCGAATGTGTGGGCTGCTTCAGTGAGGCGCTCCACATCAGCAATATTTGCAATAGCTCGATTTTCCTCATCAAATTGCTCTATATGCTTGGGGATACCTACTATTATACGAGAGGGATAAAGGTTGTCATAGAGCGCCTTGCTCTCGCGCAGAAACTCGGGAGAGAAAAGAAGATTAAATTTCTTACCTTGCAAGATTGGGTCTGTGGCGAAGCGCTGTGCGTACTTCACATACAGACTTCGGCAATAACCTACGGGAATCGTACTCTTGATAACCATCACCGCATCAGGATTGTGTTGCAGTACAAGGTCTATAACCGCTTCTACGGCAGAGGTATCAAAGAAGTTCTTCTGACTGTCGTAGTTCGTGGGAGCTGCGATGATAACGAATTCTGCTTCTTTATATGCCTCCCCTGCGTCAAGAGTTGCAGTAAGATTGAGTTCCTTTTCTGCAAAGTACTTTTCGATATAATCATCCTGGATAGGTGATACACGACGGTTGATTTTCTCCACCTTTTCAGGCATGATATCAACAGCCATCACTTCATTATGCTGGGCAAGCAGTGTTGCCATACTGAGACCGACATAACCGGTTCCTGCTACTGCAATTTTCATAAAAATAAGTTTTTAAATAGTCAACGGACAACAGACAACGGACAACAGTCAACGGACGGCCATCCGGGGAAAGGGGGAAGTTGAGAGATGAGAGATGAGAGGGCGACAACAGACAACGGACAACGGGGAATGTTGAGGGTTGAGAGGGTTATAAAGTTCCTAACGTGGCGTATTCTTATAAGTGAAATATTCTTTCCCATAAAGAGTTTTTAACCAAAAGCAATAGTCTCCAATTGCCTTATTTAATTCATTTTTTCCCTCAACAGGTTTATCCCTCATTTTTTCAATTTTTTGTTTGTCATTAATCGCACGTGACAACCATTCAAATTTTTCTTTTTCGTTGCTGGTTTTATTAAGAGCATAATCCATTTCATTACTACATTGATTAACAAGGTTAGCTGCATTCGTTGCAATTGTACAAACTTGTAAACCTAGGAAAGTTACGCCCTTTGATAGACTCTCAATTCGCTCATACACTTCATCGTCTTGAACTGTAATTCTCGCAAGATTACTTAAATGACAGAAGTATTCTAATCTTTCATTAACAAAGTCAACAAGTAAGTCGTAGCGATTGCGTGAAGTTGTATCATATAAATATAAAATTAGTTTGTTTTGAGATTGTGATATCTGAGTTGCGACATGAAGTATCTCTATTAAAATACGTTCTTGCTCATTTAAATGATCAAATCGTTTTTGCGCGGTAAAAGAGACCAAGCTCTTAACCTCTTCGACTTTGCGTGTTATATCTTCCACGTCCTCCTTTGTAGCAAGAGTCTTTCCTTTCTCACTTTCATAATTTATTTTTCTGCTATCTTCTTTATCTGCACGATTTTTTGCTTTTTGGGTTATATAGTTTTGTATCCAAAAAACAATTAAATTTAATAAGAGAATGATGATTAGTAATAAATTTAATATATTTTCTTCTATAATCATGTTTCTTTATGTAAAGTTCTTGAAACTGTTCTACTCTACTTTAATATAATCCTCGACTTTATCTGTATTTGCAAGGATATTATCTTCTTTATTCTCTTCAAAATATTGAGAGGATACATAAATATGAAGAATCCCATCTTCTCTGTAACATCTAGATGTTAAATTCCAATGTAGTTCTAACTTGCCTAAGTCATGAGGTACATGAATAAAAATAGTTCTTAAAGAGATTGTTTCGCCAGGATTAATAGTTGGATATTGTTGAGTAATAGAATTATCATTTATAGTCATACCATCAGATATTATCATATCGTGAGGTAAATAAGGATTAACTCTATTAGAATCTGTAAAGGTAATATTATAATGATTGGCAACTATCTGAATTTTAAGATTATCTAATGCTTCAGTTCCTTGATTTTTTAAGACTATGTGTAATGGCACTAAACTACAATTAATAGAGACTTTTGGAGGAAAGGTTAATCGATTACCGAATAACAATTGGAATGAATCCCTCGTTTGAAGTATAGAATTTATCCAAGTAGGAGATATACTCGTACATATTGGTTGTTGTTCTTCATTCTCACGTACATAGAGTATCCGTTTGTATTGTGGATTTATTGTGATTTCATTTGTGAGATTCTCGCTGGATTGGAACAATAGTGAGCAGGCATATTCAGGAACATAGGTAGCTCGCTCCTCATCTACATGTTCAATTATGTTTTTAATCCAGTCACCTAACCTACTTAAACTATTTGCATCAGTAAAAAGCGTAATTGTCATGTGATTAATATCAAATGGCAAAAATTCTATATGCTCGTTTGCTGATTTATCAAGTGAAGCCAATGCTATTACATGATATTCTCCTTTGGCATGTAGCGCAAAACCTAATTCGAACATTACATTACTATTGGGAATGAGTTTGGGTGGTTTGTTCGAATCTTTAGGAATGTAAGTCGTTATTGGTGTTAAATCTGCGACAAAGATATCGCAATTACTAATTTTATCAAGAACTTCTACAGCTATATTTCGGATTCCGATACGACCCCTAGTGTCTTGATCAATAACAAGTTCTATGTTCTCTCCAGCTAAATTTCTAGCAACTTTCTTAAGTGTAGAAGAAATTATAGTCTTAAATTCAGGTCTATCATTCTGCCACGAAAAGAACAACCGATATTGCTTCATCTGCAAACTAAGAATTTATTATTCATCTCCCCATTTTTTATTATAATGAGGTGAAAAACTGACTACAGCATTATAAGTTTAGCAAACTCCGAGACGGGAAGACATTTCACCATTGGTACGACTGAGGATATTCATTTATTATGAACTTAAAACCATTTTCCATTTGTTGAGCGATACCATTTGTAGTTTGTTCATTGGTCATACGCATAAATGAATTCATTGGTTTTATACCTTCGTCTGTGTTATCAAACGCTGACTCCTTTTTTCTTAACGCGAACAAAGCGACCTTTTCATTGTATGATGCGATTCGCTCTGAAATTTCTGGACAGACAGAGAGTCGTGTGATTGAATCCTTAATTTGCTTGAAAACTTTTGCTCTTTTTCCTTCCTTCTGTTTACCTTCAACGATATGTGACTCTATATAATGGGGACGCATACACGTTAAATCTGTAAATAGAATTTTGTTTTGTCCGTACAATAGATAATCACAAGTATTGCCTGTGGCTATCTCCTTTTTATTTGAAAACTGTTGAAAGTAATTTTCTAAAGATATAAGTTTGATTTCCTCTGTAGTCGAAACTTTCAGAACTTCTTGATGAAAACACTGACGATAGAAATATGGCGTGAGATTTTGACAGTCTGTACAAGACTTCCAATCTGTGATAGAGAAATCTGAAACATACGTTTCTTCGTTAACCTCTATTTTGCGATTCAAATGATGAAAAGAGGGATATTCAATCTCTAACAAACGTTTCATTCTCGTATTATTTCAAGTTGATATATTCGTTATAAATATCCTCCATATCTTCACTCAAATCCATCGTATTAACAATGGTCTCTCCTGTTGCGATATTTTCCGACATTAAGTTCTGAATCTGCCCTTCAAAAATTCTATATACTGCTATATCTGAGGCATTAATACTTGGAGCACTCTCTATCCCTTTAGAGAAACGCCTTAACAAGACGTTTAAATAATTTATAATATACGGACTATGAGTTGCCATCATAAGAGAAATATTATAACCTCTTGCTGGGTCATGAGTTATGCTTGAAACAATAAAGTCAATGAGTTCTCTTTGAGTTGACGGGAATAGACTTAACTCTGGTTCCTCAATAATTAGATGAACATTCTTGCTGCTGAATTCCCCAACATTTTTAACAGCCTTAAAATCACTTAAATTATCAGACTTTGACACATAGGAGAATATGGCGTTATTAATAGAAGAAACTAGATCATAATACTTTGAATAGTATTCAACAATTACATTTACGGGTACTACATTCTGGGTTCCTGACGAAGCTTCATTCAACTTGATAGAATAATCATTGGAATCATCATTAGGAATAATGACGTATTTCAAGCCTTGGGGAGTTTTCCTTACTGAAAATTTAATACCCAAATTCAACAATTCTATCTCCCTAACTTCTCTTACTGCGGTTTCAAAATCAGAATATGTCTCATTTATATAAAACATATCCCTTTTGATAGAGAGATTGTTATCTACAATGTTAGAAATAAGATTTCGTTTGTCTGATATATAAGATATTTTTTCAAGGCTTAATTCTTCCTTGGGAATGTATGAGGAGGTTCCTTTAAGTTTCTTCGTTTTTGAATCCCACTCCAGAGTTAGTGAACCATTTTGATAAATAAGCACTGTGGTGGGTTTCAAATAACCAAGAATTCCATTATTCTTTAAGAGATTAACAAAACCAAATCTGAACGGAGATTTCTTTACACCGGAATATTTTAAGAATGATCTTATGTTGAGCATCTTGTACAACCAACGAAATAAAGAAATAACCTTCATGACAGTGCTCTTACCACTTCCTGAATCACCTATGAAGATGGTTATTTTCTTTATATCATTAATCTCAAGTTCTTTTATTGGTCCAAAATCTTTTATTACTATTCTTTCCATAATATTAAAAAATCATATGCATACAGGGTGGAAAACTATAGTCTGCCGTTATTGATTTAGTCAACAATCCGTGACTTCACCTGTTTTTTGTAATTCTACACCTTAGGATATTTTTTCAAATATTGATTATTGAACTCAAATACAAAATGCGAAACTGGCAGTTTCGTAATTTCATAGTCTTTTATTTGGGAGTAACTTTGGTCATATTCTTTATAGAATTGAACCATGTATTGCATATTACAAACTATTTCCATTTAGGAAACTATTGAAATTACCTCTAATCTCCTTCTTCAAAATATATTTACAACGGAGGAGGCTACGCCTGACAACGGACAACGGACGACGGACAATAGTCAATGGACGAGGGGAATGTTGAAAGTTGAGAGAGGAGAGAGGAGAGAGAGTTTTTAAGATTTCAAGAAATCAAGATTGTGAAAATATAAAGTTGGGGACTACCAGAAATATGATATATGATTTCTCACCTCTTTAAACTTTACACTTTATTCTTTAATATCTAATCTCTCACTCCTCTTCACATTGTTCTTCCTTAATTCTTTTTCTTCATCTTCGCCAGGGCATCATTGATATATGCACGTATATTGCTCACGGTGCGGCCTGTGGTAATTTGCGGACAGAATGGCAGGAGCGTATTGATGAAACGTTGCCTCACTATTTCTTCTCTATCTACCTTGACGGAGTCATTGATAAGCATCTCCATCACAATATCGGCCAGGAGACGCGCACTGGTGCAAAAAGACATTTTACGACAATAATAGTCGAGCACCTCTTCGTCTTTTACATAAGATGCAAGGGGGGTTATTTCGTAGGATGCCAGCTGCTTATATTCTGCAGTGTCTAAGTTTTCCACCTTGGGTTGCGATTCCTTCGCAACAAGACCATGAATGTGCTGCTCGGCATGCGTAGCATTTGGCATTATCTGATTATTGCCTCCACTTATATTTATTATAATATTTACTTTAGATCTTTTCATAACAAATGATATATAAATAATTTTATTAACCACACGATAGAACAGAGGAGTGTTTTAGGCTATCTTACTGTTTCTTTCGATGGATTTGATTGCTATTTTTATTGATTTCTTATAACGGCCGTTCAAAGGTCCTTTGAATGGGCATTCATAGAGTGCTTGAAAGGCCTTCCATAGGTCACATGAAAGGCCATCCATAGACCTGCCAAAGGCCGTTTGAACAATTATTGAACGAATATTGAATAAAAGTGCCAAAAATCCGGCTTTCTTTAACGGATATTCAATGGTTACTAAATTGTTATTGAACGGCATTAAACGGATTTCCTTTCGCATTCCGAGGATTGTAATTTTGCATCGTCAACCGACAGCTATGGTACCTAGGGCCAAGGGACGGTGACAGATTTACAAACTTTTAATTCCTTAATTTTATTATGAGCAAAGCGTACAGAATTGTTGCGAAAAAAGTGCCTTCGGGCGAGAGAAAAGGTGAATTGGTGTATACCGTATCACCCGTGAGCTACGGTATCCTGGATACCGAAGAGGTGGCTAAACAAATTTCTGCAGAGTCTACGGCTACTCCCGGAGATGTAAAAGCTGTCCTCGACAGATATGCCTACTACGTGGTTGAGAACCTCAAAAAGGGATATAGCATTGAATTGTTAGGTTTCGGCACCATGCATCTCCGATTCCTGAAAGGAAAAAGTGTTGACAGCCCTGACAAAGCAAATGCGAGTCTCGTGCGTGCCATCATGCCGGCATTCCGCCCTTCGTATAATATAATCAATGGTAGCCGTGTCTATAATCTCACGCCTGAAAAAATCACTTTAGTGAAATATGGCGTGGAG
Organism: Alloprevotella sp.; assembly: GCA_045636405.1. GTDB lineage: Bacteria > Bacteroidota > Bacteroidia > Bacteroidales > Bacteroidaceae > Alloprevotella. The sequence continues at coordinate 53,844 of JAZTXL010000025.1, forward strand.
AAGAAGGAAGAGGAGGAATCGTAAAACTGGGCCTCTTCTCACCTCCCCCCTTAAAGATGAGAGATGAGAGTGGAGAGTTGAGAGAGGAAGTTCTTCAGAACATCTGGACATCTGACTTCATGACTTCAAAACTACCCAGCCGCTCTCAACTTAAACTACCTCATCTGTCAGTAAGCCTCCCCTTTTAGGGGGAGGTTTGGAGGGGGCTCTTGACGGGGAGGTTTGGAGGAGGCTCTTAAATTTTAATTATTATGGAACAAAAATCAAAAAGAATGTCTTGGGTACAGATTGTAAATGCTGTTATTCAAGCTGTAGTGGCCGCCCTTACGGCACTGGGCGTTAGTAGTTGTAACACTTTTATTCACAATTGCCTATGAGAAAAAGCCTATTGATGAAACCAGAAGACATTAAGTATCTGGTACTACATTGCACAGCGACTCGGGAAGACCAGGAATATACAGTGGAAGACCTCATGCGAGACCATAAAAAACGACGCTTCCGAACGATAGGATACCACTTCTATATTCAACGCGACGGGACAATGACACAACACCGTAATCTGTTAGAAGTGGGGGCCCACTGTGTCCCTTACAATCACTGTTCTATTGGTATCTGCTATGAAGGGGGATTGAGCAAAAATGGACTTCCAAAAGACACTCGTACTCTTCAACAAAAGGAACGAATGAAAGACCTATTGGATAATTTACTCAAAGTTTTTCCTAAAGCCAAAGTGGTAGGCCATCGTGACTTACCCGGTACGATGCCGAAGGAATGCCCGGGATTCTAAGCCCACTACTTCCCTCCTAAAGCGAGGATCGTGAAAAGGTGGAGAGAGGAGAGTGGAGAGTGGAGAGTGGAAATTCTTCTAAAGATCTGGACATCTGACTTTAAGACTTCAGACCTCTCCTGCCTCTCTCTACTTAAACTACCCCATCAGCTAGTAAGCCTCCCTTTTAGGGGGAGGTTGGAGGGGCCTCTTACTGGGGACTCTCATCATACATTTCAAACACTGAGTTTTTCGACTTAAACTCAGGTACGATTTGTTTCATATATTTCACCATCTCCGGTATGACTACTTCGCGGCTTTGAGTCTCCAGCTTATTTACAAAGGAGACAGCATCTTTATAATTATATTCGCGCACACAAGCTATACGAATTTTCTCGTGCTGAGTCTTAATGGTGTTTTCTTTGTCAGAGAGCACCTCTTCGTAAATCTTCTCTCCTGGACGCAGTCCTGTATATTCTATCTTAATGTCTATTCCTTCACGAAGTCCGGCCAGTTCAATCATGCGCTTTGCCAAATCTGCAATCTTGACACTCTCTCCCATATCGAACACAAAAATCTGGTTACCCTTGGTCATTGTAGCGGCCTCCATTACCAATCGACAAGCCTCGGGAATGGTCATGAAGAAACGGGTAATCTCCGGGTGTGTAACCGTGATGGGGCCTCCTTTCTCCAGCTGCTCTCTAAAACGTGGAATGACACTTCCGTTGGAGCCTAAAACATTTCCGAAACGGGTGGTCACAAATTTTGTTGTTCCCTGAACTTCTCCTGCCTCTAATGCCTGTCCCAAACTTTGCACATAGATTTCTGCCAAACGCTTGGTACAACCCATAATATTGGTGGGATTAACAGCCTTGTCTGTGGAGACCATAACCATTTGCTCGACTTCATACTTCAAACAATAATCGGCCACATTTCGAGAACCGATAACATTCACCAAGACAGCTTCACAAGGATTCTCTTCCATCAAAGGAACATGTTTATAGGCTGCGGCATGGAATACTACCTGAGGGCGATAGGTGCGGAATGCAAAATCCAGACGGGGTGCCTGACGAACGTCGCCAATAACGGGTATAAAGTCTAATTCAGGGTATCTATTCTCCAACTCCAAACGGAGATTATGCATCGGGGTTTCTGCATTATCAAAAAGAACGAGTTTCTTCACACCGAAAGTAGCCAACTGACGCACCAATTCAGAGCCAATGCTGCCGGCTGCACCTGTAACGAGCACCGTCTTACCGGAAAAATTCTGCTGAATAGCCGTCATGGAGATTTTAATTTCCTCTCGTCCCAAAAGGTCCTCAATCTTTATTTCACGAATGAAGCCCTGATGGCTTTCCTGAGAACGCGCTAAATCTTCGATAGGTGGAACAATGTAGGTTTTTATAACATTTTCGGAATTGTAACGAACCAAACGGTCCTTTTCCTCCTGGGCTTGCTTTTCGTTACAGAAAATTACGCCATCCACATCATAACGATTGTATAAATTCAAGAGGCTTTCTTTATCCTCAAAGAAATAGACAGAGGAGTCACCCACTGTAGCGCCGCGAAGACGACGACCGTAAGTCAATAATCCAATCACAATGAAAGAATTGGAGTTCTTCAGATTCTTCACGACAGACACGCCGGATTCATCAGCACCATACACCAATACACGATGACGACGATGACGATGTTTCATACTATTCTTTAAAACATCGTATGCCACAATCATACAAACACGATACAACACCAATGCTCCTATGGTAAAACAGAAATCAAGCAAACACAACAAGAGCAATCGTGGGTCGGCAATAGACACGAACGGCAATACGATGATGAGGGCAACCAAGACGGACTCCTTACCCAAAGCCATCAAACAAATCTTTCCTATATCTCGAAGTGTAGAATGACGTATTACAGTACGATAAAGATGTAGCACCAGGAAGAACAGATAGGATGCCAACACAGAAGCTCCGAACCATATCCAAGAAAACTCCACGATACCTGGTAAAGCTCTAAAGATAAGACGAATCACCACTAAGGACAACAATGACGCTGCCATAGTGCTTATCATATCCAAAGCCAATATCAAATATGAGCTTAAATATTTCTCCATACGGAGTCTACGAATCAATCTATGCATATCGTGATTATTTTATTTTCTCTATTAAACTTATCGGAACAACAGTGGTGGCTACATGCAAAAAATCATCCAAAGATACAACCACTCGCTTTGAGCGACAACCTTTTATTTTTACCAGGAATCCTTCAGCATCCACAAAAGGTCCTCCTACAATGCGTACTCGCTCGCCCTCTTTCAAATTGAAGTCCTCCGGAGCTACATATTGGATATCTTCCTCCAAACGACGAGCTACACGCATAAAGTTCTGCATGTCCTCATCTCTTACCGTCATAGGATAGCTCTGCCCAGAATCATGGCACATAAAATAACGCAAATATGGAATCTTGGTCCGCTTTATATCATCCATTGCAGCACGGGAGGTGCGTACAAAAACTAAATTACGAACAGAGGGTTTCAATATCCTTGTTTTTTTACCGGCCCGAACAACGTACTCATAACGCATCGGAACAAAAGTGGCAAAGACTTCCGTCGGCATGTAATCCAATGCTTCTTTGGCCGCAAGCTCACGACCATAAGTAACACGCATCACATACCATTGCATTGCATCTTTTACATGCAGACTTGGCTGACCACTCTCCATTTACAGACAATTCTTGGGGTCATCGAAACGCTACTAACACTCCGAAAACCAAATATTTACGAAATTTAGGTCCTAAAAAGACTTGCGCATAGCCATTCATAAGACTTTAATTCGCCTAATGTATTTTTGCAAAAATAAATATAAAATTCCAATCGAAACACAATTATTAGGAAAAATTTGTCGCAAAAGTTGAGAAATAAATGTTGTCAACAGACAACAGACAACAGACAACGGACAACAGAGGAGGCTGCGCCGGACAACAGACAACAGACAACAGTCAACAGTCAACAGTCAACAGTCGATAGTCAACGGAGGAGGCTGCGCCGGACAACAGACAACGATAAAGCTACGCTGACTACAGACAACAGTCAACAGACTTGCCATCCGGAGTGATGACTGTTGACTGTTGACCGTTGACTGTTGACTATCAATGGTTGACTATTGTCCCGTTTTTTTAAGATATCCTATGAATTTATAGATTCCACTTGAGATATTAAATAATTGGGCGTGGAGTTGCTCACGTTCTTTAGTAGAACAATATTCTAAATCTTCACATAAATACAGCATGCTCTTGACTTCAGAACAGCTACCCTTTGCTATATTTAGAAAGTTTATAAATTTCGCATCTGAACCTGAATCAAAACCTTCAGCTATGTTATTCATAATGGAAACCGATGCTCTTTGAATTTGATCTTTAAATCCAAAGTCCCGATTGCCCCTCATGAGTATGTAAATCTCTTTAACAAAGAGTCGTGCTTCAATCCAAATTCGTAAATCCTCTACTCTTCGTGTTGGCATGTTATTTTTTATTAAGTCAACGGGGGAGGCTGCGCCTGACAACAGTCAACGGACAACAGACAACGGACTTGCCATCCGGAGTGATGACCGTTGATTGTTGTCTATCGACTGTTGTCTGTTGACTATTGTCAGGCGCAGCCTCCTCCGTTGACTGTTGTCTGTTGTCTGTTGACTAAATCGAAAGATTTTCACACTCTTCCAGCCAAATTGTAGACATAGCATCGGAAGGCATACAATGATTGCCGCGAGGACTTAACGAACAACGACCTACTTTCGGACCATCCGGCAAGCAGTTGCGCTTGAACTGTTGGGCGAAGAAACGACGGAAGAAAATAGTCATCCAATGTTTGATGGTGGAAGCATCATACGAAGGTCCTTGGCTTCCATCAAAAGCCATAAGCGCAAGGGCATAAATAGAAGACGGACGACGACCATGGCGAAGGGTGTGATAAAGGAAGAAATCGTGTAGCTCATAAGGACCTACCAAATTTTCTGTCTTCTGCACAATCTCACCTTGCTCATCTGCAGGAATGAGTTCGGGACTGATAGGAGTAGCCACGATATCCAACAATATAGCACGGCAATAAGAATCCACCACATGATCTGCCATCCATGTCACCAATTTCCCAATCAATGTCTTTGGAACAGAAGCATTTACTCCATACATACTCATGTGGTCGCCATTGTAGGTGGCCCACCCCAATGCCAGTTCACTCAAATCGCCGGTTCCTACCACAAAGCCATTCATCTGATTTGCTGCATCCATCAGAATCTGGGTACGCTCACGGGCCTGACTATTTTCGTAAGTTACATCACGAAGGGCGGGGTCATGCGCCAAATCACGGAAATGAACTTCACAAGCGTCACGAATACTGATTTCACGAATGGTCACTCCTAGATTCTTCATCAAACGAACAGCATTGGTATAGGTGCGATCGGTCGTTCCAAAGCCCGGCATCGTAATACCAATAATACCTTTTCTATCAAGCTTTAGGCGATCGAATGCATACACACAAACCAACAAAGCCAATGTAGAATCCAATCCACCACTGATACCTACGACTACCGTTTTGGCATGCGTATGGAGAATACGTGACGCCAGACCCTGCGATTGAATAGAGAGTATTTCCTCACACACCCTATTCAATTCATTGTCTAACGGCACAAATGGCAGCGGCTTGATTGGACGAATATACTTTCCGGAATGGGGGATGGCCTCCATGGGGATTTTTACATTGATGACAGACGGGCCAACGTTGCGTGGAACCGCAAACAAAGATTCTGTACGGCGCTCGTGACGCAAGGCTTCTACATCAATCTCACTGACAACCAACTGCTCTGCCATCACAAAACGTTCTGCCTCAGAGAGCACATGACCATTCTCTGCTACAAAAGCATAACCGCCATACACTTGGTCTTGAACACTCTCGCCAAAGCCGCCTCCTGCACTCACATAACCACACTGACAACGAGCACTTTGCATCTGTACCAATTGGCGAATATATGCATAACGGCCTATTTGTTCATTCATTGAAGCCGGAGAGAATATCACCTCGGCTCCTTGCTGACTCATTTCGATGGATGGGGGACATAGCGACCAAAGGTCTGTTCCTACTTCTATTGAAAATGAAAAATGACCGGTATGGAAAACAATAGACGATGATATCGGGACATTTTGACCACAGAACATCACTTTTGCATCGGCCGACAAGTTTTCTGCCGACGAAAACCAACGGTGCTCATTATTTTCAGCGTTTCCTGCTAAATAGGTCTTTGGGACAAAGCCATGAACCTTACCGCCTTGTACAATGGCTGCACAATCATACAACTTACCCTTATAAACAAAAGGAAGCCCCACTATTGCAGCAACTTTCAAATTCCTGCTAAAACCGACGATGCGAAGCAAAGCTGATTCTGCCTCATCAAGTAACTTTTGCTGAAAGAATAAATCCTGACAAGTATAAGATGTTAAATTCAATTCGGGAAAACACACCACTTCTACGCCCATACTTTCAGCCTTCACCATCAGCATCTCAGTTTGCGCAGCATTATAATGACAATCTGCTACTCGTACCATAGGAACAGCAGCTGCAACTTTTACAAATCCTCTGTACATGATTCAAATTATATTTGGTATCCGCGACAAAGGTAATAACTTTTCAGATAATAGTGAAATAGATGCCATCCAAGACATAAGCCCCGAGGGGGCTTCCACCCTCATCAGCCAGAAGCCTCACCCTTTGAGTTTTTGCTCCTCTGGCCAATTCACCAGATAAAGACGATCGGAAGTACGTGTGTAAGCGGTATACAACCAACGCAAATAGGAGGCATCGGCCATCTCCGGAGTCACATATCCCTGATCGATAAATACACGCTGCCATTGTCCACCTTGGGCTTTATGACAAGTGATTGCATACGCATATTTAATTTGCAATGCATTGTAATAAGGATCCTGACGCAACAGTTTCATTCTCTCTTTACGCTGGGGTATGTCTGAATAGTCTGCCTCCACGGCATCAAAAAGGCGCTGACTCTCTTCGCGCGTCAAGGAGGGCGATTCCGAGGCTAAAGTAGACAGCATCACACGACAAGTGAGTTCGTAATCTTCATAATCAGGGAAACGCAATGTCGCATCTGCAAATCGGAAACCATACAATGAATGTACATTACGAATCTGGAGTACTTCTGCCACATCTCCATTGGCTATAAAATCAAAAGGCAACCTTTCTTCTTTGGGCAGTGTCCAAGCCAGTTGCTCTACCCAATAATAGTTGTTTTTTACAGCCATAATCAAATCACCTCGCGTCAATTCTTCTTCACGATCGAAGATACGCGCTCGAATACCATTGTTATAGACATTGGCGCGTTTATTGGAACGCGTAACAACAATGGTATCCCCTACTCCATATTCGGCATAAGAATCCGATAGCGCCTCGATCAACTCACTCCCCGGCAAAAAACGTACTTCGCTCTTATCATCTCCCTTTAGACGTGGCAGTCCCTCAAATCCTTGCAACAATAGATTGCGCAGATTGGTAGCGCCTTCTAATACCGCCGAATATTTTTCCTGGCGCACTACTTCTGTCAGTGACACTTCTGAGACATTCAGTCCATAACTTTTTATTTCAGCAACACTCAATGCCGGACTCTCCTCACACCCTACCGGCGGCAATTGCGCCTCATCACCCACAAAAAGGAGTTTACACCCCTCACCAGAATAGACATACTCTATTAAATCGGCTAATAATTGACCTGTTCCAAAGAGAGAGGTACTGTCGGCATGAGCAATCATTGAGGCCTCATCCACAATGAACAGAGCATGTTTCAATTTATTAAAACCCAAAGAGAAACGTGTACGCTCACCATTGAACGTTTGCTGACGATATATACAACGATGAATTGTGGAAGCCTGCGCACCAGAATGGCCAGAAAAAACTTTAGCAGCACGACCTGTAGGAGCCAATAATACCACTTCACGTTGCAACTGCTGCATCACACGTACTAAAGCACCGACTAACGAGGTTTTACCAGTACCTGCATAACCACGAAGTATGAATGCCGAGCACCGACGCGGCGTCACTACAAAACGTGCCAATGCCTGAACGGCTTCTTTCTGACCATTCGTCAAAGAAAAAAGGAATTGAGCATCAATTAAACGGGCAATTTGTTCGTGAAGCATACAAAAAAGAGGGCCTCCCCCAATAGTTCTGCAAACATACATATTTATTTTGGATATGCAGAAATATTTTGCAGCAAGATATGATTAGGCAATAGTCAACGGACAACGGACAACAGACAACGGACAACGGACAACAGACAACAGACAACAGACAACGGACAACGGACAACAGTCAATGGACAACGGTCAATGGACAACGGACAACAGTCAACGGACAACAGTCAACGGACAATGGACAACGGGCAATGGGCAATGGGCAACGGGCAACGGACAATATAAAAGGTGAGTTTATATGACTTTACCCTAAAAAGAGTGGCGCACCCTAAATGAACAGAATGGTTGCCAATTATAATACTACATAATGCTTTACTTTTATCCAACGAGAAAGTGCATTATTATACTCATAGGTAATTTTGATTAAAATTTCATTATATTTCATACGCAAGAAATTAATGTCGTTAATTAAAGTTTCTTTTTTGAGTAGTTAGACAATTCAACTTTGTCCCTTTGCTACTGCAATAGCAAGGGGACACTTTTTCTTTACAGAGTTATTAAAACAAGAAGGCTATGATTTTATCTATTCAAACACTTTACGATATACAGCCACTACTGACCATCCGTGCTTAGGTGAATAGTCAAAGTAACTGTACATAAACTCTAATCGGAACTTCAAGATGTGTTATGTGGATTTATCATAGCCTTCTTGTTTTTCGTACTTATAACAGGTAAGCATACGAATTTTATCCAAAAATGAATATTTAACAAGAATTTAACATAATGGACAATACAAGGCTAACAATAGCGTGCGAAGAAAACCGAGAAGGTGGGTATGAAATTGAAGTGACCTTTGAAAGAGATTCACGCACCAAGTTTAGAGAAGCATTTATTTCGTTGGATAGACCTATGCCACCATACCTTATTGAAGAGAGTGATATAAATGGCGTAGGTGCTGTAAAATCAGCAGCGACAAGCATTCTATCTCATATCAAGAATGTAATCGGTAAGAGTATGAAAACCGATAGCCGTATTTTTACCGACAGAGAAATAGATTCAATGTTTGAGTTCAAAGAACTCTACACAATACGAAGATTTGCGGAAATTGCGGGTGTTAAGTTTGACGAAAGCAAATTCACGAATCGTAAAGAGTTTCAAGAATATTTTCAAAAGTGGCTGAAGGAGGTGTAAAAAATGAAACTATTGAATAATAGTGGGACAGAAGCATTTCGTGAAATCGCCTTTAAACTCAAAGATGATGGCGTCACAGAAGAAGAGTATAAAATTATGCTTAATAGAGTGTTGCCAGGTTGGTTTAACGATGAAGATATGAAGGAAAGAATTAGAACTTTATTAGATATATTATTTCACACGTTTTTCTAATTCGTCAAAATCGGTCATAATGTTTTCATTTGCATCATACACTTGCCCCTCAATATCTCTTAATTTAGCAACATCGTGAGGATGCAATCCGTTACAATTAGGATTAGCACATTTTCTAACAAGTGGATATTCATTGTTCTGAATCCACTTATCTCCTCCACATATACCACAAACTGCCTTATTTTCCATAAACATTAATATTCAGCTGCAAAAATACAAAGAAATTCTGTACCTTTGCATCGTCTTTCGGGACAATGTTTGGAAATAATAGAGAATGTGCCTCATTCCTTGTAAAAATCGCCAAATCAAAAACAAAGAATACACGAGGCACGGAGCAGCTCATATACGTGGGTTGCC
>JAZTXL010000026.1:0-121953 GCA_045636405.1 Alloprevotella sp.
TTCCAACGTAATTGTTCCAAATGGTCTATGCAGGCTTGTTCTGTTGAGAATACCTCAAACAACTCTAATACTGACCTAAATTCTCTCGTTATCATAGTTCAAATGTATTTACAGAACAAAGATAAGAAGAATTTTACACAAGGTCAAGTGTTATTAGTGTAAAATTGTATTTAATTACCAAATTTATATTACTTATTCAAATAACACAAAAGAATTTGGCTGGCCAAATTCTTTTTTTGTATTGTGAGCATTTTCTTTTAAAAAGCTACCTTAAAAATACTAACCTCTGAAGAAAATCATTGCTGAAAGTGTTAAGGCTCTTGCGAAATTCAAAAGGTTTTGAGTTACAAGCAGATGAATTTTAATGCAACGACAAAGCTAAAACGTACTACATTTATAGACAAATCACATCCATCATTATTTGTCAATAAAAAAGACAAAAACAGGGTATAAAATTCGTGTATTTGCAAACAAAAGAAAAGTGTAAGAGCTGCTAAAATTCAAACAATATTGCTTGAATGGCGTTTCATAGCACAAATAACAAGCAAAAAACACGATTTTTAGCGTTTTTACAGTCTATGAATGGGCATTATAAGGTGCTATGAATGGGCATCCATAACACCTTATAATGCCCATTCATAGGTTGCTTGGAAGGCCATCCATAGAATGGAAGACTGAAAAAATGAAACTTTTCACTTCTACGAATAGTATTTCATAAAAAAATTAACATTTAGTTGACAGAGGCTAATTGTCAATGACTTTCGCAGACATCCTTTTTAATTAGAAAGGTGGAGGTGCATCAGCTATATTCATGCGTGAACCAATCAGCCCCATATCTTCTCCAGGTACTGGGATAGACTCTTCCGGATCTTGGAAACGTGTAAATTGGCCTTTGAACTGCAAGAGAACATCACCTACAGCACCATTACGATGTTTAGCGATAATAATCTCGGACTTTCCACGAAGGTCACGTCCGTGCTTATCTTCATAAATATGATAATATTCGGGACGATGAATAAAAATTACCATATCCGCATCTTGCTCAATGGCACCGGACTCACGGAGGTCAGACAATTGCGGACGTTTTCCTTCTTCACCATCACGTTGTTCAACTCCACGATTCAACTGACTGAGAGCTAAAATAGGTATATTAAGTTCCTTTGCTAAACCTTTGAGTGAACGACTGATGGTAGATACCTCTTCTTGGCGACTACCATAACTCATACCGGATGCATTCATCAATTGAAGGTAGTCAATCATAATTAGCCCTACCCCATGATCTCGAACCAAACGACGCGCTTTGGTACGAAGTTCAAATACAGAAAGCGAAGGAGTATCGTCAACATATAAGGGCGCACCATAAAGATCACGTATCTTCACATCAAGTTGTCCCCATTCATGAGGCTCCAATTGTCCACTCTTTAGTTTTTCGCTAGGTATTTCACAAACATTGGAAACCAAACGATTGACAAGCTGGACATTAGACATTTCTAAAGAGAAGAATGCCATTGGAATTTTTTGGTCAACAGCAATGTTGCGAGCCATACTTAAGGCAAAGGCTGTTTTTCCCATAGCAGGACGAGCTGCCAAAATAACAAGGTCTGATTTTTGCCAACCACTGGTCATTTTGTCAAGGCCGCGGAAACCGCTGGATATACCACTGAGACCTTCAGTCTGTTCTGCCGCTTTTTGCAGCATTTTATAAGCATCTTTAATGACAGGGTCAATCTGCGTATAGTCTTTCTTCAGATTCTGCTGAGAGATTTTAAACAAAGCACCTTCAGCCTCTTGCATCAGCGTATCTACATCTTGGGTGGCATCAAAAGCCTTTGTCTGTATATCACTGGTATAGGTAATCAACTCACGCGCTAAAAATTTTTGTGCAATAATGCGGGCATGATATTCTATATGCGCAGACGAAGCTACCATACCACTGAGCTGCGTAATATAGTAAGGTCCACCCACTTCCTCCAATGTACCATTACTTCTGAGTTTTTCTGTAACGGTAAGTATATCTACGGGCTTTTGTTCTATATTAAGTTGGCGTATAGCTTCATAGATAAGTTGGTGACGATGCTCGTAAAAACTCTCCGGACGAAGAATTTCACTGATTAACGAATAAGCATCTGTTTCTATCATCAACGCACCAAGAACTACCTTTTCCAATTCTGGTACTTGAGGTTGTAAATGTCCATATTCGTCCTTCACGGGCGAAGAACTCTTCTTTGTGTATGTTTTTGGTCTTGGGGATGCCATATATTATATTAAATTTTTATTCTTGTAAAGGTAATGCTTCATAACAACCCATGTCCGGGCCTTCATCACTCAAACGTGAGATTCCATTTCTATCGTTTGGATAATATATTTGCGTATAGTTTATGTCTCCTTGATTCACAGCTTGTGACATGGGATTGAGCGAAAAACCAAATATCAGTTTGTCAAGGTCAAACTCCGGAATAAAATTCTTTTCACGTGCAGTCTCCTTAACATCTTCATCCCAAAGGCAATTCACAAGATTTTCATCTTCATATGGAGGGGTATTGAGTAAGCAATTGATAAATCGGTAATTGAATGCTTCGTCTGAATATCGCTCTGATTGTTTACCCATTATCTCATCAGAAGAGTAACCGGTAATAACAGAATTTACAAACTCAGCCTGATAGATAGGCATGCGTACCCCATTATCTTCGTTACTAAAATCAAGCGCTACGCCACGGCCTCCTGTAAATACATAGAAATTACCTATGGTGCAATGCACAAAGGAGGAATGGCCACCACGTAATGTCACACAATTTCCACCAGAATTGGTAAGTTGACTATTTCCAAAGAATACTTTTGACATTTTGATATTGAGTCCGTCGCCACTCGTATTGTGTATTACGCTGTTTTCAACTTTTAATTTATCAATACTCACATCAGATGAGTCACATACAATGCCAAAGCTACCACTATGAATATCACAGAAATTCAGGTAATTATCATAACTGGAAGTTTTGAATATCACCCCACCCCACTGACCTGGTATGCGATCATAAGGCTGTTCAGAGAACATATTCCCCAATCTGTCACCACGCATGACTACCGGACTACCTTGTGTTCCATTTACAATGAGTTTACCATGTACCACTAAATTGGCTTTTGGATGGAAATACATTCGAACTCCGGCATTCACGGTTAGTGTAACTCCTTGTTCAATGACCAAACTATCAAATATCTGAAAAGGACGATTTCCGTCAAGGGTAGTATCCGTCTCAATACGTTTGGAACGAAAAGAAATAACATCTTGACTGTATGCCTCCAATGAAATAAGTTGTTGTACTCCTGACTCCAAAAGAAATACTAATTTGTCCTGCACCACAACCGGGAAGTCATTGTTAGTCTCTTCAGCATTTACAAAGAGAAAAACACGCAGACTGTCTTTTGCGGCTATTTCAAAATCTGATGCGCTACCGCCTTCCAAGTAGGTTCCATCTACATTTACCTTAAAATAAGAAGCGCCCCCACCCTCTAAATAAACTTTTGGAATTCGGATGGCCTTTTTATTCTTATTATATACTTGAAATGTATAGGTATTTGTAGGCTGACCACTGATAATCGTATCAAAGGCTATTGTATCGGTAGAGAACGTGAGAATTTCAGAAGGCTCCACCGTATAATCGTCCTCTGCCATACATGCCGTCAGCACTGACATCATAAGGAGATTGCCACCCAAAAGAATGGGAAGCAAATGAATCAAACTTAAAAACTTTTTCAAGCAGGAATATTTTTGAGAATGTCTAATAAGTGGTCCCATACCATCTGAACTGTGGGTATCAAAAGACGTTCATCAGGTGAATGCACGCCACGCAATGTGGGTCCCATGCTAATCATATCCAGATGAGGGTATTTCTCACTAAAAAGTCCGCACTCCAAACCAGCATGAATAGCCAATACTTTAGGAGCTTTTCCAAATAGTTTCATATAGCTTTCTGTAGCTATTTTCAAAATCACACTATTAGGATTCATTTTCCACCCTGGATATCCTTCATTGGTTTCAGCACGGGCTCCCGCTAATTCAAAGGCAGCTCTAATTGTAGCACTCATGTTGATGCGGGCACTTCCGATACTACTTCTCTGACTCGTATTTACAACAACAATCTTATCGCCTTTACGTACACTTGCCAAATTAGAAGATGTCTCAACCAATCCTACCATATCCTGGCTCATAGCAAAAACGCCATTATGTAGAGCCCTTAAGCACAACAACATACGACGAGCAACTGAGGTTTCTATGGATTTTGAAGATTTAGGAGCCTCACTCTCCAACAGAATCTGCAATCCAGGTTCCGTTACTGAGAATTCTTCTTCTACCTCTGAAAGATATACATTTAAGTCAATACGTACGTTCTCTTTATCCGATTTCGGAACCGCACACACAGCATAGCCTTCGCGAGGAATAGCATTGTGCAATCCACCACTCTGTATATCAATAAGACGAAGGTCGCGTTTCTCCATTTGATCACATAAGAAACGCACCAAGAGTTTATTAGCATTAGCGCGATTTTTATTAATATCATCGCCAGAATGTCCACCAGACAAACCCTTAACTGTTATTTTAAATACAAAATAATCTGCCGGGAGCTCTTCTTCTTCAAAATCAAATTCGGCTACAGTACGGGCTCCTCCTGCACAACTGACAAAGATTTCCCCTTCATCTTCTGAATCCAAATTTATCAAGAAATCCCCAGTCATAAATCCAGGTTTCATGCCTTCCGCACCGGTAAGACCGGTTTCTTCATCACGAGTAAAGACACATTCTATCGGTCCATGCTCTATGTCTGTTGCCTTAAGAACCGCCATCTGCATAGCCATACCAATACCATCGTCAGCGCCGAGCGTTGTTCCTTTAGCTTTTAGCCAATCGCCATCAACATAGGTCTGGATGGCATCGGTCATAAAGTCGAAATCAGTAGTAGCATTTTTTTCGCAAACCATATCCATGTGACTTTGCAGGATAAGCGTTTTGCGATTTTCATAACCCGGAGTCGCAGATTTGCGAATAACGACATTACCTATTTCGTCCACTTGAGTCTCCAATCCTAAACTCTTTCCAAACTCTTGCAAATAAGCTATAATCTTTTCTTCTTTCTTAGAAGGGCGGGGTACTTTTGTAATTGCATCAAAGCATTCAAATACTTCTTTCGGTGTCAAATTCATAAGTCTAAAATTGATATTTATTATTCTTTATTGTACTCTCTTTCTACATTATTATATAAATACGTCTATCTATCCTTGTTTGAAAAACAAATATCACGTATCTTTGCATGTCATAAGAGGCAGTGCTGATATTATTACGAAAAAGATTTCATCTCATTTGCACACCTCTCATTATCTTTTTGCAAAGATAAGATAAGAAGAATTAATCACAAAATTTTAGGGGACAAAACCCCTAACTCTTCCTTTTCAGGAGATACGAACAAAAATTATGAAATTATTTCTATTGGTTGCCTCTATTTGTGGCGTTTCCATACTATTGCTTTGCGTAAGAATTTTATTAGGAAAACGTTTTATACACACACATGTCGATGGGAATCGTGCTCTAAACAAACAAGGAATTCATTGTGCACAATCACAAGACAGGGCTGCTAGAAGAAAGAATAAAAATAAGATTCAAGAAAAAAGTAATAAATAAATATTAAAAACAAATGATTACCCAAATTAGCAAATTGACATTATGTGCCGTAGCACTCTCATGGTGCTTCGCATGTTCTCCTTCTACAAAAGAAAAGGAAGCCGGTTCAGAACAGGAAGTTACAACAAACGACTCCACAACTAGCGGTTTGAAAATTGCCTATGTCGAAATTGATAGCATTATGAACAGCTATACGTTTTGCGTAGAACAAGCAAAAGTGCTTGAGGAAAAGAGCAAAAACTACCAGAATCAAATTGCCAGCAAAGGACAATCGCTGCAAAACTCTGCCATGAACTTTCAACAAAAAGTACAACAAGGCCAATTCACTTCAGAAGAAGAGGCATTAAAAGAGCAAGCCAGTCTGCAAAAGCAGCAAGAGAACCTTCAAAAGTTGCAAGAGAATTTAGCAGTAAAGTTTGAAAGCGAGCAACAAGCATTCAACAATGCACTTAGAGACAGTGTGCATAACTTCTTGGCAGAATACAACAAACAGAAGAAATTCAACCTCATCCTAACAAAGTCCGGAGATAATATCCTTTACGCAGACAAAGCAATGGACATTACAGAAGAGGTGGTAGCAGGACTTAACAACCGCTACAAAGCTAAGAAATAATCCTCCTTTAGAAAATTTTTATTCACCATTTAAATAGTGTATTATTTATGAAAAGATTTTTACTCATCCCCTTGTTGCTTTGCAGCTTAGTAGTTGTAAACGCACAGAATCTGAACAAACTTCAGAAGTTAGGTTCAGAAGAAAAGATTGAAGCGATTGAGAAAAACCAAAAAAGTTTTTCTGCTATCAGCAAAGCCGGTTTTTCAATGTTTGGAAAAGAAACTCGCGATGACATTGAGGACTTGGTATTCAATCCTCTTTTCTTAACCAACAACAACCCCTTCCTTGAAATTGGAGCCGGTAAAATTGGTGGTATCAGCAACACTGCAGACATGGCGACTCTTATCTCTAGTTCCTTGTCTACAAAGTTCAAAGGTAACAAGATTACTAAGATTCACTCTGCCATTTCAGAAGGTGTGACAAGTGCTACTTTCTGGATTAGAAAGAACGTTAACGGACAAAATCTTTGGGAAAAGACCATTACCGAATTTGAAACAATGGCTGTAGTTACTGTTGATTGTGACTATACAGTGGATGGCGAACCATTCTTCGTTGGCTGCACCATGAATGGTAATTTCTCCGAAGTATATTTGTTCTTTACAGAAAACTCAGAAACTGATTACTCTTTCGTTATAGGTAGCGGCGGCCAATGGCAAGATTTTTCTAGCTATGGTTCTGCATTTTTCATTTGTGAGACAGAGGGCGAAGCCGGTCTTAAGAAAGAAGACGTTACACTCACACAAATGTCTTACGTAGATCGTGCTATGTGCGGAAAAGAATATAGCATTGCAGGCGAATTGATGAATACTGGTTACTACCCCATCGTTTCTCTCAAAGCAAAGGTTGAAGTGAATGGTAAAGAGCAAATTACTGACATCAAGATTGAAAATCCCGCACCTTACATGACAGCAGTTGAGTTCAGTATCCCCAACATTGCTCCTAACCAAGCAGGCAGATATGACAGCAACTTTGAAATTATTGAAGTAAATGGTGCTGCCGACGGATATCCTGAAGACAACAAAGCTATGTGTCAACTTGTTGCCATGAACCAGAGCTATACAAGAAAGGCCGTAATGGAGGAAATCACCGGAACTTGGTGTGGTTGGTGTCCTCGCGGAATTGTAGGTATAGAAAACCTCAAGAAAGACTTCCCAAATGATTTTATTGCAATTGCCGTACATTGCGGTCAAGATCCTTTAATAGCTCCTACTTACGATCCCCTGGCTAACGCAGGTTTTGGTGCACCCAGCGCTTTGATGAACCGCATCACGCTTGCTGACCCCTACTACGGATTTGGTTCTGACAACTATGGTATTAAGGATGTTGTCAGCCTTATCAACCAATTGCCGACAGAAGCTTTGATGGGCGTAAGCAGCAAACTCTCAGACGACGAAAATGAGATTGAGATGACTGCCTACACCAAGTTCTCTATGTCATCTGCAGACGCTCCTTATATGGTAGCTTACGTTTTGATGGAAGACAAACTGACCGGTGTACAGACCAACTACTACTCAAGCCAAGTTGCTGCACAATATCAAATAACAGAAGCCAGCTTACCTGAAGACTTGAAGCCCTATTACAACAAAAAATATCAATACACCAACAAATACGATGATGTAGCAAGAGGTATTTATGATATCTTCGGTATTGAAGGCAGCCTAAGCGGTCCTATCCAAAATGGTGTTGTAAAAGAACACACACTTACCATCGAGGTTCCCAGCAATATTAGAAACATTGACAATGTCTCTGTTGTAGCATTGCTCATGGATGGCTATACTGGCGAAATCATTGCTGCAGAAAAGGCTTACGTAGGTGAATCAACTACAACTGGCATTGAGTCGGTTGCAAACAACGAAATGAACGCAGATATTAAGGTTATTCCTGGTGCATTGTTCGTAACAGCAAACACTGCAACAGCTAAGCTCTATACCACTGACGGAAAATTGCTTTCTTCTCACAACGTAAATGGTTCTGCCACCATTTCTACCAAAGATTTGAATGGCACTATTATTGTAAGAGTAGAAAACGGTAAAGATTCTTTCGTAAAGAAAATTGCCCTTTAATATTTATAGTGAACATATTTTGCAAAAGTGGCCGGCATGCTCCGGTCACTTTTTTATTTATTATTACTGTCCGCTAAACACAACAATTCTCTCCCAACCTCTAAAAAAGAGTAGTTGGGAGTTTTTTATCTATGACAAGCCCTCCTCTATAAATTTAGTACCTCATTTTGGAATGGTCCTGCAACCTCCATAAGTATTTGCCTAAGATCTTCTTCTGGTTTTTTGACATAACCCAAAAGGGCTGAACTCCAAATCGGAGATCAGCCCTATCTTTTTTTCTGATTGGATAAGTTTTAGCGGACAATAATAATTTATTATTTTCCATTTCTGCCATATACACAAATATTCTATTCCTTATACTACAAATTATACTGATATCTGCCCAATATTTGTGGATTAAAATATGGAGATAAATTGAACCCCAGAAGTTTTTGTCTAACTTCTGGGGTTCAATTCAATTCGACACACCCTCATTCTTTTCAAAGGAAAATCCGCATTATTCTTTTGTACTCCAATTAGAATGACTCCAAGGGTTTTTGTGATGAGAACGTTTATTACTCATTGCATCAACATAGCCGTCTCCATCATCATCTCCTACTTCTCCCTCACCGGAACCTATTTGAGAAAGTACAGCTAAATGTTCTGTTTCCATATAAAAAAGTTCTACAGTTGGCAAGATATATTTCTTTCTATTTATCATAAATCATCTATTTATTTAATTATCATCTTCTTACCATTTACAATATAGAAACCATCCTTTGAGATTTCGCCCACACGACGCCCTCCAAGATCGTATATTGCTTGCTGGATAGGATTCTTAACCAATGTTTCACGCACTGACGTGGGGCCTTTCTCTATACTCAAAATTAACTTTGGAGCAGATGCACCCGTTTCAAAACGAAGGAAAGCTTTACCTGCAGCAAGAAGCAAGCCTTTTTCCGCCTTATAAATTCCAATACCATCATTCCCTTTTGCCAAAATATAGTCATTGTCCCCCATCTCAACGGGTGCAGCAGCCGAGTTTGCAAAAACATTATCTATCACAGCCACATCTTCCGTGGTAGCCGGAAGAATAGTAGTTGTTTTCATACCTACTTCACCTACAAGAATTACACCTTCATTTGCAGGTAGAGCCTTCTTTGCGTCAAGAGCTGAGAGATAGATTGTTTCTCCTATAATTGCGTTCTTCGCATAATAAGCAGTTATCCCCTGCGGTATTATTGTAGCATAAGGAGCACTGAATGTACTAATTGTCTGATTTTCTAAAATACCTTGCAGAAGGACATCTTCAGAAGATATTGGAGTCTGGGGAGGAGTATTTACTGAATACATCACATTGTCCACTTGTTCAAAAGTAAAAAGTGAGCTCCACGAATTACTGTAAATTGCATTATTCTCGCCTCCATTAGCATCCATATTTCCATTAGGAGAGATGGTCATTGTTCCATAGGTTGTACCTTTATCTCTTTTTCCTGCGATGCTCAATGTACCAAAACGCTTAGATGCCTGTGAATACAATTTAAGGATATTATTTTCACTATAAGTTTCACTAAATCCATTATCTGATAGCGGTTTATTTTCATCTTTACCATGAAAAAGCATATACTGGCCATGTGAAGCATTAACGAAAATATATCCGCCATCTATCGTACGACAGATAAATATATTTGCATCATCTTCTGCCGGATTAACAGTCGCAACAGGAAGAACCGGAGCATTTCCATTATATCCGTTTGTTAGCATGTATGTATTGCCATTTTGATGTACATTGCGAATAACATAAGCCTTTCCATCCTCTGGCATATTAACATTGGAAGTTGACATAAATGCCATCTGTGCTTGGTTTATAGCATCAATAGATTCACCTACATTAATCACATTCTGCAATGTTTGACGCGCCTCATTCTTGGGAAAACCTGCAGTTTCAGGAGTCGTGTCCAAAAAATACTGAACCGCATCAGCTACCCTTTCTACTGTTGCCTCAACTTTTTTCATTGTAAACTTTATTACAGTCTTATCTTGTAATATCAATGTTGCAGGATAACTGGTATTTCCCTTTTCTTCTGAGATAACAACATTCTTTAAATCTGTAGCAGAAGTTATAACATCTGAAGACAGACTACTGACACTCAAATTTCCCAGATATCTTGTCAAGTCATTTTTACCTGCCATTACTTCTATTGTTACATTTGATACAAATTCATTGTTCAAATATCTATATGCATAGTACATTCCGCCATCATGTTTAAGAATAGGAATTATGTATTTTCCTAAAAGTTTTTCTGCTTCTTTCACTGTATTACCTATAGGTTCACGTGTATAGCTATCGGTATGCCCCACTGCTCCTTCTATTAGAGGGGTGGAACTTATACTTGTTTGCCCCATATAATGTTCCATACCATGTGCCCAGTTCCATTCAAAAAATTTACATTCATTTTCAGAAGCAGAAAATCTATTATTCTCAAAATAATACTGCCAGCGTGGGAGATAAACATCTTTCATCAGGCCTTGCCATGATCGATACGAGTAATCATTCAAATTTGTTCCCGGTGAAGACCAAGTAGTTAAAATAGTACGTGCATTGTTATATTCGTACCAATCTGCTGTAGCTGTTTTTGCATCCTCCACTTCACCTGCAGCATCACGTGCTTCTTGTGTCCATTTACCTAAGCGGAAGTTCAGATTTGTCCCTTTAAACTTATCGACATCGGCAATAAGCGCCAAGAATGCATCACGGCGAGCAATGTAGTTTGAGCCACTAGTTCCTTCAGAATCCTTTGCAGTCTTAATAGCTTTCAACAAATCATATGCATAGTCTGCCATTACCCCACCTCCAAATTCAACAAGGTCGTAATTATAGTTGCTTTCGTACATAGATCCCTTAACCAAATTAAGAGTTTCCTTTTGACTAAGTAATTTATAAGTGGCATCAATCAACATCTGACGACGAGCAGGCGTATAAGTACCTCCTGCATTATTAAGCGTCTTACCCCAAAAGCTCGCTGGTTTCGCATCCAAATTAGGACGTGCTGCCCAAACGTCCTCTACTGGACCTTGAATGCCATCTGCACCATAGTTCAATGGACCTTGGCGAAGCAAATCCCAAGCGTCTTTAATAACTTCGTTGTCTTGGCCATAACGTGCAACAGCATAATTTGCTACCCATTCTTGCACATTGGGTTTTGTCCCATTCATCCAAGGAAGTTGATAAATCAAATCATAAGTAACGGGAGTCTGTTCAATAGCTTCCGGAGCTGTACCAATACCTTTGATGCTTGCATACTTGGCCTTAAACTTGAAATAATTGTCTGTAACATTCTGTAGGCGTCCCATTAAGCCTGAGCGTCCACCAAAGTTGGGAATAGCGCAAAACACTGCATCTTGCGGTGCATAACCATTGTAACTATCAAATGCAGGAGAACCATCAGAAAATAAGTCAAGAACTATAAGACGACCTGCAGGCACTGCTGTCAAAGAGTATTTTTGAGTAGCACTCCATTGCCACTGTTGAATCACCCATTGTGAGTTGGGTTTGGCAGCTTCCATTGCAGCATAAAGGGCTTTATAGTCTTCCATAGTACCTGCACCACCTCCTTCGTGGAAGGGGTCCATAGAATAATATTGACTTTCTCCCATCACCTCATTCAAACACTTATAATAATCGGCAGCAATTTCGGCATAATTAACATTACTAACACTAAGAAGAAGTGGACGAACGAAATCACCTGCCCAATTTCCACCATTACCTCTCGTAGCATATCCGGATTTCGAAGCAAAATTGGAAGGAACCATTCCAGACCACCCAGGCAAAACCGGCTGCATACCAAGTTCACGCTGACGGTCCACTATACTTTTAGCAAGTTTCTTTTGACGAGCATACCAAGCATCATCCTGTACACCACCGGCACCAGCTAAATTGTTATAGCCACTTTTAGAACCTGATGCAGTACCTCCCCACCCCTCAAGGTTGTTCATACCCCACCATGCAGTAAAAGCAGGACCGGCAACAAAAGCTTTTGCTGCCTCATCAGAATATCCATATTTGAGTTTACCTTCTCCACCCTTCATTGTAAGGAATAAACGCCAAACCTCTTCAAGACCTACTATCTGCAATGGCATATTGATACCATGAAGTGCCATCCAGTCTATTTCTTGTTGCCAACGCTTCCAAGTCCAAGAAGTCATTGAGTAACCGAATGTACAATAGTTCAGATAATAACGATATTTTGCATCACAAACATGAGTCTCTGCAGCCGGAAGAGGCAGATTTAAAAGTTCTGTATAGGCGCCGCCCTTGGCTGTTGTTTCATTAAGGGAGTTCCATGCTATATTTATTTTTGCCACATTATTCAAATACCAACCTAGCCCTGTTGTTATAGCACTGATAGAGGTACCTTTAATCAAAATTCTTCCTTCTTCACAACCAAGAACAAATGTTTCTCTTCTGGAATTGATGGATGGGTCAAAAACAAATTTAAACTTATCTGAAGTACCGGTTCCACCTATACGATTAACAAGATCTACAACAGCTTGAGGATTTTCAACAACGGGAGCTTCTGAATAAACAAGTGTGATTGTTTCATTTTCATCATCAATCAAAATACTCCATGTATAACCAGGAATTTCTGTTGCAGAAATAAGTGATTCATCAAAGGACGCTACGCTAAAGGTCGCACCAGGGTTTACTTCCTCACCATTATATTTCACAATGATAGTTTCACCATTTGGCGCAGTAACATTAAATGTATAGTCAGGATAGGCTTCGTAAAGGGTTTCAATTCTAAAAGCTTTCGCATTCATTGTGGTATTCTCTGTAACAAAAGAGAATGAGAATGCACCACCCAGGTCTACTTCTGCCGGAAGGAATATTTCAAAGTAATCATCTTCAGAACCTGTATTCCAATCTCCTGCACAATAATTTCCATTAACTCCATCCAGCATGGAAGCATAGTTTTTAGGAGAATTATTACCAGAAAAATATTCATCTTTAAGTTCTACAGCCTTTCCATTCACATCATACAAAACAAACGAATCTAAACTAAAACGCTTTTTACCACCTGCATAAAAAGCCGCTGACTCTGTAAGTGTGAAACGAAGTTTATTGCAAGGGTTATAATAACATATAACTCCTGAATTAAATTTGTATTTCCCACCCTCAATGAAACCATTTGTAGGATAATCAAAAACTCCTTCTAAAATCCATCTATTGCACCCTTCTCCAACATTGGTATAAATACCTGTACCCACATTGGAATTTTGGTCACTTCCTATATTTTTTAAATTATCTTTATGTCTGCTGATTTTAACCGACCCACTTTCATCGGGTTCAGAAATCGACCATAATGAACAATCTGTAGTGGTATTCCAACTATGAGTGGAGCCAATATAATTATTCGGGTTATTCTTATCTTCAAACATAAGGATACCTACAGAAGGAATTATATTAAAATAGGTAGGTAAATTTTGGAAAGAAGCTTTTGTATCTCCCGTTTTTGTAAAACTAAAGAACGTACCAGTAGGGCTTTTCAAAGTATAATAACCTTGAGAGAGATTGGTACTTGTGTATTCTACAAGAGAAAATTCCATTCCGGTTTCTTTATCACAAAAAAGAGGTTGAGCGACAGCCTTGGTATCTACATTGATGTACTTTCCATCTGCGCGAGAAATCGTATATGTTCCTGTTGATGGTTCTTTGATAGTCCACTCATAGGCAGAAGAACCAATCACTACATTCCAATTGCGACTTGATGCTTGTTGAACATAGGTGTCGTTAATGTTTTTCATTTTCCACTTACCATTACTGGCTTCAAAGTATATGGCACAAGGTACTACATTCAAACTAATATTATTAGTCGTAGCATTAGCATTAGCTTCATTGATACCTAACGTCTGAATATCAAGATATAAGCCAGAGGTTTTCTCCTTCAAAGCATACATTTTTCCCGTAATGGGATTAAACTCAGCCCAACAATGTAGCGAGAAAGAAAACACTAACAAAAAGGTTAGCAAAAAGGGTCTTTTCATAGTCTTTATTTTATATATGGATTATACTTAAATAAAATAGAACTTATATCTTGCAAAATTAGTTAAATATTTTAGTTTTCCAAACAGAGGAATGACACACTTTTAAATTATGAATTTATATATTGAACAAATTGAATAAAGCACAATGAAGAACATCTTTTTTATCATTTCTTCTTTGTAACTTTGCAAAAAGTTTTGTTTTTTAATATGGCAGTAAACAACAAGATAAAATTAGTTTTACGACTTTCACTCATCTCTATCATCTGTATATTTCTATGCACATGTGCATATCAAGTATTTTGGGCTTTTTCAACATTTAGTAAAGAAAGAAGCCAAGTACACTTGTACATAGACAAGGATGATTCTGCCGACTCTGTTTATAATAAATTAAGCAGTTATAGTTCCACTAAAAAAATTAAGCTTCTAAAATTTATTGGAAAGATTGATGGATATGACAAAATCATCAAAACCGGCCATTATATAATAAGACCGGAGATGAACACCTTAGACACATACAAAATGTTAAGGATTGGGCAAGAGACACCCATTAAGTTAGTGGTTCCTTCTGTAAGAACAATGGAAGAGATGTCACGCCGCCTCTCCAAAGCGATTATGTCTGACTCCTCCACACTTTCACAATGTTTTTCGGATAGTAGCATCTGTAAAAACTTTGGAAAGACTCAACAAACTATCAGTTGCTTATTTATCCCCAATACTTACGAAGTATACTGGGACATCACTCCACTCCAATTACTACAACGTATGGAGAAAGAAAGTAAAAAGTTCTGGAACGAAAAAAGAAGGAATGCTGCGGACTCATTGGGACTTAGTCTTGACGAAATTATCACACTTGCTTCAATCGTTGATCAAGAAACCACCTATTCAAAAGAAAAGCCCACAATTGCCGGCCTATACCTAAACCGCCTTCGTAAAGGAATGCTACTACAAGCTGATCCTACTGTAAAATATGCAATCGGAGATTTTAGTATTCGCAGAATATTACACAAACACCTTACTATAGATAGTCCGTATAACACATATTTGTATAAAGGACTTCCCCCAGGGCCTATATCCATACCATCCATTCAATCTATTGACGCAGTATTGAATGCTACACAGCACGACTTTATTTATATGTGCGCAAAAGAGGATTTCTCCGGTTCTCACAATTTTGCTAAAACTCTCTCCCAGCACCAAAAGAATGCTCGTAAATACGCCGCAGCTCTTAATGCCAAAAAGATAAAATAAGGAATTTGACACGTTATGATAGACAGACAAACCATTGATAGGGTAATGAATGCCACAAATATCGTGGATGTAGTACAAGAGTTTGTCACCCTTCGAAAAGCCGGTGTTAATCTAAAGGGATTATGCCCATTCCATGAGGAGAAAACACCAAGTTTTGTTGTCTCACCTTCCAAACAGCTTTGTAAATGCTTTTCTTGTGGGAAAGGCGGAAATGCTGTTCATTTTATCATGGAACACGAACAACTATCCTACCCTGAAGCCATTAAATGGTTAGGAAAAAAATATGGGATAGAAGTTCAAGAACAAGAACTCACAGACGAAGAGAGAGAGGCGACAAGTGTACGAGAAAGTATGTTTGTCGTTAATGAATGGGCAAGACAATACTTTGAAGATATTTTACACTCTCACCCCGATGGCACAGCCATAGGAATGGCGTATTTTAGAAGTCGAGGATTTCGAGACGATATTATAAAAAAATTCCAACTTGGTTATTGCACAACAGAAAGGAACCGTTTAGCCCAAACTGCAATAAAAAAAGGTTACAACGAAGAACTCCTTTTGAAAACCGGACTTTGCTACAAGACAGACGATGGTCGTGTATTGGACAGATACCATGGACGTGTAATTTTCCCAATTCATACAATCTCTGGAAAAGTGGTAGCTTTTGGTGGACGCATACTTGGCTCTGATAAGAAAATTGCTAAATATGTAAATTCACCAGAATCTGAAATTTATCGTAAAAGTCATGAGCTATATGGTTTATACCAAGCTAAACATGCGATTGTAAAGCAAGGATTTTGCTTCCTTGTTGAAGGATACACAGATGTAATCTCTATGCATCAAAGTGGTATAGAGAACGTTGTGGCATCTTCGGGAACCTCATTAACCGAAGGGCAAATTCGGCTGTTGCATCGTTTCACATCTGACATTACCGTACTCTATGATGGAGATAGTGCTGGTATCAAAGCAAGTTTACGAGGTATTGACATGCTTCTTACAGAAGGTTTGAATGTGAAAGTTCTTTTACTCCCCAATGGAGAAGACCCAGACAGTTTTGCTCGCACCCGCAGCGCTGCAGAGTTTCAGGCCTACATTGATGAGCACCAAACGGACTTTATAAAGTTTAAAACAAATCTGCTTTTAGAAGATTGCGGACAAGATCCCATTAAACGCGCCGGACTTATCACAGACATCGTAAGCAGTATTTCTGCCATCCCTAGCTCCATTGTCAGACAGATTTACATACAACAATGCGCTACACAACTAGGAGTAGAAGAGCGAATCATTGCAGGAGAAGTCAACAAGGCCATTAAGAGCACCTCCAATAATAAAATCACTGCACAAAATACAACAGAAGAAAAAGGAACAGAAAACAGTAGCCCTCAACAGCCTCCTATTTTTTCCACTACTCCCGGAGAAAATGAAGAAAAACTACTCATCCAGACGATTATAAAATGGGGAGAACAAATATTGTTTGAAGAGAATAACAACGATGGTGTCAAGAGCCCCTCTTGCACTGTTGCCTCTTTTATCGCAGAAGAGCTAGAGATTGATAAACTCACATTTAGCAACCCACATTATAATACAATCTTAAAAGAAGCGATAGCCCATAACGATTCTGAGTTCTGCGCCCTCACTCATTTTTTACGACACCCAAATCCTGAAATTAGTCAAATTGCTGCATCTCTCGCCGATGATCAATATCGACTAAGCTCAAAACAGATGGAAAATTTTAAATCAGAAGAATATCGACTTAATGAAATTGTACCAAGACTATTGCATGACTTTAAGCACTCTATTGTGAGACAACAAATGAAAGAAGTATTAAAACAACTTCAGAGTCAGGAAACAATGAAAGATGAAGTTTTATATACTTCTCTCATGCAGCAATACAAACTATTGTCAGAAACAGAAAAACAATTTGCTCAAGTACTCGGGCAAAGAGTTGTCGTTATTTAATAGTTATGGGCTTAATATAATCAAGCCAAAGCCACAATATAAACATAAACAAAAAAGGACACTTTCGTGTCCTTTTTTGTCAAACTATATTTTAGTTTATTTTACTTTCGCAACAATAGCCTTGAAAGCTTGAGGATTGTTAACTGCGAGGTCAGCTAAAACCTTGCGATTGATTTCAATTCCTGCTTTGTGAAGATTTCCCATCAACTGAGAATAAGACATACCTTCCAAACGAGCTGCAGCATTGATACGCTGAATCCAAAGTGCACGGAAGTTACGCTTCTTATTGCGACGATCGCGGAATGCATAGGTCAAACCTTTTTCCCATGTATTCTTGGCTACAGTCCACACGTTCTTGCGAGCACCATAGTAGCCACGCGTAAGTTTCAAAATTCTCTTTCTCTTTGCTCTTGAAGCAACATGATTTACTGATCTTGGCATAGTTTTTTTCTTTTTGGTTGTTAGCGCCGTTACTGAAGAACGAACTTTGTGCTAAACATCCGGTTAAACTTTTTGTTCTAGATTAAGTTTTAATTAGCGCAAGCAAAGAAGTTCACGAACTTGCTTAACGTTTGTTGAGTCAACAAGACCTACATGTACTAAGTTACGCTTTTGCTTCTTTGTCTTCTTAGTCAAAATATGACTATGAAAAGCATGCTTTCTCTTAATCTTACCCGTTCCGGTAAGGGCGAACCTCTTTTTGGCACCGGAATTAGTCTTTACTTTTGGCATTTTCTTTTATATTTTGTGGTTATTAATATTTACGACTACGTGAGATACCAAACGCAGCCGCGCTTTTTTCTATTAAAAATCTTCTCCTTCAACTCTTGGACCTTTGTATTCCTTGGGCGCTTTTGTTTTAGGAGCAACTTTTGCCTTTTCTGTCGCACTATCAACAATAACCTCTTCTGATTTCTTGACAGATTGTGAGGTTTTCTTGGGGGCTATAAAAAGAATCATTCTTTTACCTTCCAAGACAGGCATTTGCTCTACCTTTCCATACTCTTCCAGATCATTGGCAAAACGTAGCAATAAGACCTCACCTTGTTCTTTAAACAGAATACTTCTACCACGGAAGAATACATAGGCCTTTACCTTGTCACCTTCAGAGAGGAACTCCTTCGCATGTTTTAATTTAAAGTTATAGTCATGCTCATCTGTCTGAGGACCGAATCGAATTTCCTTTACTTCAATCTTAACTTGCTTTGCTTTCAGTTCCTTTTGGCGTTTCTTTTGCTGATATAAGAACTTTGAATAATCAATCAATCTGCAAACAGGCGGTACTGCATTCGGAGAGATTTCTACTAAATCTAATCCTTCTTTTTCAGCCATTTGTAATGCTTTTTGAATAGACACTACAGCTGATTCTATTTCATCACCAACAATACGCACCTCTTTTGATCGTATCTGATCATTTACACGGTACTGATTTTTGACTTTGTCGTTCTTCATTAAAATTTCCGACTCTTAATTTTCAGATTGTATAGATTAAATTCTTAAAGCGGCTGCAAAGTTAATAGTTTTTTGTCATTTCAGCGACTTCCTCATTAATTTTCTTTGCAAAATCAAGAATTTTCATACTTCCTTGGTCGCCTTGGCCTTGTTTTCTTACAGCTACAAGACCTTCCTGAGCTTCTTTTTCTCCAACAACAAGCAAGTATGGAATATGTTTCATCTCATTGTCGCGAATCTTACGACCGATTTTTTCATTTCTGTCATCAACAATAGCACGCACATCGTTTTCTTCAAGAAGCTTGCACACTTCATTGGCATACTCATTAAACTTTTCAGAAATGGGAAGAATCGCAACCTGATCCGGCATTAACCACAAAGGGAAATGCCCCGCAGTATGTTCAATGAGGACTGCCACAAAGCGTTCCATTGAACCAAATGGCGCTCTATGAATCATCACAGGACGATGCTTTTGATTATCTGTACCAGTATACTCTAATTGGAAGCGCTCTGGCAAATTATAGTCTACTTGGATTGTACCCAACTGCCAACGACGGCCAAGAGCATCCTTCACCATAAAATCAAGCTTAGGACCATAGAAAGCAGCTTCGCCATATTCTATCACTGCTGGTAAGCCTTTTTCTTCACAAGCCTCTATAATTGACTGCTCAGCCTTTTCCCAATTATCCTCAGAACCAATGTATTTTTCACGATTCACTTTATCGCGTAGTGAAATTTGAGCTTCAAACTTATCAAACTTCAATGCTTTAAAGATAATCATAATAATATCCATCACTCGAAGGAACTCTTCTTTTACTTGATCTGGACGACAGAAAATATGGGCATCATCTTGAGTAAAGCCACGAACACGCGTTAAACCATGCAATTCTCCACTTTGCTCGTAACGATACACAGTTCCGAATTCAGCCAATCTTAAAGGCAAATCTTTGTATGAACGGGGTTTCCATGAATAAATTGCACAATGGTGAGGACAGTTCATTGGTTTCAATATATATTCCTCACCTTCTTCTGGAGTATGAATAGGCTGGAAGCTATCTTTACCATATTTAGCATAGTGACCCGAGGTTACATATAAACTCTTTGAACCGATGTGAGGAGTCATCACTTGCTGATAACCGAAGCGCTTTTGAATAGTCTTTAAAAAATCTTCCAAACGCAAACGAAGAGCGGTACCTTTGGGTAACCACATCGGCAATCCCTTTCCTACCAATTCGGAAAACATAAAGAGTTCCATCTCCTTGCCAATCTTTCGGTGATCACGACGTTTGGCTTCCTCCAACATCTCCAGGTATTCATCCAACAATTTCTTTTTGGGGAAAGAAACACCATACACACGTGTCATCTGTGGACGTTTCTCATCACCACGCCAATAAGCAGAACTTACAGCCATTACCTTAACGGCTTTAATAGGTGAAGTAGAAAGCAAGTGAGGACCACGGCACAAGTCCGTGTATGCTCCTTGAGTATAGGTTGTTATTTTACCATCTTCAAGTTCTTCTATTAACTCATTTTTGTAAGTCTGACCATGTTCCTCAAAAAACTTCAGAGCATCAGCTTTCGAAATTTCAGAACGCACCAGAGCTTCTTTCTTTTGTACCAGCTCCAGCATTTTCTTCTCAATCTTCACAAAATCTTCTTCTCGTATTGTAACGCCTGCAGGAGGCATCACATCATAATAAAAGCCGTTTTCAATGGCAGGACCTATTCCGAATTGAGTTCCAGGCCAAAGTTCTTGCATTGCCTCTGCCATCAAGTGCGCAGACGTATGCCAGAAAGCATGCTTGCCTTCAGCATCGTCCCACTTGTACAACTGAATTGAAGCATCCGACTCTATTGGGCGGTTCAACTCTACAATCTCCCCATTAACACCACAAGCCAATACATCTTGGGCTAAACGTTGAGATATACTTTCTGCTATTTGCAAACCAGTCACTCCGTTTTCATATTCACGAACAGAATTATCTGGAAAAGTAATCTTTATCATACCTGTATTTTTTAAAATTGCAGCAAAGTTAAGTATTTTTTTTGTTATAGATACATTTCACCGCAATATCCAACAAATATTTTCCGCATGACAAACTTTATAACATTTACTAATGGAAAATATTAACAGCTATCTGCTCCAACTATCAGCTCGCACAAACTTACTATTCTTTATTAATTGACCATATATATGATTTTCAGAAAGTAAGGATGCATTTCCAAGGACAAACAACTGTTTTCGGGCTCTAGATATTGCCACATTGAGTTTTCTATCAACCTCTACTCCGTCTACATCTTGAGAAACAGACAGGAGTTCCAACTGATACTTTCTACTAACCGTAGTACTATATATTATAATGTCACGTTGACTCCCCTGATAACATTCAACCGTATCAACCATTATCTTATCACCATGAATAAAACGCTCACGTAATATTTTTTTTATCACCGCTATCTGTCCACGAAATGGAACAATGACTCCTACTTGCTTTTCGAAACATAAAACATCGCCTCTTTTTTCATAAACAACCTGTAAAGCTTCTATTATTTCTGCGACCACCCTAGCCTCTTCAACATTAACCTTAACATTTCCCATTTCTTGTTCTTTCCTAACATCCACAAATCCCAAGCGCGTAGTAGATACGAATATCTCACTAGCACTCTGCATCTCGTCTGACATCTCTAAATTTTCCATTTGATGTGGCAAAGGAACAACATCCAATAAATTTGAATAAAAAGCTTTGCTAACAAACGCACAGAGCTCAGCATGCATTCTTCCCTGGCGATGTAACATTGCTGTACACTCACCACCTGAATAATGATGCTGGTGTTCCCACAATCTCTCAAATAGCGATACCCTCGCATTCTTAAAACCTATCTCACGCAACTTCACATCCTTTATCTCTGTCTCTTTAGGAGATTGGACAACTACGGCTGGCAATTGCTTGTGATCACCAATCATAACAAATTTACGAAAAGCACAACTATTTCCATTTTTTGCAGACAACAAGCCTATGATTTGCGATTCTATCAGCTGAGATGCCTCATCTATAACAACCATAGAAAAATCCAATTTTGAATACAAATCTCGATAAGCACTCATCGTTGTCACAGTCCCTACGAATATCGGAATTTGCATCAACAAATCCATTACTTCTTTTCTATTTGCACATTTCTGAGTTTTTTCTTCCAACAAACAACTATGAAAATCAGGGTGACAGGTCTGCACTTTTCCAAACCTCACAAATTCACATGCTTTGTTTTCTTTTTGCAACTCCTGCAACATTGCGCAAATTTCGTCTACAGCTCTATTTGTATATGCAAGAACCATAATTCTCTGATTATCTTCTCTATACAAATTTCTATCAAATAAAAACTCACAGACAATAGCTTTAAGTGCCCGACTTGTTTTACCCGTTCCTGGAGGCCCCATTAACAAATAAAAATCTTCAGCCTTTTTGACACCCAGAACTATATCATTCAAAGCCGGACCATAATCTCCTAATAGTTTTTTATTGATATTTATTTTGGCCACCCTTCTACATAGTAACAAATCACGGCGTTCTTTAGGAGCCAAACAAAAAGCAAACAATCCTTTAATTTGCTGAGTAAACACAACATCCGTAGCATCATGCTCTACCGCATATTTCTTATCTTTTTCAAAAAAATCAAGTCCATAACGAGCATTTTCCAATTGCAGAGACAAACAATTATTCGTTAAATCTTTGATATATGCTCTATAGACCTGTTTATTTGTGACATTATCTTGAACACAGCCATATTCATAGAAAAGGACCATTTCTCCGACAGAGAAATTAGCGACAACATCTTCCGAAAAAGAGAACACAAGCTCTTCAACAAATCGTCCACCCAACACATCCAACAAAACAAGATTTGGAAGCATATCTCCTGAAACTATTTTTAAATTCGCCTCTTGTGTCCACAACGTAGCAGCACCTCTATTAGAATCCGCTTTACCATCACCAACTTTCGAGTAATACATCTCACGAAAGATAAAGCACAAGAACGTTTCAAAATAAGACCTTTCAATATCCTGCAGAAAAAGTATAGGATTGATAATCTCCTGCAACTGAGGCTTTAAATAAAGTTCATAAAACTTATTATTCAAACATTTTTGATTAAGCACTTCTAGCCTTAAGCTACTTAATGCTGTTTTCACATCTCCACTTATAATTTGATAATTAAAAGCAATAATGCGATTACGCAACATCATGACATCATAGACCGCCTCAGCAGAAGAACGCTCATCAAAAATCTTTGGATACGAAGAATAAAATAAGAGCGTTACAATCTCATCGCGTGGGATTCCCATGTTATAATGTAAGATTTCCTTATACAAAGCCATTTGTAACACATGCTCTTTTCTGGGTCGAGGCTCACATCCAAAATCATCGGCCCTTCCACTTTTAAGTTCTATAATCATCCGATGATTTTTTGACATCACATCGAAACGACCTCTCAAGCCTAAGGCCTCACACACAAATGAAGACTCCAATAACATTTTCCCCTTTTGCATATCCGGAAAATCAGGCGATTCAAATAGTTTTTCCGTATATTCTGCAATATTGTCATACTGCTCTCTTGCTTTATTGAAATACTTTACATCTATGGATTCCCGGCAACAAGTATAATTCAACAATGCACTTCTAAAATGCTTTCTTATCGAGTTTTCAAATGTAGTATTACAAGAAACCACAAAATCTTCCATAAATTGGTTTGCGGCATTACCCAAAAGAATAGAGGCACTATTAGCATAAGGAGACAATTGAGACACCAAATAATTACAAGGATGGCATCCATAAGGTCTATAACAAGCAGCCAAAGAACTTACGTCAATCAAATAATCGGGTTCAAGAATGACCAACCGAGGAACCAACATAGATTCCTCAACTTTTACATCAATCAAATTTACCATCATCCCCTCCTTTAATAAGGGAATAATATCTAAACAAGCGAGCCCCCCCACTAGCTCATCTTTCGCAGATCCATCCATATCTAGATGGCAACAGAACGTATCACACCCCACTGATGTTACAACTGCTCTTACTTTTATTATATCTGAAGTCTGATTATGTACTCGATTACCATCCTTACAATAGACATATTCCACATTTTCGTCTTTTGTAATTTCATAAATCTTACAAACGAATTCATTAACAGCAAGGCGATCATACTCTAAGTCCTTAAAGTTTATATCTTGCCTATTTCGTTGCATAACCAAACGAATCCTTCTTCTTACAGAATCAATCTGAGAATATTCAATTCCTTTCTGACGACAAACTGCATACAAACAAGAAAATAAAGTAGAATAACCAACAACACCGGATACATTTTCACGACACGCTCTATCTAAAACCTGATATAACAAAGTATAACAAGCTACAACATCCGGCCATAAAGAAACAACCGCATCTAGTTCTTTTTGTATTTCTAAAAACTTTTCGTTTTTAAATTTATCCATCACGTCTTGACATATGTTTTTATATTTCTTAAAAAAGAACAATAATATGCTCATTGGAATTTACCAAAATCTGTATTTTTGCATATTGCCTACAAAGATAACGAATGCCCATAAATGATTAACATACTCATTCCAATATTTAACAAGAGTTACATCTAAACACTTTATCTAATCTAAAAGCCATATGATACATCACATTGTAATGTTCAAATTTAAAGAAGAGATTGACGCCAACACACGAAATTGCACCTTCAATGACTTTAAGTCTGCCATTGAAAATCTACCCAAACAGCTTCCTTTTATTAAAAAAATAAAAGTAGGATATAATTGCAATCCGTCTGAAAAATGGGATATTTGTCTTTATAGCGAATTTCTAACGCTTGAAGATGTGAACGCTTACAGCATCCATCCTCTTCATCAACAAGCCGCAACAATCATAAGGCCCTACATCTGTGATAGAGCTTGCACAGATTACGAAGGTTAATCCACAAATACAATTCCATACATGGTCTCAATACTAATTCCAGTATTCAATTACGATTGTAGCCTTCTGATTGCGAACCTGATACAACAAGGTGATGCACTTAAGACCAAAGAAGATTTTAACTATGAAATCATTTTGGCAGATGACCATTCCACACAACAAGATACCATAAAAAAGAACATATCTGCACTATCCTTGTGTAAACAAGGAACATACCTATCTCAAAACGCACAACAAGGACGGGCGCGCAACAGGAATTCAGCAATAAGAATTGCGAAAGGAGAGTATTTAATTTTTATTGACTGTGATGCTCAGATACATGATAATCATTTTTTAGAAAACTATTGGAACGCACGACACTTTGCTTCAATAATTGTTGGGGGCATAATCAACCCAGCCTCAAGTCCAAAAGGCTGTGAGTTACGCTTTAAATATGAGAAGAGAGCCGAGAAATTTCGAACTTTAAAATACAGGAAAGAAAATCCATATGCGCATTTTTCTACTTTCAATTTCATGGCAAAACGTGAAATTTTAAGTAACATTATGTTTAGCCAAGACATAACGGAATATGGTTATGAAGACACTCTTTTAGGTTGTGAGCTCCTAAAACGAAAGATTTCTATTGTTCATATAGAAAATCCTTTAATCCACTTAGGGATAAATAGCAACAAAGACTTTCTAAAGGCTACAGAAGCTGCCATGAGAAATTTATACAAACTACCCATGCTCCATTCTTCTGTGGGACCCTCTCACACTGCCAATATCATCGAAAAATTTCGCCTAAAACGACTCTTCACCTTCTTCTTTTCTATCCTTCGGAAGCCAATTCAGCGTAATTTATTGAGTCATCATCCGTCTTTGTTACTTTTCAACATTTATAAAGTGGGTTACTATTGTTTGCAAAGCGCCCCAAAAAGCTCTAAATTAAAATAAACGGCCTTATTTAAGCCATACTGCAGAGTGCTAAAACATTTTAGCACTAAAGATTCAATTCTATACACATTAATATAAATAGAATTTATTATTTACTTGGGCACTCAAAACCTTTTTAGTAATTTTGCCTTGTTAATTATTGATTTGAATCGTTACACATTACGCAATATGGTCAAAATTTCAGAACGAGCTGTAGAAATGCCGGCTTCTCCTATCAGAAAGCTTGCGCCTTTGGCCTCTGCAGCTAAAGCACGCGGAGTACACGTATACCACCTCAACATTGGACAACCAGACCTCCCCACCCCACAAGCCGGACTTGATGTTTTAAAGAACATTGACCGTAGTGTTTTAGAATATAGTCCAAGCCAAGGATTCTCAAGTTACAGAAAAAAGTTAGTAGGATATTACAAACGATTTGGGATTCACCTTTCGCAAGACGATATAATCATCACGTCTGGTGGATCGGAGGCCGTTTTATTCGCCTTCTTATCTTGTTTGAACCCAGGAGACGAGATTATCGTACCTGAACCTGCCTACGCGAACTATATGGCCTTTGCAATTTCTGCTGGAGCCAAAATACGCACTATAACAACAACTATTGAAGAAGGTTTTTCACTTCCTAAGGTTGAAAAGTTTGAGGCATTAATTAACGAGCGTACACGAGCTATTTTAATTTGCAACCCCAACAACCCTACAGGTTATCTCTATACAAGACGCGAAATGATGCAAATACGTGATCTTGTAAAAAAGTATGACCTATATCTTTTCTCTGACGAGGTTTATCGAGAATTCATCTATACCGGTTCGCCATACATTTCAGCTTGCCATTTAGAAGGAATAGAGCAGAATGTTGTGCTAATTGATTCTGTTTCCAAACGTTATAGCGAATGTGGAATCCGCGTTGGGGCTCTTATCACCAAAAACGAACGAGTGCGAGAAGCAGTCATGAAATTCTGCCAAGCACGATTGAGCCCCCCTCTTCTAGGACAATTGGTTGCAGAAGCATCTGTTGATGCACCAGAAGAATATGCTCGTGAAGTATACGATGAATATGTAGAACGCAGGAAATGCCTCATTGATGGACTAAATCGCATTCCTGGAGTATATTCTCCCATCCCTATGGGTGCTTTTTACACCGTGGCAAAGCTGCCGGTAGATAACGCAGAACGTTTCTGTGAATGGTGCCTAACGGATTTTGAGTATGAAGGGCAAACCATTATGATGGCCCCTGCAGCAGGTTTTTATACTACTCCTGGCGCAGGTATTGACCAAGTTCGAATTGCCTATGTATTAAAGAAGGAAGATCTAACAAAAGCACTTTGTGTTCTTCAAAAAGCGCTTGAAGCTTATCCAGGAAACACGCTTAAACAGGTTTCTGCTAAATGAATCTTCCACTCTACATAGCAAAACGTTTCTTAAAAGGAGAAAAAGGTTCTAAAGACCAACCCAAAAGAGCTTCTAAACCGGCAATTCGTGTTGCTACATTTGGTGTAGCAATTGGTATTGCAGTGATGATTATTTCCATTAGTGTTGTAGGTGGATATAAAAAAGAAATTGGGAAAAAAATAACAGGTTTTACTTCTCACATTGAAATTTTAAGTCCGCGTACTCTTTATGCCCCGGATGCAGCTCCTCTTACGGTTGATTCAAACTTAACTAAAGGAATCGGCAATATTGCAAATGTAAAGAGAATTGCACGAGTTTCCGAAAAAATAGGAATATTAAAAACCATTGATGCTTATCAAGGAATTAGGCTTAAAGGAATTTCGTCCGAATACGACACAACTTTTCTTTACAAAAATTTGGTAGCCGGACGTTTACCCAAAATACAAGAGGAGTCCCCTACAAATGAAATTCTACTTTCACAGAGCCAAGTTGATGCCTTACAAATTGAATTAGGCAGCTCGGTTTATGCCTATTTTTTTGAAGAGGCGATCAAGACCAGACGTTTTAAAGTAGTTGGAATTTTCAAGACCAATTTAAAAATATTTGACAACTCCTATGTTCTCACAGATATCCACTCTGCTAACAAATTAAATGGTTGGGATGAGAACAAATGTAGCTATTTTGAAATTTATACTGCAGATTTTAATAAAGCGAATGAAACCTGCAAAGCGATTAGCCCAATAGCAAAAAAACAAATACTTGAAAATGGAGAAACTCCAATAACCATTACAGCAAAAGAATTATATCCTCAGATATTTTCTTGGCTTGAGCTATTGGATTTTAACATTTGGGTTATTTTGTTACTGATGGTATGCGTGGGTATCTTCACAATGATTAGTGGCCTGTTGATATTGATTCTTGAACGAACATCTGCGATTGGAACCCTTAAGGCTTTAGGAGCGACCAACACACAGATTCGCCATACATTTCTTTATTTTGCAGCATTTATCATAGGGCGTGGACTCTTTTGGGGAAATCTGTTAGGACTTGGATTTATATTGATACAAGATAAATGGGGAATCATCAGATTAAATGCTGATAATTATTACATGGAGATAGTCCCGGTTGAACTTAACTTATTGCATCTTCTATTCCTAAATATTGGCACTCTTCTAATTACCATACTTGCACTAATTGCGCCAAGTTTCATTATTTCTAAAATAGAACCGGCAAAAGTTATTCGGTTTGATTAATACACTATAATACTAAACACTATATCTCTGAAAATTATGTCATGTATACTTCATATTGAAACCTCTACAAATATCTGCTCCGTAGCATTAAGCCAAGATGGAGAATGTATATTTAACAAGGAAAATAAAGAAGGTCCTTCTCATGCTACAATATTGGCTCCATACGTAGAAGCCGCTTTATCTTTTGCGGATAATCATGCCATCCCTTTAGATGCAGTATCCATTAGCCAAGGACCGGGCTCATATACTGGATTAAGAATTGGAACTTCTACGGCAAAAGGAATTTGCTATGGCCGTAATATTCCATTAATAGCTCTACCCACATTACAAATCATGTGTGTACCTATTTTGCTTTATCATGACGAAATACCAGAAGATGCTCTATTATGTCCAATGATTGACGCAAGAAGAATGGAAGTTTATGCGGCAATATATGACCGAGGGTTAAATATTATTAGAGAGACTCAAGCTGACATTGTTGAAAATGATAGCTACCATGAATTATTAGAGCAACACCCAATCTTTTTCTTTGGAAATGGCGCTAATAAGTGCAAAGACATAATAGATCATCCTAATGCTCATTTTTTAAATGACATTCACCCATTGGCAAAATACATGTTCCCACTAGCCGAACAAGCCATAGCGAAAGCAAACTATGCGGATGTGGCTTATTTTGAACCATACTATTTGAAAGAATTTGTGGCATCAACCCCCCAAAAACAAATATAAACGTATATATGGAATATAATACTACCACCAAAAAACTCATACTTCCAGAATATGGTAGAATGATACAACAAATGGTGGATTATGCACTAACGATAGAAGATAAGCAACAAAGACAGGCTTATGCAGAAAAAATCATCGCAGTAATGGGTGGTTTAAACCCTCAAATGAGAAACATACCCAAATTCAAAGAAAAACTTTGGAATCACTTGGCTGCTATGGCAGACTATCAGTTAGACATTGACTTCCCTGTAGAGATTGTACCCTACGAGAAAGAGAAACGCCCCACTCACCTCTGCTACCCTGGTAATACAATAAGATATCGGCACTATGGTCATCTTGTTGAAAAAACAGCTGAGAGACTTTCTGAAATGCCCGAAGATGAAAAATACAATGACTTGTTGCTAAATATTGCACAACGCATGAAACAGAATTTAGCAGAATGTAAAGCAGACGGAGTTGATTATGAAAAAGTAGTTCGAGACCTAGAAGCTTATATCAATAAAAGTACATCACCTACTTTTATTAGCGAATTACAAAATCGTACAGAAAAGAATGCATACAACAAGAACAAACGGCAGCAAAAAAAATAAATAACGACATCTAAATATCTATGGCATCATACATTATAGAAGGAGGACATCCATTATGTGGTGAAATCACCCCACAAGGAGCAAAGAATGAAGCTTTACAAATCATTTGTGCCACACTTTTAACTCAAGAAGAGGTCAACATAAAGAACATTCCCAATATTTTAGATGTAAATAATCTTATACAATTATTGCGAGACATTGGGGTTTCTGTAACCAAAAACGACGAAGGAGACTTTACGTTTCAGGCTAACAACATAAATTTAGACTATCTGCAAAGTACAGATTTCCTTACTCGTTGTTCTAAACTTCGAGGAAGTGTTTTATTAGTAGGTCCTTTACTTGCCCGTTTTGGGAAAGCAATCATATCAAAGCCTGGAGGAGACAAAATAGGCCGAAGAAGATTAGATACCCATTTCTTTGGACTTCAAAAATTAGGGGCACAATTTTCCCACAATGTAGAGGAAGGAACCTTCACCATTCAAGCAGATAAACTTAAAGGGACTTACATGTTGCTGGACGAGGCCTCTGTTACTGGAACTGCAAATATTATAATGGCAGCGGTATTAGCTGAAGGAACAACTACAATATACAACGCGGCTTGTGAGCCTTATGTTCAGCAACTATGTAAATTGTTAACAAATATGGGCGCAAACATTTCAGGAATTGCGTCTAACCTTCTTACTATTACCGGTGTTAAAGAACTTCATACAGCATGTCACACCATTCTTCCCGACATGATAGAAGTGGGAAGTTTTATTGGTATGGCAGCCATGACTGGAGGAGGACTTACTATAAAAAATGTTTCATGTAAAGATTTAGGAATTATTCCTGATGCCTTTGCGCGTTTAGGAATTCAAATGGATTTTCAGGGGGATGACATTTACATACCCAAACAAGAACATTACACCATTGAATCGTTCATAGATGGGTCTTTCATGACTTTAGCAGATGCCCCTTGGCCTGGTCTCACGCCAGATCTTCTTAGCGTACTAATCGTAGTTGCCACACAAGCAAAAGGGTCTGTATTATTCCATCAAAAAATGTTTGAAAGCCGATTGTTCTTTGTCGACACTCTTATTGAAATGGGAGCACAAATTATTCTTTGTGACCCTCACCGTGCCGTTGTAGTTGGACATGACAACCAAATGAAATTACGAGGCAGACGAATGGTGTCACCAGATATTCGTGCAGGAATCGCCATGCTCATTGCGGCAATGAGCGCAGAAGGAACTAGTCGTATTGACAACGTGGAACAGATAGATAGAGGCTACGAAAAAATTGACGAGCGTTTAAATGCTTTAGGCGCTAAAATAATTCGAGTGGAATGATTCAGCAAAAAGACGTTTTCCCCATAGGATATATATCAAAATACAGAGGTATATCCGGAGAAGTAGAAATTACATTTACTGACAGCATCTTTGACGAAGGAGATGCAGAGTATCTTATTTTTTTACTTGATGGATTGTTTGTGCCCTTCTTTTGGGAAGAATACAAATTTAAGAATGATGATACTGCCATTTTTAAATTTGAGGAAATTAATAGTGAGCAGGAAGCAAAAAAATATATTAAGACACCTATTTATTATCCTAAAGAAGCTGTTCCTGAAGACGCTTCGGAAACTTTGCGCTCATGGAAGTCACTCGTAGGATTCTCTGTTAATGTTATTGATAAAGGGTGTATAGGAGAAATAAATGCCGTTGACGATTCTTCTGCGAATATCTTACTTTATATCACTCCTTGCGAAAAAAACAAAACAGAAATTATCATACCCTTTCATGATGACTTTCTGTTAGATTACGATATTAAGCAACACTACATATTACTAAACTTGCCTGAAGGCTTACTCAATATTAATTAAAAAATGAAAAAGAGAATTGCAATTTTAGGCTCTACCGGTTCCATTGGCACACAAGCACTCAGTGTTATCCGAGAACATAACGAACACTTTGAAGCATATGTACTTACTGCTAACAATCAAGCAGAGTTACTTATTCAACAAGCTCGTGAATTTTTACCTGACTCAGTAGTAATTGCAAACGAACAAAAGTATGAGTTAGTAAAAGAGGCTCTATCCGATCTTCCCATCAAAGTTTACGCAGGTAGTCAAGCGCTAGAAGAAGTAGTTCAAGGAGAAGCCATTGACATGGTTTTGACTGCCATGGTAGGTTTTGCTGGATTACGCCCTACTATTGCAGCAATCAAAGCAAGAAAGGCCATAGCTCTTAGCAACAAAGAAACATTAGTGGTGGCTGGAGAACTTATCAATAAATTAGCTCATGACTATGCAGTTCCTATTATACCGGTAGATAGTGAACATTCAGCAATTTTTCAGTCAATTGTTGGCGAAGGAGACAACAAGATTGAGAAAATTTTACTTACCGCCTCTGGTGGACCATTCAGAACTTTCACAAAGGAAAGAATTCAGAATGTCACACTTCAAGAAGCACTCTGTCACCCTAATTGGAAAATGGGAGCTAAAATCACAATAGACTCGGCCACAATGATGAATAAAGGTCTTGAAATGATTGAGGCTAAATGGCTGTTTAATGTAGCGCCTAAAGATATCGAAGTCGTTGTACACCCTGAAAGTATCATCCATTCAGCTGTACAATTTACAGATGGAGCGGTGAAGGCACAATTAGGAGTACCCGATATGAGATTGCCTATCCTATATGCATTTTCTTATCCACACAGATTACCTCTCTCTGGTGAACGGCTTAATCTATTCAAATTACAGACCATGCACTTTGAAGTAGCAGATACAGAACGTTTCCCATCACTCCGATTGGCCTACGAAGCCATTGAAATCGGAGGAAATATGCCGTGTATTCTCAATGCTGCTGGTGAAATAGCCAATAGTGCATTCCGCCACGAAAGGATAGCTTTCTATCAAATCCCTGCTATTATAGAGAAAACTATGCAAACAGCAACATATGACGCATCTTCTTCATTAGAAACATACCTAACAACAGATTCTGAGGCACGCAGAATAGCCACCTCACTTATATAAATATAAATCTTACTAATTCAGTATTTCAAAATATGCCAAGCGTACTTATTCAAGCCTTACAATTTATTCTTTGTCTTTCATTACTTATTCTGCTCCATGAAGCTGGACATTTTTTGTTTGCTCGGTTATTCAAAATTAGAGTAGAAAAATTCTGCTTGTTTTTTGACTGGAAATTCCAACTATTCAAGTTTAAACCACGAAATAGTGATACCACTTATGCAATCGGTTGGATTCCCCTTGGAGGCTATGTAAAAATTGCCGGTATGATAGATGAATCTATGGACACCGAACAAATGAAACAACCAGTACAACCATGGGAATTCCGTGCGAAACCTGCATGGCAAAGATTCTTGGTAATGATTGGAGGTGTATTGGTCAACTTTATTGTTGCCCTCATTATTTACGCAATGCTCCTTTTTGCCCATGGAGAAACTCAAATCAAGCAACGTGATATTACAGATGGTTTTAAATTCAATGAACGAGCTCAACAACTCGGTTTTAGAGACGGTGATATTCCTTTGCGCACAGACGATACTTCTTTTGAGTACTTTGACTCAAAACTTGTGAACATGTATCGCTCCATCTCTGAAGCCAATACAGTGACGGTTCTTCGTAATGGAAAAGAAGTAGAACTTACCCTAACAACTCCTCCCAGCCTTCTTGAAATGACTTCAGAGAAGCCACTTTTTGCAGAGCCACTTTTGTCATCAGTCATTGACAGTATTTTATCAGGGAGCCCTGCAGACCAAGCTGGAATAAGAACAGGCGACCGCATTGTTCTTTATGAAGACACCCCTATCAGTAATCTAAATGAATTTTTCGATTGTGTAGCTCGTAGACTAGATATTCTCGCTCATGGGAATCCCACAGATAGCTTAAAGCTACGTCAACTAACATTAGGAATACAGCGTGCCAATTCTCTTCAGGTAGATACAATTACATTGAATCTTAACACCGACTATAAATCTGGTTTCAGCTGGAAACCTCTTAATGAGCGCTACCCAACTACTCATCAAAGCTACACTTTCTTAGAAAGTATACCAGCAGGATGCAAGTATGGATGTAAAGTTTTAGCAAACTACGTAAGTGACTTAAAGTATCTGTTTACCTCAGAAGGTGCAAAAAGTGTAGGTAGCTTTATAACAATGGGTAGCCTATTTCCTACCGTTTGGGATTGGACAGCCTTTTGGAACCTTATGGCATTTATTTCATTGATGCTTGCATTTATCAACATCCTCCCTATTCCGGCATTGGATGGAGGACACGCACTTTTCCTACTCTACGAAATTATTACCCGTCGTACACTAAGTGACAAATTCCATGAATATGCGCAAACGGCCGGTATGATACTATTACTCCTACTAATGGCCCTTGCACTTTTTAATGATGCCATGCGTTTCATCTTTTAGAAAGAAACAAAATATTAGGAGCTATGGCGTGCCATAGCTCCTAATATTTTTCTACTATTTTACAGAAACCAAAGGTAAGTCACTCCATAATGTTGTATAGTGTGGAGATTGTTGATTACATGAAGAAAGGATTCTTCCATCTCCTTGAATAGCCATACGAATGGTTCCAGCTCCAAAAGAGCTATTGAGAGAGTCTATCGCTTCACATACTTTTTTTCCACGTTCTCGTTCTTGGATATTGTCAAAAAGAGAATGCATCACTTTGTTTGCCGAAAGCGCATGGGGGACAATCACCCCTGCCTTCTTATATGCATAATGAGAAGAAAATAAGTTTCGTGTTTCTTCGACAGCTTTTGATATAATTACTCTACTATCATTGGTTGAAGAAAATAAAGGAACAAGGCTACTTACATATGATTGTGGCACTCGCTCATTAAATCTATCCGTACGGAGAAATACGCATATTTCATTGGTCCACGTTTCTTGCTTTCGTAATTTTACTGCCACCTCATTTGCAAAATTAGCAATCTGCTCACACAAACATTCACACGAAGTAATGGGAATTCGAAAACTGCGAGAAACGCAAATGGATTGCTTGGGAGAAATGGCATCTTCAAAATCAATTGCTGGTTGCAATCGCAATT
This sequence comes from Alloprevotella sp., assembly GCA_045636405.1. Lineage (GTDB taxonomy): Bacteria > Bacteroidota > Bacteroidia > Bacteroidales > Bacteroidaceae > Alloprevotella. The sequence goes on from JAZTXL010000026.1 coordinate 34,954, forward strand.
CAGACCAAGTTCGAAGCCCCGGAAGTCCTAACAGAGATTGAACTAAGGACTTAGGCATTTGCGTAAAATCATGTGCCGTATAAACTCCTATTTTCTGTAATTTTTGTACTGAACGCCGACCTATACCCCACACATCAGCTATGGGATAGCGCCGCAAAACTTTCTCAACATCTTGTGGCCTCGCTAAGTAACATCCTCCTTGTAAACGTGGATACTGTTTGCAGAGTTTAGATGCTATTTTTGCCAAAGTTTTAGTAGGAGCAATACCTACCGAAAGAGGAATTGATGTGAATTTCCAGCATTCCTTCGCAATTTTTTTTGCATAAGCATCAAAATCTTCAATTGGCATTTCACGTAAATCAAGGAATGCCTCATCTATAGAATAGACTTCCACAGCAGGAGCAAACTCCTCCAAAACCCAGCGAACTCGTTGCGACATATCTGCATAAAGGGTCATATTAGATGAAAAGACCTTCACTTCATATTTTTCCACCAAATGACGAATTTTAAATAGAGGATCCCCCATTTTTATTCCTATTGCTTTAGCTTCATTACTACGAGCTATAGCACAACCATCATTATTTGAGAGAACAATGACTGGTCTCCCATACAGTTCTGGGCGAAACACACGCTCACATGAAACAAAAAAATTATTACAATCAGCTAAAGCGAACATAACCCTTGAAGAAAATATATCTACAACGTTTCCTCAACTTCAAATTTACATTTTTTTAATCACATAGGTAACCACTCCCCAAATCATAAAATTACTTTCATAAGGTACTTCTATAGGAGTATAGGATTGATTTAATTCATTGGCAGGCATCAATCGCACTTTATTTTCATTTATTTCCACTCGTTTCACTGTGTACTCTCCATCAAGGAAACACACAGCCTTACAATTATTGTATGGTTCTATGGCGCGATCAACAATTATGATATCTCCTTCATCCATTGCTGCATCTACCATAGATACCCCATTCACTCTAAAGAAAAAAGTAGAAGCCCTATGCTTCACCAGTAATTTCATTAAATCAAGTTTCTCGCGAACATCATTCGCTTCTGATGGGAAACCGGCTTTTACATCACCCAACAATTCACTTTCAAAGGTGCAACTTTCAAAAGAATGAGGAACGAACTTTTCCATATAATAATGTAATAAAGAAATATCCTCCTCAAAAATGAGGAGGATATGTTAGAGTAACTATTTTTTAATGAAACAACATTTCTGCTCCGATGGTTTGCCAATCTCCATTTCCCCTTCGCATCTTGAGGGCAGCATCATCCCAATATGTAGGCCAACCATTCCAAATACCTCCCATAAAGAGCACTTTCACTTTATGGAGTCCCTTAGACAGAGCTACTTGTTCATTAGTCTTAGTGAGCTTGGGGATAAGTAGAGAGGAATTATCAATTAACAACTGACCATCAATCCATACTCTATGATTATTGGAAGTAAACTCATATACTCCATCTTCTGGGATATTAACATAACCCTCTGCTGTCGCTGCATAATGTTTTACATTACGAATACTATTGGGAACATGAGTAAGGGTACGCAATGTTTCTATTTTGTCAATAATCACTCCCGTTTCATCGCAAAGTGTAGGAACATCCGCAGGTTGTTGGAATGTACCCCAGCTAATGCTCTGTACCAAACCAGGTTTCACATCTTCCATCTGTGCTACAGCCGGCATATAATGCATCTTACGTGCTTGAATTGTACGAACCGGGCTCATTAAGCCACAAGGTAGGAGTGTAGCAGTTTTAATAGTTGCCGAAGAGGTCAATTTTAGCGGAGCCACATATCTAGGAGAATGCATACAAGGTGTAGTACCATCTAATGTATAAAGAATAGTTAGACCACGAGGTGCTGTCAATGTAAGGCTCATATTTTCAGTAAAAGCAAGTTTATCACATGAGCCACCAGGTTGTTCTGGCTGAGGAATAAAGAAATTTACTCCGCGTGTATGTAAACGCAATGCAGCATCTCCATCTAAGCGGCGTGAAAAATCGGCATAAGATTTATGCTCTGGTTGTGTCCATGCCACTTCAGCCAAAGCAAGAACACGGGGATACAAACGAGTTTCTAGGATGGAAGGATTAAGGATATATTCACTCCAGCTATTTGCTTGTACACCCATTACCAAATATTCTTTTCCTGTTCCACGTAACTCAGCAGGGACGGGGTCGTAATCATAAACTTTCTCAATAGGAGCAAAACCACCGATAGCAGTCGGTTCTGTAAAAGGATCTGCTTGGTAATGGTCAAAATAGAAGCCATGACTAGAAGGTGTCATAAGCACAGGATGACCAGCCTTAGCTGCAACAATTCCTCCTTCTTCGCCACGCCATGACATTACGATTGCAGTTGTATCAAGATTTCCTCCCTCAAGAATTTCATCCCATCCAATGATACGACGACCTTTTTTTGCCAAGTACTCTCCTATTCTTCCAACCACATAACTCTGCAGCTGTGCCTCTTTCGGACGCTTAGGCTCATCTTTATATCCTAATTCCTTTATTCTTTGTTGACACTTAGGACATTTCTCCCATTCACCACGAGGGCTTTCATCACCTCCGATATGGAAAAGTTCATAAGGGAAGAGTTCGACCATTTCGTCGATAACATCTTGCATAAATTCAAACATCTTCTCTTTTCCCGGACACATTACGATGTCTTCTACACCCCAAATAATACGCGGAGTGATAGGCTCTTCTGTACAAGATAATTCGGGATAAGCAGCAATAGCAGCCAATTCATGACCAGGAATTTCTAATTCAGGAACAACTGCCACATGACGCTGGCGAGCATATTCCACTACTTCGCGAATTTCATCTTGAGTATAAAATCCCTGCTGAATACTACCATCTCCCTCAACACGGCGAGCACCGACTGAAGTAAGTTTGGGATATTTCTTTATTTCAATACGCCATCCTTGGTCTTCTGTAAGATGCCAATGCATATGGTTAATCTTATAAGATGCCATCAAGTCAATCTGACGTTTTACAGTCTCCACATCTTGGAAATGACGACAAGGATCAAGATGAACACCACGATAAGCAAAACGCGGTGCATCTACTATTTCACATACAGGAACGGTCCAACCGGTTATCTTTCCATTGAGTGCTGTACCTTCCACTTCAGGAGGCAACAATTGCAAAAGGCTCTGCATACCATAAAACAAACCGGCAGGAGTAGATGCTTTACACAAAATTACATCTTTTTTTACAGAAAGGACATATGCCTCTTTTCCTGTTACTTTAGAATCAATAACAAAGGCAATAGTTCCTTTTCCTGCTTTCTTCCCTTGAAGTAAGTCAAGGCCAGAGGAAGTTCGAATCTTTTCAGAAAACATACGAACAACCTCTGCAGCGCCTTCTCCTTGAGCATAAACTTTTGTTTGAGCAGTCAAGTTAAAAGCACCAACCCCCATTTCCACAGATTGGGGCATAGGAACAATATTAATTTCTTTTGCTCCTAAATGCATGCTTCCCACTAATAGAGCGATGGCAGCAACAATAATTGATTTTCTTAGCATAAAATTATGGTTAAAATTTTGAGTAAACTAAAATAAATACAGACAAGACCTCAATAGAGGCAATTCATATTTTTTCTCTCTTCTTTTGGCAAAGATACCAAATTTACTTAGTTCTACCTACCTTTTGGAATAATTTTGTAATGTATGAGAAAGGAGGATTAAAATTCAAGTTGTTCTTACTTATGAATACATCTCCTCTATCAACGTTTTCATCCCTTTTATTTTCTCGCCTTTGATATTATTTAGAAGAGAGCGAACTTTTTTACGAGCTACAGCCACATAGGATTTATGCTCCTTTACATCTATTTTTCCTATCTCTTCAGAACGAAGCCCTCCTTTTTTACAGAGTAGCCCTACGATATCTACTTTACTCAATTTTTCCTTTTTACCACGACCGATATAAAGGGTAGTCCAAATGGGGGCAGTTGGTTTAACTTCGTTTGGTAATTCCTGTATTTTTTCTGCTATAGGCAAAAATGTAGGTAGTGTTTCTTCCGGACCTCGCAACAAATAGGATTCTCCAATATTCTCCCAACGAGTTGCTCTACCACATCTATGAGTAAAAACATCTTCCGTAAGTGGCAGATGGTAATGTACTACAGCCTCAACCTCCGGAATATCAAGACCGCGAGCCGCTAAATCTGTTGAGATTAATATATTGGAACTTCCACTGCGAAATTTATACAACGAACGTTCTCTCTGTTCTTGATCTAAACCTCCATGATAGCTATCTACATAGAAGCCCAAGTCGTCTAGATAAGTTGCGATACGTCCAACGCTTTCTCGGTGGCCAACGAAAACAATCGTAGGACGCCCTCCTATAAAAGTTAAAAGTTCACCTAATGTTTGTAATTTGTCCTTACGTGGTGATTGTACTTCATATAAAGAACAACGATTCACCATCGCATGGGTAACAGAATAATCCAACCGATAAAGCTTATTGCCCCCTACAAACGATTGGAATACGGTTTCTCCTGTAATATCTGTTGCAGAAAGATAAACGCGTCTTACCCCCTTACGAGGCAATCGTACTGCCACCCCTTCCATCTCACGGCTGAAACCTAGCTCAAGGCTTTTGTCGAATTCGTCTATAACAACCATACTCACCGCAGCAAGAGAAATATTTTCTTTTTCAATATGGTCTAACAAACGTCCTGGAGTAGCAAACAAAACTTGGGGTTTAATTTCACGCAACCTGCGATGCTCTTCCATGGCTGGTCGACCACCATAAACAGACATGCTTCTAATAGGCAAGCGCAAAGACTTCAACACTTCTTCGCTTTGTTGCGCCAATTCACGTGATGGCATCACCACTACAGCCTGCAAATTCTCTGAATCGACATTTATATGACGGCACAAAGGCAACATATAGGCCAAAGTTTTACCACTTCCTGTTGGTGACAACAATATCATATCATTGGTTTTATCACCAACTGCCCACATTTCTTGCTGCATAGGATTCAACGAATCAATCTTTATCCGCTTCAAAACCTCAGTAAGAATAAAATCCATAGGCTATCTTGCTAAATAATACTATTCCATTTATAAAAATTGTTGCTACCTCACACCTAATGCGAGATAGCAACAGGACTTTTCTATCTATATGGTTATTATGCCTTTACATTTGGCTCTTCAAGGCCTAATCCCTTTTTCTTATCAACAACTTTAAGGACAAGTCCCAAAAGTAATGCAGCTACACCTAAACCTGCCAACATAATAAGCGGAGCCGAATAATCATATGAAACTGCTGCTTCAGATGGAGTCATTGTTCCATTTGCTAAGGCTGCTACAATTTCAGGATTATTCTTATCCAATACACTTCCTATCAACATTGGGAACAACCACAAACCGATATTCTGAATCCAAAAAATCAAGGCATAGGCACTACCTATAATCTTTGCATCAACCAACTTGGGAACACTGGGCCATAATGAGGCTGGCACCAAAGAGAAAGATGCGCCCAAAACAAGAATAGTTAAGTATGCAACGATAAATCCACCTGTAGCATTGCCTTCAAACAAAGGAAGTACAAAAGCGAACGTGAGGTGACAAGCGATAAGAAGTAATGAGCCAAACACTAACATAGAGGCGGCCTTACCCTTATAATCAACATACTTACCCAATTTAGGAGTAATAGCTACAGCCAATAAGGGGAACACAGCAAATACAGCAGCAGCACTCTGACGCATATAACCCATATAGCAATAAATCACTAAGAACACGACTGCAACTCCGGTCCATAAATATTCCATTTTCTTATTCTTAGAGAAATTACCCACAAAAGCTGTTACCGCTACAATTAACATAATGATATATTGTAAAATTGTTACGGTTTCACTTGCCCAAAAAGATGTTGGCTCAATAGGATTCAATGTCAAGTTACATTGCAACATATTTACAGCATACTTTTGGAATGGGAAGATCGCTGAATAATAGAGCACGCAGAGAAGAGCGACCAACCAGAAACCGCTACTCTTCATAATATGACCCAAATCCTTCATTTGGAATGGTTCTTCCTTTTCTTCTGCTTCGCCTGTTTGCGCATCAAGTTTTCTATCCATAAAGAAGTATACCACAAACATGATGAGGGCTATCATCAAAAGAATAACACCAAATGCTACAGAACGAGAAACATCAACTTTTCCACCCAAGTTAGCAAACAACGGAGAGAAAATCATACATGTAGCCACTCCAAGACGAGCCAAAGCCATTTCAGAGCCCATTGCCAATGCCATTTCGCGTCCTTTGAACCACTTAACAATACCACGGCTTACAGTAATTCCAGCCATTTCGACACCACAACCAAATATCATAAATCCTACAGCCGAAAGTTTAGCCGAAGCCGGCATTCCCGAATAAAAAGGAGAAACACCTAATTCATCAAATCCAGGAATATAGTTTAAATTTTCCGTAAACCATTTTTCCAAATCACTTCCGATAAACATATCTGTTACCGCATACCAATTGATTGTTGCACCAATCAGCATTACAATACCAGAAAGTAAAGCTGTGAATCTAACCCCCATCTTGTCGAGGATAATACCAGCAAAGATGAGAAAGAAAATAAACACATTAAGGAAAGTTTCTGAACCTTGCATCTTTCCAAATGCCGTTGAATCCCATCCTCTTTCGGATTGCATTAAATCCTTAATAGGCGAAAGGATGTCCATAAATATATATGAACAGAACATAGCAAAAGATAATAGGAGCAAGACGGTCCATCGCATAGACGCAGAATCGCGAAGGGTTTGAATTTTTTGTTCCATAAAATTTTATATATTTATTGTTGTTTTTTATGTTATTTGAAGAACTCTGAGTATTTCGGTGTCTTCTTATTATTTACCATCTTCCTTCAACCACTTGTCTAACCAGCGGAAGAAAGTACGTTGCCAAAGGATACCATTCTGTGGCTTGAGCACCCAGTGATTTTCATCAGGGAAGAGCAGAAGTTGTGCTGGGATACCACGTGTACGGGCAGCAGTAAATGCACTTTCTGCTTGAGTATATTCGATACGGAAATCCTTTTGGCCATGAATACAAAGGATTGGGGTATCCCAACGGTCCACGTAGAGGTGAGGAGAAGTTTCGAATACTTTAGCACGTTTTCCATTAGCATCCTTAATCCATGGAGCTTGTCCCATATCCCAATTGGGGAACCACATCTCTTCGGTTTCCACATATTGTTGTTGGGTGTTGAAGATACCATCGTGTGCAATGAAAGCCTTGAAGCGCTTGTTGTGATTTCCTGCTAACCAATAAACACTGTATCCACCAAAACTTGCACCAACTGCACCGAGTCGGTCAGTGTCTACCCAAGGTTCCTTAGCAATATCATCAATTGCCGAAAGGTAGTCTTGCATACATTGACCAGAGTAGTCACCGCTAATTTGTTCCAACCATTCCATGCCAAAACCAGGAAGACCACGGCGATTAGGAGCAATAACTACATAACCTTGATTAGCCATAACTTGGAAATTCCAACGGAAACTCCAGAACTGACTTACGGGAGATTGAGGACCACCTTCGCAGAAAAGCAATGTAGGATATTTCTTGCTTGAGTCAAAGTTAGGAGGAAGAATGACCCAAGCGTGCATTTGCTTATTATCAGTTGTCTTAATCCAACGTTCCTTGACCTCTCCAAACTCAAAATGTGCGTAGAATGGTTCATTTTCCTGAGTAAGTTGAGTTTTCTTACCATCTGCAATATTTACCAAATACACTTCGTCAGCACGACTCATTGAGTGGCATTTTGTGAGAAGTTGCTTGCCATCAGGATGTACGCCAAGGAGTACATAGTCGGCTACCTCGTCAGTGATTTGTTTTACTTCACCCTTAAGATTCGTTTGATAGAGGTTAGTACGACCATGCCATACACCGCTAAAGTAAAGTGTATTGTTGTCTTTTGCCCAAGCAAATTCATTAACACCACTTTCAAAACTTTCTGTTACATAAGTCTTCTTACCAGAGGCAAACTCATAAATGCAAAGACGTGTGCGGTCGCTTTCATAACCATCACGCTCCATACTGCTCCATGCAATATATTTGCCATCAGGCGAGAATTGAGGATTTTGGTCGTAACCAGCATTGACATCTTCCTTGAATTGATTGACTGCTTGGTCTTTCAATGAGCGTGTAGGGTCGCACTTTGGACGCACATAACCTTCGGGCTTGCAAAGATTCTTGACTGCTCCAGTAGCAATATCATATAAATATATATCACTATCAGTGCTAATAGCATAATCCAAACCTGCAAGTTTACGGCAAGTGTAAGCTATCTGTTTGCTGTCGGGACTCCAAGCCAATTGTTCTACTCCACCGAAGGGCAACATTGGACATTCGTAGGGTTCTCCTTCAAGCAAATCCTTGCTTTCGCCAACCTTATTGCCATCAAAATCTGCCAAGAATGGATGTGGAGCAGACTTAGTATAGTGATCCCAGTGCTTATACATGAGGTCATTAGCTACAATACCAGTAGTGAGTTTAAGGTCAGCATCATTTTCTTGAACACTGCTTTCATGATTCACCGTCTTTACGAGAATCACTTTCTTGCCACAAGGCGAAAAAAGGTAGTCGTTGACGTCACTTGTCTCAAATGAAATCTGCTTACGATTTGAGCCATTAGCTTCCATCATCCAAAGTTGCGTCATACCATCCTTGTCCGCAGCAAGATAGGCCACCTTATCTGTGCCAGGAATAAACGAAGGCGCATATTCAGAGCTAGAAGCATCAGTCAGCATAGTAGCAGTAGCTTGAGCATTTGGTGTAGAAGCATAGATAACAGAGCGACTCTTGTTTTGCTCCACGCTGTAATAACTCACACCAAAGACAGACTTTTGCGCATCTACCGAAAGATGGTAGGCACCAATACGGCCCATTTGCCACATTACCTCAGGGGTGAATTGGCGAGAAGAATCGGCAAATTCAGTAGTACGACCAATTTGACCTGCACCTTCTTGCATATCGGCAGAATGACATCCTGCCAACGCAATTGAGGCCATCGATGTAGCTGCAATCATAGTTTTAATATTCATTGTTCTCTCTATTTTGAAGTATTGGAATGAAAAAAGAACACCTAAATGTCGCCCAAAAGATGACATTTAGGTTGTTCTTATGTATAACCATTATTTTATTTACCTTGTTGTCTGCGACGTTGTTCTTCCATTAAAGCTTCCTGTTGTTTCTGCAAAGCCTCTAAACGGGCTGCTAGACCTCCCGCTTTCTTATTTGGATTATTTTTATTCTCTTGATAATAAGCTTCCAACTTTGCCAAAAGTTTCTTATCGTCAGTAGTCTTACGTAGATACCACATGGTCAATGCACTGGCCAATAATGATATGAAATAATAATAATTAAGACCCGCAGAATATTTATTAAACATGAAGAAGAAGAATACAGGCATTAGATACATCATCCATTGCATCATCTTCATCTGCTGTGCTTGTTCACCCGACATTGTTTCACGCTGCTGACGCATCGTCAAATAACTATAAAGAATATTGGTGGCACAGAAAAGCAAACAGAACAAGCTCAAGTGATTACCAATGAAAGGCAATGTTGTGTTCCAACTTATAAGCGAGTCGTAAGTTGACAAATCATCTGCCCACAAAAATCCTTGCTGTCGCAATTCTATCGCATTAGGAACAAAATTAAACATCGCAATCCATAAAGGCATCTGGATAAGCATCGGTAAACAACCACCCATTGGATTCGCTCCATATTGGCTATACAATGTCATCATTTCCTGTTGGCGCTTCATGGCATCCTCGGGATTAGGATATTTTTTAGAAATTTCATCTACTTTGGGCTTCAACACACGCATCTTTGCGCTACTCATAAAACTCTTCTTTGTGGGAGCATATACAATTACGCGCATCAAAAGAGTTATCAAGAGCAAAACGATTCCCATAGGAAGACCACATTTTGTTAACCAGTCAAACACATAGAGTGTAAAATAACGGTTAATCCAACGGAATACCGGCCAACCTAAATAAACTACATCTTCCAAGTCCATTTCTTTCTCAGAAAGGCGATAATCATCCATGCTCTGCAACACGCGGAAATTATTCGGGCCAAAATAGAACTGCAAATGAGTTGCGTTTGTTCCTGTTGGGTCAAACTTAGTTTGCATATTTGCTGCATAATGCTTCAAATAGCCACTATTTTCTTGTTCTTGAATACTCTTAAATTCTGCAGCTTTAAATTCTTGACAAGCCACCATGATAGAACTGAAATACTGATTTTTAAAGGCTACCCAATCAACATTTCCTGTCACAGTTACTTCATCCGTTTCATATTCATTCAACTTTTCAGTATCATCACCTGACACTTTGTAAGTGAGAGTTGAATACATATTTTCAAAATAGAAGCCTTTTTCTTGCTGTCCTACTCTATCTTTCCAATCCACTAAAACGAAATCACTCTTGGGAGAAAAATAGCCAGCCAAACCACTTGAAGTAATTGAGAAGTTCACCAAGTAATTATCAGGAAGTAAGCTATAATTAAAGTCCAATATAGCCCCACTCTCTGCCTGTAAGCGCATAGTAACTGCCGAATCAGATACATTTATCGGTGTAAAATAATAGTCAGCTGTATTTAAATTTTGATCTTTCATCTCAAACAAGAAAGCTAAAGAAGCATCTTCCTCCTTATATAAAGGAAGGGATGTATTTTTACCTTCTTTAAAATCTTGATAATTCTTGAACTCCTTTAAGCACACATCTGCTATTGTTCCACCCTTTGCATTGATAGCTACTCGAATTTTCTCATTTTCCAATACCACTTGTTGAGATTCGCCTTGCAATGCGTTAAAAAACAATGCAGTTGAGTCCATCGTTACAACTTGCTGAGGCACAGCCACCTGCTGCTGAGAAATTTCAACCTTTTCAGTTGATTCCACATTCTGCTGGGGCAACTCTTGCGTAGTTGAGTTATAATAGCTGAAACCCATCAAAAGTGCTACCATCAACACAACTCCAATAATCGTATTTTTATCCATTTTATTATTTATATAATGTACTTCTATTAATTAAAACTGCCGCCTTTATGGACTGGGTATGTAGGACAGCACCACGTCTCACATATTACCCCCAATAAAGCGAGCGCACAAAATTACAAAAAAATGCGGTGTCTTCGTCCATTCTCTAAAAATAAATTAACTTTGCATAGAAATTTGGCATGCCTTACATTTATGCATTGTCAATGACAAAACACGTTTTTAAAACCTTTATATCGGAAAATATAATACACTCAAACATGAATTACAATCCTACTTTTTTGAAGAAGCATTTTTCATTTATAGTTCTATTGGTTTTCATCTTATCCGCCTCCAAAGTTATTGCCCAAACACCAACAGACTCTACCACGACCAATACTTATGACCAATATTTGAAAGAAAAATCAATACAATTTCATTCTGCACTTGATTCTCTAACATCCTCCTATTCAAACTGGAAATACACAGGTAGCGACACACTCAGCAACCCCTACTACTACCCTATTTTTTCACCAACCAAACTACACAGCACTGTATTACAACGCAGTCTAGGAAGTTTACCATCCCCCCAAAAATCACTCTTTACCGTTGGGAATTATTCTTCACTCGTAAATTACATAGACAATCAACTGATTAGCGCATATACGGCTATGCCAGGACTTTTCCAGAACAGCACAGCCGTTGATGACAGCAAAGGATTGCGAAAAGACGTGAACAAAACAGTAAAACAAGAAATCAAGTTATCAGAAAAAGTCACAACAGTAGCAAGTGAAGCTGCTCCCCAAATTGCAGATGAACAAATAGACATACAGGTACAAAAGCCCAATTTCTGGACATTTAAAAGTACATTCTCTCTCAAATTTACTCAAAACCACGTCTCCGACAACTGGTACAAAGGAGGAGAAAGCAACTATTCATTCCTTTCTGCTGCTACCATTGAGGCAAATTATGACAATAAGCAAAAGTTGCTTTTCAATAACAAACTTGAAATGAGATTAGGCTTTATGTCTAGCAAAAACGATGACTTACACAAATTCAAAACCAACGATGACCTATTACGTCTTACCAACAAATTAGGTTTGAAAGCCTCTAAACATTGGTATTACACCATAATGTTACAAAGTTGGACCCAATTCCATCCAGCCTACAAGAGTAATGATCCCAAAATATATTCAGATTTCATGTCGCCTTTTGAATCAGTATTCTCTGTCGGTATGGACTATAAATTCTCTCGAAAGCGTTTCACCCTTGACGCTACAATTTCGCCAGTGGCCTGCCGTTTCAAATATGTAGACCGTTTGGCTCTTTCTACGGCCTTCGGTTTAAAAGAGGGAAAACACACGTCGTTCGACTATGGTTCCAATATCACCGCCAATTATACTTGGGAGATGTTCAAGAACGTCACTTGGAAAGGTCGCATCTATTTCTTTACTGATTACAGCAAAACCCAAGTGGAATGGGAAAATACCTTCGACCTTAAGATTAACAAGTTCCTTTCTACTACCATTTTCCTCTATCCCCGATTCGACGATAGCGTAAAACGTACAGACGGACAATCCTATTTCCAATTCTACGAACTTTTGTCCTTCGGTCTTGAGTTGTCTTTCTAAGGCATAGGATATAAAAAGCACAAGCGTGTTACTAATGGTTTTACATCCAATGGTAACACGCTTTTTGTTCCAGATAGCAGATAATCAGGTTTATATTATCCCTATTTGAGACTCAAAATCTATGCAATATGTAAACAATTCAGCAAAGGTTTAAAAGAGATTCGCTCGTATCTCTACTCTTCTAAAAGGTCTGGTCTTAGGCGACGAGTACGTTCAAGCGATTGAGAAAGTTCCCATTCTTTGATTTTACGTTCATGTCCTGAAAGCAAAACATCGGGAACGCGCCAACCTTTATATTCTGCAGGGCGAGTATACACAGGTGCAGCCAAAAGATTATCCTGAAAACTATCAGACAGAGCGCTCTGTTCATCGCTCAGCACTCCAGGAATAAGGCGTACTATGGCATCGCTCATCACAGCAGCAGCCAATTCTCCACCAGTAAGCACAAAATCACCGATACTCACTTCCTTCGTAATGAGATGTTCACGAATTCGATAATCTATTCCTTTGTAATGGCCACATAGGATAATAATATTTTTACTCAATGACAAGGAATTTGCCATGGGTTGATCAAATTGCTCACCATCGGGTGTCGTAAAAATAATTTCATCATAATCACGCTCAGCCATCAGCGCAGAGATACAATCGTCTATCGGCTGACATTGCAATACCATGCCGGCAAAACCACCAAAAGGATAATCATCTACCCTACGATGCTTGTCCTTTGAATAATCGCGCAAATTATGTACATGGATTTCCACAAGACCCTTTTGTTGAGCCCGAGCCAAGATAGAAGTGTTTACAAAGCCGTCTAACATCTCTGGCAAAACGGTGATAATATCGATTCTCATATCTGCTTTGAAATTTATTCTTTTCCCTATTTCAACAAAAAGGGAATATTTTTTACAAAAATACAAAGAAAGTTCTGATTTATGGGCATCACCCATTTATTTTAAGTATTTTTGCGATAGTGATAGACCACCATTGCCCTAGATGCAATGCTTTTAGACAAGCGGACCACATTTATAACTATATTAATATGATAGCAACCGAACGCCTCCTGTGGCTAAGAGAGCAACTCCACCACCACAATCAAAAATATTACATTGATAACCAACCCGAGATTTCAGACTTTGAATTTGACCAGATGATGGCCGAATTGCAAGAACTAGAATCTCAACATCCAGAACTATACGACCCCTGCTCACCCACCATGCGTGTAGGGAGCGATTTGAGCCACGACTTTAAGCAGATAGTGCACCAACGACCTATGCTCTCTCTAGGGAACACATATAGTAAAGAAGAGGTGGCAGCCTTTTATCAACGTATAGCAGATGGACTTGAAGGTGCGCCCTTTGAGATTTGCTGTGAACTAAAGTTTGACGGCTTAAGCATCGCTTTGACCTATGAAAACGGAAAGTTTGTGCATGCAGTAACTCGTGGAGATGGCATCAAGGGGGACGATGTTTCTGAAAACGTAAAGACCATCCGAACCATTCCTCTTGTACTACCATCTAACTGCCAATGGCCTGAACACTTTGAAATAAGAGGTGAAATTCTACTACCCTGGGAAAGTTTTGAGCGTTTGAACACAGAGCGTGAAGCTAAAGGAGAAGCACTATTTGCCAATCCACGTAATGCGGCTTCCGGAACATTAAAAAGTAAAAGTTCAGCAGTTGCAGCAAGTAGAGGATTGGATGCCTATTTCTATTACCTTTGGGAAGAAAATGGAACGAACGTAAGCCACTATGCCGGTTTGGAAAAGGCACGTTCTTGGGGTTTTAAAGTATCTCAAACAACTATCGTTGCACACAATCTTGATGAGATTTACAAATTTATTGACCATTGGGATATTGAGCGAAAAAATCTTCCAGTGGCAACAGATGGCATCGTGCTTAAAGTAAACTCACTCAAACAGCAAGAACTTTTAGGATTTACTGCAAAAAATCCTCGTTGGGCTATTGCCTATAAATTCCAAGCAGAAAGAGCCTGTACCCGTTTAGAAAGTGTGAGTTACCAAGTTGGACGTACTGGAGCCATCACTCCTGTAGCAAACATGCAGCCCGTACAATTATCAGGCACCATCGTCAAACGCGCTTCTTTACACAATGCCGATATTATCCAACAATTGGATTTGCACGTTGGTGATATGGTCTATGTTGAAAAAGCGGGCGAAATCATTCCTCACATCATTGGAGTAGATACAGCTCAAAGATGCAGCGACTTAGGTGAAAAGGTAGAGTTCATTAGCCATTGCCCAGAATGTGGTACTCCCCTAGTGAGGATGGAAGGAGAAGCCGCACACTATTGTCCTAACGACACTGCTTGTCCACCTCAATTAAAAGGGAAAATAGAACATTTTATAAGTCGTGACGCAATGAATATAGAATCACTGGGGCCTGAGACCATAGAAGATTACTTTAATCGCGGACTCATCCACGATGTGTCTGACCTTTATAACATTCGCATCACCGACATTTGTGGCGCCGACCGTTCCCGAGAGCGCTCTGCCAGAAAAATCATTGAAGGTATTGAAGCAAGCAAACAAATTCCCTTTGAGCGTACACTCTACGCTTTAGGTATCCGTTTCGTAGGGAAAGTAGCTGCCAAAAATTTGGCCGCTCACTTTAAAAGTATTGATACCCTCAAAAATGCTTCTTTAGATGAACTTCTCTCAGTAGAAGGAATTGGCGCCACCATTGCACAAAGTGTCATTAGATATTTCCAAGATGCGCGTAATTCTCTACTTATAGAAAAACTAAAGAACGCCGGAGTCACCATGATTATTGAAGAGAAAGAACAACTATCCGATAGCCTCATGGGACAAAGCATTGTAATAAGCGGAACATTTACTCACCATAGCAGAGAAGACTATAAAGCCATTATAGAAAGTCATGGCGGCAAAAATGTAAGTAGCATTTCTAAGAAGACCACGTTCATCTTAGCCGGAGAAAATATGGGACCTTCGAAACTGGAAAAAGCCCAAAAACTCGGAGTAAAAATTGTAAATGAAGACGAATTCTTGGAAATGTTGAAAGTGTAATTTTGATGAATTCTTTAAAAGGCCGTTCAAAGGTTCTTTGAATGGTCATCCATAGAGTACTATAACGGCCATCCATAGATCGCTTGAAAGGCCTTTCATAGATGCCATAAAGGCCATTTAAACAATCATTGAACGGATATTGAACGAAACATTGTTTTTTGCCGTTTTATTGAAAAGTTTTTAAACGAATATTGAACAGATATTGAATAGAATAAATTTCATTTTTCTTACTTTTTAAATGGCAAACAACTAGGGATACATTTTAAATTACCACTATATGTTTTAGAAAGTCATAAAATTTTAAGCTATAAGATAAATAGACAAACAAGGAGATATTTTGGAAATATCTCCTTGTTTGTCTTAGATGAAACTAAAAAATCACTTCTTCAAAAAACACGTTTTTAATACGATGCCACTGCCATCTATCTTACAATCCACTTCTTCCGGATTGTCTGTAAGGCGAATACTTTTGACTTTCGTACCACGTTTGATGACCATTGAAGAGCCTTTGACTTTCAGGTCCTTGATTACTGTTACGGCATCACCATCAAAGAGTTCGGCTCCATTGCTATCACGGGGCACGAGCACCTCTTCTGCACCCTCCTGCTCTGCCTCATGAAACTCATGACCGCAATCGGAACATACAAAAAGTGAACCATCAAAATAAGTGTATTCACTGCCACACTTCGGGCATTTAGGAATATCATTCATCTATGTCAATTATATTAATAAATGTATTTCAATACCTTGTAAATTTTAGCGAACAATACGCTTTTTTCCATTAATGATATACACACCAGCAGCAGAAATATTCTCTATACGTTGTCCTGCAATAGTATAGACTACTCGCTTTCTGCCTTTATCCACTAACGAGTTTCTAATGTCGGTGGCCCCACTACAAGCTTCAAAAAATATGCGCGAACCCTCGTCTTTACTTCCATCGGCATTATAAAGTCCCATAATAGAACGTGCAGTAGCCCAATTTCCATTATGGCTTAGGAAAGATTTTCCATCAGAAGTTTTAAAAGCATAATAACCTCCGGTTTTATCTAATATCCAAGTATAATAAGCATGTGTATGATTTTCCACCTTTTGAGTATACGCTTTTTTAGGCCCATCCGATGTATTAGGAACAGTCACCATCCGACCATCTGCTGCCGAGATGATTTTTATTTGTCCATTCTCTTCCATGAAATACCACAACTGCGATAATTCTACCTCATTGGGATTTTTGTACATAAGTTGAAGCATTGGCTCCGACTCACCCCAAGGTATTTCATTTACAAAGACAAAGTCACTAGCAACACCACCTCCATCACGTCCGGAATAAATGTAGTAAAGTTCCGGTTCCGAAGCGTCTGCTGTAACTACAAAAGGATAGTCTTCTGCACTCACCGTAGCCTTAATGGTTTGGGCTTTGATAGACATAGAGGTAAGCAAGAGAAACGAAAAGAAAAGTGCAAGATGTTTCATTGTCAATTATTTATATTTTTTGCAAAGTTATGCATAAAATATAAATTACACAAACATCGCTCTCTCTTCGGATAATCAGATTGTCTAATAAGTCCTTTAGGAATAAAAGTAATCGCAAACTTTCTATATATCCGAGATATCTTTTGCAGGGGTAGCCTCTTCTTCTGGTTTAATAGCCTCTGGCTTTAATTTTCCATTCTCATCAAAAAGACCAAAGGTTGTACGTAACACTTTAAATTCTGTGCGACGATTAAGTGCATGGCAAATCTCTTGTTGTTCGGGCGGTAAGGCCATTATGTAACTCTCCGTCAGCGTATCATTTTCGTGCAAGAAAGGATAGGCTTCAAGAAGTTTCTTATTAACCACCTTAGGTTGCTTTTCACCATAGCCTTTAGCCGTCAAACGCTCAGGTAGGATTCCTAATTCTGTAAGATAGTTCACTACACTCTCTGAACGACGTTGAGAAAGACGCTCATTGTATTCGTCATTGCCTCTGAAATCACAATGCGCACTCAATTCTATAGTAATATTGGGATTTTCTTTAAGCATCTTACCCAAGCGGTCAAGAGCACCCTTCGAGTTTTCTGTGATATCTGCCTTGTCAAACTCATAGAACACATTACGCACCAACACAGGAGTACTGATAGAAGGTAACGGGAATTGAAGTACATGTTGTTTCTCTACTTCTGCAGAGTCAGCGACTAAAGCTTCTTTAAAGTTTAAATAGCCTTTACAAGTTGCTAGGAAGAGATATTGAACACCAGGCTTTAAAGCTTGTTCAAACGACCCATCTTTATTTACACTGAGTTTCAAATTTGTTCCGTCATTTCCAACCATGTAAACAACAGCTTCGGGTAGCTCATAACCATCTTGCTCATAGACCCATCCCTTCACGGTTTGCATTACCTCTGGATGAGAGAACGAAAAGATTTTATCCCACCCACGACCTCCGGTAGTGCGACTTGAAGAGAAGAATCCACGATTTCGGAATCCCTCAAAAGTAATACCAAAATCGTCGGCATTGGAATTCATGGGAGCAGGCAAATGCGTAACTTCCCACACATGTTTCAACGTATCTTCCGTTGCTCTATAGAGGTCAAGCCCCCCCATTCCTTGGCGACCATCTGATGAGAAATACAATTCCCCTGTAGGACGAAAAGCCGGAAAATTTTCATTACCGGAAGTATTGATACTCTCACCTAGATTTTCAACAATCCCCAAACCATGATTGCCTACCTCGACACGCCACAAATCCAATCCACCAAAGCCTCCTGGCATATCGGAAGTAAAATACAACCATCTACCATCAGGCGATGGGGCAGGATGAGCATAAGAAGAGAGAGTATCTGCCGTGATTTCTAACTGCTCTGGCTTTCCCCAAGTAGCATCTGTACGTTCTGCCTTCCAAATTTCTGCCATTCTAGGATATTGCGCATCTGTACGACAAAGTGTGAAGTACATAGTACGTCCATCTACAGAGAATGAGCACGCACCTTCATCAAATTCAGTATTGACATTTCCGTCTACAGCTTCAGGAACCTTCCATTTCCCTTTTTCATCCTTTTTGGCGAAGAAAATATCACCATTCTTTTGTCCCGTGATACCACTTAGTTCATCACCAGTTGCTTGAGGACGTGTGGAGGAAAAATAGAGTTGTTCTGCATCTGTTCCCATATAAGCAGGCGAATAGTCAGAGCGACTAGCATTAAATATTTTTTCTAGAGTTACGGTATAAGCAGAACCTTTTTTCTTGAGCTCGGGAGCGTCTTTACATGCTTGTAGAGCTTGCAGTGCCGGTTCATAGTCCGGATATTTCTCAAGAAAAAGAGTATAGGCCTTTTCAGCACCTTTATAGTCGCCCATAAGGCGCATCATCTCCCCTTCGTAAAAGTAAGTTAGTGTATCGGTATACTTGTAACGCTCTGCATTTTTGTAAGCCCCCAGAGCACGTGAAGTAAATCCAAAACGACGATAGCAGTCAGCCATTTTATAGGCCACCTTCCCCCTCTGTTCACGTTCTTTGGGAGCATAGCGCGAATAGGCTTTTTTATAATGACCAGCAGCATCGCTATATTCGCCCAAGTTATAGGCTATATCTCCTTTCTTCAGACTCTTCTCTGCACTATTGCAGGAAGCCATGAGCAAGGCAAGGAAAATTATGTATAGAATATGAACATATGGACGCATAAATATTTTTTCTTCTTTCATATTATAATATATAACTCCAAAATTCTGTCTTTATTGTATCTCTTCACCTATATTTATAAAAAAGAATAAAGAATACTTGCTAACTTTTATATCTTAGAAAAAAATACTATATTTGTAGCGAATAAAAAAAATATTTATTTTAGCTTATGAAACAACAAATTATAAATGGAAAAGTGCTGACCCCTGGCGGATGGATCGAGGGCGGTTCGGTAGTAATTGATGGCAACAAGATTACCGATGTATTGAGTGACAGCCAGCCTTATGCTGAATATGAAATCATTGACGCTAAAGGCGCTTACGTAGTACCTGGTGGTATTGAGCTCCATGTGCATGGTGGCGGCGGAAGAGACTTTATGGAAGGTTCTGAAGAGGCTTTTAGAGTAGCTGTTGACGCACATATGCAATATGGAACAACATCTATCTTCCCTACCCTTTCATCTTCAACGGTAGAAATGATTAAGAGAGCAGCAGACACCTGCTCTAAACTCATGGAAGAGCCCAACAGTCCTATTCTTGGCTTGCACTTAGAAGGCCCCTATTTCAATATGGCTCAAGCCGGTGCACAGATTCCCGAATGGATAAAGGGCCCGGTTCCTGAGGAATACAATGAAATCCTAGAATGTGCACCATGCCTTCGCCGCTGGGACGAAGCACCCGAACTGGATGGCTCCATCGAATTTATCAAAGCATGTTGCGAGCACAACGTACTGCCTAGTATCGGACACACGCGTGCAAAGTACGATGAAGTACATGCAGCAAACGTGGCAGGTATGACACACGCTACGCACTTCTACAATGCGATGCCCGTAGTATATAAGAACAGAGAATTCAAAGAGGCCGGCACAGTAGAAAGTATTTTCACCGAAGAAAACATGACAGTAGAAGTAATTGCCGATGGCATCCACGTTCCGCCGGTAATGATTCGCATGATCTATCAGATAAAAGGTGTAGAACGAATGGCTCTCATCACTGATGCGTTGGCATGCGCTGCAAGCACAGATGCCACGGCCTTTGACCCCCGCGTAGTGCTGGAAGATGGTGTATGTAAATTAGCAGACCGCTCCGCCTTAGCCGGCAGTATTGCCACGATGGACCGTTTGGTTCGTACTGCAGTTCAACAAGCACAAATGCCTATGGCCGATGCTTGCCGCATGATTAGCGAAACTCCTGCTAAGATTATGGGTGTTTACGACCGCAAGGGTTCATTAGAGAAAGGCAAAGATGCTGACATCATCATGTTTGACGACCAACAGCAACTTAAGTTCGTCATGCAAATGGGTCGTGTTGTAAAGAACAATATCCCCGCATAACGCAAAAGGCATAGATCAATTCACTTTCATATTACAAAAAGACTGGCTCAATTGAGTCAGTCTTTTCTTTTGCAACAATTAGCATTCATTTTTATATCAACAAATTAAGAGATAATCTCTTTCAAGAGAGATACAACTATTACATATATCTTCTAAAAAACAGAGTTCCCATTAAAATAATGGATTTTACTATGCACGATGCCCTAAGGGAAGAAAAAGTTTGGCAAAAGCTTCACTCCCTATTTTCAAAGATTCTTCCGAGGAATGTATCTACCCAAGTATAGTTGATAGAAAGACGAATTGGAACATAATCAGACAGACTTTGCAAGTATTCTAATTCAAAAACCAAGCGCGGTTCTTTGTCTTTGCTTTCGGGGCGAATCTCTGCCTTATTCCCTATTCTTGCCTTGCGTATAACATACAAATCGCGTACTCCCTTACCTTTTATGTAAGGCATAAAGTAATAGAGTTTGTTTAGCGCGATTGTTGACGGAAATGATTTTGTTTTCCCCGAGTAATATAATTTCATTGGTTCAATGTTAAGGAAATAATCTTGGTTATCAGTCTTAACGAAACCTATGAGCAAGCGCTTTTTAGTGTCAAGTTTATAAGTTTTTTGCGCCTTATTTATCAATAAATTGCTGGATTCGCTTGAAAATAAGTCAAAATTTAATGTCGGGCATGCCTCTCTTAAAACATTTAAGGGGCGTGTAGATACGGGCTCTTCATTGTAAATGAATCTGTAAAGACTCTTGCCAATAAGTTCTACAATTCCGCAAACCAACGCATTACCCATTAAAAACGCTCTACGCCCATCTGAAACCTCTGCATGGTATGTATGATTGTCGGGGAACATATTCAAGCGCTCCATTTCAATGGGCACTAATCTGCGATAGCGATTAGATGGCGTGAGAACAACATGCTTAAATCGTGAAGGAGCACTTCCACCTTCTCCGGTTATCATTGTTCTTGATGGTTTATCCAAATGGTCAGGGAATGCCATACCACCCTCTGAAAAGGTATATTCATAACCCTCTTTTGAAACTCGGTTAATCTTTTTTGCACCCTTTTCGTATTGCCATTTTGGAAGGTCCGCTTCAGTTATAAAAAACTCTTCGGGTATGTAGTTTTCATCAATAAGAATATTCCCCAAAGTTTGAGTCGTTCCGAAATAAACAGGCAAAGTGTCTACCGAATAAACATTGCGGTCTATCATAATGCCCGCCGTGCCAAATGGAGAATCCTTTTTGCTTTTATTAAATTTGTCTGAAACCTCCTTGACGCTTCCCTCAATTTTGAATTCGGAAAGCGTTGACACTTTGGGTTCAAACGGAAATGCTTGTGCCATAACACCATCAAAACGCACCCAATCCGCCATTGTTTCTATTTTCTTTGCCACAACAGACTCCTTACGATACCCTACGATATAGGTTCTGCGTCTTCTTTGTGGCATCCCATAATCAGCCGCATTGATTACGCGCCATTCTACAACATAACCCAAGTCTGCCAATGATGCCAAGATGATGGCAAAATCTCTACCTCGTTGTGTTGCAGGAGAATTGAGCAGTCGGTCAACATTTTCAAAGAAGATGTAATTAGGTCGTGCATCTCCCTTTTCTAACAAAATGCGATAAATCTGCCACCAAAGCACACCTTTCTTCCCCTCAATACCGCCCGAGCGACTCAGCGATGCCGCTACTGAATAGTCTTGACAGGGGAAACCTCCCACCAACAAATCGTGGTCGGGTATAGCTGATGTAGGGACAAGGTTTATATCCTCATTAGAATGTCCCTTTACGCCAAATCTCGCTTGGTATACTAACGAAGCATCTTGATGTTTTGTTGAGGGTTCCCACTGGTTGTTCCAAATTGTTTCGTAAGCGTCTGATGCCCCTTCAAGTCCAATTCGGAAACCTCCAACCCCTGCAAAAAGTTCAGCTACGCGGATGATATTATTATTTTGTGACATTGCCAGTTACTACTTGTTTAACATAATCATTATTGAACCAATAACAATACTTCTTTGCTAATATTCCATTGGGAGCAGGTGCTAAATCCGTAGATTTTTGTGCTTTCGGGCGTACATGAAACTTGCGTTTGTCAGTTCCTTTCCACCAATATTGAGCATCTATTTTACCCTCAAGCACATTTTTGCGGATGTGTTGCCAATATTCTTCGGCAATTTCTAAATCCTCTTGTGGCATGGTCCAAAAGAAAGCATGGTCTAATACATAGTCTTCCTTGCCTTGCGTTTGTTCTTTGAAAATGACAAACATGAAACGCCCTGAATACAATTCATATAAGCGCGACTCAAACCAATCGTCACACTCTGCGACCTCCATGTAATCTATGTTTTCAAAGGACATTGCCTCTTTTATATTACCATTTGCTTGCACACGAATCGTTTTCATCGTTAGTCCCGCTTTTAAGAACTCCTCCGAACGATTCACATTAAAGCATTGTCCATCACTAATTAGCGTATTGGCAATTATAGAGAATTTATTTTTAGGATTTTTAGACAAGTCAATATTCTTTTCTTGCGCTATATCCATATATTGCTTACCCATATAAGGACTGATTCGTTGCAAAAGAATTTCATCAAAAGTTCGTTCCTTTAAATCGTTTGTAGAAACGAGTTGATGTTGTGACTCTTTTGCTTGTTGAATCTGAATTTCAAAATTACATACCGCCCGCTCGCCACTCTCCAAAACATAGTTCAAGATGGTGCGCATATAAGCGGGTTTAAGGCTAAATGCTCTTCGTGGTGCGCCAATAGCGTTGTTGGGTTGCTTCATCAAACTATCACCCTTTTGCCCCTTTCTACAAGCACCGAGGTACATCGTGTCGCCCTCTGAAAGCAGATGAGCATAACCGCTTTTAATCTTGTTGACTATAGTTTCATAGTCTTGCTTGATGACTATCAAATCCTTTTCGGGTAGTTTCCACAACACCGAAAATAGGAACTCAAAATCAAGGAATTCTACTCCGCTTTTATGCAAGTAGAATAGTAAAAGCATCAACCGGCACTTTGTATAAAAATGCGAATGCTCAAAGTCCTCATCTACTACCTTGCAATAGTCAATCATATTACACACCAAGCGTTCTTTTATCAGAAGAACATCATCCTTGCCCAACTTCAAGGGAGTAGATTTCAATTCCATTCCCGCTTCGGAAAAGTCAGCCTCGGGGTTGCTATTGGTTGCTAACAAAAAGTAGAGATTCTCTACCATCTGCCCCAAGCGTCCTTTACCTTCTCTCAACTCATAATCATCCGTTAGAAAATCACGCAAAGACTTGCCTAAAATACCTTTGCTATACTCAAAGATACTTAAAGCAGAGCTCTTATCGTATGGTAAATTTTGAGTTTCAAACACCATAACCCTTATGATTCAATGCAATAGAAAAGCTTTAAAAACGCAATAGCATACAATACTCTCAAAATTAGCTCAAAATTACAAAAAGTTAGGAAATGATTTACACTTTCGAAAAAGTTTTATCAAAAAGTTTAACAAAGCACACTAGATACACAGCAATAGAACCTGGAATTCTTACCATCTTTATTGAAGCCCTATTCATACCACCCAATAGACTGCAACAACACGCCGAAACAAAAAACCAAGCATAAGCATCACTTTTCATTGGATATTTAAAAGTCATAGCATAGAAAAGGGAAGACCTTGCAGGCCTTCCCCAACTATTTAGAAAAGATTATAATATATCAAAGGATAAACTTCTTCACTTAAATATTTTTACTTCAAACCGCGGTTTTTCAACACAGGTTCAATGGACGGAGTAGCACCACGGAAATTGTGATACATTACATCTGCATCTTCAATGCAACCTGGAGTGAGGACACACTCACGGAACTTTGCTGCAACATCTTTATTAAAGATATCACCTGTTTCCTTAAATGCTTCATAAGCATCAGCATCAAGCACTTCAGACCAGAAATAGCTATAATAACCAGCAGTGTAACCGCCACCCATGGTGTGATTGAAATAAGTTGTACGATAACGAGGTGCAATTTGTTTAGGCATCTTAATCTTATCCATAATTTGCTTTTCGAACGCCATTACTTCAAAACCTTCAGGAAGTTCGTTCAAGAGGTGGAATTCCATATCAAGCCAGGCTGCAGCCCAATATTCAGCAGTAGCAAAACCCTGACCATACTTACCACTCTTTTCTAATTTTTCTACAAGTGCAGTAGGCATTACCTCACCTGTCTCATAATGTTTTGCATAGAGAGCGAGCATTTCGGGTTCGAACACCCAATGTTCCATTACCTGTGAGGGAAGTTCTACGAAATCACGAGGAACACTTGCCACACCATAATAGTGAACATCAGCAAAGAGAGAATGGAGAGCATGACCAAACTCATGGAACATAGTTGATGCTTCATCCGCGGTGAGCAATGAGGGCTGACCTGCTGCAGGTTTTGAGAAGTTGCATACTACAGTCACAACAGGAGCCTTACGTTGACCATCTACATAAGTTTGATTACGATAACGACCACACCATGCGCCACCACGCTTGCTTGCACGAGGGAAGAAGTCAAGATAGAGCACTCCGAGGTGTGTACCATCGGCATCCTTACATTCAAATGCTGTAGCTTCGGGATGTGGAACGGGGATGCTATCAATCTGCGTAAAAGTTACACCGTAAAGTTTGTTTGCAAGAAGGAACATACCATCGCGCACATTCTCAAGTTTGAGATAAGGACGGAGTTCATTTTCATCCATGGCATACTTTGCCTGCTTTGCTTTGTTGGCATAATAACTCCAATCCCAACCCATAGGTTCAAAGTCTTTTCCTTCCTTACGAATTTCTGCCTTAATATCATTGAGCTCTTCATTTGCTTTTTTGAGTACTGATGGCCACACTTGATGAAAGAGGTCACTCACTGCCTGAGTATTCTTTGCCATACGCGTTTCAAGAACGAGGTCCGCATAATTCTCATACCCCATAAGCTTAGCTTTCTTGATGCGTGCCTCTACTAGTTTACGTACCACTTCCTTGTTGTCGTGCTCACCACCATTGTTTCCACGGTTAGTGTAGCCCTCATACATCTTCTGACGAAGGTCACGATTGTCTGCATATTGCAAGAAAGGCATCACACTGGGATTATGAAGTGTAAAGAGCCATTTACCATCCTGACCGGCTGCAGTAGCCGCTTCTGCTGCATTGTCAATAAGACTTTGAGGAAGGCCTGCAAGATCTTTCTCGTCTTCAACAAATAACTGGAAAGCATTTGTCTCAGCCAACATATTTTGGCCAAACGTAAGCTGTAGCATCGCAATTTCACTATTAAGTTCACGAAGTTGCGCTTGACCTAGAGAATCCAGATTGGCACCACTACGCACAAAGCCCTTATAGGTTTCGGTGAGCAACTTTTTCTGTTCTTCGGTCAAAGCAGCTGTATCGGCTGCTTCGTATACTTCTTTTACTTTAGCAAAGAGAGCAGGATTAAGGTTGATATCATCAGAATGCTTTGAGAGCTTAGGAGACAGATCACGACTGATGGCCTGCATTGCAGAGTCGGTGCATGCACTATTCTGTGCAAAAAACACATAACTCACTTTATTAAGCAAAGCACCACTTTGATCAAGCGCTACAATGGTATTCTCAAACGTAGCAGGTTCAGCATTGTTTACTATAGCCTCTATCTCTGCCTTCTGTTGCTCCATACCAAGTTCAAAAGCCGGCATATAGTGCTCCGGCTTGATATCGTCAAAAGCAGGCACCCCAAAAGGGGTAGAGAAATCTGAAAGGAAAGGATTATCCACCTCTCCTTTGTTGGCACAACCGCACACAAGGGCTGTTGTACACATTGCAAGAATCATTTTCTTCATATAAAATAAATTAGGATTTAAAATATGCTTGCAAAATTACGAAAAATATGCCATTTGAAAGAACGTAGTACACATTATATATAAATTAGGAAAGGAGAAAGGAAAGAGCAATAGCAAATATAGGGACTAAGAGAATAAGTTATTGAAAAAGAAGAGCGAATGCTTTGTCAGTTTGCAGAAAATTAGTACTTTTGCACGCCGATTATTATCAAGCAGGCGTAAAACCCTGTGGAATTGCGTGTTAATAGCTTCGCCTTTGGCCGGGCAAGTGGTTAGGGAGCGCAATGGATGAATCAAAAAAATTAGTAGTTACAATTAAAAATTAAAAGAGTGGACACTTTAAGTTACAAGACCATTTCTGCAAACAAAGAAACAGCTCAGAAAGAATGGGTTGTTGTTGATGCAACAGATCAAGTATTGGGTCGTCTTTGTACAAGAGTAGCAAAATTGTTGCGCGGCAAGTACAAGCCCAACTTTACTCCTCATGTAGATTGTGGAGACAACGTTATTATCATCAATGCCGACAAGGTAAGATTGACAGGTAAGAAGTGGACAGATCGCATCTATCTTACTTATACAGGTTATCCTGGCGGCCAACGCGAGCACACTCCTGCCAGCATCATGGCTAAGCCCAATGGTGCAGAGAAATTGATGCGCCGTGTTGTTAAAGGTATGCTCCCCAAGAATCGTTTGGGCGCTAAGCTCCTCGGCAACATGTATGTATACGCAGGTAACGAGCACAAGCACGAAGCTCAGAACCCCAAGGCAATTGATATTAACCTTTATAAATAATAAGCAGTAATGGAAATGATTAATGCATTAGGTCGCCGTAAAAGCGCCATCGCTCGTATCTACGTTACAGAAGGTACAGGCAAGATTACCATTAACAAGAGAGACCTCACCAACTATTTCCCTTCTTCCATCCTGCAATACGTAGTTAAGCAACCTCTGAACCTTCTTGGTGTTGCTGAGAAATACGATATAAAAGTTAATCTTTGTGGTGGTGGATTCACGGGCCAGAGCCAAGCTCTCCGTCTTGCAATTGCACGTGCATTGGTAAAAATCAATGCAGAAGACAAGAAGGCTCTTCGCGCAGAAGGATTTATGACTCGCGATTCTCGTGAGGTTGAACGTAAAAAGCCGGGACGTCCCAAGGCACGTCGTCGCTTCCAGTTCAGTAAACGTTAATATTCGGCCGTTACTGCTGGATGTACGTTTAGTATCTAAGCTATCAGGACTTCTTTATAAGAACTACCCGAAAGCTGGTTGAACAAATACAACTAAAAAGAAAGTAAACGAAAAAAATTAAAAAAAATGGCTAGAACTAATTTCGAAACCTTATTAGAAGCAGGTTGCCACTTTGGTCACCTCAAACGTAAGTGGAATCCCGCAATGGCTCCTTATATCTTCATGGAGCGCAATGGTATCCACATCATTGACTTACATAAGACTGTTGCTAAAATTGACGAAGCTGCTGAAGCATTGAAGCAAATCGCTAAGTCAGGTAAGCGCATTCTCTTTGTAGCTACTAAAAAACAAGCAAAGCAAGTTGTTGCTGAAAAAGCAGCTTCTATCAATATGCCTTACGTAACAGAGCGTTGGCCGGGCGGTATGCTCACCAACTTCCCCACAATCCGTAAGGCTGTTAAGAAAATGGCCAATATTGACAAGCTCACCAGCGATGGTACTTTCTCTAACCTCTCTAAGCGTGAAATCCTCCAGATTTCTCGTCAAAGAGCTAAGTTGGAAAAGAACTTAGGTTCAATCGCTGACTTGACTCGTCTTCCCTCTGCATTGTTCGTTGTTGACGTATGCAAAGAACACATCGCAGTAAAAGAAGCACAACGTTTGGGTATTCCCGTATTCGGTATCGTTGATACTAATTCAGATCCTAACTGCGTAGACTTCCTGATTCCTGCTAACGATGACGCAAACAAGAGTATTGAAGTAATTCTCGACGCTTGCTGTGCAGCTATCGTTGAAGGTATCGAAGAGCGCAAAGCTGAAAAAGTAGACACTGAAGCCGCAGGCGAAGCAGAAGCTCCCAAAGCTACTCGCAAGCGTAGCACTAAGGCTCGTGTTGAAAAAGCAGAAGTTGCTCAAACAGAAGAAGTAACTGAATAATATCCACTTTAAGGTTATGGGTTCGCCCATAACCTTTTAACACTTAAATAAAGAACTATGGCTGTAAATATGGAAGATATCAAGAAACTGCGCGCATTGACTGGTGCAGGTCTTGGTGATTGCAAAAAAGCATTAGCTGAAGCTGAAGGCGATATCGATGCTGCTATCGAAATTATCCGTAAAAAAGGACAAGCAGTAGCTGCTAAGCGTTCTGACCGCGAAGCTTCAGAAGGTTGCGTACTTTGCAAATATGAAAATGGTTTTGCTGCAATCATTGCTTTGAAGTGCGAAACTGACTTCGTTGCAAAAAATGCAGATTTTATCAAATTGGCTCAAGACATTCTCGATGCTGCTGTAGCTAACAAATGTCAGTCTTTGGATGAAGTTAAGGCTCTCCCCATGGGCAATGCCACTGTAGCCGACGCAGTTGTTGACCGCAGCGGTATCACTGGTGAGAAGATGGAGTTGGATGGCTACACCTTCATTGAAGGCGAGCACGTTGCAACTTACAACCACCAGGGTAACAACACACTTTGTACTTTGGTAGCTTTCAACCAAGCTGCTGAAGAACAAGTTGCTAAATTGATGGCTATGCAGGTAGCTGCTATGAACCCTCTCGCAGTTGACGAAGATGGTGTTTCTGAGTCTGTGAAGGAGTCTGAAATCAATGTAGCTATTGAGAAGACTAAGGCTGAGCAAGTACAGAAGGCTGTTGAGGCTGCTTTGAAGAAGGCTGGCATCAATCCCACTCACGTAGACAGCGAAGCTCACATGGAAAGCAACATGGCCAAAGGTTGGTTGACTGCCGAAGATGTAGCTAAGGCTAAGGAAATCATCGCTACAGTTTCTGCAGAGAAAGCAGCTAACTTGCCCGAAGCTATGATTCAGAACATTGCCAAAGGCCGTCTTGCTAAGTTCCTCAAGGAAGTATGTTTGGTAAATCAAGAATTTATCATGGATAGCAAGAAGACTGTGAAGGACGTATTGAAAGAAACTGATGCTGCATTGCAGATTACTTCATTCAAGCGTTTCACTCTCCGCGCTGAATAATTGATACACTCTATCAAAATAGAAGAGCGAGCTTTTGTGAAGTTCGCTCTTTATTTTTCTTACAAGCCAATCCATATCCAAATATGAAAGGATTATATATTCACGTACCCTTCTGCCGCAGCCGATGTATCTATTGCGACTTTTTCTCTAGTACACAAGGAGAAGAGGCAAAAGAGAAATATGTACAATCGCTTTGTAAAGAACTTTCTTCCAGAAGAAACTACGCAGGCCCTCCTATCCTATCGACTATTTATGTAGGAGGCGGTACGCCGTCCATCCTTTCTTCCCAACAACTGGAAACTATCTTTTCTGCGATCAAGACTAATTACGATATAGAAGATGGCGCAGAAATTACCCTTGAAGCCAATCCGGACGACATCAGCATCGAATTTATCTCCACGCTGAAGAAACTAGGGATAAATAGAGTAAGTTTGGGGATTCAGACATTCAAAGATGCCACACTCAAAATTCTGAACAGAAGACACAGCGGACTGCAAGCTATCAATGCTGTCCACCTACTACACGAAAATGGCATTGAAAATATAAGCATCGACCTAATATATGGTCTGCCACAACAAACCTTAAGCGATTGGGAAGCCGATCTACAGACCATGCGGCAACTTCCCATCTCTCATCTCTCTGCCTACGCACTCATTTACGAAGAAGACACTCCGATTGAGCGGATGAGAAAAGAAGGTAAGGTAAAAGAGGCTAACGAAGAACTCAGCCTGGCCATGTACGAACTCCTCATCCATAAGTCGGCAGAACTGGGATTGGAGCAATATGAAATTTCCAATTTTTCTAAGCCAGGCATGCTGGCCCGGCACAATTCTTCTTATTGGGCCAACAAGCCCTATCTCGGTTGTGGTCCGGGCGCTCATTCCTACGATGGACAAAAACGCCGATTCAACCTACCCAATTTGCAGAAGTACTGCAACGGGGAACATCTCTACTCTGAAGAGCTCTTATCCCAAGAAGATAGTTTCAACGAGCGCATCATGACAGCCCTCCGTACTCGTAAAGGTCTATCCATAGAAGAACTAGACAACACATTCGGAACTACGTTCAAAGAACATCTTTTGAAAAATGCGCAAGGCTATCTGTCAAAAGAACAGCTTGTCATCGAGGATGGTTATCTACGCCTCACTCAGCAAGGCATTTTTATTTCCGACCTTATCATCAGCGACTTGATGATAGTATAGTCACCACTATACGAGTTTAATAGTATAAAAATATCCCCGCCGCTGCGGGGATACCATTCTCTGAGAAAAATATTGGGAAACTGTCTTTACGGACAGCATCGGAATGGACTATTGCCAAGTGTTTTTCTCCTCAGCCTCGGTTTTCTTCAACCAGCCCGGGGCGTGGAAACCCTCTTTCTTGGGAGCATCGAGTTCACCTTCGCCGCCGCCGGGAAGTTCAGAGGCATTCAGAATGTGGCCTTCGCTGTAGAGTTGCAAAGAGCGAACGCCGGGAGACATATAGATTTTCTTCTTCATAAGTCTATTTCTTTTTAGTGGCACAGACAAGGAACTCCCCGCCTGTGCCATTGTGTTCAAAGTGTTTATTTCACAAACTTCTTTCCGTTCACGATGTAAACGCCCTTGGGCAGTTCGTCAAGGTTCTCGGCTTGGGCCTTCACCATGCGGCCGTTCAGGTCGTAAACATCAGCGGGCCATTCTTCCAGTGTCACTTCTTCTATGCCTGTCACTTCTCCTTCTTCGTCTCCGATGACAATGTTGATTCGTTTGGGCGCATAGAAAGTTCCGTATCCGCTTCTGGCCTCTGGCATGAGCAACCAGCGATAGGCTTTGAGGTTAGAACCGACGGTGGGAGTTACGAGGCTGCCTCCTCCGGGAGCGAACCAACCGTTGTCGCGCAACACTTGTCCGTCCATCAGGCTGTAATTGCCCTTGAAGGTATAGTCTACACGGACGGAAGAGCAGTCGAGCGAGTTTTCTTCGGCCGGATAGAGTATGGCGTTTTCAACCACGAAGTTGTGCTCGCCGGTTTCCTTGGCTCGAATCATGTAGGGCATGTTGGCTCGCAATACTTCTCCGCTCTTGAGCTTGAGAATTTCCAGCGTCCAGCGTTCAAACACACCGTCTTCGTCGTCATCATATTGATGTACGGCGTTGAGAGAGGCGGCTGTAAAGTCATCGCTGATGGCATCGTAGTCAATGTCGAAGGGCACGTACCAGGCTTGCCACTGTGTGTTATTAAACTTACGGGTGTAGGTGATGCGATCTGCTTCTTGCTCAGTGGCATTCGTGTAGTCTTCGCCGTCGGTGAGATTGATATGATTAACAATTGCTATTTCAACAATGGAGAACCTATTCCACGGCATCACATTATAGGCCTCGGCTGCGCCTAGAGGTACGTAGATAGTTTCTAAGTTATCGCACATCTCAAATATGTGGATACCAGCTACCGGAGGTGTAGTTCTTTGCATCGTGACACTATTTAGCTCGAGGCAAAATTCGAATACAAATTCTCCTATTGAGGTTACAGATTTGGGAATCTCAATGCTCGTTAGGTGGCGACAATCAGCAAACGCAATGTCCCCTATTGAGGTTACAGAACTGGGAATCTCAATGCTCGTTAAGTCGAAACAGCCCATAAATGCTCTATTCCCTATCGAGGTTACGGAATAGTCTGTTCCATACAGCGAAATGCTCGCGGGAATAACTACGGCACCACTGGACATTCTGCCATCCGTCACTTCGGCGGTCTTATTCTCTACATCTACATTATAATATAAGTCGCCAACCAATACAGGGTTATTGATTTCTACAAGCTCAACAATATTATACGCATTCCACGGCGCTACCTTATAGGCCTCTACTGCGCCAAACGGAACGTAGATGGTTTCTAAGTTGTCGCACATATCAAATAGTCCAGAACTAGTTGCCGGAGGTGTAGCAGCTCGCAGTTTGATACTAGTTAGATTACTGCAACCACTAAACACATTATCTCCTATCGAGGTCACGGAATTAGGAATCTCAACGCTCGTCAAGGCAGAGCAATTTTGGAATGCACCATCAACAATAGAGGTTACACCCTCTCTGATAGTAATCTCATCGATGAAATCCTTATATACGCTCCAAGGTGCACTGGTCATTTCGCCTGTACCCTCGATAATCAATTCGCCGCCAGCAATAAATTTCCAGGTAAGGTTTTCGCCACAGGTACCCGAAACTACCATCGGCTGGATATTTGTAAACTTGCTCCATCCATTAGCAGCCTTATATGCCTCAACAGATGCCGCAGGAACATAGACAGGAATGCTACTGTTTACACCACCGAAAGCATCGTTGCCGATTGAGGGGGGAGTAGTAGCCTTACATGTGATAGAGGCAAGCTTATTAGCTCCCTTTAAGGCCCAAGGTCCTATTTCTGTAAGGCCGCTGGGAAAAGTAATAGAATTAAGGTTGGGACAGAACTCAAACGTATCGCTTCCAATTATCGTCACGCCCTCGGGGACAATAATAGATTTCAAGGCATCGCAATAGAGGAATACGCCTGTTCCCAGTTGGGTCAAGCCTGTTGGAAGAATAACCCCCTCTAATATACGGCACTCTCTGAATGCATCACCGCCAATACTTGTTACACTCTCTGCGATAGATACATCCGTGAGGGCTGAACATTGAGCAAAAGCCCAACTTCCGATGCTCGTCACACCGTCTTTTATATTCACGCTCTTGATTAAGCTCCTATAACTGTGCCAAGGTGCTGCGGGGTTGTTAGAATAATTGTACATCGTTCCTGTACCCTCAATAATCAACTCGCCGTCATCACTCAGTTTCCAAGTAAGATTGTCTCCACAAGTACCAGAGGCTATCATCCAATTTGTAAACTTGTTCCATCCTTCAGCTGCCTTATATGCCTCAATAGATGCTGCCGGAACATAGACAAGGGCCGACGCATCGGTGCTAGGGAAAGAATTATCTATCGAAGGTGGTGTGACAGCATTACAAGTGATGCTGGTGAAGTTGCAAGTATTGAATGCGTAATATCCGATACTTGTCAAACTAGCAGGGAAACTGATAGTGGTAAGGCCTGCGCTACCGTTGAATGCCCAGTCGCCAATAGTGGCCAACTGCGAGTTCTCGGGGATGATAAACGAAGTGAGGCCGGTGCCCCAAAACGTATCGTTTCCAATAGAAGTCACACTCGCAGGAAGAGTGAATGAGGTGAGGTTGCTACAATTCTTGAAAGCAGGACTTCCAATAGATACCAACTGAGAGTTTTCGGCAATAGTAACCGATGCAAGGCTACTGCATTCTCTGAAAGCGGAGCCTCCAATTGTAGTCACACTTGCTGGAATTGTAATAGATGTAAGGTTGGGATAATATCCGAAAGCCCACTCTCCAATATTCGTTACACCTTCTCCAATTGTTACAGTTAATACCTGTTCGCTATAAATGCTCCACGGCGTACTGGTCATTGCGCCTATACCTTCAATGGTAAGTTCGCCGTCATTAGTCAATCTCCATGTGAGATTGTTACCGCATGGGCCTGATGCAATGACTGGCAGAATGTTTGTAAATTGACCCCAACCATAGGCAGCTCTATATGCCTCAACAGATGATGCCGGTACATGTATGGGAATAGACTTGTCAACATTATAAAAAGTGTACTCTCCTGCCACCGTAGGCGGTGTATTCGCCATACAGGTTATAGCGAGTCCTCTGCAATTAAAGAAAGCTCCATTTCTGATAGATGTTACACTCGCAGGTAGGTAGATTGATAAAAGTGAGATGCAGTTGTTGAAAGCTGCCTCCTCAAGAGTCTTCAACTGTGAGTTCTCGGCAAAGGTAATGTTTCTGATGCCTGAATCTCTGAAGGCTTCCGGCCTTATGGTCGTCACGCTCGCGGGAATGGTGGCACTTACAAGATTCCTGCAATCAAAAAATGCGTCGCGGCCGATACTTGTTACGCCTTCCTCTATTTTAACACTAGAGATATTCTCTCTTGTTTCATACCAAGGAGACTGATTTTCATCTGATAAATAGTTATACATCTCGCCAGTACCCTCGATAATAAGCTCACCTTCGGCACTCAGCTTCCATGTGATGTTGTCGCCACAGGAGCCTGAGGCTACTTGCGCCATAATGTTGCTCATACAAAGCAACATTGCTGCAAAAAATAAACAAATTCTTTTTCTCATAAAATTTTGTATTAATGTTTTTAAACTACTCCGTTTCTACAAAGCCACGATGGCACGTCGCCGCTATGCGCCGCCAAAAGGCTATAATCCTCTGCAAAGGTAACAACAAAGGCCCTTTTTACCCCCCATTTGTTAAATCTTGTTAACACTTATATTTTTCTTTTAAGAAGTCTGCTTATAAAAAACGGAGCAGCGCGGCGCAGTCCTCCCCCCTCATTCTTCGCCTTTATAACTACTTAAAAGTCAATGGGCTTTTTCGGAAGACCCCTCCCATCCTCCCCCTAAAAGGAGAGGTACTCTTTTTAGTTTTTTTAATCGACTGATTTTCTACGGTATTTCCGGGCGTTTCTTAGTAAACTTCTAGGAAAAACTCGAAGTTTACTAGAAATTCCTAGTAGCTTACTAGTTTTTCCTAGAAAACTACGAAGAAATCTTAGTGCTTAAGCTACATAAAAAAGTTGGCGCATGGGCGGGATTTTCATCCCACTCATGCGCCACACGTATGTGTCTTACATTAGGGCTGTGCCTTACTGCTCGCCCATGTGGTTCATTCTTGTAGACTCAAGAATGGGCAGGTTGGTTTCGGTAGGTACGTAGATTACGGTTTTGTTGCTCAAATCGGCCTGCTGACGTACCCAGAGGTATTGGATATAGGTGGGCGTAATGCTACCATTCTCTATGCGGATGGCTTCGGCTGCACCTTTAGCGCGTTCAATCTCTGCCTGTGCATTGAGTTTTTCGGCTTCGAGATTGGCACGGGCTTCCTCAATCATAATCTTACGGTTCTGCTCTGCCTTGGCAAACTCGGCTTTACCTTCCATCTCTTGCGACCACACATTGTACCAAGGGCGCACAAAGGCCATGACTACGATAAAAAGGAGAGCCAGGACGGCCAGCAAGATAATTTTCTTAATCAAGTCGGGGGTGAAACCGGCGTTGTACATATTGTTTTGGTGATTCATCTTCTTATCTTTTACTGATTAGCACTATGAGAGTTTTGCCAAAGCTTCCTTAATGCGGCGGAGCGCCTCCACGATATTTTCGTCGCTGGTGGCATAGCTCATTCTGAAACATTCGGGCGAGCCGAAAGCATCGCCGCCTACGGTTGCCACATGGGCTTCCTGAAGGAGATACATGGCAAAGTCCATGCTGTCCTTCACCTCAAAGCCATTGTATTGCTTTCCAAAGTAGGCACTGCATTTGGGGAAGAGATAGAAAGCTCCGGTGGGTACGTTCACTTCAAGGCCGGGGATTTCC
This sequence comes from Alloprevotella sp., assembly GCA_045636405.1. Taxonomy (GTDB): domain Bacteria; phylum Bacteroidota; class Bacteroidia; order Bacteroidales; family Bacteroidaceae; genus Alloprevotella. Next base: position 71,082 of record JAZTXL010000026.1, read on the forward strand.
TTGGCCAACTTCACAATCAAATCCTTACGACGCTCAAAGGCCTTGCGCATCTCTTCGACACAGTCTTGCGGACCGGCAAATGCCACCTTTGCTGCAACTTGGCTCACCGAGCAGGGACCGCTGGTGTATTGGCCTTGCAGTTTGTTGCAAGCCTTGGCCAAGACTTCGGGGGCTGCTATGAAACCAATGCGCCAACCTGTCATGGCATAAGCCTTAGACACTCCGTTGATTACCACAGTGCGTTCCTTCATTCCGGCGCATGAGGCGATAGAGGCATGAGAACCTACATAGTTGATATGCTCGTAGATTTCATCGCTCAACACCACAATCTGCTCGTGCTTTCTGAGCACAACGGCCAGTGCCTCCAGTTCTTCTGCCGTATAGACAGAACCTGTGGGGTTACTGGGTGAGCAGAGAATCAAGGCTTTTGTTTTAGGGGTGATAGCGGCTTCCAGTTGCTCTGGAGTGATTTTAAAATCTTGTTCAATGCCAGCCTGGATATAGACGGGCTGTCCGTCGGCCATCAGCACCATCTCGGGATAGCTCACCCAATAGGGAGCGGGTATGATTACTTCATCGCCCTTACCCACTACAGCGAGCAAAGCGTTACATACGCTCTGCTTGGCTCCGTTGGAACAGACAATCTGCGCCGGAGTATAGTCAAGATTATTTTCCTTCTTGAGTTTCTCCACAATGGCTTGGCGCAAGTCCAAATATCCGGGTACGGGAGAATAACGAGAGAAGTTATCATCCACAGCTTGCTTGGCTGCTTCCTTAATGTGGTCGGGGGTGTTAAAATCGGGCTCACCCACAGAAAGATTGATGACATCGATGCCCTGCGCTTTGAGTTCGGCACTCTTCTGCGACATCGCCAAAGTGGCAGAGGGCGAAAGACGATTGATAAGGTCTGACAAAAGATTCATACTAAATTCTTATTTTTTATTTCCAAAAATACGAAGCAGATAGATAAACAGGTTGATGAAATCCAGATACAGGTCTAAGCTACCGAGCAGAGCCAGTTTCATGGTACTATCGTTCACCTCTGTGCCATGAGCAACAAGCATGTTCTTAATCTTTTGTGTATCGTAGGCAGTGAGTCCGGCAAATATGAGGATACCGGCATAGGTAGTTATCCAATAGAGCGTGCTATTCGCCCAGAAGATATTTACTATCGTTGCGATAATCAAACCTATTAAAGCCATGATGAGAAATCTTCCCATAGTGGAAAGATCTTTCTTGGTAAAATAGCCCAACAAACCCATGGCGCCAAACATACCAGCTGTTACAAAGAAAGTGGTGGCAATAGATTCGGCTGTGTATACAAAAAATAAAATAGACATAGTGACACCATTTAGTATTGCATAGACAGCAAACAGGATTCCGGCTGTAGAGAATGCCATATTCATAATGCGTGAACTCAACCACATCACTAATCCTAATTCAGCCAGACACAATCCCCAAAAGAGTATCTGGTTTTCAAAAATAGCTTGTATCCATGCCACATTTCCGGCTACATAGCTGGCAGTCATACCTGTCATTACTAATGCAAGGGTCATCCATAAATAAACATTACGCATCAAGACTGCAAAGGCAGAAGTGGTTTTTTCGCCTTTATCGTATGCGCTAAATACATTTCCTTGTTCCATAAAATCAAAATTTATTTATTGTTCTTGAAATGAAGAGTATGTCCCATTCTCTCTTTTTTCGTTCTCAAATATTTTTCATTGTAAAGAGTCGGCACTGTTTCAATTGGAACATTCTCAGTGATTTCCAATCCATAAGCCTCCAGCCCCACTCTCTTTACGGGGTTGTTGGTCATCAGGCGCATTTTCTTTACACCCAAAAGGTTTAAAATCTGTGCACCTACGCCGTAGTCACGTTCATCGGAATCATAGCCGAGATGTACATTTGCATCTACTGTATCAAATCCTTGTTCTTGTAGTTTGTAAGCTGCAATTTTTGCCATCAAGCCGATACCGCGTCCTTCTTGATTGAGATAAAGGATAACTCCTTTGCCCTCTTGCTCAACCATCTTCATGGCTTGGTGCAACTGCTCTCCGCAATCGCAGCGCATGCTGCCAAATATATCGCCGGTCATACATGAAGAATGGACACGTACAAGAATAGACTCGTTGTCTTCCCAACTGCCCTTTATCAAAGCTACATGTTCAAGATTATTATTTCTTTGTCTGAAAGGGATCAAGCGAAAGTGACCATGCTCGGTAGGCATATCCACCTCTTCACCTTGCTCAACCAGACACTCATTCTTCAATCGATAGGCTATCAAGTCCTTGATAGTAATAACCTTCAGTCCATGTTCTTTTGCAAAAATCTGTAACTGTGGCATGCGCGCCATTGTGCCGTCCTCATTGAGAATTTCTATCAAGCAGGCTGCAGGCTGTAGGCCTGCGAGGCGAGCCAAATCTACAGCAGCCTCTGTATGCCCTGCACGTGCCAGGACTCCGCGATCTTGTGCATAGAGAGGATTGATGTGTCCCGGACGTCCAAAGGTATCGGGCTTGCTATTTGGATTAGCCAAAGCACGGATGGTGGCAGCACGATCTTCACAACTAACTCCTGTGGTACAACCTTCCAGTTTGTCTACTGTTACGGTGAATGGAGTACCCAGCATACTTGTATTTTTCTGTACCTGAAAATCTAAATCAAGTTGTTTACAACGCTCCATAGTAATGGGCGCACACAAGACACCACGGCCACAATGCAACATAAAGTTTACACTTTCTGATGTGGCAAATTCGGCCGCCATGATTAAGTCGCCTTCATTTTCTCGGTCTTCATCGTCTACAACGACCAAAAATTTTCCGGCCTTAAAATCTTTAAGAGCTTCTTCTATTGAAGCCAATTTGAATGAGTCCATATTTAGTGTTCTATTTTCTTTATGAATAATTCTAATGAAGAGGAGGATTTCTCTATTTGTTGCAAATCCAATAACAATCTGAGTCTAGAATGCCATATCCTTCCCCAAATAACCAGGCCGATGGGGAAAAGAGCCCCTAATACTCTATTCCATGAGACAGAGGAGCAAGGAGATGTATGTGCATCTACAAATAGTATAGGGAGCTGGTTTAATTCTTGCAATATGCGTGCATCTCGGCTATTAGATAGGATCTCAACAAGCGATTCTAATTGTTCATTTATTACCATCACATCCTTATCCTCTTTCGACTTAAAGAAAATGTTTACATAATTGGGCGCCATCATTAGTTTGTTCTGCTCCCTATAGGCTATACACTTTTCTCGAAGTTCTTGCAGTCCGATGAGAACATCCTCATAATTAGGGTCATTGATAATAACCTCTTTTTTGAATATATTTCGCTTATTTCTTATACCTAAAAGATTCTTGAAAAATTCAACATATACTTCCATATTAAACACTACGGAATCTTTATTCGCCTTGTAAGTAACAAAGGCTCCAAAAGGCATCAGTACTAAAGTGCTGACCCACATGCCATACCACATGTTCCATGAACCATCTCTGGCCATTTTCATACCGGAAGTATTGATAAGATAGTAGACGATAAAGATTATGATAGAAACTACAGTCGGCATACCTAATCCGCCCTTTCTTATAATAGCCCCCAAAGGTGCACCAATAAAGAAAAAGAACAAGCAAGCTAAGGACAATGTCATTTTCTGATGCCACTCTATTTCATGCAAACGGATAAAACGTCCACCATATTTTGCTGTTTCACGCTTCCACTCTAACTCAGAACAGAACGTACGCACATTTTCTGCCGCTTGGCGCATCGTAAGCATCCTACTATCTGCTGGAAGAGTAGCAAAGATAGAGTCAAACTCTACCGCATGTGATTGAGTGACAGAAGTCACGCCCACTGAGTCATTCTTTACAGACAAGGGTACATAGTCTTTCTTCACTATGGTGTAGAACTGACTACCTACACTATCTAATTCCCTATTTACAGAGTCAATGCTGGCCTCTATTTGGTTCATATTTTTTGCAGTAGCCATATTTCGAAGCGTCTCGGCATCCATCATGCTAAAATTGCTATCAAAGTCTATTACCAACTGCTTATAGAAGAACGTTTCTCTATCATAAGGAACACTTGCAGAATTCAGCCCCATTGCACCTTGATCCTGCAAATTTTGGAACTGCTCTCCATTCCACAGTTCCAGTTTCAAATGCATTTTGTCTGCAGTCACCTCTATTTTAGCAGAATCAGCCAAGACAATCTGCGCTCTATCAAAGCCTTGATCTGTCTTATAGATAATGACTTCATACAACATCCCGGTTTCGGCATTCTTGTGCTGAACATACAAATTGATGTTAGGCACACCACTATAAAAAACTCCTTCGGGTATCTCTACAGCAGGAGATGTTTGCTTCATACTAAAAAGCAAAGTTCTCAGACTGATTTGCGCCTGAGGGGACATATAGTTTTGAAAAACAAAGGAAGTTGAAGCTAAAAGGAAAACAACCACAAAAATTGGCTTCATAATCCGGATAAGAGGAACTCCGGCTGCTTTCATAGCCAGCAGTTCCAACTGTTCTCCCAAATTACCGAAAGTAATAAGAGAAGCCAACAATATAGCTAGAGGTAAAGATGTAGGTATCAATGTGATACCCATATACCAATAAAATTGCGCTAAAATCTCAAGAGACAATCCCTTTCCTATCAATTCATCTACATATCTCCATGTAAATTGCATCATGAAGACAAATAGACAGATAAAAAATGCTCCGACAAAAATAAGAGCAAATTTTTTTAATATAAAAAGGTCTAATTTCTTAATTATGGCCATTGAAAGGAAAAGGTTTCTAAGTTGCAAAAATAATATATTTTTTCTTATCTATAGGCTCTTCTACCCCACAAATACCAGATATTTGTCAAACTTATACAAGCTACTTCCCTCGTTGTTGCCAAAATTCCAAATACTGATGTGCCACTTTTACATAATCATGATGGTACTTCACATACAAGCGACTGTTCAAAGAATATAATACGATTTTGTCTGATTTTTCTACCAATCCACAAAGAGCAGTATATACACTTTCTTCATTGGGTTCGACATTAACTATTGGTTTTAAATCTTCCTCTCCCAAGATATCATAATTTTCCGGTTCGCCACCACCAACAACCACCAAGCCTTGTGCCATTGCCTCCAAAGCATTCATGGCAGGAGTATATGAATACAATTGATCCAAAATAACGTCACACCCTCTCATCAGTTGGATGTATTCTGAAAAGGGAACAGACTCTACTTTGCAAACTTCACATTTTTCCGGATATTTCTGCTCTACACGCTTCAATGCTCTATACATTATATCCGTACCTTTATACGCATTACGTTCTCGCTGAATACCGATAAAAAAATTAAGTTTTCCGGATTGGTTGGGAACTTTTAATAGATATTTATCCACATTGATAGGAAACGGTATAAACATCAATTTCTCTGAAAAAGGAGCAACGTAACTTGCGTAATATTCATACAGTCCGGCAACAATTCCATCGCAATCGGAAGCGATATATCTATTTAATGCACCCTTTGGGCCATTCAACCAATCTCTAATCCAAATAGCATTCTCCCTACTCTCTCGAACCACCCCTCCAATATTAAAATCACTATATCTGAAAGTTTCACAATCCAGTCCGGCTTTCACCCAATAATAATCCATCCCATAGGCACCTAGGAATACCGATTTGTTATTCCGGCGCAAATAATGGTAAAATGGCCATATACGCTCAGCCTTTAATGGAAGAAATACAGGATTTATTAAATGTACAACATCGTATCCTTTGAATTGTCGAAAAATCCGTAACAAATACAACATATACTTCACGCCAGCCCAAAATCCACTTCCTCTACGTCTCAAATCAACATCCCGAGGATAGTTTTTCCATCCATCGCCATCTGACGCTACCGTTACTACGTGTCCTAACAAACGCAACCCTTCTGCCAGCGTAGCATGCACATTGCTATAATCTCCCAATAATAGGATTTTCATATTGTTTTATTCTCCAAATACTTAGCAAATATTCTAGCAGCTGTCTCTACCATCATCGCACATGGGCGTTTTTTATAGTAAGCCTCTGTTCTTGCTTCGGGCTGAAAAGATGTAGAAGCAGAGTTTTGCACACCTAATAATTCAGCACAAAACAGGGAGCCATTCTCTTCTTTAAATTTATTAGCTAAATTTTGAACCATCGCATAATTATGAGCTTTCCCTTCCCTATTTTCTGCATCTATCTCTCCACAATCCAGTCCCAATAATAAAAACATTCCGCATGCTGCGCCACAGGTCTGTCGCATTCTTCCGATACCGCCTCCAAAAGATGCAGCCATTCTAAGCGCCTGCTCTTCAGAATATCCATATAAATCAGCATATGCCGCAACAACGGCCTGAGAGCAATTATATCCCTTTTTAAAAAGGTCTACTGCTTTTTGTATTCTATCTTCGTACATTTTATATATTTTTTACAGTTCTTTTCTACAAAAAATGCTATCTTCGCACAAAATCTTTCTCAATAAAAAATATGAAAATATTTAATTACTTTGTTGGCTTAACTGTTTTTCTGCTCCTTACTGGTTGCCAAGAGAACTTTGATAAACGATGCGCCCGCGAAGCCGCAGAGTTCACTGCCACACAATGTCCACAGCAATTAGAGCCGGGTAATGTACTTGACAGCATGGCTTATGACATTAAAACGCGAACCTACCACTATTATTATACGCTATCTGGAAAATGGGACAACCCTACAAGTTTGCACTCTATAAAATCGCAAGATAGTATCCTTCGCTATCATTTATTAGACAAATTAAAGAATGACATTTCATTGAATGAATGTAAAAAGGAGAAGATAAACTTTTCTTACAAATATTTCTCTGCAAGTACAAGGAATGAAATACTTCACTTTTTATTTACATCCAAAGATTACACACATTAAATCTATAAAACTTAACAGCCTGCTGATAGCAGGCTGTTCTTTTATTCTTTACAAAATCATTCTGCATCCGCAGGTTTCATGTTGGTATAAACTGTTTGAACATCATCAAATTCTTCCAAACGTTCTACCATTTTATCAATACTCTCACGCTGTTCTGCAGTCACTTCTTTTAAGTCATTAGGAATATAGGTAAATTCAGCTCCTACTACTTCAAAACCATTTTCTTCCAAATGCTTTTGGATTTGTCCAAAACTCTTCGGGTCACCATAAATTGTGATTGAGTTTTCCTCCTCATCTTCGTCATACTCATCTTCTACACCGTAGTCTATCAGTTCAAGGATCATATCATCCATATCCAATCCCTCAGTCTTCTTAAATGAGAACACGCATTTATGATCAAAAAGGAAGGCCAATGAGCCCATTGTGCCCAAGTTGCCATTGAATTTATTAAAGACAGAGCGTACATCACCCACTGTACGAGTTGGGTTATCTGTCAGGGTATCAACAAAGATGGCTATACCATAAGGACCATATCCTTCGTATGTCATTGTCTTGTAGTCACTCTGGTCTTTACCCATAGCGTTCTTAATAGCACGATCGATGTTATCTTTCGGCATATTTTCACGCTTCGCTGTTGCTATAATGGCGCGGAGTGTGGGATTAGTATCAGGATCCGGACCTCCAGCTTTTACAGCTACTGCTATTTGTTTACCAATCTTCGTAAAAGTACGGGCCATGTGACCCCATCTCTTCATTTTTGCAGCCTTTCTATATTCAAATGCTCTTCCCATTTTTTATAAGTTTAGAGTTTGTCGATTTTATTATTTTATCTAAGTTTTGCTCCTAATTGTTTTTCTAAATTAGCAATAATCTTCTGCATGATGACATCAGTTTGCTTATCATTCATGGTCTTTGTCTCATCTTGCAAAACGAAGTTCACAGCATAGCTCTTCTTGCCTTCTTCCAAGTTCTTTCCTTCATATACATCGAATAGTTCCACTTTTTTCAGGAGTTTCTTTTCTGACATATATGCAATACGCTCAATTTCTGCAAACGTAACGGTCTTATCAATCAGCAAAGCCAAATCTCTGCTTACGGCAGGATATTTACTGATTTCTTCAAATGTCACGTTATTTTTCTTTGTTTTTTTCATCAACAAAGACCAATTGAAGTCAGCATAATATACATCTTGGGTGATACCATGTTGAGCTATGAGCGACTTCTTTACTTGACCCAACTCAACATAGATTTTTCCATTCCTATCTGCAACAGCTATTGACTTCGCAAACACCTCACTCTTTCCGTTTTCAACAACTAAAGAAGAGAGAGAAACACCCAAACGGAGCAAGATATTCATCACATACGCTTTCAACTCATAGACACTTGATGATTCATTAGGATGAGCCCATGAGCCTTCTACTCTTTTTCCTGTAACCCACAATCCAAGATGTGTTTCCTCAGAATATGCCGCCAAAGGTTTTTCTGTATCACGTTGAGCAGCATTGTAATAATAGCAATTGCCAAACTCAAACAATCTTAGATTTGCATTCTTTCGGTTAGCATTATGAGCAATGGTTTCCAAGCCACCAAAAAGCAGCGTTTGTCTCATCACATTTAAGTCAGAACTCAAAGGATTCAATAATTTCACCAGATGCTCTACACTAAGTTCTTTTAAAGACTCATAGTATGCCTCTTTGGTTAAAGAGTTATTTAAGATTTCATTAAATCCCTCACCGATGAGCTGTTCTGCAACAACATTTTCCAGCTTATTGCTACGGTCTACATCTCCTTTTATGGTCAAACTAGATTTTACAGAAGTAGGAATTTCCACATTATTATAACCATAAATACGAAGAATCTCTTCTATAACATCACACGAGCGCTTCACATCTACTCTATATGCAGGAACATCTAACAACAAGCCCTCAGATGTTTCAGCCTTAACAGCGATGCCTAAGGATTCTACTATTCCCTTTACTTCTTCCGGAAGAATAGCTTTGCCTATCAATGCATTGATTTCTGAATATGTTACATTAACAGAGAAAGTTTTTTCTAACTTTTCACTGGCCACATCTTTAATTTGCATTGAAATTGTACCACCCGCCAATTCTTTAATAAGCATAGCAGCTCGTTTTAAGGCATACAATTGTCCATCCGGATCTATACCTCTTTCAAAACGGAAACTTGCATCTGTATTTAAGCCATGCCTACGTGCACTTTTACGTATCCACGTAGGATGGAAATATGCGCTTTCAAGAAGAATGTTTGTTGTAGTTTCATAAGTTCCAGAGCCTTTGCCTCCAAAGACTCCAGCTATACACATCGGCTCTTCTGCATTACAAATGGCCAAATCCTGCGCACTCAATTTATGTTCAACGCCATCTAATGTAACAAAAGGAGTTCCTTCCGGCAATGTTTTCACAACAACCTTCTGACCTTTTATCATGTCTGCATCAAAACAATGCAAAGGCTGACCATAAGCAAACATGATGTAATTTGTAACGTCTACAACGTTATTGATTGGTCTTACACCTATCGTCTGTAGTTTCTCGCGCAACCACTCGGGACTTTCTTTTACTTCACAGTTCTTCAAAGTCACTGCGCAATAACGCATACATGCCTCTTCCTGTTCTACACAGACTTCAATATTCAGGCTTTCATCGTCTACCACAAAATTAGAAACCTCCGGTCTATGAAGTGAAGTTTCATAACCATTTCGGCGCAAATAGGCATACAAGTCACGGGCCACTCCATAATGTGAGCAAGCATCAGCACGATTGGGAGTTATATCAACTTCAATAAGATAATCGCTTTGTAGTCCGTAGTAGTCGGCAGCTTTCATACCAACCGGTGTATCCTCTGGCAAAACGATAATACCATCGTGACTTGTTCCAACACCAATTTCATCTTCTGCACAAATCATGCCCAAACTTTCTACGCCGCGAAGCTTTGAACGCTTGATTGTGAAACACTCGTCACCATCGTACAACTTTGCGCCTAAGGTGGCAACAATTACCTTTTGACCTGCTGCTACATTGGCAGCTCCACATACGATTTGGACTGGCTCTCCTTGAGCTAAGTCTACTTGACAAATACTCATGTGGTCAGAATTGGGATGTGGCTCGCATCTTAGTACATGCCCTACACAAAGTCCTTCTAAACCACCTTTTATGCTTTGAATCTCTTCTACACTACCAACCTCTAAGCCAATAGACGTAAGAGCTACTGCCACTTCTTCGGCAGTCAAATCAAAGTCAACATATTCCTTAAGCCATTTGTAAGATATATTCATAGAATTTTCTTTTTGTATTCTAAACTTAACACAACACCTTATTACACGGAAAAATACAATTATCTGCACCTCCGCAAAAATGTCAGCTGCAAAAGTAGTGTTTTTTTCAGTAACAACAAAAGATAACGATTGCTAAAACTCATCATCACATACACATATAATATATTGATAAAGACATTGCACCTCCCCAAAAGCGTAGGAGTTGTAAAATTAGCATGAATATACTTTTTCTTGAAAAATTTCATACATTTGCAATTGGTCGATTGTTCAATCTCAACTTTTACGATTATGAGACATTTTTGCAAAGCCATTATTCTTGTAATGATATTGTGCTCTTGTGCATCTAAACAATGGGTGGATATAAGTGATAGCATCGAAGTGAATAGCCTTATGCAGCAGAAGTTCCCCGCTCTTTATGACAGATATAAAAGTGGGAAACTAATAATTTGTAAAGTGGAGCAACGAACAGATGATAAAGGAAAAATACACTACAGAATTACCCATAAAGATAAATATGAAGATAGTGACGAAATGCTATTATGGCAAACTATCTTTATGCCATTACTAAACGATTAAATAGACATACAGACATTGCTTCACTCTCTTAGGTAGTAGTGAATATAACAAAAATCTACTTAATTACTACCCTATTATATTAGACCCCTAAAGTAGATCTATTTTTTACTTTCCAATTGGATTGTGTTAGGAGCATCTAAAAAGAAAACTTTCTTGCAGTATATACTTTTCATACTTTTCCTAACAAATAGCAAAGTTAAACTAGCACATTAATAAAGAAATACAGAACTAATTATCCATATTTTGTTAAAATCATTAACATTTTAGCAAATAAGTTAATTAACAATACTGTAATTATTACAAGTGTCTTAATTTTGCCAGTATGAAAAAGTCTACTATTTGGATTATCTCCCTTTGCATGGGAATTTCATTTCTCGCCTTACTCTATCTACAGACAAAGTACATAGAGGAAGTAATTGATATGAGCCGAGAGCAATTTAATATTGCTGTAAATAGGAGTCTCTACCGAGCATGCCGAAAAATGGAACTTGACGAAACTCAACGAGGATTAGAGCGCGAGATTAGATATGACATGCTGTCCATGAAAACAGAGAATGCATATCACGGAAGAAATATATATGCCCCTAAAGCAAATACTCACGATGACATAAATGACAGAGCCGAAAGCAGGGAGCATGAGGCTACGCCCAGCCATGTAGACAAAAATCCATATTCACAGACTCCGTTTTCAGTACGAGAAGCTATTCGACTAAGATATATTCATCAGCAAGATTTATTAAGCAAAATCATTTATGACATTTTATATGAATCAAGTAATAAGCCTTTAGCAGAGAGAGTAAACTTTCAATCACTTGATAGAGCCATCAAGCAAGAACTGCGAGCCCAAGGTATAGATATAGCCTATCACTTTACTGTTGCCACAACAGATGGAAGAGAAGTGTATCGATGTGCAGATTTTGATAAATCAGGGGAACAGTTTTCTTATAAACAAGTACTTTTTCCCAATGACCATCCTTCCAAAATGGGTATCATTACTATTCACTTCCCTGAAATGCAAAAATACATTTATAGAAGTGCTCGTTTTATGATTCCTGCTATTATATTCACCATCATACTACTACTGATATTTATATTCACAATCTACACGATATTCCGCCAAAAGAAACTCACAGAAATAAAGAACGACTTTATCAATAATATGACCCATGAGTTTAAAACGCCCATCTCCACTATATCTTTGGCTGCACAGATGCTAAACGATCCGGCAGTAGCAAAAAGTGAGACGATGTATAAACATATTTCCAGGGTTATCAATGATGAAACCAAACGCTTACGATTCCAAGTAGAGAAAGTCCTACAAATGTCCATGTTTGAACATAAAGCAGGAACTTTCAAGCCAAGAGAGTTAGACGCAAATTCTTTGATTGCAGACGTAGCAGCAACATTCAGACTTAAAGCAGAAACTTCAGGTGGAACTATTGAGACCGAACTAAATGCAGAAGTTGCAAATGTATACGTTGATGAAATGCACTTTACAAACGTCATTTTCAACTTGATGGATAATGCATTAAAGTACAAAAAGCCTGATGAATCTTCCAGAATACTAGTAACTACGCGAAATGAAGCAGACAAACTGATTATATCTGTACAAGACAATGGCATCGGCATAAAGAAAGAAGACCTTAAAAAGATTTTTGACCGTTTCTTCCGAGTGCATACCGGTAATAGACACGACGTCAAAGGCTTTGGCTTAGGATTAGCCTATGTAAAGAAAATAATTATGTTCCACAAAGGACAAATATATGCAGAAAGCGAATTAGGGAAAGGAACAACTTTTATAATAACATTACCAATAATTAAACAATAAACAACTATGGAGACAAAAATGAGAATTCTATTATGCGAGGACGATGATAACCTCGGCATGTTATTGAGAGAATATTTGCAAGCCAAAGGGTATGATACTGAATTGTGCACTGATGGCGAAGCAGGATACAACGCCTTCGTTAAAGAAAAATTTGATCTTTGCGTATTCGACGTAATGATGCCCTTGAAGGATGGTTTCACACTTGCCAGAGAAATCCGCGAAATCAATGAAGAGATGCCTATCATTTTCTTAACTGCAAAAACTCTTAAAGAAGACATCTTGGAAGGATTTAAGATTGGAGCTGACGACTATCTTACCAAGCCCTTCTCTATGGAAGAATTGACCTTCCGTATTGAAGCAATTCTACGCCGCGTAAAAGGCAAAAAGAACCGTGAACGCACTACTTACAAACTAGGCAGTTTCATGTTTGACACACAGAAGCAAACCCTCACAAGAGGAGAAACTGTCACTAAACTTACCACAAAAGAATGTGAGTTGCTCAGTCTTCTCTGTGCTCATGCTAATGAAATACTGCAACGCGATTTCGCTTTGAAAACCATTTGGATTGATGACAACTACTTTAACGCACGTTCTATGGATGTTTATATCACTAAGTTGCGCAAGCACCTTAAAGATGATGAAAATGTAGAAATTATCAACATCCATGGAAAAGGTTACAAATTAGTTTATCCACATCCCGAAAACTAAAAACACATACAAACAAGGATTATATGCAGCACAAGCAACAAGCTTATGCTGCATATTTTATTAAAATGGAACGCACAAACTAAATTCGCTATGAATTAACAAAATAGCGAAAAGACTTCTAGGTATTATCAATTGATAACAACCTAACAAGTATAATTAACATAGCACATCTTTTTCCTCTATTTATTTTGCCTATCATAACACTTAATGTATCTTTGCCTTTCAAGATATTTAGTTCGTAGGCCAAAATAGAAATGACAGAACCCGCTATCATAGCCCAACAAAAAACTATTGCTTTTATCGGAGCTGGAAACGTTGCCACTCATTTGTCTCTTGCGTTACACGCAAAAGGCAATTCTATTATTGCTGTATATAGTAAGACGTTACAATCGGCACAGTCTTTAGCCACCCGAATTGGATGCCAAGCTTATACTTCTATATACGACATTCCTTCTGCTGACATTTTTATTGTTTGCGTAAAAGACCAAGTCATATATGAAGTTATTAATCTGCTAAGAGAGAGATTTCCCAACTCCATTCTTCTGCACACTGCAGGAAGCATCCCTTTATCTATTTTTGGGAATCATCCCGGAGGATTTGGAATCATTTACCCTTTACAAACTTTCTCAAAAACTAAAGCCATAAATTGGGAAACAATTCCTTTTCTTATTGAATACGACTCTAAGGTTACTAAATCTAGGATTGAACTATTAGTAGGAAACTTATCTAACCATATTGTTGAAGCAAGTAGCGAACAACGCAAATGGGTACATTTATCTGCGGTTTTTGCCTGTAATTTTTCTAACCACTGTTACGATTTGGCCATGCAGCTTCTTGAGAAACAGAATCTGCCTCCTGAAATACTAATTCCCCTCATTGACGAAACAACTCAAAAGATTCATGAGTTAAGTCCCCATTTGGCACAAACAGGCCCGGCACACAGAGGTGATAAGAACATTATGGAAGCGCACCAAATGATGTTAAAAGATGAAGAAAACCTGCTTTCAATTTATAAACAAATGAGCGAAAGCATTCTCAATAAAAAGTCAAATAATTGTTGAAAAATTGATTCGAATGATAAATTACGATTTAACCCAAATACGAGCTTTGGTATTTGACGTCGATGGCGTTCTAAGCGCCAACAACGTGTACCTTTTAAACGAAGAAGGACAGCCTTGCCGCACAGCGAACATCAAAGATGGATATGCCCTGCAACTGGCCGTTAAGTGCGGCCTACAAATGGCAATTATTACCGGAGGTAAGAGTGAGGCCGTGAGAAAAAGATACGAAGGGTTGGGACTGCAAGACGTATTCATAGGAGTATCTGTCAAAATTACCTGTTTTAAAGAATGGATGGAAAAATATAAGCTTAAACCCCAGGAAGTACTCTATATGGGTGACGACATTCCCGACTATGAAGTTATGAAAATATGCGGATGCCCTTGTTGCCCTGCCGATGCTGCCTACGAGATCAAAGATATATCTCTCTACGTTAGCCAAAAGAACGGAGGAGAAGGTTGTGTAAGAGACGTGGTAGAACAGGTGCTTAGAGCACAAGGAAAATGGATGTCGTCTGCCAACGCATTTGGATGGTAAAAGTGCATGAATTCTTTACTTAAAGGACCAAATATGCTAGACAATTTACAACGATACGAAGTCATTTTAGCCAGCAATTCCCCCAGAAGGAAGGAATTGCTTCAACGCCTTGGAGTCAAGTTTAAGGTAAGAACACTCTTTGGAGTGGATGAAAGTTATCCCGAGGCATTACGCGGTGAAGATATTGCCCGATATATTTCTCGAAAAAAGGCAGAAGCTTATCGTCATTCTATGGCACAAAATGAATTATTGATAACAGCCGATACAATGGTGTGCATAGATGGCGAAGTTTTAGGAAAGCCACATGATGAGAATCAAGCAAAACTCATATTAAAAAAACTATCCGGACGCATACATCAAGTAATTACAGGAGTAACTGTAATGACTCAACACCGAAACGAAACATTTGCAGTGACTAGCCATGTTAAATTTTCTGATTTGAGCGAAGAAGAAATTGATTTCTATGTAACAAATTATTTGCCATTTGACAAGGCAGGAGCCTATGGCATACAAGAATGGATAGGTATGGTGGCGGTTGAAGAATTACGTGGCAGCTTTTTCAATGTCATGGGTCTTCCTATGCAACGACTGTATAACGTATTAAAAACATTCTAAAGAACAATGATTCGCCTATACGACAAGAACAATAATCCTCAACGGTTAGAAGAAATTGTTAGGATACTGAATGATGGAGGAATAATTATTTATCCGACAGATACAACCTATGCGTTAGGATGTCATGCCCTAAAAGAGCGTGCAGTAGAGCGTATATGCAAAATCAAAATGATAGACCCCAAAAAACACCCGCTTTCTATAGTGTGCCGAGATTTAAGTGAAATCAGCCATTATGCAAAAGTTGACAACGAGGTGTATAAAATCCTACGTCAGAACTTACCCGGAAATTTTACTTTTATCTTACCGGCAGCCAAGAGTTTACCCAAAGTCTTTCGAAACAGAAACGAGAAAGAGGTTGGCATTAAAATCATCCAACGACCATTAGTAAATAGTTTGCTTGAAGTATTGAATGCGCCACTAATGACTGCATCTCTTCCGATAGAAGAAGATGAAATGGAGTATCTTACCAATCCAGAACTAATAGAAGAAAAATTTGGACATAATGTGGACATAATCATTGATGGGGGCGAAGGAATATTAGGAGAATCTACCATCGTAAACTGCCTTAATGAAAAACCTGAAATTATACGACAAGGGCTTGGCGAATTAGTATAATTCCTAAATTTATCATAAATTTGCACCTAATAAAAGAGATTTGAATTCCATTTTAAACGCCAGATAATAGATTGTAACAAAATGAATAAGTTTTTTATTACTAACTTCTTTGCTTTACTGTTAGTTGCTCTAACCGTATGGTCCTGTTCGGAAGAAGATTTCAATTCTTATCCCCCTGAATTCTCAGATATTACATTCACGACTACGGAAGGCTCTGAAGAATTAACGACAGGCACACCCATAGAAGCAACTATCATACAGAGCAAAAAAGGAACGCTTTTAAACAAAACTATCTATAAATGGGAAAGTGAAGAGGATGTTTCGATTGCAACGCCATCTGTAGAAGTAGTGTATGACAAAGAGAATGCCAATCCTTCTGTTTCATTGGTGTGTACATCCCCTGGAAGCTACAAACTAAAATTTACGGCTCGCTATAATATTTCCGGTCAAGTTGTACCCACCAATTATACTAAAAATATACCTCAGGGAAAAGTTACTTGTACATCCTCAGCATTATTTTATGATGTCATTGTAGAAAAGAATTTTAGAGTAAGATAATACATACCATTTCACATATTAGTCTATTCCATTATTATGAACAAGATAATCAAGAAAGAACAATTTTCTGACAAGGTATTTAAATTAGTCATTGAAGCCCCCCTTATTGCCAAATCCAGAAAAGCCGGACATTTTGTAATTGTCCGAGTTGGCGAGAATGGCGAGCGTGTACCTTTAACTATTGCTGATGCAGACAAGGAACGTGGCACTATCACCCTCGTAATACAAACCATCGGATTATCTTCTATGAAAATATGTGCGCTATCTGAGGGCGACTACATCACAGACGTAGTAGGCCCTTTGGGACAAGCCACACATATTGAGAATTTCGGAACTGTTGTATGTGCAGGAGGTGGCGTTGGCGTTGCTCCAATGCTTCCCATTGTTAGAGCTTTAAAAGAAGCCGGCAACAAGGTAATTACTGTTCTGGCTGGTCGTTCTAAGGAGCTTATTATCTTAGAAGAAGAAATGCGTGCCTCTTCCGACGAGGTTATTATCATGACAGATGATGGTTCTTATGGCAAAAAAGGCCTTGTAACAGAAGGTATTGAAAGTGTTATCCAGCGCGAGAAAGTAGACAAATGTTTTGCCATCGGTCCTGCAATTATGATGAAGTTCGTTTGTCTACTTACAAAGAAATACGAAATCCCCACTGACGTTTCCTTAAACACCATTATGGTTGACGGAACCGGAATGTGTGGAGCCTGCCGCATCACAGTTGGTGGAAAAACAAAATTCGTTTGTGTAGATGGTCCTGAGTTTGATGGTCACCAAGTGGATTTCGACGAAATGCTTAAACGTATGGGAGCTTTCAAGAAAGAGGAACAAGCAGAATTGGAACGATTTGCAGAAAGCGTACAAGAAGATACGAGCAGAGATGCAGAATGGAGAAAGGCATTACGTCTTGCCACCAAGCCCAAAGAGAGAATGGCCATTGAGCGCTGTAAGATGAACGAATTAGAGCCAACATACAGAGCGAAACAATTAAAAGAAGAAGTAAATAAAGGACTTAGCCTTGAAACAGCCATGCAAGAGGCTCGTCGCTGCTTGGACTGCGCCAATCCCGGCTGTGTACAAGGATGCCCTGTAAATATTGACATTCCGCGTTTCGTAAAATATATTGAGAAAGGAGAAATCCTTGCGGCTGCTAAAACCATCAAAGAAACCAGCGCATTGCCTGCTGTTTGTGGACGAGTATGTCCTCAGGAAAAACAATGTGAGTCAAAATGTATCCATTTGAAGACAGGTGGTGAAGCTGTTGCTATTGGTTATTTGGAAAGATTTGCTGCCGATTATGAACGTGAACATGGCTGCGCAGAACATCCTGAAATCACAAATAAAAAAGGTATTAAGGTTGCTGTTGTAGGCAGTGGTCCTGCAGGTTTGTCATTTGCTGGAGACATGGTTAAACGCGGCTACGAGGTTACCGTATTTGAAGCGCTCCACGAAATTGGCGGCGTGCTTAAATATGGTATTCCTGAGTTCCGTCTTCCCAACAAGATTGTAGATTTTGAGATTCAAAATCTTGAAAAGTTAGGTGTGACATTTGTCAAGGACTGCATCGTAGGAAAGACCATTGGAGTTGAAGAGCTTGAACAAGAAGGTTACAAAGGCATATTTGTTGCGTCAGGAGCAGGTCTACCCAACTTTATGGGTATTCCCGGTGAAAACTCCATCAATATTATGTCCAGCAATGAATATTTAACCCGTGTCAATTTAATGGATGCCTCTAACCCGGACAGCGATACCCCCATTGTCTTCGGCAAGCATGTTACTGTAGTTGGCGGAGGTAATACAGCCATGGACTCTGTCAGAACTGCCTTACGTCTAGGTGCAGAAAGTGCGACCATCGTTTATCGCCGATCTGAAGAAGAAATGCCGGCACGCCTTGAAGAGGTGCATCATGCAAAAGAAGAAGGTGTACAATTCCTTACGTTGCACAACCCTCTTGAATATCTCGCCGATGAACAAGGCCGAGTAAAGCAGGTGGTATTGCAAAAAATGGAATTAGGCGAACCCGATGCCTCCGGACGCAGAAGCCCCGTTGCGATCCCTGGAGAAACAGTTACGATGGACACAGACTTGGTGGTAGTCAGCATCGGCGTATCCCCCAACCCCATTGTCCCCCACTCTATTAAAGGTTTGGAATTAGGGCGCAAAGGTACAATCGCAGTAAATGAGGATATGCAATCTTCCATCCCGACCATCTACGCAGGAGGCGATATTGTACGCGGTGGAGCCACTGTTATTTTGGCCATGGGTGACGGCAGAAAAGCTGCAGAATCAATGGACAAGCAACTCAGCGGAAAATAGTAACGTTCACTTATTTCATATATCCTACCCTCTCCTAATTACATGTTAGGAGAGGATTTATTTAAAATCACATGCAAGGTTTTTATTCTATATTATTACTCATCTGCTCTAACATCTTCATGACAATAGCCTGGTACGGCCACCTCAAGTTGAGCGAAACAGGCATTAGCAAGAGTTGGCCCTTGATTGCCATTATCGCCTTCTCTTGGGGCATAGCCTTCTTTGAGTATGTTTGCCAGGTTCCCGCCAATCGAATAGGCTTCATCGAAAACGGCGGTCCTTTCTCACTCATTCAACTCAAGGTGATTCAAGAAGTCATCTCCCTACTCGTATTCACCATCATCGTGACCATGCTCTTCAAGGGCGAGACTTTCCATTGGAACCACATTGCCGCTTTTGGCTGCCTCGTAGCTGCCGTCTATTTTGTCTTTATGAAATGAGCATACCTCCCAAGCAAACAGCATCGTTCAAACTACAGAAACGCGTTAGAGAACGATTCGGAAAAGCCATCAAGCATTTTTCGCTTCTTTCTGAAGGTGATCACATCCTCGTAGGCCTATCAGGAGGGAAAGACTCTTTAGCGTTGCTGCAACTCTTGGGAGAGTACAAAAGACGCTCGCCTTTTGCGTTTCATATCACGGCACTTCATGTCAGAATGGAAGGGATAGAGTACCACTCTTCTACCAACTATCTGGAACAATTTGCCCATTCTAATGGAGCCGCATTTGTGCTGAAAACCACCAGTTTTGAACCGGACAGACAGGCTCACCGCACCCCCTGCTTTTTGTGTTCTTGGAACAGACGCAAACAGCTCTTTGAAACGGCACAAGAAATGGGGTGCAACAAAATAGCACTAGGACACCACCAAGATGATATTCTCCACACCGCCCTAATGAACCTATCCTTTTCTGGTTCGTTTTCCACCATGCCTGTAGTTTTACAGATGCGTAAATTCCCAATTCGCATCATACGTCCCCTTTGCTATGAACACGAAGCCGACCTCAATGAATGGCAGTTCATCATGCAATACATTCCCCAAACTAAAAAATGTCCACACGAACACCAATCTGAGCGTACGAATATAAGCCGTCTTTTTCAAGAAATGCAGACGCACAATCCTGAATTCCGGCACAGCCTTTGGAGAGCACTTGAGAAAGAGGGGAAACTGGTAGAAGAAGAATCTTAAAGGCAAAAGGGCAATTTATTTTCAAACTAAAAAATCATGGCAATAGTAAAAATCAAAACATCAATGGGCGACATCCTCGTACGCCTATATGACGAGACACCTCTTCATCGTGACAATTTTCTGAAATTGGCATCAGAAGGCTACCTCAACGGCACTTTGTTCCATCGTGTTATCAAAGACTTTATGATTCAAGGAGGCGACCCTGAAAGTAAAAATGCCCCTTCTGGAAAATCTTTGGGAAGTGGCGGTCCTGGCTATACAATTCCAGCCGAAATACATTCTAGCCAACTTTTTCATAAGCGTGGTGCACTGAGTGCAGCCAGATTGGGCGACGAAGTAAACCCCAACAAAGAAAGCAGTGGCAGCCAGTTTTATATAGTTTGGGGCAAGACCTACAAACCTGCTGAGTTAAAACAGATGGAACGCCAAATGGAGATGCAACAAGAACAAGCTATATTCGGAAAGCTTGCAGCTACACACCGCGAAGAAATAATGAATTTTCGTCGTAACCGCGACCGTGCAGCACTGATGGAGTTACAAGAAAGATTGGGGAAAGAAGCACTTCAAAAAAGTAAAGAGATGGGGAGTCCGTCCTTTACACCTGAACAAGTAGAAGCATACACCCAAATTGGCGGCACCCCCTTCCTTGACGGGGAATATACTGTATTTGGCGAAGTAATTGAGGGATTAAGCGTCGTAGAAGCTATTCAAAACACAGTTACTCACCGCGATGACCGTCCTAAAACTGACATAAGCATGCACGTAGAAGTGCTAGAAAATGTAGAATAGTCTGTTAACAAATTCTGCATAAGTCCATATAATCAAACTGTCAACTTTTTAGTTTCTTACTGTATATTTCGGTAACAAGCCTTGTTGTCAAAGTAACATGGCTTGTTACTGTTTTTTTATTATTACTGTCGGGCAATCACAATCCGATATATACTGCTCTATTTGCTGAGTGGGTACAAAAATAGTCACAAAAGTCAACGATATAATCAAGCATCCTTTGAAAGGCCGTTCAAAGGTTCTTTGAATGGGCATCCATAGAATGCTTGAAAGGCCTTTCATAGGTCGCTTGAATGGCCTTCCATAGAAGCCAAAAAGGCCGTTTAAACAATCTTTGAACGGATATTGAATGAAAGCACGTTTTGCTATAGTTTTTTGAATTGTTTTTAAACGAATATTGAATGAAAATTGAATGAGTGCTTGGTTTTTATTTTAGTTGACTGCTATTTATAAACGAGTCTCTTTTATGTTTAATCATAAAAAGAGTTGACTTCTTCTCCATTAGCAAGAAAAATGCAAAGATTATGTAGTTTGATAAAATCAAAATAAGGAAAAAGGACTGTTCAACAGTTCTTTTTCCTTTCGTCCGAATTATTTATCTGGCAGTAGATTATAGGAGTTTCTCAAAAAATCAACTCTACGATGCGACCATTGATAGAAGATGGCACATCAATAATACGCTGATTCCGGCTTCCTCGAAAGGGTAAAGACAAATCGCGTTGAGATGCCAAATATGGGCCATCGACGATAACATCGCAGAGTTCTGCAAGTGCACGCCGACGGGCATGCTGCATAAGAGTTTCAAACTTATAGCCGGTATAACACCAAATAGTCATATCGGTGTTTTTCTTTATCAGTTCTGCCAAACGAATAAAACCTTCCGGGAAGAGCATAGGATCTCCTCCCGTGAAGGTAACATTCATTTCAGCCTTTTGAATTTCCTCAAAAAGTTGATTGATATCATAGACTTGCCCTGCAGACACATCCCACGACTGAGGGTTATGACAGCCGGGACAATGATGCTCACATCCTGCACAATAGATGGAAGTACGCAGTCCTGGACCATCTACGGACGTACCATATTTCACATCGAGCAGTCGAATGCTATTTGTGGATAACTCGGTCATTAAGCTCAGCTAATTTTGCCTTGTTCCATCTTTCTGTTGTACCAACAAGATAACCTGTGATACGCTGCAAACAATCTATATCTTCGCTACCGCATTGAGGGCAAACAGAAAGATTTGGTTGTGCATCTTCATAACCGCAGTTCATACAACGGTTTCGATTATGATTCACAGAGCAATAACCCATATCGTTTTTATCCATAAGATCTACGATATCCATAATGGCCTGGGGATTGTGCGTAGCATCACCATCAATTTCAATATAGAAAATATGTCCTCCTCGTGTCAGTTCGTGATAAGGAGCCTCTATCTCTGCCTTGTGTTTGGGCGAGCACCTATAACTCACAGGTACGTGGTTAGAGTTGGTGTAATACATCTTGTCAGTCACACCAGGAATCTCACCATATTTTTTGCGGTCTATACCGGTAAAACGACCGGACAAACCCTCGGCAGGGGTTGCTATAATACTAAAATTATGTTGGAAACGCTCTGAAAAATCATTTGCGCGGTCTCTCATATAAGTAATAATGCGCAATCCCAAGGCCTGTGCCTCAGCGCTTTCACCATGATGTTTGCCAATCAATGCCACTAAGCATTCAGCCAAGCCAATATAACCAATACCCAATGTTCCTTGATTGATTACAGAAGAAATATTGTCTGTTGGACCTAAAGCCTCACACCCCATCCATAGCGAAGACATAAGTAGCGGGAATTGCTTGACTAAAGCAGTTTTCTGGAACTCAAATCGGTCACATAACTGCTTGGCTGTGATTTCTAACAGTTCATCGAGTTTCACAAAGAATTGTTCTACACGGAGAGTCTTGTCCTCTGTGGCAGCTGCACAATCTATTGCTAAACGCACTATGTTGATGGTTGAGAAAGAAAGATTACCTCGAGCGATGGAAGTCTTCTCACCAAAGCGATTTTCAAAGACACGGGTGCGACAACCCATTGTAGCTACTTCATAACGATATCGCTGAGGATCATCCTGTCTCCATTTCTCATGACGGTTAAAAGTGGCATCTAGATTCACAAAGTTAGGATAAAAACGACGAGCAGCTACTTTACAAGCAAACTGATATAAATCGTAATTCTTATCTTCTGGCAAATAGCTGACTCCGCGTTTCTTTTTCCAAATTTGTATCGGGAAAATAGCTGTTGAACCATTACCTACACCTTCATAGGTAGACTGGAGCAATTCACGGATGATACAGCGGCCCTCTGCTGAGGTATCTGTACCATAGTTAATAGAGGAGAAAACCACCTGATTTCCACCACGGGAATGAATGGTATTCATATTATGTATGAAAGCCTCCATTGATTGATGTACCCTATTCACCGTACGATTGATGGCATGTTGCTTGAAACGCTGGTCACCTTGCAGAAAATCCAGGTCTTGTTTCACATAATCTTCTATAGGAGCATCATATAAGTGCTTCAAATCCTGATTACTTATCTGTTCTATCGTCTTAATTTCTTCGATATAACTACGACGAACATAGGGTGCCAGATAAAAATCAAAAGCAGGAATGGCTTGTCCCCCATGCATTTCGTTTTGTACGGTTTCCATTGATATACAAGCCATAATAGCTGCAGTCTCAATGCGCTTTGTCGGACGCGATTCACCATGTCCGGCAATAAAACCATGCTCTAGAATTTTATCTAGTGGGTGCTGTAAACAAGTAAGAGATTTTGTAGGATAATAATCCTTGTCATGTATATGCAAATAATTATTGCGAACAGCCCAAAGTGTTGACTCTGATAAAAGATAATCGTCTACAAATGGTTTAGTAGTTTCACTGGCAAACTTCATCATCATACCAGCCGGTGTATCAGCATTCATATTGGCATTTTCGCGCGTCACATCATTGGATTTTGCTTCTACTATTTCAAGAAACATTTCGCGCGTTTTTGCCTTTCGTGCAATACTACGTCTGTTGCGATAGGCTATATAACTTTTAGCGACTTCCTTTCTTGGCGAAGCCATTAACTCCACCTCAACCATATCCTGTATAGCTTCTACAGAAGATTGTTCTTTACCTCTATACTCGACACGGTCTACAATTTTGCTGATTAGCACTTCATCTTCACCAGCATCGGTAGTCAACATGGCTTTTCTAATAGCTGCAGCTATCTTTTCACGATTAAAGCCAACAATTCTACCATCTCTTTTAAGTACGGTTTGTATCATATGAACATTGTTTAATTCAAGTAAAAAATCCCTAGGGCAAACATCATCTACTAGATACCCTATTTCCCGAAAGTATCTAAAATAAAGAAGAAGGCAGGTCTTCTGACTTATCTCATCCGTACGGTCTTCCCACTTTTTGCAGTGACCTTTGATGTACGGAACACGAAGAGAATTACAGCTACGGGTATAGTCTCGGACTTTCACCGAAGTTCCCTTTTCATTCGGGACAAAAACATTGTCTCCGAACACCTTTATCCAAGTGCGAAATTAGTAAAATATAAAACACAACCCAAAGAATGTGCTAATTCTTTTTTTTGAAAAATCAGGAGGCGATAAAAGGTATAAGCACATTCATCAGAACTGGCATTGTCAAACCACCTCTACCACTAGGCCTTCTGTGGCTAATTGAGTATTTGTAAAAATATTTTTTGCTTCCTCAAGCAAAATTTGTTCATTGGGATAGCGTGCAGAAAAATGTCCAATCAACAGACTCTTTACTTGAGAGTCGCGAGCAATGGTGGCTGCTTGCAAAGCAGTTGAATGGTAAGTCTCTTCTGCCCGTTGCACATCTGTCTGTAAAAAAGTAGCTTCATGAAAAAGCAGATTTACGTTTTTCAACTGCTCCTTTAAGCTAGGAAGATAGGCTGTGTCCGAACAATAGGCATAACTACGAGGCAAATTAGCTGGAGTCACTAATTGTTCATGTCGAAAATAACGTCCATCAGCTGTAGTCCAATCACCTCCTTGTTTAATTCGGTTTATTTCAAAATGTGGAATTTCCAAATAATCAATCATATCACGACGAATGTGTGGCAATGAAGGCTTTTCTTCAAAAAGGAAACCACAACACGGGATTCTGTGTGAGAGGGGGATGGTTGTAACAGAAAGGGCAGAATCCTCATATATTTTTTCAGTAGCCTCTGTATCTATTGAATGTATTTCAACAGGAAATGTCATTCCCTTGCAAAAGAAGTTCAACCACGGAGTTAGCAACCCTTTTAAAGGCGTGGGAGCATAAATATGTAAGGGGGTTTTACGTCCTAACAAAGAAAAGGTAGAAATCAAGCCAGGCAGTCCGAAACAATGGTCACCATGCAAATGCGAGATAAAAATATGACTGAGATTAGAGAAACTTAAATGCGATTTACGTAGTTGCAATTGTGCTCCCTCACCACAGTCAATCATATACAATTTGTTCCTCAAGCTAACCACCTGAGTCGTAGGAAGATGTTTTACTGTTGGAAGAGCACTCCCACATCCCAAAATATGTATTGAAAACTTTTCCAAAATATTAAAATCTAAATTATAGGGGCTCCGTAAAGCCCCTATAACATTTAGTCTAACTTATGAATCACCAAACCACTTCTTAATTTAGGCTCAAACCAAGTGGCTTTAGGCGGCATAATGTTTCCACTATCTGCAATATCCATTATCTGTTGCATACTCACAGGATATAATGCTAATGCCATTTTCATCTCACCACTATCCACCCTGCGTTTCAATTCATCAAGTCCTCGCAAACCACCAACAAAGTCGATTCGTTTGTCGCTTCTCAAATCCTTTATTCCTAGTAATTCATCTAGAATCAAGCGGGATGAGATGTCAACATCAAGTACACCAATCGGGTCATTAGGATTGTACGTTCCCTCCTTGGCCTTCAAAGAATACCAAAGTCCGTCAATATAAAGTGAGAACTCATGCATTTCTTGAGGGCGATAAGCTATAGGACCTTGCAAGTCCACTTCAAAATTTTTATTCAACGCGTCCAAGAATTCTTCTTTAGTATAGCCATTCAAGTCTTTTACAACACGGTTATAATCCAAAATGGTCAATTGATTTGCCGGGAAACAAACAGCCATGTAGAAATTATATTCTTCATTCCCAGTATTTTCAGGATTGGCTTTTGCCTTCTCTGCTCCCACCAAAGCAGCAGCAGCAGAACGATGATGACCATCTGCTATATAAAGAGCATCCATTCGAGCAAACTCTTCGGTAATCGTCGCCTGATCTTGCAAATCGCCAATCACCCAAAGTTGATGTGCAAATCCATCAATAGGAGCAACAAAGTCATACTCAGGTTCCTGTGCCGCATATTTTGATATAAGAGCAGCCAATGGTTCACTCTCGCGATAAGCCAGGAAAACGGGCTCGATGTTGGCATTGGTCTTACGCACATGTTTCATGCGGTCCTCTTCTTTATCGCGACGGGTAAGTTCATGCTTCTTGATGACATTGTTCATATAATCATCTACATGCGCACAGAGGACAAATCCATATTGCGTTTTAGCATTCATGGTCTGAGCATAGAGGTAGTAATTCTCCTGCTCATCTTGTTGTAACCAACCATTTCTTTGAAACTTCTCAAACTCTTGTGCGCCACTTTCATATACTTCCGGTGCATATTCGGAAGTTCCAACGGGGAAATTGATTTCGGGTTTGATGATATGATAAAGCGACATTTCATTGTCACCTGCCTCTTGACGAGCTTCTTCCGAACTGAGTACATCATAAGGACGACACTCTACCAGTTCCACTAAGGATTTCGGTGGTCGTATTCCACGAAAAGGTTTAACCCTAGGCATATCTATTATTATTTAAAGTAAGCAACTATTTATTTACTTGGTATTGAGTGCATCCATCCTTTAAGAAAGACACAATTTGGCGAGCAGCAGCTAAACCCGCATTAATATTGGCTTCTGCTGTCTGTGCCCCCATTTTCTTAGGTGTGGCAAAGTAGCGTGAGCCCAACTTTTCAATGGCCTCATCATGACAAGCCAATTGAAGGTCTGAATAATAGCGCAAGTCGTCACGTTCAGTCATAATTCGGAGCAAATCGCCTTCATTGATTACCTCTTTGCGGGCAGAATTGACGAGAATGGCCTTCTTCTTCATTTTAGAAAGCAATGCGTAATTAATGCTTTCTTTGGTCTGCGCATTGGCAGGAATATGTAAGCTCACAACGTCACACTCTGCAAAAAGTTGTTCAGGGGTTTCTGCCACTTCAAAGCCAGCATTTGCTATTTTCTCAGGATGTCCGGTAGGAGAATACCCCATCACTGTCATTCCTAGTCCTTTTGCTATACGAGCCAAATTTTGTGCCACAGCCCCAAAAGCCATCAAACCAATTTTTTTACCCATTAGTTCGCTACCAGAACTGCCATTAAAATTATTTCTAACAGCCATAAGCAAAAGACCAACTACCAATTCGGCAACTGCGTTAGAGTTTTGTCCGGGAGTATTCATCACGACAATATTTCTAGATGTCGCCGCATTCAAATCAACATTATCATAACCGGCTCCAGCCCTAACTACTATTTTCAATTGGGGTGCAGCTGCCATCACTTCTTCATCCACCTTATCTGAGCGAATAATCAGCGCAGTCGCATCAGCCACAGCATCTAACAACTGTTTTTTGTCAGTATACTTTTCTAATAATACGAACTCAAATCCGGCTTTCTCTATAATATCTTTAATACCATTTACTGCTATTGCTGCAAAAGGTTTTTCTGTTGCCACCAATATTTTCATAACTAAAGTTGATTTAATTAGACAAAACTTGTCAAGGGTAAAAAGATCCATACCCTCGACAAGTAAAAATTCTATTTATCTACAATCATTTAAGCACTATGAATGCATTGTTTCAAACTCTTTCATACACTCTACCAATGCCTTGACCCCTTCTACAGGCATTGCATTGTAGCATGAAGCGCGGAAACCACCAACTGAACGATGGCCCTTTATACCAGACATTCCTTTAGATTGCGCAAACTTCAAAAACTCACTTTCAAGTTCTTTATACTCATCGTTCATTACAAAACAGATGTTCATAAGCGAACGGTCTTCCTTTGCTGCAGTACCTTTAAACATCTTGTTACGATCAATTTCTGCATAAAGTATTTCTGCACGCTCTTCTGCTCTACGTTTCATTTCTACTACCCCACCTTGCGCCTTAATCCACTTCAAATTCTGTAATGCACAATAAATAGGAACAACAGGAGGCGTGTTAAACATTGAGCCTTTATCTACGTGAGTACGATAATCCAACATAGTCGGTATAGGGCGAGAAACTTTGCCAAGTAACTCATCCTTTACAATAACAAAGGTTACACCCGCCATAGAAAGATTCTTTTGGGCACCACCATAAATCATGCCATATTTACTTACATCAATCGGACGAGAGAAGATATCCGATGACATATCTGCAACTAAAGGAACTGGAGAGTCCAAATCTTCGTGCAGTTCTGTTCCATAAATAGTATTATTCGTTGTTATATGGAAATAATCTGCATCAGTAGGAATCTCATAATTCTTCGGGATGAAAGTATAATTAGCATCTGCAGATGAAGCCACTTCTACGACTTCGCCAAATAATTTCGCTTCCTTCAATGCTTTCTTTGCCCACACTCCGGTATTGAGATAAGCAGCTTTCTTTTCTAAAAGGTTGTAAGGCACCATACAAAATTCCAAACTAGCACCACCACCTACGAACAACACACTATACCCTTCAGGAATGTTTAATAATTCCTTGAACAAAGCTTGCGCCTCATCCATCACGGCCTGAAATTCCTTTGTTCTGTGGCTGATTTCCATCAAAGAAAGACCCATACCTTGGAATTCAGTACAAGCCTCAGCTGTAGCTTTCATTACTTCTTGCGGCAGGATTGAAGGTCCCGCACCAAAATTGTATACTTTCATAGTAAAAATATTAGAAGGTTTGGTTTATAATGTACAATGCGAAATTGCGCAAAATAAGTCAGTCGCAAAAATTAAAATGTATGTTATAAGACATCTTTTAGCGGTGCTTAACATCGTACCATGTTTTTGATAATAAAAAAGTGAGAGGTACACATCAAATGTACCTCTCTTCTAATGTAAACCTAGTGTTTACAACTATTATTAGTTAGGAATATTGGGAGTTGGGAACCACTTATCGCCCGCCTCGTTGAGGTTACGCATATTAGAGATTTCCTCAACCATTCCATCAGGCATAGCTTTGAGTTCGCCAGAAGTTACCAAAGCATCCATATCGGCTTTGAACTCATCGTACATTTCTTTAGTGAGCACATGTGGCTTGTGACCATAGTCACCTACGAATGTAGCCAATTGACGCAAGAAGCCCCAACGTTCAAAATACGGGAATAAGTTATATCCGGTCAGTCGAGATGTCTTACGGATAAAGTTGAATACGTAAGGAGTACTATTATCCCATGTATTCGTATGGCCTACACAGAGATATTTATCCTTTACCCAGCAAGAGTTGGGATAGAGTTCAGTCAACTTAGCCAAACCATTATTCTTGTTACCATTTTGGGTAGCAGCAATAAGTTCATACTTATCAAGACCTGATTGTTTTTCAATGGTAGAACCTTCTACTGCATCTGTCTTACGCAATGATTCATAAAGATTAGGTCCAAACTCAGTAATACCCAATTCATAGGTTGCATAGTTATACAGCATAATGTAAGGACAGAGCATTTCTCCGACACCTACCTCTGTATGACCAATAGCTTTCAATACGTTCTCCTCTTGAGTTGGAATGCTTCCTTTTTCTGAATAATTACCCATTTCCAAACATAGAGCTTTCATTTTGGGGCTATAAGCATAATCATTTGCCAATGCATAGGCATCCATTCTGACTGGATTATAAGTTACCACCTGAGTATCTTCATTTACTGAGCTGGGAGAATATTTTGCACTTACATCCAAGAAATGCTTACGGGCAGGAGCCCATTGGTTAATCTTGTCTGATTGGTAATAACCCATGTGCATAATATTATAATAGGAGTTCATATTGTTGGATACTTCGCCCAAACCACCCCAGCAGAAATATGGGTGCATCTGATGTTGGTGACCCCACTCGTGAGAAAGACCCCAAATAGCATCGTCGTCGTTAAACATCAATGTCTTACAATTCAAGATTCGGCTTTCTTGGTCTTGGTGGAATGACACGCCACTACCACCCTGGAACATATAATAGGTAAAGTTTACATAAGCGAATGTACGGTTCTGTGGAGTTTCCAACAAACCATATTTTTCAAAACCGAGTAAATCATGTTCCCATTGCACCAAGCTATCCAACACATTCATAAACTGACGATAACCTAAGCTCTTACCATCTGAGGCCTTACAATACTTGTAGAATCCTTCTGAGGTCCAAACTGAGTGAACCAAATCGCCCACAGCATCCATACAGTAGTTAGGTGCATTCTTACAAAGCTCATGCATTTCTTCATTGGTCTTATCCGGAGTAAGGAAACCATTGATTTCACCATTTACAAAGTGTACCTTCACATCAGGCTTAGTAGAGGGAGCATCATCGGTATAGTAGCAAACGTATGCCAAACCATCCCAATCATTTTTGTATTCAATTACGTTGATACCATTTTCCAAGGTATAATCAACAGTCTGAGGATCACCTCCGTCAAAATTAGTACCAACCTTACCTACATACCATGCACAGACACGCAAACGTATGGTTTCGTTCTTAGGAATACCAGCTACGATGATAGCGTGTTTACCCTTTGAGATATTGATACCAGTAGCCCCTTCATATTGATTATACTTCTTTCCTTCAGTATTCCAACGAAGTGCCAAAACCGTAGGATCGAGGTAACACTTATAGTCAGCTACACGATACTTAGTCTCGTAATCCCCAGAATAAATCTGAGTTACCAAGCACTTTGTAAAAGGATCTTGAATGTTCTCGATGTCTTCTTCAGTAATACCAGGTTTTAACACAGAACATACTTCATCCTCAAAATAGTCAAAGATATTGTCTGTTTGTTCGGCATATTGGCAGAACTCCATTTCTGCACAAGAAGCAAAGTTTCCGGCACCACTATAAACCTTTATCTGAATTGACTGGGGTTGAGTGACAGGAGCATCAAATTTGAACTTCTTTGCACCGGTGGTTTTCTTAAAGTCAGCACGGCCCATTGAAGTATATTCACTTTCACCTTGCTTTTTCACAAGCACTTCAATCTCGCCAAAACAACCATTATCCACACCATCTTGACGAGGAACATAGTTGATATAATCAATGTACTCTACATTTTTGAATTCATAGGTTAAGATTGCCGGGTTGTCTTCTGATACATAAAAGGCACTTCCTGTCCAAGAAGTATGGTAATAAGTCGAATAATTTTTATCATAAGTCTTATCGATACCATTTCCAGATTGACTATTATTGGCAGTTCCGGATGTCGGATACACCTTTGTATCTACCGGCAACTCTTCTACAGACTCATTGCGTCCTTGCGTAATAACTAAAGTCTGATTTAATTCAGGATAAGTAGCACATGAGAAATTAACCTTTGCTATACGGTCAACACCTCCATAGTTTTCCAAAAGATGTACATATAGAGAGCCATCTGTTCCTTTACGCAATTTTGCCCATTCTGCATCACAAGCAGACTCATAAGAAACGTTAGAGGTAATATCCAAACACAACGTACGTTCTCTATAGCTAATTACCTGCTGGTGAGGTGTAACAAGCATAGGAACAGAACCATCGGGCAAAGTATTCTGTGCAGCACTTGGCATAGCGACCATAGCCATTAATGCAAGTGTACTAAAATTCCGAAGTTTTTTATATATATTCATATTTGTATCTTTAATAGTTTATATGAGGTAATCTAATAACATCTACTCACATATTATTATAAATAGGAGTTAGAGTAGCACTTTCTTGCCATTAACCAAGTAAATGCCTTTAGGCAAGCTTACCGTCAAAGGATTTACGTCAACTTCACCTTTCCAAACTAATTTACCATCAGTAGAATATACATTTACAGGCATAGGAGTTCCACTTTGCAAAACAAGAGCACCCAGACTAATGGATATGCTTAATTCTTCTGTTTTTACATTTTCAATTCCTACCAGAATATTTTCTTTTCCGACAGCGAAATAGTCTGTTTTAATCACTAAATCAGGATATGCCTTGCTACTGAGTTCACCATACACTGAGGGTTGTCCCTTGAAGAAAGTAAAATTGAATTTAGAGTTGTAGTAATCTTGATCTCTATCGCTAGACTTCGCTAATACCAACTCTTTCTTTTCTCCATTTGCATCTACAGAAAACCATTTCATAGAAACTGTCAATGCTCCACCGGCATCAAATCTGTATTTCTCCAGGTTCAAGATATACTCCTCATTGGAACGGTCCGTCCATCCCGGACAGATATCCACATAGGGCATGCCATCTGAAACTTTCAAAGACTCTGTAATTGTCAAAACGCCTTGTGGCAAATAGGAAAAATACGCAGGTTTATTTGCGACACTGGGGAAATGACAGAAAGCCAAATTATTACCGCTGCAATCCAGCATAAACAATTTTTCAGAAGGGAGCAACAACTCCTTCGCATTATTATTTTTGCACGACAAGCTCATTAAGTTTGAGCTAGCAGACATATCAATCTCTTTCAACTGGCAATTATCAAGAGAAACATATCGCATTTCAGCTAAACCATCAGTAGGAACTTTCAGCGTAGTAAATCTATTATTATTGTTGCACGACAACACAGAAGTATTTGCACTATTAGTAAGATATAAACTCTTGATATCATTGTTGTCTGCTTTAAACACATCTAACATCGAATTTTGAGTCACTACCACTGCTGTATATGCATTATCACAGATGTTCACCTGCTGCAATGTGCTTGATGCCACCTTAAATGTACCACTACCTTCATTGTTTGCGATGTTAAGGGTTTCCAATTTTGGCAACACCTTCTCAGACAATGAAGATGACGAAAATTTCACATTGTTATTTGCACAATTTAAATCCGTCAATTTAGCTACCGGTTTCAAATCAAGCATGGTCAAATCATTGTTTTGGCAATACAACGAACAAAGTTCGGGGGCAGCAGACAAATTCAGTGCAGTCAATCCGCAATCACTGCAAGCCAACATTTTCAAGTCGGTTGTTGATTTCAAGACAATGTCTTTTCCTTTTGTCACACCTTCAATAATAATAACTTCTGCGTCACCTTTGGGATAGCTTACCTGAGTACCATCTCCCCAATCAACAGTTACGCCATTTGTACGATTCACCATAAAAGTCAAGGTAGAGCCTACCGGCTTTCCTGTCGTCATGGTCACCGCATGATCCTGCGCAAAAAGTGGGGTAAATGCTTGTAAGCATCCAGCCATTAGCACAGTAACAAACAAATTGTTTTTCTTCATAGCTGTGTTTATTTATTAGATAAAATTAAAATTCACGCTCCTAAGGCTATACCTTTTAGCTTCTCAAAAATTCGTTACATTATTATATATAACCATGCAAAGCTAACTAAAAAAAAAAAAAAAACAATCAATTTAACGTTTTTTTATAAGCAAAACATCTTTAGACAAGTTTTTTCACAACTTCTACTATGAGGAATTTTCGTCATTACGCACATTGCGACCCACTTTACATCAAAGGTTTGAGCAATAAAAATCTTTTAATGCCTAATTATTCAAGAGGAATAGCAAGCCATATAAAGCACATCATCATCTTATTCTTTGATTTTT
Organism: Alloprevotella sp.; assembly: GCA_045636405.1. GTDB lineage: Bacteria > Bacteroidota > Bacteroidia > Bacteroidales > Bacteroidaceae > Alloprevotella. The sequence continues at coordinate 104,906 of JAZTXL010000026.1, forward strand.
ACCCAAAAAGGTTTGGTAAGCTCCCAAAGATTCGCTACTTTTGCAAAAGAACTTTATTAACACTTAATCCTAAAATACTTTTAGAATCATGAGAGTAATCATTGAGCCTAATTATGAGCAGTTATCACAATGGGCTGCAGACTATGTAGTAAGCAAAATCAACGCAGCTAATCCTACAGCAGAAAAACCTTTTGTTTTGGGTCTCCCCACCGGTTCTTCTCCTCTTGGCATGTACAAAGCTTTAATTAAGGCCAACCAAGAAGGCCGCGTAAGTTTCAAACATGTTTTGACATTTAACATGGACGAATATGTTGGCTTACCCGAAGAACACCCCGAAAGCTACCACTCTTTTATGGCCAACAATTTCTTCAACCACATTGACTGCCCCAAAGAAAACATCCATATTCTTAATGGAAATGCGGAAAATCTTGAAGCAGAATGTGCGAACTATGAGAAGATGATTGAAGAAGTGGGTGGCATTGACCTCTTTATAGGAGGTATTGGTCCCGACGGACACATTGCTTTCAACGAACCGGGCTCTTCTTTGACCAGCCGTACTCGTCAAAAAACTTTAACCACTGACACTCGAGTAGCCAACAGCCGTTTCTTCGGCGGCAACCCCGAAAACGTACCTGCTACAGCTTTAACTGTAGGTGTAGGAACTGTTATGTCTGCCAAGGAAGTTCTCATTCTTTGCAACGGCCACAACAAGTCACGTGCACTTCAAGCTGCGGTAGAAGGCCCCGTTACCCAAATGTGGACCATCTCTGTTCTCCAAATGCACCAACATGGTATCATCGTATGCGATGAAGCAGCTTGCGAAGAACTCAAGCATGGTACTTACAAGTATTTCAAAGATATTGAGAAAACCAATCTCTAAATCATCACATATGAACTGCTCCTCTTACTTTTAGGGGAGCAGTTTATTTTATCCCCCTACTCTTCCATATGTCACTCTCCAAAATCCCTGCAACCCCCTTTGCACGCCCCACCTATGTCATGGCCAAGCCGGCAGGTTCATTATGCAACCTCGCTTGCAAATACTGCTATTATACCGAAAAGGCTAACCTTTACAAGCAGCAGCCACGCCACATCTTGAGCGATGAAATATTGGAGATATTCACCAAGCAATACATTGAGATGCAAACTGGTCCGTCAGTCCTTTTCACATGGCACGGCGGAGAACCTTTAATGCGACCTTTGGCTTTCTACAAAAAAGCGCTTGAGCTACAAAAGAAATATGCCGGCGGACGTACAATAGACAATGTACTGCAGACCAATGGAACACTCATCACCGAAGAATGGGCCCGCTTTTTCAAAGAAAACAATTTTTTAATTGGAGTTTCCATTGATGGCCCACAAGAATTTCACGACGAGTACAGAAAGAGTAGAGCTGGGCGACCATCATTTCACCAAGTCATGCAAGGCATCAACTTGCTCAACCGCTATGGCGTAGAATGGAATGCAATGGCAGTCGTTAACGACTTTATTGCCGACTACCCTTTAGATTTTTATCATTTCTTCAAAGAAATCGGCTGCCGCTATATACAGTTTACCCCCGTTGTAGAGCGCCTTTATCACCATCCCGACGGACGCGCCTTAGCATCCCCCATTGAAGGTGCGACTGCTGTGCCTACTGACTTTTCCGTCACTCCGAAGCAATGGGGAAATTTTCTCTGCACTTTATTTGATGAATGGGTGCGCAACGACGTGGGAGAATATTTTATCCAGATTTTCGACTCTACATTGGCCGGATGGATGGGAGTCACACCATCCGTATGCAGTATGGCCGAAACTTGCGGTCATGCAGCCGCCATGGAATTCAATGGAGATGTATACGCCTGTGACCACTTTGTTTTCCCCGAGTTCAAATTGGGAAACATACTGAGCAATTCACTTACAAACATGATGTATAGCGAGCAACAAATGCAGTTCGGAAGCAACAAACGCGACCTGCTCACTCGTCAATGTAAGGAATGCGAATACCTTTTTGCATGTAATGGCGAATGCCCCCGCAATCGATTTGCACATTCTATTTACGACGAATCTGGGCACAACTATCTCTGCCACGGCTACCGACAATACTTTCAACACGTTGCCCCATATATGGATTTCATGAAGTACCAGCTCCAACATCAGAAAGCACCGGCCAATGTCATGCAATGGATTGCTGAAGGAATGCCAGATTACCGTGACTAATCCATTTAACGAAGATATAGGGAATTAGCTATTTTTCTAATTTATATAAACCCACTCAGCTACGAAAAATAGGCCTAATCCTTTAAGTTTTTGCCTCAAACGTCAAATAATTCTTCAGGACTTTCACATTTTTCTTACGCACCACCAAAGAATATACTATTAAAAGTTCACACTCTAAGATATTCTAAATTTTATACGCACAGCCTAAAGATTTATTCACAAATAAATCGTATCTTTGCAAAAAATCTGAGAAAATATTGCCCAATACCACATTGAGCAATATCTTTTGTATATGGGTAATATACACCTTGGCTAATATTTATCAAAAGCCAAACGGCGTAACTATTTGTAAATCGGAGTATTAACACTATTCCGATGTCCCCCGTTTTTGCACAACCCGTTGAATAGGAATAACCATAGAGAGAAAAACAAACATCCCCTACCATGTGGACTTTAGAGATACTTTTCACCTTTCTCATTAGTATTGGCATCACATTTTTCATGATGCCCAAAATCATCACGTTTTCTGCAAAAAAACACCTATACGACACATTGGATGACAGAAAGCAACACCAAGAACAGATTTCTCGTCTTGGAGGAATTGTCTTTGTGCCAACAATTCTCATTTGCATTGTGTGCTATACGCTATTTTTCATACTATACGAAGGACATAGTTTACCGGAATTTCTCACATGGAGAAATATCCTAATCATAGGTGCTTTTATCATTATCTACGCTGCCGGCGTTACTGATGACCTGCTTCAAATAGGTTATCGTGTAAAATTCATTGCTCAGATTCTGGCAGCAATTCTTATTGTATCCTCTGGTCTCTATTTTGATGATTTATATGGTTTCTTTGGGATTGAAGAAATAGTTCCCGCCATAGGCATGCCGCTAACCGCATTGCTAATCATGACTTGCATCAATGCCTACAACCTCATCGACGGCATTGATGGTCTATGTTCTGGCATTGCAATTATATCTTTAGCATTTTTAGCCTGTTTATTTCCGTCCCAGGACATTGACATCTTTATTCTTTTGACTATTTCCACATTAGGAACTCTAATGGTGTTCTTCTGTTTCAATGTTTTTGGTAAAGCAGAAAAGGGTCGAAAAATTTTCATGGGCGATTGCGGCAGCCAAACAATAGGCTTGTTGTTGTCAGTATTAGCCATCCACTACTGCACACAGGAAGCCTACACTTCAGGTATCCCTACAGAGAACAAGGCTGTTGCAATATGTATTTCTCTGTTGATGGTACCAGTTTTTGATGTAGTACGCATTATTATCCATCGCTTACGCGAACACAAAAATCCTTTTTTGCCCGACCGTAATCATATCCACCATAAATTTTTAGCTTTGGGTATGGGACAACGCAGCGCTTTGATGGCTATATTAGGAATAACCTTGTTCTTTATACTATTCAATCTCAGTTTACAGAAAGTGTTTAGTATTACCATTTTGTTAATACTTGACATAGCTCTTTATACTTTGTTGAATATTGTATTAACAAAATTCATCAAGAAGAGAGAATTAAAATAACTCTTAGCAAAGTTTAGAAATGGTTCACAAAATAGTCACATTACTACCCCAAAAGTTTATTAACCGCTTTAGAGGTAGTTCTGAGCGAAGCAAGGAGGCGAGCAAAAACATCATGGTTTCCATCCTTGTCAAGGGGTTTACTATCCTCACATCACTGCTCATTGTTCCAATGACCATTGACTATGTAAATCCCACACAATATGGTATTTGGCTCACCCTATCAGGTGTTGTTTCGTGGATTATTTTTTTTGATTTGGGGTTAGGAAATGGTTTTCGCAATCGTTATACCGAAGCCAAGGCAAAAGGCGATATGATATTGGCCCGTCAATATGTTAGCACTACCTACTTTTCCATCGGTAGCATTGTAACACTTATACTAATACTATTTTTGATTATCAATCAGCATATAGATTGGTGTCGTGTGCTGGGAGTTGAAGCAAGCTATCAATCAGAATTACAAAAAATAGCTATTGTAGTGTGCACATTCACTGGTCTTAACATGATTGCAGGCATATTCCGCACTTTAGTAGAGGCCGACCAAAAGCACCGTATATCATCACTTATCCAAGCAGGAAGCAGCCTTTTTTCTCTACTTTCCATTTGGACATTGACCAAAGTTTCTCATGGTAGCCTTTTTAATCTCGCACTTTATTTTTCAGGAGCGATGTGCATTGTTACAACAGTTACATCTATCATTATGTATCGTTGTACACATTATCGAAAAGTAGCTCCTTCATTTAGATACATTCGCCCACAACTTATTCAAGACATTTTAGACTTGGGTGGACATTTTTTTATTATTTATTTGTGCATTATCGCTTGCTTTTCTTTTATGAATATTGTCCTTTCACGCGAAGTGAATCCTATTGCTGTTGCACAATATAATATCGCCTCTAAATATTTTGGGCTCATTCCTGTAGTATTTACTTTGGCCCTAACACCTTTGTGGAGTTCGTTTACAGATGCATTTGTAAAAAAGGACTTCATTTGGATGAAAGCAACCATTAAAAGACTTGAACACATTTGGCTGATATCTATCCTAGGATATATAATTCTACTCGCCATCTCACCTTTTACATTTAAAATTTGGATTGGTAATAGTATAGAAATACCCATTTTTCTTTCTATTGCTACTAGTCTCTATGCACTACTCCAAAGTTTAGGGAATATATATATGTACGCCATTAATGGAATTGGATATATAAGAATTCAAACTATTATATATGTAATAATGGCGATGGGATCATGGCCTGCGCTCACATATTCATGTAGAGAGTGGGGAGTTATTGGAGTTATTATTTATCCTTCCTTAGTATTTTTAATGCAAGCTATTTGGGGAAAAATTCAAATTCATAAAATATTAGACCATACGGCATCTGGACTTTTTCTTAAATAATTAAGTCTTATCGGAAACAGATATAGGTGCGAGATGCATAACCTTTCACTACATAAAGTTGCTTCACTAAGGGAACAAACAACTCTCTATATTATTCTATCAATGGTCTTTGTTGTTTGGCCATTGTTTGGAATCTCTTGTTCACTTTGTTGGGCTCTTTCTGCAAATATAAAAGAAAGAGTTTGGCCCTTTATGTTGTTACTCTCATTATACTTGTGTGCTATTAACTCAACTAAAGTTCCTGAGAGTGATATGATTAGATATATAGAAATGTTTTCACAAGCTCCTAATAATGGTTTAGAAGGTACTATTAAATTTTGGGGTTACGATAATTTAAAAGAAATTGTATATGGAACATTTGTATACCTTTCCTATTTTATCTTAGACGGATGTCAAGGGCTATTTATTGCTGTTGTTACATTTTTAACCTATTTATTTCTGTTTAGAGCAATCTACCTAATGAATGGTGAGGACAAAAAATCCAATTATATCTTTATCGCTTCAGCTATTTCTCTTGCATTTTTCAACCAATACTTCGCCTTATCTGCTCACCTTATCCGTCAACTTCTTGCTACATCCATATTCCTATATGCTATTTCCTTACGTGTCAATAATAGGAAGTCGTATTGGGTATGGTTGGTTGTGGCCTTTTCCACGCATAATGCGATTGGGGCATTAATTGTTACATCCTTTATACCCTTTATAAAGAAAAAAGTTAATATTTGGAGATTACTCGTTTTAATAGCAATAACTATTCTATTCATTTTATCATTTACTAAAATAGGAAACATCTTGGGAACTTTTATTGATTCTTATGCATTACAAAGAGCCTCTAAGATAGAAGGATCAAGCGATGGAATAGAATTAGATTATATTGCTGCTTTAATTGTTATTATTCCACTAAGCATTGTTTGTTTAACGAACCTGTTTAGAAAGACAATTGAACTTCCACCAATAATATGTAATTTAACCATCCTATTAATTGTTTTTATTTTAGGGTTATCATTCTCCCCTATAATGCAATATCGTTTTTTCTTCTTTACCTACTCATTTATACCATTCATCCTACCCTACCTATTTAAAAAGGGAAGTATAATTTCTAAATTATATTGCACAGCTTTTAGCTTATTCTTTATTATTCGTTTTTTCTATACTTTTGAAGATATTCCATACGAATATACAACTTTAGATACAATAATATTTGGCCCATATTGGAAACTTATTCAAATTCAATAGTCACATGATACCTAAAATAATCCATTATTGTTGGTTTGGTGGTAATCCTCTTCCTCCCTTAGCAGAAAAATGTATTGCTTCATGGAAGAAATTTCTGCCCGACTACGAAATAAAAGAATGGAACGAGAGTAACTTTGATGTCAACTCTATTCTATATACAAAAGAAGCTTACGAAGCTAAAAAATATGCTTTTGTTTCAGACTATGCTCGTTTCAAGATTCTCTATGAAGAAGGAGGACTTTACTTTGATACGGATGTAGAAATCATTGCGCCACTAGACGATATTATTGAGCGTGGACCATTTATGGGACGCGAGCAGTTGTCATACGGAGCGACTGCCGAATCGGCAGTCGCTCCAGGCCTCGGCCTTGGAGTAAATCCAGGCCTCGGCCTGTACAAAGAGCTAATTGACTTGTTTCAACCTCTACACTTTTTCCGAAAAGATGGCAGTCAGAACTTAAAAACTGTTGTTCAATATACTTCAGAGTTATTAAATAAGCACGGACTAAAAAATAGCCAAGAGATACAACTAGTAGCAGGTATTTACATTTACCCATCAGACTTTTTTAGTCCTAAAGATTTAATTACGGGGAAATTATCTCTTACAAAAAATTCCAGAACTATTCATCATTATATGGGAAGTTGGGGAACAAGAACAAAATCACAAAAATTTATCCGAATGGTAAAATACAAGTACATTATACCCTTACTTCCAACAAAAATTGTTCAAAAAATACTAAAATATAAAGAAGACAAAAGGAACAAACATAATTACTAAAGTTATGAAAATAATTTGGCTTAATCGCGCTCCTGGCAATTATAGAATCCCAGTTTTTAAAAAGATTAATGAGTTGACAAGGGGGGGATTTTATATGCTCTATTCCAAAAATGCGGCTCGAAAAGATGTAGATGAGGAAATGAAAGCTGCTTTGGGAGAAAATGCAGTAGCTCTAGAAAATGAAAAAGTCTTCATTATTGGAAATCCACAAAGTGATTTTGCCAATTCGCATCTCAGAATTCCCTATCAAAAAGGTTTATTAAAAACTATTGATAAAATAAACCCGGATGTAATTATTGCAGACGGATTCTTTCAATGGGCTTTTGCTGCACTTTTAAGATCAAAAGGGAGAAAAGTATGTATTTTCTATGAAAGAACAGCACATACTGAGCGTAATGCCCCTAAATGGAGAGTTTGGTATAGGAAACTAGCTGGAAAACTTGTTGATGGGTTTATCATAAATGGGTCTGAAACAAGAAAGTACCTTGAAAGCACTGGTTTTGGTCATTACCCAAAAGTTGAAGGATGTATGGTTGCTGATGTTGCCATGCTACAAAACAAAGTACAGACATGTCCGACTGAAATCAAAGAAGAAATAAGGACCAAATATTGCCCATCAGGAAAAGGACTTATATATATATATATAGGGCAAATAGTTGAAAGGAAAGGAGTTAAACAGCTCCTTGAAGCATGGGAGCGACATTCCCAAACATATTCGAATGACGCACTACTTATCTTAGGAGAAGGTATACAACGAGAAGATTTAGAAAAGACATTTAACCATTGCAAAAATATACATTTCCTTGGTGGCATCCCTTATCAAGAGATGTTCAAATACTATGCCAGTTGTGATGTAGTTCTTATGCCCACGCTTGAAGACAATTGGAGTTTAGTTGTTCCTGAAGCTATGGCATGTAGTTTACCTGTGGCAACAACCATTTATAATGGAAATCACAAAGAACTAATAAAAGAGGGAATAAATGGCTATGCATTTGACGCCCTCAATAAAGATAATTTTGTTGAAACACTATCTAAGTTTCATAATGTAAACTTAACCTCCTTCGGAGAAGAATCCTATAAAATAATTCAAGATTACACTCCTGAAATCGCGGGAGAAAAGATATATACATTCTGTAGTGAACTTATAAAGAATTCTTAAAATGGCTAAAATCCAAACACCCCGAGGGGTTATTAAATTTCAAAGTAAGTTCTTATATGTTGGAATAAAACAAATAGATAAAGACATTGCTTTTGAAAATTTAAAACTTGTTGCTCAAGTTTTAAACAACTTAGGTATAAAATGGGGGCCTTTTTTGGGTACTCTTCTAGGAATTATTAGAGAAAATGATTTTATCACTTGGGATGAAGATACAGATTTATATATACTAGAAGAAGATGAAGTTATGCTCAAAAATGCCCTATGGGAACTGAAACCTTTGGGTTTTGAAGTAATACGCTATGAAAGAAGAGGGCTATATTCTATTATGAGAAAAGGAGAATATATTGACTTCTACATTATGCACAAGATAACTCCAGAACTAAGACATTCTGGAGGTTCTGACTATATATTTAATAAATACCTTACAACAACCATCTCCTGGGACTTTAAAGGATTACCAATTTCTGTACCCAAAGATTACGATGAATTCTTAACGTTTCAATATGGCGATTGGAAAACACCGGTTCAATATGCAGATTTTAACTTAGGATTTATCAAGCGGTCGTACTACAGAATCAAGAGTCAAATAAAAAATAATCTTCCCGATAGCATATACTATTTTTTATTACACAGATATCATCAAAAATCTTTTATACGTTTTAAAGAAAAGTGTTTTAAAAAAGGTATTGTTCTACCTAATGACATTAAATTGCCGAAATTAGGATAATGTGACTACACATAGAATCAAATTAGAATCATGCAATTTAAAATTCTTATTTTTCTATTAGCTATTTTCGTACAACTCCGCACCTCGGCTGATACCATCAAGTACCAATTCCTTTGTTCAGAAAGTGGTACTTCAACTACACCATTATTTGGAATAAGTCCAGAAGGTTCATGGGATTGGGAAATTACTCCAGAAAAGAAGGGCGAAGGGGTGTATTATAGTTGTTACATAGGCCCTAACCTCGGGGTACAAATAGGCAGTAAAAATTCTCCATACAAAGAAGCTACATTTACACACAAATCTATTGAGAACGTCACAAAGATTATTGTAGAAACTGCCACTACATCAAAAGGATTTTCTGAAATTCAAGTATTTGTTGGAGAAGAACAGATTGGTGAAACGTTATCATTAGATGCCACAAAAAACGGCTCTGCAAAAGTAATGAACGAATATGAGTTTGCGGCAGAAAATCTCACTTCAGGAGAAATAAAGATCTTATATAAGAGAATTGGTAGTAATTCTAACTCTCAAGCTATCTATCTGAATTCAATATCCATCATTACGACACCCACAGAAGGAGAAAGCCCTATCTCCTCCCCTATATTTAGCCACAAAGAGGGAATATATAATGGTCCATTAGAACTTTCCATTACTTCTGAAGAGGGAGATGTTTTTTATAGCACAGACAATACAGACCCCAAAAACGGTATTTTGTATTCATCTCCTATCATCCTCTCCGAAGGTACAACAACGGTACGAGCCATTACCCACAAAGATGGCAACTATAGTGATGAATCAGTAGCTACCTACACCATTGTAGAGAATAATGACATACAAAATGACGAATTCATTTTAGCAAATGTTGAAGATATAGAAAAAGGTGGTTCCTTTTATATGGCCTCAGCGCCAGATATATCCTCGGCATGGGTAGCTACAAATTTTTCAGGTAACAAATTAGTTTCAACAAACACAAGAGATTTATTTAATACAATCGATATCATACCTAATGGCGATTATTATACACTACAGATTCAATCTAAAAAATTAGGAGTCATAAATATTGACGGAACAGACTTAACCACTTCAAACAATTATGATTGGACCATTCAACGTGGTGAAGAAAATGGTCAATTCATCATATGCAACAAGCTATTCAACCAAGAAAAGCCACGTGCGCTACTTTTTGATATAAACAATGGTGGTGTAAAATATTATCGTTCTTCTGATTTAAGAGGGTATAGTAATTATGTATACCTTTATAAAAAGGTCAATATCAGCAAAATTGAAGATATAGCAAACCACACGGAACAAATATACCATATATTTACCACCGAAGGAAGATTCATTTTGAATACCACCCGTTTGTATGAAGCCAAACAACAATTAAAAAGCGGCATCTACATAGTTAATGGCAAAAAGATTTATTTCAACTAACAGTGGAAGAATATTTTAATATAAGATACGAATTTGACAAGGCTACCATCCATCAAGCCATTAATCAACAACTAGCGAAAAAAACATCTGCTTACATTTGTGTGGCTGATGGTGTAGTTTTGAATACGGTAAATAGAGATGCTGCCTACAGGGAAGCAGTTGGCAAGAGTTTGTTTGCAATATGCGACAGTAGTTGGGTACCTGTTTATATAAAATGGATATACGGAGGTAAGAAGAAACCTCAATATTGTGGTAGCGATATTTTCAAAGATGTGATATCCATGAAGAAATATAGGATGGCATTTCTCGGAGGACAACAAAAAACTTTGGATTCACTACGAAAGAATCTATGTGAAATAGATGCCTCTATCGCTGATATGTTATTCTATGAACTGCCTTTTCTTCCTGTTGAGGATTTTAACTATGAAGAAATCGCCAACAAATTAACAGACTCCGGAGCAGAGATTATATGGGTCTCTCTCGGGGCTCCCAAACAAGATTTTTTCATGAATCGCCTACAACAGCATTTACCCCATGGGGTAATGTTGGGAGTGGGTGCTGCATTTAATTTTTTCAGCGATGTGAGCGAGAGAAGAGCACCAAAATGGATGGTAAAGGCTCATTTAGAATTTGTCTTTCGTTTAACACAGAATCCCCAAAAGCAAATACATCGTTGTTGGAACATTATTAAGACGATGCCTTCTATCTTAATTGAAGAGATAAAGAAGAAAAAGCAGAACATATAATCCAGGTCGGCATCCGCCTTACATTTATGAATCCTTTTTTTCAACTCATACAATTAGCTATCTCGCAAAAAGAGAGCCTATCCTTTTCTTTATCCGAAAAAGAATGGGAAGAACTTTTCTCTATTGCTCAGAAACAAGCACTTACCGGTATTCTGTTGGAAGGAATCATGAAATTACCAGAACAACAAAGACCGCCAACAGACCTATTCCTTTCTTGGTATACAATAGCTGATAAAATCAAACAATATAATCAGCTACTCAATGACCAAACTGCCGACGTTTCCGACAGATTCAAACAAGATAATTTTCGTTCTGTAATTTTAAAAGGGCAAGGTAACGCATTACTCTACCCCAACCCTCTTCTGCGACAACCCGGCGACATTGATATTTGGCTTGAAGGAAGTAGACAATCTATCATCAATTATATCTGCCAACAAGCACCGGTTTCGGGTATAGTCTACCACCATGCAGATTTTCCTGTTCTAGGAAACACGGAAGTGGAGGTTCACTTCACTCCTACTTGGATGAACTCTTTTTTCACGAATCGTAAACTACAAAGATTCTTTAAACAAACAAAAGAAACTCAATTTAGTAATGAGAAAGAACTTCCTAACGGAAGAAAGATTAACGTCCCTACACCGGAAGTAAACAGTATCTTCTTACTGATACATATTTATAGACACCTTTTTGACGAAGGTATTGGATTAAGGCAACTCTTGGACTACTATTATTTATTAAAACAAGGACTCAGCGAAGAAGAAAAGTCACGAACTCGTAGACTTCTAAGACAACTGAAATTAGAAAGATTTGCCGCAGCTGTCATGTACGTAGAACAAGAAGTGTTCGGTTTGGAAGACGAATTTCTTTTGACCAAACCAAATGAGAAATCCGGTTCTTTTTTACTAAATGAAATTATGGAAGCTGGAAACTTTGGTCACTACGATACGCGAGTCATAAAGCCACAAGAAGAAAGCCGTTGGACACGCTTTATAAGAAAGACCAAGCGAAACTTCCGTTTTATATCTTACTATCCGGACGAAGTTCTTTGGTCGCCAATATTCAAAGCATGGCAATATTGTTGGAGAAAGAAACACAACTATTTATAAATCAATCATACAAATCTAAACTAATCATTATACATTATGAACAAACTTAACTATCTAAAAACTGTATTTTTGGTATTAGTCTCACTATTTTCAAATAGTGTCAAGGGAGAATCAACCCCTCCCACCCTTTGCGGTATTTTACGCTATAGCAATACCTCAACAATCGTAAATGGTCTATATACAATAGAAGCTACAGAAAATGCTGTCCCTACACTTTATTGGAGAGATTCGGACCTAGCACTAATGGGCAATGGAGGAGCAGTCTATGCGAATGGAAAATATTATGTATTATCGTTCCTTGATTTTGGTGTTCTCATTTCAACATACGTGGTGGCTGACATTGAGAAACAAACTTATGAGTTGATGGATAAACCCACACGAATTGACTTCTCATACATTGCCAGCGATATGACCTACGACGTTACAACGGGATTGGTTTATGCGATATCTTTACATGAAGAAGGAGACGGCAGCTTTGTATTAAGTACCATGAACCTTGACAATGCAGTCAAAACAAGTGTTGGAAAAATTATGCAAATGTGTGCTTTAGCTGCTGACAGGAATGGAAAGCTTTATGGTATTGCTCTTGATGGAGTCCTTTATGAAATAGATAAAGAAACTGCCATGATTACAGCAATTGGCCCTACGGGAGTAACTCCATCATCAGACCAATCTGCTACTTTTGATCTTGAAACCGGCATTCTCTATTGGTCGGCATACACGGAGCAAGGAGGAGCACTTTACACCGTTGATACAACAACCGGTGAAGCTACTCTACTCAGCACTTATCCTAATGGAGAACAAATTACCGGACTTTTTGTAAAACCTGCACCTAAAAAGGCTGGTACACCAAGTGAAATCGTAGATGTCTATATTAACTTTGAGAAAGAGGCTCTAAGTGGCAACATTAGCTTTGAACTACCCTTCCTAGACATCAATGAAAATCCACTTGAAGGAGAACTTTCATGGGATATCGAAGTAAATGGGAAAATAGTCACAAAAGGAAAAGGTTTACCCGGTGAATTAGTGGAATGTCCTTTGACATTAAAAGAAGAAGGCAAATATCAATTTGTCATACATGTATCAAATACTGCAGGTTCCGCTACACCTTATTCTTTTAGTAAATTCATTGGCATGGACGTACCTCTATCCCCTAGCAACATCATTGCAAAGGCAGTTGGTAAGGAAGTTACTATTACATGGGAGACTTCAAATACTGGCATAAATGGAGGATATGTAGACGAAAACCAGTTAATCCACCAAATTGTACGTATGCCGGAAGGTGAAGTTGTAGCAGAAATGCACAAAGGCAATACTTTCTCTGAATACATAGATTCAGAAGGAATCCATGCACATTACTATCTAATAACTCCTGACCTCAACGGCCGTACAGGAGAACAGGTTGCGTCTAATGTTGTATCTGTAGGCGAATACATGTCTGTACCTTTTACTGACAACTTAACAGATGTCATGAGATATGCGGTTTACAACACTATAGATGCTAATCAAGATGGAGATTCTTGGGTTTGGGGAAATATGCCCGAAGGTAGTACCCACCAACCTTGCGCGACTTATATGTGGACCATCAGTGCTGAAAACGATGATTGGATTGTAACTCCTGCTATCCAGTTTGAAGCAGGAAAAAGTTATCGAGCGGACTTCTATATTCGTTCTGAAAGCAATAAATATACCGCTGATTTCAGTATTTCTCTTGGAAAAAATCCTACAGTTGAAGGCATGACACGTACTCTACGACCTGTAGAAACATTGCAAAGTGAAATTGAAACTGCATATTCAACAGAAGAATTCAAAGTAGACGAAGATGGCACTTACCATCTTGGTTTACATATCTTAGGCAAACGTAGTAACAATTATATATACTTTACACGTTTACATGTCACTGACGACTTGACAGGGATTTCCCCCACCTTGAATGAAGAATTGGACGCATTTGTACAAGGTGGGAAACTTTACGTTCCCAACAAAGCTAACTTATTTGTTGAAATTTTCAATATTGAAGGAAAGAATATTTACAAAGGGAATGTACAAAATATTCGTTTAAGTTTACCCTCTGGTATATATATAATCAAGAGTAATGGTAAAGTTCGAAAAGTAATACTATAAATTACACATTTAAATAAGAAATAACCGACATTAAAATACCTCAATGTATGTATAGAGATAATAGTATTGACTTATTAAAATTCTTAGCAGTTCTTCTTATAACGAATTCACATTTTGATAAACTTTATCCTGAAAGTATATCATTCTTAGGTACTGGCGGTGCAATTGGAGATGCATTATTTTTCTTTTGCTCTGGTTTTACTCTTTTTTTGAAACCGATGGGACAGTTTGATAATTGGTATAAAAAAAGAATAAGCAGAGTTTATCCAACCATTTTAAGTTGGTCTATTATTCTAGCCTTTGTTCTTAACAAAGATCAAAGTATAAAAGAAGTAATATTAACAGGAGGAGGCTGGTTTGTTAATTGTATTCTTATATATTATATTGTTTTATATTTTATCAACAAATTCTTTTCTCAATATTTAAATTGGACTTTTATAATATTCACTTTGGGAACAATTATAGTATATTGTCTTTGGGAGAAAGGAGAAGATTTTGAAATGTACGGCTTTACATTTTACAAATGGATTTTCTTTTTTCTATATATGTTAATGGGAGCAATTATTGGGAAAAAAAGTATAACTTTAAAATGGATTAGTTCATTCATTGGCTTGTTTATTTCTTTATTTGGCTTTTATGTAATTCTAATTATTTCAAAGAGATGTGTTGAGTTCAATAATTTGCAGTTACTATCACTCGTTCCTTTATGTGGAATAGTCATTTTCTTATACACTTTATGTAATTGTAATAAAATTAAATCCATATTAAAGAAAAAATATTTAGGAGGAACTATATTATTTTTGGGTGGCATGTGTTTAGAAATATATATCACACAAAATTATTTTCTCACCATAGACTTAAAATTACCTTTCCCATTAAATTTTATAGTTATGATTGCAATAATAATAATTGCTTCATATTTCTTGAAATGTACATCTAAATTATTTTTACAAACATTCAGTAAGAATGAATATAGTTGGAAAGAGATTTTCAATATTCTTCCTACAAACAAGTAACTAATTTGTTGGAGAAACCTCACTATAGTCTATAAAAATATAGACGCCAGGAATTTAATAAACTTAGTTCACTAGAAACAAATTACAGGGCTTTTTGTAAAACCTGCACCTAAAAAGGCTGGTACACCAAGTGAAATCGTAGATGTCTATATTAACTTTGAGAAAGAGGCTCTAAGTGGCAACATTAGCTTTGATTTACCCTTCCTTGACTTCAATGAGAATCCACTTGAAGGAGAACTTTCTTGGGACATCGAAGTAAATGGAAAGATAGTTGCAGAAGGAAAAGGTTTACCCGGTGAATTAGTGGAATGTCCTTTGACATTAGAAGCAGAAGGTAAATATCAATTTGTCATACATGTATCAAATACTGCAGGTTCCGCTACACCTTATTCTTTTAGTAAATTCATTGGCATGGACGTACCTCTATCCCCTAGCAATATCATTGCAAAAGCTGTTGGTAAGGAAGTTACTATTACATGGGAGACTTCAAATATCGGCATAAATGGAGGATATGTAGACGAAAACCAGTTAATCCACCAAATTGTACGTATGCCGGAAGGTGAAATTGTAGCAGAAATGCACAAAGGAAATACTTTCTCTGAATACATAGATACAGAAGGAATCCATGCACATTACTATCTAATAACTCCCGACCTTAACGGCCGTACAGGAGAACAGGTTTCATCTAATGTTATATCTGTTGGCGAATATATGCCTGTTCCTTTTACAGATAACTTAACAGATGTCATGAGATATGCGGTTTACAACACAATAGATGCCAATAATGATGGAGATTCATGGATTTGGGGAAATATGCCGGAAGGCAGTACCCACCAACCTTGCGCGACTTATATGTGGACCATCAGTGCTGAAAACGATGATTGGATTGTAACTCCTGCTATCCATTTTGAAGCAGGAAAAAGTTATCGAGCGGACTTCTATATTCGTTCTGAAAGCAATAAATATACCGCAGATTTCAGCATATCTCTTGGAAAGAATCCTACAGTTGAAGGCATGACACGTACTCTACGACCAGTAGAAACATTGCAAAGTGAAATTGAAACAGCCTACTCTACTGAAGAATTCAACGTAAACGAAGATGGCACCTACCATCTCGGTTTGCACATTTCAGGTAAACGTAGTAATAATTATATATACTTTACACGTTTACATGTCACTGACGATTTGACTGGTATTTCATCAGTCTCTCACAATGACATAAAAGTATATGTAAGTAAGGGTTCTCTCAGTATCCATAACACTGATAATTCTATAATAAAAGTGTATAGTTCAGAAGGTCGTTGTCTCTTCAATGGAAACGATCGAGACATTCACCTTAATTTAAGCCCAGGCATTTATATTATTAAATCCAATGGAATATCACGCAAAGTAACACTTTAAAATCCAAAGTACAAAAAAAGAAACGAGGGGCGCATTTAAAACGTGTGATGTGACCCCCAAAAGTTGGACGGTTTAACATTATTAAGAGGCCTTCTTAGATTGGAATAAAGCTCGGTATTGCACCGGGCTTTTTCCATTTAGCCTCAGTTTGATTCTATCATTATTGTAGTAGCGTATGTACTTG
>JAZTXL010000027.1:0-5870 GCA_045636405.1 Alloprevotella sp.
AACACAAACAATGGCATCGAAGCTTTGTTCTCTGATTTAAAGGGTAAATTAAGGGTTCATCGGGGAATAAGTAAGGGCAATCGAAAAAAGTTGCTAGATGAGTACATTCTGAGACATTATTAAAAGCCAAATCCCTTGACTGAGCCGGCTCAGTCAAGGGATTTTATCCTACTTTTTGTCCAATAAGAGTTTTTTAGAGTAAAACCATCCTACTTTTTGTCCACCCTGCCTTAATATTCATTCTGTGGCTGGGCTTACTATTTATGCTATAGTAAACGGGCTCGTCAATATCAACGAGTTAAAAGACTTATAGGAACAAAGCGCTGTCTGCAGTGTCTGATTACATGTTCCAATAGGGTAAAAATAAAATATTTGCTTTGTCTTTATTAGGCTTTATCGTATCTTTGCAGCAATGTAAATGAAAGAATAAGATGAAACCAATTTTTATAGCAGGTCCTTGTGTAATAGAATCTGCAGAATTGTTAGATGAAGTGGCTGCCGAATTGCTCCGCATAAAACAAGAGTTGGACGTGGAAGTCTATTTTAAAGCCTCTTTCGATAAAGCTAACCGTACCTCTGTTAGCTCTTTTCGTGGCCCCGGAATGAAAAAGGGTTTGCAAATGCTTGCAGACATTAAGAGTAAATATGGTCTTCCCCTCTTGACAGACATACACGAGAGCGCACAGGCAGCCCCAGTAGGTGAAGTGGTAGATGTGTTGCAGATTCCTGCATTTCTTTGTCGTCAGACAGACTTGCTTTGCGCAGCAGCGAAGACCGGTTGCATTGTGAATATTAAGAAAGCCCAGTTCCTATCGGGTGAGGATATGCGTTTCCCCGTTGAAAAATGTTTGGAAACCGGAGCTAAAGAAGTATGGCTCACAGAGCGTGGAAATATATATGGTTATAACAACCTTGTTGTTGATTTCCGTAATATACCACTGATGAAAGAACATGTGGCTCGTGTGGTGATGGATTGCACACATAGTGTACAGCGTCCTGGTGCTGCTGGTGGTAAGACCGGAGGCAATAGAGAGTATGTTCCAGCTATGGCAAAAGCAGCAAAAGCCTTTGGCGCAAATGGCTTCTTCTTTGAAACTCATCCTAATCCTGATGCAGCTTTGAGTGACGGCCCCAACATGTTGCCGCTCAAAGAACTTGCTTCATTGATGGCTGAATTATTATAATAAGATGCCAAAATTGGTTTGGCAAAAAAATACTTTTTTCAAGAATATATTGATATGAGTAAATGGACAGATACCGCCATTAAATGTCTACGCGATGAGGCGCAAGCTCTGTTAGACCTCGTTCCTCGCATCGATGAAGAGTTCGATCGTACGATTGAACTAATTCTAGCTTGCAAGGGTAAACTGATTGTGACCGGTGTTGGTAAAAGCGGACATATTGGCGCAAAGATAGCAGCTACACTTTCTTCGACAGGAACTCCTAGTTTCTTCATCAATCCCTTAGATGCCTTCCACGGCGATTTGGGAGCAATGACAGAGAATGACGTAGTATTGGCCATTTCCAACTCCGGAGAGACCGATGAGTTGTTGCGCTTCCTTCCCAAATTGACGGATGCTGGTATACCAGTTATCGGAATGAGCGGAAACCCCAACTCCTTGTTGGCAAAATACTCTACGACGCACTTAAATGTTGCTGTGACTCATGAGGCTTGTCCCTTAGGACTTGCGCCTACTTCCTCAACGACCGCAACTTTAGCAATGGGAGATGCGTTGGCTGGAGCATTAGTTGTTGCTCGCGGGTTTAAAGCCTCAGACTTTGCCCAGTTTCACCCAGGTGGGTCTTTAGGGCGTCGTTTGTTGACCAAAGCCAAGGATGTGATGCGTACAGAGGAATTGCCTATTGTAGAGCCGAACATGAAACTTGGTGAGGCGGTTATCCATGTGAGCCGTGGAAGGTTGGGACTTTGTGTGGCGGAAGAAGCAGGCAAGATTGTAGGTATCATTACTGATGGTGATGTACGTCGTGCGATGGAAACTTCACAGAATAATTTCTTCGATTTAACCGTTGCTGATATAATGTCCGTACATCCTAAGACCGTTTCGCCCGTTACCAAGGTAACAGAGATAGATCGTATTCTGCAAGAGAACAAGATACACTCTGTACTAGTGGTGGATGATGAAGGTCACCTGTTGGGAATCGTAGATTCATTTAGCACGATGTTCTAAATAGTTCAGTTCTAGTTTAAAGGGCTGATGGAGTCTATCTTCCACTTTTAAAAAATACATTGTTTCTTCGGAGACTCCTAGAAAAAAATAGGTAAAGCCTAGGAAAAACTAGGAGCCTTCTAGTTTTTCCTAGGAGCCTCCGAAGAAATACTTTAAACAGAAACGTAAAACTATAAGTAAACTATTTGTTTATTCAAAACATGTCTTCTGCTCTGATACATTTATTTATATATTTTGGCAGAAGTTTACTCGCTGGATAAGGAATGGAAGTGTTTTTAAGAATATGGTTGTGTTTGTTGCTCTGCCTTATCGGAGTACAACACGGTTTGTCGCAAGAGCGTAGCGATACCGCCGTAGTCTCTTTTTTAGAGCAAGCCTATGGTTTGAAGTTTTCAGATAATAACCATATCGTCTTGTTGCCCAGTGGTGAAAAGAAGTTTGAAGACCTTTTCAAAGCCGTAGCAGCAGCTCGTAAATCTATTCACCTTGAATATTTTAATTTTCGCAACGACTCTATATCTGAAGAACTTTTTACTCTGTTGGCACAAAAGGCAGCAGAGGGGGTAGAGGTAAGAGCTTTGTTTGACGGATTTGGTAATTCGTCAAACAATAAACCGCTGAAAAAGATTCATTTACAGAAATTGCGAGAGCGTGGAGTGGAGATTTATGAGTTTGATCCGGTGCGTTTCCCATGGCTCAACCATGCCTTTTTGCGTGATCATCGTAAGATTGTCGTGATAGACGGAATGGTAGCTTATACCGGGGGGATGAATGTAGCGGACTATTATATTCATGGTAAGCCTGAGTTTGGTGAATGGCGCGACATGCATCTTAGAGTAGAGGGCGATGTTGTAGGTTGTTTGCAATCTATCTTTATCCGCCTTTGGAATCAAGTTACGGGGCAGGATTTGAAAGGTGTACAGTATTATCCGGGAGAGAAGAATGTGTCTCATTATTTCCCAAAGTTGCCACGTAATAGCACTGGTGAAGCTAAGAAAGTAGGTGTCGTCTGCTACAATCCTGATGTAAAGCCGAATATTATCTGCCGTACCTTCGTAGAATGTATAGACAAGGCGCAAAAGCAGATTCAGATAGTTAATCCCTACTTCACCCTCAACAGAAAAGTAAAGCGTGCTTTGAAACGTGCTTTAGAGCGAGGTGTAGATGTACAAGTGATGGTCTCAGAGAAGAGCGACATTACTATAGTGCCCCGCATCGTGGAGTATAATACTAATCAGTTGATGAAGCGAGGTGCCCAGATTTTTGTTTACCAAGGGGGATTCCATCATACCAAAATCATGATGGTCGATAGTTTGTTCTCCTATGTAGGTTCTGCTAATTTGAACAGCCGTAGTTTGCGCTATGATTACGAGTGTAACCTCTTAATTGCAGACAAGTATACTACGGAGGAGTTGCAACTGTTGTTTGAAGTCGATAAGCAGGTGCATTGTTACAAACTGACTCCCGAGCGCCGTAAAGAGTTGTCAAAATGGCGTCGCTTCAAGGGATGGCTATTTCATTTTTTAAGCCCTTTAGTTCTTGAAGAGTTGCAATCTGAAGATGCCGCAGAAAGACTATTGATAGGGTAGCCTCAATTAGATTTAATCATTCAGCCAATCATGATAGAACTTACTCAGAAAGATATTGTAGAGAAGTTAAACGGAAAAGTTTTTACCTACTTGACAACTGTTGCCGACCGTCTTGGTCTAGAATGTTATTTGGTGGGCGGCTATGTTCGCGACTTGTTTCTTGAGCGTCCCACTAATGACATCGATGTCGTAGTGGTGGGCAGTGGTGTGCATATGGCTGAGGCATTTGCAGCAGAAATAGGGCGAGGTTGTCATCTCTCTGTATTTAGAAATTTCGGTACGGCCCAAGTAAAGTGGCAAAACACAGAAGTTGAGTTCGTAGGTGCTCGCCGCGAGAGCTATTCACGTGGCTCACGTAAGCCAGTGGTAGAAGATGGCACCCTCGAGGACGATCAGTTGCGTCGCGATTTTACCATTAATGCTCTTGCCGTATGTTTGAACAAAGACAGGCTAGGAGAGTTAGTTGACCCCTTTGATGGTTTGACTGATTTGGCGGAAGGCATCGTTCGCACCCCCTGCGACCCCGATATCACCTTTAGCGATGACCCTCTGCGCATGATGCGTTGTGTGAGGTTTGCTACCCAACTTAATTTTCGCATTGACGATTCTACCTTTGAAGCTCTTGTTCGTAACAAGGAGCGCATCAGCATCATAAGTTCCGAGCGTATCATTGACGAACTGAACAAAATAATATTATCTCCCGTTCCTTCGAAGGGCTTTGTAGACCTGCATCGTGCCGGTTTGTTGCAACTGATTATCCCCGAGTTGGCAGCCCTTGATAGTGTTGAATCTCGCAATGGGCGTGCTCATAAAAACAACTTTTATCATACGCTTGAAGTCCTCGATAATCTTGCCGCCGCTGGTGCCGAGCTATGGCTACGTTGGGCTGCATTGCTCCACGATATAGGCAAGCCACGTAGCAAGCGTTGGGAACCCTCCATTGGTTGGACTTTCCACAATCACAACTACCTTGGAGAAAAGATGATTCAGCCACTTTTTCGCCGCCTGAAACTCCCCTTGGATGAGCGTATGAAGTATGTGAAAAAGCTGGTGGGGCTACACATGCGTCCTATAGCCATTGCTGATGACGAGGTGACAGATAGTGCCGTGCGCCGTTTACTTTTTGAGGCAGGCAACGACATCGATGATCTCATGAAACTCTGCGAGGCAGATATTACTAGCAAGAACGAAACCCGTAAACGAAATTTTCTTCATAACTTTGCCCTTGTACGTCAGAAACTTATAGACATTGAAGAGAAAGACCGCATTCGCAACTTCCAGCCCCCCATCGACGGCGAGGAGATTATGGAAATGTTTGGTCTTCCTCCATGCCGTGAAGTAGGTACTCTGAAAATGTCTTTGAAAGATGCCATCCTCGACGGTGTGGTGCCCAACGAATATGAGCCCGCTTTGGCCTACATCCTTAAGAAGGCTGAGAGCATGGGGCTCAAGAAGAAAGAAACCAAATAACTTACTCACCTATAATTTTATACTACTATGGAAATACCTTTTGCAGAATCTTGGAAAATTAAGATGGTAGAACCCATCCGTAAGAGCACTCGTGAGGAACGCGAGCAGTGGATCAAGGAAGCACACTACAACCTTTTCCAACTGAAGAGCGAGCAAGTCTATATTGACTGCCTCACCGACTCAGGCACCGGCGCCATGAGCGACCGCCAATGGGCTGCCATGATGACTGGTGATGAAAGCTACGCAGGTGCTTCTTCTTTCTTCCATTTGAAAGAAACCATCACTCGCCTTACCGGTTTTGAATGGGTTATACCTACTCACCAAGGTCGTGCTGCCGAAAACGTATTGTTCAGCTATCTTGTAAAAGAAGGTGACTATGTTCCAGGTAACTCTCACTTCGATACTACAAAAGGTCACATCGAGAGCCGCAAAGCTTTTGCTGTTGACTGCACTATCGATGAGGCAAAAGATACTCAACTCGAGCACCCCTTCAAAGGTAATGTTGACCCCGCTAAACTTGAAAAAGTATTGGCTGAGAACGGCGACAAAGTACCTTTCATTATCGTAACAGTAACAAACAACACTGCCGGTGGTCAACCCGTTTCTATGGAGAACCTTCGCG
>JAZTXL010000028.1:0-71506 GCA_045636405.1 Alloprevotella sp.
AGACCAACGACGGCGGCTACTTCAAGTGTTCAGCCAACAAGATCTACTTGCCCTACTCAGCCGCTGCCAATGCCGCTAAGTTCGGCTTCAGCTTCGGCGGAGGCGTGACCACCGACATCGAAGAAGCCCTCTTCGGCAACGGCGAAGGCCAGCAAATCTTCGACCTGCAAGGCCGCCGCGTGGAACGCATCACCGCTCCCGGCCTCTACATTGTGAACGGCCAGAAGCGCTATGTGAAGGCTGCAAAATTCTAACCTCTAAAAACCGATTAACCGATTATGAAGAAAGAATATATCAGCCCCGAAGTGGAAGTCTTCTACCTTGTGAACGAAGACATGATAGCCCAAAGCATCACCCTTGGCGGTGACGACGACTATGCCGACCCCGATGAAGGCTTCGAAGAGCTCTCGCAGAAGAAACGCAAGCGCTACGCCTGGGAACAAACGGAAGAAGAAACTCCGGGTTTCTACTGGAAATAATGAGAAGAAGAGGTTCGCACATTTGCGAGCCTCTTTTTTAAGCCCCCTCCAACCTCCCCCTAAAAGGGGAGGCTTTCTCTCTTGGCAAGGGTTGCGGGGGCCGAATCCGTTAAGCCCTCCCCAAGTCCTTTTGTGGCTTAGGAGGAAACCACAGGGATTTTGTAGAATTTGTAACGTGGCTTGTTACCTTGAGTAACTTCCCATGTTACCGCGAGTAACAAGCCATGTTACCATCGGTAACACGCCGTGTTACTTTTAAGAGTTGTGGTGTCGTAGGTTGAGAGTCGGATGATCGGGTGGCGAAAGGCTAAGAAGTCAAGGAGCCGAGAGGTCGAGAAGCCAAGAAGACTCTCCGACTCTCTACCCATGACTCCCGTCCATTTCCTAGGTCTTATCTAGGAAAAACTAGGTCTTAGAAAAATTTTCCTAGGTCTTGCGGAATTTTTCGTAGATCAGACTTTCGAAACGCAGGAAAATGCCTGCTGATTCTCAAAAGGTTAGGGAGGCAAAAAATCTTAGCTTTTCTTCTCCATCCGCGCCCTCGGCTCACCCCCCGATGGGGCTTTTGTTTTCCGCAAATGCTTGGTCAGAAAAAACAAAAGACTTATTTTTGTGGTGGCGTAATGCCCAGAGAAAAAGAATAACCCTACAAGCTAAAACAGATATGGCTGATTTCAAAAAACTGGCCGCTCAGTATAAAGCGGAACTTCTGGACAAGGTGATGCCCTTTTGGTTGGAAAAGTCGCAGGACTTAGAGCACGGCGGATTCTTCACCTGCTTGGAGCGCGACGGCTCCGTGTTTGACACCGACAAGTTCATCTGGCTGCAAGGCCGCGAGGTGTGGATGTTTGCCACATTATATAATAAGGTAGAGAAACGCCAGGAATGGCTCGACGCGGCCATTCAGGGAGCTGAGTTCTTGAAGAAGTACGGCCACGACGGCCAGCTCAACTGGTATTTCGCCCTCGACCGCGAAGGCCATCCTCTGGTGGAGCCTTACAATATTTTCAGCTATACATTTGCCGTGATCGCCTTCGGCCAATTGGCCATTGCCACCGGCAATAAAGAATACGAAGACATCGCACGCCGCACCTTCGACATCGTGCTTTCGAAGGCCGAAAACCCTAAGGGCCGATGGAGCAAAGCCAGCCCCGGTGCGCGCTCGCTCAAAAGCTTTGCGTTGCCCATGATTCTGTGCAACGTGGCGCTCGAAATCGAGCCGCTGCTTGAACCTGCCTTCTTGGAAGAAACCATCAAGACCTGCGTTCACGAGGTGATGGATGTGTTCTACCGCCCCGAGTTGGGCCTCATCGTAGAACATCTGGGCACCAACAACGAGTTGGTGGACTGCATGGACGGTCGCCTGCTCAATCCCGGTCACGCCATCGAAGCCATGTGGTTCATCATGGACCTCGGCAAGCGCATGGGCGACCAAGCGCTCATTGACAAGGCGGCCGAGATAGCCTTGAAGGAGGTAGAATATGGTTGGGACAAGGAACACGGCGGCATCTTCTACTTCATGGACCGCCTGGGCCATCCGCTGCAACAGCTGGAGTGGGACCAAAAGCTTTGGTGGGTGCACATCGAAACGCTCATCACGATGCTCAAAGGCTACCAGCTCACCGGCAAGAAAGAATGCTTGGAATGGTTTGAGCGCGTACACGAATACACTTGGAGCCACTTTGCCGACAGCGAGTATCCGGAATGGTTTGGCTACTTGAACCGTCGCGGCGAGGTGTTGCTCACACTCAAAGGTGGTAAGTGGAAAGGCTGCTTCCATGTGCCACGCGGACTCTTCCAGTGCTGGCAGATTCTGGAAGACCTGGCCAAGAAACAATAAGCTGGACAAAAGAATAGGGTCCTTAGAGAACAACGGCTCTAAGGACCCTAATAAAAGATATACGGCTCAGAGCCTTACCTTGGCAATGAGTTTGCGCAGCGTTCCCTTACCGATGATGGGCGCATGGGCATCCTCGGGATAGACAATCAGGAACTCGCCGGGATGAACATTGAAGTAGCTCTTGGCATAAGCAGAGTAGAGCGCAAAGTCCTTCTCCTCGTCAAAGGGAGCATCCGGCTCTACATCGATGTCGCTGAGTGGACGACAGCCCACAATCTCTACGCCGCTCAGCGGAATGTGTACATCCATATAGGCACGGTGCACTTCCAGTTTCTGAGCTTCGGGGAGCACAAGGGTGGCATCTGCCACGTTGATAAAGAGGTCGTCGCCACAGAGTTCAATGCGTCCGGCTGGCACAGCGCTCAGGTCGTGAGTCTTTACATAGTCGAACAAGCGAGGGAGCAAAGGATGGAGCCCTGCCACGCGGTCGCTGTCGTTGAGATGGTTGAGTATCATAATCTGTAGATTGAAAAGATTTTCTGCGTAAAATTATACATTGTTTTCCACCCTGCCAAACCGACAGCCGACAAACCTTAAGAGAAAAAGCAAATGGAAAGTAAGATAGCAAAAGCCCTGGGGCTGAACGAAGCCCAAGTAAGAAATACGCTGCGTCTGCTCGACGAAGGCGCCACCATTCCCTTTGTGAGTCGCTACCGCAAGGAGATGACCGGCGGTCTTGACGAAGTGGCCATTGCCAATATCAAGGCACACGCAGAACGCTGCCGCGAACTGGAGAAGCGCAAGGAGACTGTGCTGGCCACCATCGAAGCTGCCGGCAAACTGACCGACGAACTGCGGGCACGCATCGTGGCTTGCGAAGAAGCCACCACGCTGGAAGACATCTATCTCCCCTTCAAGCCCAAACGCAAGACGCGCGCCGAAGTGGCTCGCAAGAAAGGACTGGCTCCCTTGGCCGAAACGCTGATGAAGCAACCCTTCAAAGACCCCAAGCAGGCAGCACGCGCCTTTGTGGGCGGCGAGGTGGCAGATGTTGACGAGGCTCTGCAAGGAGCTCGCGACATCATTGCCGAGCAGGTCAGCGAAGACGAGCGAGCCCGCCACGGAGTGCGCCAAGTGTTCAGCCGCGCAGCCATCATCGTCTCGAAGGTGGTGAAGAGCAAAGAAACGGAAGCGGCAAAGTATCGCGACTACTTCGACTGGAGCGAACCGCTGCGCCGTTGCTCCTCGCATCGCATGCTGGCTATGCGCCGCGGCGAGGCAGAGGGTTTCTTGCGAGTGAGCATCGTGCCGGAGGACGAAGATAAATGCGTGGAACGCCTGGAGCGCCTCTACGTAAGACCCGGAACGCCCGCAGCAGAACAGATGGAGACCGCCGTGGCCGATGCCTATAAACGACTGCTGCGACCCAGCATAGAAAACGAACTGGCCACCGCCGGAAAACAAAAGGCCGACGAGGAGGCGATACGCGTATTTGCCGAAAACCTCAAACAGCTCTTGCTCGCTGCCCCGCTGGGCCAAAAACGCATCCTGGGTATCGACCCGGGATTCCGCACAGGCTGCAAGGTGGTGTGTCTGGACGAGCAGGGAAATCTGCTGCACCACGAGGCCATCTTCCCCCACCCTCCACGCTGCGAACAAGCGGCGGCCGAGGCAAGGATTAAGAGCCTGATAGAAAAGTATAAAATAGAGGCCGTGGCCATAGGCAACGGAACGGCCGGCCGTGAGACGGAAGACCTGCTGCGAGCCATCGCACCAAAAGAGACAGTGATTTTCTCCGTGAGCGAAGACGGCGCCTCGGTCTACTCAGCTTCAAAAACTGCCCGCGAGGAGTTTCCCGACCACGACGTCACGGTGCGCGGTGCCGTGAGCATCGGTCGCCGCTTGGCAGACCCTTTGGCGGAGCTGGTAAAGATTGACCCGAAGTCGATAGGCGTGGGGCAGTACCAACACGATGTGGACCAGGGCGAGCTGAAGAAGTCGCTCGACCGCACCGTGGAGCACTGCGTAAACACCGTAGGCGTGAACCTCAACACCGCCAGCAAGCATTTGCTCACCTACGTGTCAGGCCTCGGTCCGGCTTTGGCGCAGAACATTGTGGACTACCGCGCCGAGCACGGAGCCTTTACGTCGCGGCGCGAGCTGTTGAAAGTGCCTCGCCTCGGTGCTAAGGCCTATGAGCAGTGTGCCGGCTTCTTGCGCATCGCCCAAGGAAAAAATCCGCTCGACAACACCGCCGTGCACCCCGAGCGCTACAGCCTGGTGGAACAAATGGCCAAGGACAACGGAATGCCCATCAGCGACTTCATAGCAGCCACCGCCGTGCGCCATGGCATCGACTTGAAGAAATACTGTAAGGCCGACGTGGGACTGCCTACGCTGACAGACATCATGGCCGAGCTAGACAAACCCGGACGCGACCCTCGCGGCACTGCGGAGAGCTTTGCCTTCGACGCCACCCTGCGCTCCATTGACGACCTGCGTGAGGGCATGGAACTGATGGGCATCGTGACCAACATCACCAACTTCGGCTGCTTCGTAGATATGGGTATCAAGGTGAAGGGCCTTGTACACATCTCACAGATAGCCGACCGCTTCGTAAAAGACCCTGCCGAGGTGGTGCAGCTGCAACAGAAGGTGCGCGTCAGAGTGATGGAGGTGGACCGCGAACGCAGCCGCGTGGCCCTCAGTATGAAAGGAATGAACAACTCCAAGGGATAGGCGCTCGCCCTGGTGCAAGCTGCTGCCCTACACATTATATAATATATGACAGACCAAGAATATATGCAAAAGGCCATTCAGCAGGCTGAGATGGCTTTTGAGCGCGACGAAGTGCCTGTGGGTGCTGTGGTGGTTTGCCGCGACCGCATCATCGCCCGGGCTCACAACCTGACCGAAGCTCTGAACGACGTGACCGCCCACGCTGAAATGCAAGCCATCACCGCTGCCGCCGACTCGCTCGGGGGTAAATACCTCAACGACTGCACCCTCTACGTCACCGTGGAGCCTTGCGTGATGTGCGCCGGAGCCATCGGCTGGTCGCAACTCGGCAGACTGGTGTATGGAGCAGCCGACCCCAAACGCGGCTTCACCGTCTACGCTCCCGACGCCCTGCATCCGAAGACCGAAGTGGTGAGCGGCGTGATGGAAGAAGCCTGTGGCAACCTGATGCGCAACTTCTTTAAGAGAAAACGCAATGGCTGAACACAACCTGCTGGGGAAAATAGGCGAAGAAGAAGCCTGCCGCTACCTCGGACATAAAGGCTACACACTCCTGGAACGCAACTGGGTGTTCGAGCATTGCGAGGTGGACATCATCGCCGAATGGTATGGCGAGGTAGTATTTGTGGAGGTAAAAACCCGCAGCAATGAAATCTTTGCCAACGCCGCCGACGCCGTCACGCTGCAGAAGAAAGAACACCTCATCCTTGCCGCCAAAGCCTATATGGGCAGCAAGGGCGAAGACCGCCCCTTCCGTTTCGACATTATCACCGTGGTGGGCGAAACGGCTCCCTTCCGCATCAGCCACATAGAGCGAGCCTTCACCGTAGACAGTCTGCGCAACAATCCGGCCTACCTGGGCTAAACAACAAAGACTATGGACATAGAACAAATACGCCACTACAGCCTGACGAAGAAGGGCGCCACGGAAGACATGGCTTTCGGCCCCGACACTCTCCTTTTCCGCGTATGCAACAAGATATTTGCCTGCATCGACCTGAACCGTCCGCAACTCGTAGTGCTGAAGTGCGAGCCCGACTATGCCATCGAACTGCGCGACCAATATAGCAGCATCTGCGGCGCATGGCACTGGAACAAAAAGCACTGGAACGATGTGCACTTTGGTGCCGACTTGAGCGACGCACTCATCTTGCAGCTCGTAGACCACTCTTACAACATCGTAGTAGAGAAGCTCCCGAAGAAAACACTCTACCGTTTTCCCGAACTGCCCAAAGGCTGGTATCACGAGCACTTTCCCGAAACGGACTCGCTGATGCTTCGCCTGCGCTCACCTCTCTTAGCGGAGAGAGAGGAAGACACTCTCTTGCTCACGGCCGACTTTCAGCACGAAGGACGCGGCCAGCGCGGTACTCAATGGGAGTCGGCCGCCGGCAAGAATCTACTTTTCGCCCTGCGCTTCAAGCCTAAGGACATAAAGGCAAGCGAGCAGTTTCTGCTCTCGCAAATGGTGGCGCTTGCCGTGGCCGACGCGGTGCAACACTCCGTGAAGCAGAAAGTACACATCAAATGGCCGAACGACATCTATGTGGGCGACAAGAAAATCTGCGGCATGTTGCTCGAACATGACCTGCGGGGAAACGACATCAGTAACACCCTCGTGGGCATAGGTATCAATGTCAACCAAGCAGCCTTTACCGGCTCTGCGCCCAACCCCATCTCCATCTTCCAGCTATTAGGAAAAGAGACCGACCGGGCCGCCCTGCTGCGCCAATTCGTTAAACGCTACCTCCACTACCTGAGCGAACTATATGCCGGCCATGCCGAGCACCTGCGCCTGGCCTACTGGCGCAAGCTATATCGTGTTGAGGGTTTCCATCCCTACAAAGACAAGGACGGCCGCTTCATGGCCGAGATAGAAAGCCTTGACAACAATGGCCGACTGGGCTTGCGCGACGAAGCAGGCAAGGTGCGCCACTACTACTTCAAGGAAGTGGCGTTCCTCTGAGCCTCCTGGTTTTTGTAACGAGCCATGTTACAAAGTGTAACTTCCCATGTTACGAAGTGTAACAAGCCATGTTACAACTTGTAACACGCCGTGTTACAAAAAAAGATAAAGACCTACGAAGAAAATACAGCCACCCCACGCACCATGAACAAAGACATATTGAAAATAGCATTGCCCAGCATTGTCTCGAACATCACCGTGCCCCTCCTCGGACTGGTGGACACGGCCATCGTGGGCCACTTGGGGCGCACGGCCTTTATCGGTGCCATTGCCGTGGGCGGTATGATTTTCAATATGATTTACTGGGTGTTCGGATTTCTGAGAATGGGCACGGGAGGTTTTGCCGCACAGGCCCACGGCGCCGAACAAACGGAAGAGTGTCAACGCATCTTGCTGCGCTCGCTCAGTCTGGGAGGCCTGATAGCCGCTGCCCTCATCGTGCTGCAATACCCCATTGCGCAAGCAGCCTTTTCCTGGATTGGCGCAGAGGCTGAGGTGGAACAATACGCCCGTCGGTATTTTGAAATTCTGATATGGGGCGCTCCGGCAGTGCTCGGCCTTTACAGTTTCAGCGGTTGGTTTCTCGGCCGACAGAATGCCCGCTTCCCGATGGCCATCGCCATTGTGCAGAACGTGGTCAACATCGGTGTGAGCCTTTGGCTCGTGATGGGCATGGGCTTGAAGGTGGAAGGCGTGGCCATCGGAACACTCGTGGCACAGTATGCCGGACTTCTCATAGCCACCCTGCTCTACATGAGCCACTACCGAAAGGAATTTCATAAAGACAATTACCGACAACTCTGGGAGCGCGGAGCCCTGGGGCGCTTCTTCGCCGTGAACCGCGATATCTTCTTGCGCACACTCTGCCTCGTAGCCGTCACCACAGCCTTCACCACCATCGGCGCCAAGCAGGGCAACGTGGTGCTCGCCGTGAACAGTCTGCTCATGCAGCTCTTCCTGCTCTTCTCCTACATCATGGACGGCTTTGCCTATGCCGGCGAAGCTCTGGGCGGTAGGTTCTACGGAGCAGGAAGCAGCCACGACCTGCGCCGACTTACCCACCGGCTCTTTCTCTACGGCCTCGTACTCTCGCTGCTGTTCACCTTGATATATATAGTGGGCGGCGAAGGCATCCTGCAACTGCTTACCGACCGCCGCGAAGTGAGCGAAGCCGCCGGCGCTTTCCTGCCCTACGCCATCGCCATCCCCATCCTCAGTTTCGCAGCCTTCCTCTTCGACGGTCTCTTCATCGGCTGCACAGCCACTCGGCCCATGCTCATCGCCATGTGTGTGGCCACAGCCTCCTTTTTCGGACTTAACCACTGGCTTGCCGACTGGGGAAACCATGCTCTTTGGATAGCTTTTTTAAGCTACTTGCTACTTCGGGGCATTGTTCAAGCGCTTTTTTGGAAGAAGAATTTATAGCGCTAAGCTTTTTTCTCGTAACTTTGCAGGGTAAAAATATTTTTATGCAAGACATCCGTAACATTGCTATTATAGCACACGTAGACCACGGCAAGACTACGCTCGTGGACAAAATGCTCATGGCCGGCAATCTGTTCCGCCAGAACCAGAATGCAGGCGAACTGATTCTCGACAACAACGACTTGGAGCGCGAACGCGGTATCACCATCCTCTCCAAGAATGTTTCCATCAACTATAAAGGTACCAAAATCAACATCATAGACACTCCGGGCCACTCCGACTTTGGTGGCGAAGTGGAGCGCGTGCTGAACATGGCCGACGGCTGCATCCTGCTCGTCGATGCCTTTGAAGGCCCGATGCCACAAACGCGTTTCGTGCTGCAGAAGGCTCTACAAATCGGACTGAAGCCCATCGTGGTGGTCAACAAGGTGGACAAGCCCAACTGCCGCCCCGAAGAAGTGTACGAAATGGTGTTCGACCTGATGTGCGACCTCAACGCCACGGAAGACCAACTTGACTTCCCCGTGGTTTATGGCTCTGCCAAGAACAACTGGATGGGCGAAGACTACAACACGCCCACCGACTCCATCGACTATCTGCTCGACAAAATCGTAGAGATTATCCCCGCGCCCACACAACTTGAGGGCACGCCGCAGATGCTCATCACCTCGCTCGACTACTCCAACTACACCGGCCGCATCGCTGTGGGCCGCGTTCACCGTGGAGCCATCCGCGAAGGCATGAACTGCACCATCGCTCACCGCGACGGCACGCTGGAGAAAACCAAAATTAAGGAGGTGCACACCTTCGAGGGTATGACACGCACCAAGACTTCTGCCGTAGAGAGCGGCGACATCTGTGCCGTAGTGGGTCTTGAGCGCTTCGAGATTGGCGATACCATCTGCGACTTTGAAGCCCCCGAGGCTCTCCCCACCATTGCCATCGACGAGCCTACCATGTCCATGCTCTTCACCATCAACGACTCGCCGTTCTTCGGTAAAGAGGGCAAGTTCTGCACCTCGCGCCACATCAACGACCGCTTGGAGAAGGAACTCGAGAAAGACTTGGCGCTACGCGTAGAGAAGACCGAGGGCGCCGACCGCTGGATTGTGTCAGGACGCGGTGTGCTCCACCTCTCCGTATTGATTGAAACCATGCGCCGCGAAGGCTACGAGTTGCAAGTGGGACAACCACAGGTAATCTACAAAGAGATTGACGGCGAGCGTTGCGAACCAATCGAAGAACTCACCATCAATGTGCCCGAGGAGTTCGCCTCCAAGATGATTGACATGGTGACCCGCCGCAAAGGCGAAATGACCTCGATGCAAAGCCTGGGCGACCGCGTAGACATAGACTTCGACATCCCCTCGCGCGGCATTATCGGCCTCCGCACCAATGTGCTCACCGCCAGCCAGGGCGAGGCTATCATGGCCCACCGCTTTAAGGAATATCAACCCTACAAGGGCGACATCACCCGCCGCCAAAACGGCTCCATGATTTCTATGGAGAGCGGAACAGCCTTTGCCTACTCCATCGACCACCTGCAGGACCGCGGAAAATTCTTCATCCACCCGCAGGACGAAGTATATGCCGGACAGGTAGTAGGCGAACACGTGCACGACAACGACCTTGTCATCAACGTCACCAAAGCCAAGCAGCTCACCAACATGCGCGCCTCGGGAGCCGACGACAAGGCCCGCATCATTCCGCCCATTGTCTTCTCGCTCGAAGAGGCTTTGGAGTATATCAAGGAAGATGAGTATGTAGAAGTCACTCCCAAGTCGATGCGCATGCGTAAAGTGTTGCTCGACCACCTCGCTCGCAAACGCGCCGGACGCGAATAACTTTTTCACCCTATCCTTCATAGGTAGAAATGCCTACGTAGGATAGGGTTCTTTTTAACCTTATACTTTACAGCTATGAAGAGAAAAATTTTCTGTTTCTCGATGGTGTTTTTTCTGGCCTTGGCTGCCTTCGCGCAGGGCAAGGCTAAATATGTGTTCTACTTTATCGGCGACGGCATGGGTGTGAACCAGGTGAACCTTGCAGAGACCTACCTTGCCGCCATTGAGGGCCGCATCGGCGTAGCGCCTTTGCTCTTCACCGGCTTCCCTTATACGGGTCTCGTCACCACCTTCTCGGCCACCAATGGTGTGACCGACTCTGCCGCCGGAGGCACTGCCTTGGCCACGGGAGAGAAAACCCGCAACGGGGCTTTGGGTGTACTGGCCGACGGTAACACCTCCGTGTCGAGTGTGGCCTCGTGGGCGAAAGCCGCAGGCGCTGCCGTGGGCGTTGCCACCAGTGTGTCCATCGACCACGCCACGCCGGCTTCTTTCTACGCCCATGTGCCCAACCGCAATATGTACTACGAGATTGGGCAGCAGTTGGTGAGCACCGGATTCGACTTCTACGCCGGCTCCGACTTTCTGAAGCCTAAAGTATCTAACGATGCCTCTTCGCCCGACCTCTATGAGCAATGCCGTGAGGGCGGCTACGTCATCGCCCGCGGCTATGCCGACTACCTGAAGAAGGCCCGCAAGGCCAAGAAGGGCTTGGTGCTCTTCCAAAAAGAGGATGCCGCCGACCGCAGCAGTCTGCCCTATGCCATCAACCACCAAGAGGGCGAACTGACGCTTACCGAAATCACACAGGCCGCTACCGACTATCTGAGCCGCCGCAAGAAAGACGGTTTCTTCCTTATGGTGGAGGGCGGAAAGATTGACTGGGCCTGCCATGCCAACGACGCCGCCACCGTCATCAAGGAAGTGATAGACATGGACGAGGCGGTGCGCGTGGCCTACGACTTCTATTTGCAACACCCCGACGAGACGCTCATCGTCATCACCGCCGATCACGAAACCGGCGGCCTTGCCTTGGGCATCGGTCCCTACGAGTTGCACACCGACCTCTTGCAGTACCAAACCATGAGCGCTGACCTCTACACCCAGCACATCGCCCAACTGCGCAAGCAACACGGCGACAGTCTCTCTTGGGAGATGGTGAAGCAGGACCTCGCCGCCCACTGGGGATTTTGGGACAAGGTAAAACTGGACGACGCCGACACCGAGCGCCTGCAAAAAGCCTTCGACGCACTGAAGGCCGGCATGAGCCAGGGCGAGAGCAACCTCTACAGCAAGGAAGACGCGCTCTCCACCACCGCCCGCCGCATCCTCAACCGCAAAGCGCACATCGGCTGGCAAAGCGGTGGCCACTCCAACGGCATCGTGCCCGTGTTTGCCATCGGCGCCGGCGCAGAGCGATTTGTTGGCAAGCTAGAAAACACAGACATCCCCCAGCGCATCAAGCAAGCTGCCGGCTGGAAATAAACCACGACAACAGCAGCCAAGCAATACAAAAAAACAACGGAAGGCTATGCTCCACAAGGCATGGCCTTCTTCTTTTTTACCCCCCTTTCGGAAGCAGGCTTTTAGCAACCTTTTTTAGCCCCTTATAACACTTTGAAAATCGCGGACCGTTGTTTAGTAGTTCTTCGGAGTCTACTAGGAAGAACTCGGAGTTTACTAGAAATCCTTAGTAGCTTACTAAGAAAAGGGAATCAATTCGGAGGCGGAAAACAGAGGGTAAAAAAAAGACAGAGCTGCGCGGCCAAACAGGCAACACGCAACTCTATCTGTTCGTATTCTTTCCTAGGCAGCCAAACTGCCGTGGGGCTTATTCGCGGATGTCCATCTCGTCGAGCACATAGCTGCTTCCGCCGAAGGTGTCGAGCAGGAAGAGCACGTAGCGGATGTCTACGTTGATGCAGCGCTGGAGTGCGGGATTGAAGCGAAGGTCGCTAGAGAGCGATTCGATGTTGCCGTCGAAGGCGATGCCGATGAGTTCGCCGCGGGCATTGACAACGGGCGAGCCGGAATTGCCGCCGGTGATGTCGTTGTTAGAGAGGAAGCACACGGGGAGTTTTCCGTTGGGCAAGGCATAGCGACCGTAGTTGCCGGAGAGGTAGAACTTGCGCAGGTCCTCGTTCATGACATAGTCGGGGTCGCGGGGATTTTCTTTCTCCAGCATACCGTCGAGCACGGTCTGCCAGCCATATTGCACAGCGTCGCGGGGCGAATAGCCGCCCACATGTCCGTAGGTCATGCG
Organism: Alloprevotella sp.; assembly: GCA_045636405.1. Taxonomy (GTDB): domain Bacteria; phylum Bacteroidota; class Bacteroidia; order Bacteroidales; family Bacteroidaceae; genus Alloprevotella. Next base: position 12,557 of record JAZTXL010000028.1, read on the forward strand.
CAGAGTGAAGTTGGCGTCGGGGGCCTTTGCCCAGTTGTACATCTCGCAGAGGCCGCCGGTATATATTTTGTCGAGCTCCACGCGCTTGGTTTTATAGTTGGCCAAGCCTTTGCTGATGGCGGCGAGGGCTTCGTTGTAGCTGGCCCAGTGCTTCATGTAAGGATCGGCATTAAGCACCTCGAGCGAGGGAGCCTTGAGGAATTCTTCCAAAGTGGCGCGCGAGCGGAAGAGCGAAGTGGCGTAAAGCTCGTCGTAGTGGGCCTTGGCGGTGGCAGCGTCCTTCAAGAAGGAGGGAACGAAACCGAGGCGGTTGTGCTTGAGCAGGTAGGGATAGAGCAGGTCCATGGTTTGGCGGTCGAAGGCAAGGTCTGCAGAACCGGCTGCTATGTCGTACCAGCGAAGCAACTCAGTTTTGGCAGCCTCGATGTCTTTCTCCTTACCCTTTTCCAGTGCTTGCACAAAGGCATCTACGGCCTGCTGGCGCACATAGAAGCCCTGCTGGCCCACGGTGAAGCGGATCAAGAAGTAGTCGTGGAGCGTGTCTTCCACAGCTGCCACGAGCGAGTCGATGCGGTCGATGATGGTGGCGTATTCCGGTTTTCCGCTACGGGCTGCAAACTGGCGGAAGGCCTTTTCCTCGGCGCGCTTGATGTCCATGAGACCGGTTTTCTTCACACTCTCGTTCATGCCGCCAAAGTTTTTCACCATGTTACCAAGGCTCATGTACTCGTCGGCCAGTTTGAGATTGGCCACACTATCGCGGTCCATCAAGGCTTTCATAAAGTTGAGCTGCGCTTCGCCGGCCATGTTGATAGGAGCGTTTTGGCTCTGCGTGCGCAGGTGCACCTCGGAAGCTGTGAGGAAGCGGCTGGTGCTGCCGGGGAATCCCATAATCATGGTATAGTCGCCATCTTCCACGCCACGCAAAGAGACGGGGAGATATTTCTTACACTTGAGAGGCTGGTTGGTTTCGGAGTAGTCGGCCGGCTGTCCGTCCTTGTCGGCGTAGATGCGGAACATGGCAAAGTCGGCATTGTGGCGTGGCCACATCCAGTTGTCTTGGTTGAAACCAAACTGGGCTATGTTCTGCGGCGGGTTGGCCACGAGGCGCACGTCGGAGAAAGTTTGCTCATAGAAGAGGTAGAACTCGTTGCCACCGAAGAAAGGCTCGATGCGAGCTGCTACGCCCTTGGCTTTCTTCAGGTCGCTCTTCTTCAGGAGCTTCTCGGCCAATGGTTCCAAGAAGCTTTGGCTCTGAGCGGTATACTCGTCAACCTTCTCCTTACGGGCGGCCTCGGCCACTTCGGCCGTTACATCGTCGATGCGCACCACGAAGGTGAAGGTAAGATTGGGCACGGGCAGTTCCTCAGCGCGGCTCTTGGCAAAGTAGCCGTCCTGCAGGTAGTTGTGCTCCATGGTGCTCATGGCATGCACAAAGCTGAAGCCACAGTGGTTGTTGGTCAGGATAAGGCCATCGGGCGATACCACCTCGGCGGTGCAACCGCCGCCAAACTGGCCCACGCACTCGCGCAGCGAGGGGGCCGATTCGTTGTAGAGGTCAGCGGGCGACAACTCAAGGCCGGCTTTGCGGAGAGAGTCGGCAAGGTGTTGGCGCTCCATCAACTTGAGCAGCCACATGCCCTCGTCGGCACGCGCTGCACTCATGCCGAGCAAGAGAGCAAGGCAAAGAGAGAAGATTCTGTTTGTCATCATGATTTTCGTATTTATATATTATATATGTGTAAGCAGTTTAGCCGCTGCGAAGATACAAAGTTTTTTTGGGATGGGCCATGCACTTGCGTCACACATCTGCTCGGACTACGAAACCATACCATCTGGCCCCTCATAAGCCATTGCTCAAAGTACAAAGCCCATGGCCATTTCGAAAGTCTTATCTAGGAAAAACTAGGTCTTAAGAAATTTTTCCTAGGTCTTGCGGAATTTTTCGTAGATCAGACTTTCGAAACGCCCCAAAATGCCTACTGATTTCCAAACACTTAGGAAGCCACCAAATAAACCGCGACGGTTTCCTTTTCTTGCCATCCCTCCTCCCCACCCTCAGGAGCAGAAAAAACAGAAATTCTGCCCGACGTCTACCAATTCTATCCACTCCAAATTTCATAGTTCGGCAAATTATATTTACCTTTGCGTGGAAAAGTATAAAGCGCAGGACGCGCGGCATACCCCATATAGATTTTATTTAACCTTAATATCTACCAGACAGTCATGGCAAAATTTAAAAGAATACTGCTCAAGCTCTCCGGCGAGAGCCTCATGGGCGAACAAGGATACGGCATCGACGTGAAACGCCTCAACGAATATGCTGCGCAAATCAAAGAGGCACAAGAAATGGGCGTGGAGATTGGTATCGTGATTGGCGGCGGCAACATCTTCCGCGGCCTGAGCGGCGCCGGCAAAGGATTCGACCGCGTGAAAGGCGACCAGATGGGCATGTGTGCCACCGTCATCAACTCGCTGGCTCTGAGCAGTGCGCTGGGAGCCATCGGTGTGAAAAACCGCGTGCTCACCGCCATCCGCATGGAGCCTATCGGCGAATTCTACACCAAATGGAAAGCCATCGAAGCCATGGAGCGCGGCGAAGTGGCCATCATGAGCGCCGGCACAGGTAACCCCTATTTCACCACAGACACCGGCTCAAGCCTGCGCGGCATCGAGATAGAAGCCGACGTGATGCTCAAGGGCACACGCGTGGACGGCGTTTACACAGCCGACCCCGAGAAAGACCCCACCGCCACCAAGTTTGACAACATCAGCTACGACGAAGTGCTCAGCCGCGGCCTGAAGGTGATGGACGTAACAGCAACGGCCATGTGCAAGGAGAACAACCTGCCCATCTACGTGTTCAACATGGACATCGTAGGCAACTTGAAAAAAGTACTTGAAGGCGAGAACATAGGCACCTACGTACATGCCTAAGAACATAGGGAGCACCCAGAATGTGGCTGCTCCCAAATTCTATTCACCCCACTTCCTCTGACATGAAAGAAACAGACATCATCAGTCTCTTTAAACTGCTCTGGCAGAACAAGAAAAGAATTATATACAACTGCTGTATAGCGTTTGTTGTAGCCTTAGTGGTGGCATTCAGTACGCCCAAAGAATACACAGCAGAGGTGCAAATAGCTCCAGAAGTATCGGTAGCAACCAGCGGTCTATTTGGCGGCATCGGTTCATTGGCACAGATGGCCGGAGTAGACCTAGGCGGTATGTCGGACAACGAGGCCATCTACCCAGACCTTTACCCCGCCATCGTTTGCTCCACGCCATTCATTACCGAACTGCTCGAGATGCAAGTGGAAACTCAGGACGGAGATGTAAAAACCACGCTGAGCGACTACCTCATCAACCACACGAGCGAACCTTGGTGGAGCATGATTTTTAGCATCTTCAAAGACGACTCGAAAAACGAGTTGGTGAAACTCAAAGACATTGACCCGACAAAATACACGCGTGACCAATACCGTTTCCTTTCCAGTGTGAGCAAGATGTTTGACATGCAACTCGGAAAGAAGAACAGCATCATGACGATATACGTAACGATGCAGGATCCCCTCGTGGCAGCGACAGTGGCTCATGAGGTGACAAAGAAACTGCAAGTGTACATGGAGAAATACCATACTACCAAAGAGCGGGAGAATGTAGAGTATCTGACCGGACTGTACAAAGAGACTCAAGAAAAATACAAGAAGGCACAAGAAACTTATGCACGCTACAGCGATAGTCACCAGGAGGCTTTCTTGACTTCTGTAAAGGTGAAACAATCCAGCTTGGAAAACGAGATGCAATTGGCACACACCATCCACACCCAAGTGGCACAACAACTAGAGGCCGCCATTGCCAAATTGCAAGAGAAGAAACCCATCCTTTTTATTATACAGCCGGCAGTGAAGCCCATCAAGGCCTCATCGCCTAAGAAAATCATCATGGCTATTACCTATGTATTTCTGGCATTCTTTGGCACGGCCTGTTGGTACCTGGTAAAAGAAAGGATTATGGCACACAACACGTTGGAGGCTGAAAAGAGCAAAAGAAAAGGCTCTATCCCGATGGAGGAAAAGGAAAACTTGGCATAAGTGGCCATCAGGTAATTATTAGGAATTGAGATGGATAGTTTTTCAGACTTTTTGTTCTTGCTGACAATCCTCGTAGAGGTGGCTTGCCTTTTCTACTTGGAGCAAAAAACCTGGAAGACTTTATATACTCCGCTTAACTTCTTAATGCTCCCCTACACGGCTGTACTTCTCGTAACCATACCCACAGCAGGCAACTTCGGCTTTGTAGATTTCCACTATCCGAGTATCATTTTTTGGAACATCGGCCTGCTACTTTTTGCCTTGCCAAGTTTTGTATTGGGCGGGTTGCTTAACTACCATGGCAAGCCGATAGCGACCCCCATTGAGCAACGCCCGCTCCCTCGAGTGTTGGTTGTCATAGCCACATTAGTGGGCCTAGCCTTGGCTTTTCAATTTTACAGAACCTTAGGTTCATCCTCAGCCTTTGTTGGCTCGGAAGACTTCGCTGAAGAATTTAGCGGACATGGTATGTGGGCACACATCCGACAAATGTCTATCCCCCTGCTCGTTATCTGCATCTATTTTCTGGATAAGCGCCACCGATGGCTATGGCCCATCGTCATTATATTATTGCTTGCCAACTTCATCAATCAGGTAAAGGGAGCCATCATCATTGCTGTATTGAGTGGTATGGCGTTGCGACTTTATGGAGGTAAGACAAAATTAAGCCTGAAATTTATTCTGCTGACCTTAGGTGGTGCCGTGGCACTTTTCTTCATATCCTATATGGTGCTGCCTTTGCTAGGAAAAGGAGAAGGAGAAGTGACCGACGAACTGATAGAGTTTGTCTACACCACCTTCGCACACTACTTCACCAGCGGTGTTCTCGGATTAAGCGAAGACATGGTCTACAATTATCCCGACGCCGGAAGTTTCGACGTCATCATTTCCCCCTTCATCAATATCTACAACCAAGTGGCCGGCGATGGCGAAATCATTTCGCCGGTAAACGCCTTGTACTACAACACCGGCCATAGCTTGACCAATGTAAGAACCTTTTTCGGCACACTATATATCTACTCCAACTGGATACAATTCTCCGTCTACACAGTATTTCTCAGCACACTCCTATATATGATGAAGATATTTACCATCAAGTACAACAATATATTTGTGCTTACGGCATTCTTCTATGAGTGTTCTTTGCTGGCCATGGGATGGTTTGAGTTTTATTTTTTTCATCTGGCCGCATTAGAAATACCCATCTTGTCACTACTACTAATGGCGCTCTGTTCTCTACGCTTTAAGGCAAAAGAGGATTCAAGCGACCACACCTCACTACCCACTACACAAAATTCACAGCATGACTAAAATAGCTATCTTCTGTGTATGCTATAATTCCTATGAGATATTAGAGAAATATCTCTCATCGATAGACCACTCTTCTAAAAAGGCAGAGGGGATTGCAGAAGTTGAGGTATTTGTTTCAGACAATACTCCAAAGAATGTGCGGCCCATAAAGTATGATGCCCACAACTTCCAATTGAAAGTATACGCTCATAACAAAAACTTGGGTTACTTCGGCGGCATCGGACTGATGATGCAGCAAGAAAATTGTCAAGCCTATGATTATTGCATTGTGAGTAATGTGGACGTACTTATGCAGCCAGACACCATTAAGTGTATCGCTCTTTTCTCTCAGCCTGAAAAAACAGGATGGATTGCCCCCATTATTTTTTCAGAGAAAGAGCAACGAGACAGAAACCCACAAGCACGCCAACGTTACAGCCGCAAGCGTTTGAGCATACTGAGATTTATGTATAAATTCTCCGTATTGCACTATCTCTACCACAGATATGTATACAAGCACCGCCATAACCAAACGCCCGTATATGGCGAGGTCTATGCCGGACATGGCTCCTTCATCATCTTGACTAAGGAATACATCAAGCAATGTGGCATTATCAAGTACCCCATATTCCTCTACGGAGAAGAGATATATCTTGCAGAGCAATGTTGGAAGAACTCTCTGAAAGTGATACATACGCCCGAGATTCAAGTGTATGATTTCGACCACTACTCTACGAGTGGCATGAAGCGAAAGTTCTACTACCAATGCCACTACGAGGCCATTGACTACGCCATAAAAAACTTCTTCTACAAGTAGCAATCTATGAGCGGACTAAGAAAGAACATTTCTTATAGCATACTCCTGACTTTAAGTACATATCTTGTACCGCTGGTTGTATTCCCTTACATCTCGCGCGTGCTTGGCCCGGAGGGAATAGGCACAATCGACTCCGTAGAATATGTCATTAACTACGCAGTGGTTTGTTCTATGATGGGACTAACCACATTGGGAGTCCGAGAAATAGCCCGCTACAAAGACGACCCACAGAAGCTCAAAGAAACCTTTTCCGGCTTATTCTATCTGAACCTCATATCCACAGCTTGCGTGGTGGTAGCCCTGAGTGTATTGGTATTAGCCGTCCCACAGTTCTATGAAAAGAAAGAGATGTTCTTCATCGGACTATTCAAGATTGTAGCTAATATGTTTTGGATAGAATGGTTCTTTAAAGGCATTGAGAACTTTAAGTACATCACCATTCGCTCTCTGATTCTGCGCACACTTTTTGTGTTGGCAGTTTTCTGCTTTGTAACCACCCAGGAAGATAGCCATATTTATTATGCCATTTGGGTGGGACTTACCTGCATGAATGCCGTGTGCAACTGGCTCTATCGCAGAAATTACACACACCTTTCTGTAAGCAACGTCAAGCTCAAACCCTTTATCAAACCCTTTATTCTGCTCGGTCTGTTCGGTTTCCTAAGCGCAGTCTACACCCAACTGAATGTCACTTACCTCAGTTTTGTTGCATCCGAAGAACAAGTGGGATATTACACCACAGCCACCCGCCTCTATGGCGTTATCATTGCCCTCTTCTCTACCATCACCGCTGTGATGATTCCCAGAATGAGCATTCTACTCAAAGAGCAGAGAGATAAAGAGATGAAGAACTTGGTCAACAAGACCTTTGCCCTACTCTTCTGCTTTGCCTTCCCCGTTGTAGCTTTTATGGAAATCTTCGCAGCCGATATCATCATGCTCTTTGCTGGCGAGGCCTTTCTACCCGCAGTTATACCTATGCGCATAGTTATGCTCCAACTTTTCATAATTGGAACAGAGCAGATATTTCTACTCCAAGTGCTGATTCCTGGGCAGAAGGAAAACGACATGTTAAAGTGCGTAGCCATGGGCATAGTGGCCTGTGCTGCCATCAATTTTTTACTGGTGGAGCAATACCAAAGTATAGGCTCTGCATTAGCTTGGGTCTGTGCCGAACTGGCTGTATTCTGTGGAGCAGCATATTATGTAAAGAAGCACTACGGGATTCTCTTCCCCATCAAACTTTTTGGCACATGCCTCGTATGGTCCCTTCCCTTTTGGGGTATAGGCTGGGCGGTAACAACAAGCATTGATTCGCTCTTCGTAAAGCTCACTGTGGCAGGAGTTCTTTTCTCCAGCTATGCACTTGTGATGACTCATCGATTCTTAGGCCTGGGGCTTGATAAAATTATTGACAAAATTAGAAGAAAGAAATGACCACTACTCCTAATATAGCTGCTACCATTGTTTTATACAATGCCAACCTCCAACGACTAAAAGAGAACATCTCTGCCTGCCTGCCACAAGTGGAGCGCATCTATCTAGTTGACAATTCAGAGAGCCCAAGATTCACAGAAAGTAAACTCCAAGATGAATGGGGAAACAATGTACGCTATATTGCCTTAGGCGAGAACTTAGGAATAGCGGCTGCGCTCAACCGAGGATGTCAGGAGGCCAAGACAGATGGTTACAACTGGATTCTCACACTGGATCAAGACTCCGTAGTCCCTCAAAATTTGATTAGCGCCTTTCTGAAAATCATAGCAGAGAGCCCAGACAACATTGGCATCATCACTCCACAAGTCAATACCCATGCCAAAGATTTTCACCAAACCGAGACATCGATCGAAGAACTTATCACATGTATCACCTCCGGCAGTTTAACAAGTCTTGAAGCCTTTACCGCTATCGGAGGATTCAACGAAGCACTATTCATTGACAACGTAGACACAGATTTCAGCCTACGCCTCAAAGAAAATAACTATCGCGTGCTGCGTGACAACTCTGTGGTGATGGCACACCAGATTGGTAACATCCGCGAATACAAGTGGAGGGGAAGACATTTGTTCAATGTAACCCACCACAACTATATCCGCCGCTACTATATCACCCGCAACAATCTTTACATCGACCGACATTATGCCAAAACATTCGGTTTAAAAAACTATGGTGTTATCAACCTGCTTAAACAAATTCTGAAAGTCCTCTTATTTGAGCAAGACAAACTCCGCAAGTTTACCTCCATCCGACACGGCATCTACGATTTCCGACACGGCATTTTCGGTAAATACAACCCTCAACAAAGAAAATAGCAGACCAAGAACTACCCACACCAACCTATACAGAAAACATCTCTTCTGTTTCTTCCTTTACTTAGTAAGCTACTAGAAAAAACCAGTAAGCTATAATTTTCATTAGTAAGCCACGAAGAAATAGCCAACAACAACTGATAATCAAATAGTTACAAATAAACAAAAAGTCCGCTTTTCTATTTTCCCTCGCATTCCACATTCCACCCTGAAAATCTTCTGAAACGATAAATCCACTAGCAGAAGCAATCAGTCCTTATGTCCCCTTTTGGCGTATATATTATATTTCCACAAGGGGATGACGTTTTTTTCTAAAGGAACCAAGCGCCATCCTACTTTTTTTGCGTAATTTTACACCCCAAATAAAGAATAATGAAAAAAATCATATTAGTTTTTGGCACAAGACCAGAAGCTATCAAGATGGCTCCTCTAGTCAAAGAACTCCAAAAACATCCCTCCGAATTTGAGGCCATCGTATGCGTAACCGGTCAGCACAGAGAAATGCTCGACCAGGTACTGGCTCTCTTTGAGATTGTACCCGACTACGATCTCAATATCATGAAACAAGGCCAAGACCTCTACGATGTAACCAGCCGCGTCTTGGTGGGAATGAAAGACATCTTGAAAGAGACAGCCCCCGACATGGTACTCGTTCATGGCGACACTACCACATCGATGGCTGCCGCTCTGGCTGCATTCTATCAGCAAATACCCGTAGGCCACGTAGAAGCAGGATTACGCACTCACAACATTTACAGCCCCTGGCCCGAAGAAATCAACAGACAGATAACTGGGCGCATAGCTACCTACAATTTCTCACCCACAGCGCTCAGCCGCAAAAATCTATTAGAAGAAAACACGGCCGAGAAAAAGATTTATGTAACCGGCAACACCGTAATCGACGCCCTCTATTGGGTGGTGGAAAAGATCAACAACAATAGTGCGCTTAAAGAGCAACTGACTGAAACCTTGCAGAAAGCAGGCTATGATGTGAACCGCCTCGACAGAAACAAAAAGTTGGTACTCATCACCGGCCACCGCCGTGAAAACTTCGGTCAGGGATTCCTCAACATCTGCTCAGCCATCCGTGACCTGGCCAAGGAGCACCCCGACACAGACTTTGTCTACCCGATGCACCTTAACCCCAATGTGCGCCGACCCATCCACGAAGTTTTTGGCGAAGACCTGACATGCTACGACAACATCTTCTTCATCGAGCCATTGGAATATCTATCCTTCGTATTCCTTATGGAGAAAGCACATATTGTGCTGACCGACTCTGGTGGCATACAAGAAGAAGCCCCTGGATTAGGTATTCCCGTACTTGTGATGCGCGACACCACCGAACGCCCCGAAGCCCTCGAAGCCGGCACCGTTAAGTTGGTAGGAACAAGCTACGAAAAAATCACCGACGAGGTCAACAAACTTTTTATTGACCCCGAGGCATACGAAAATATGAGTAAATCCGTTAATCCTTATGGAGACGGACTCGCCTGCCAACGCATCGCAAAAATATTATCTTCAAACGACAACAAATAATCTTCATAGAAAATGCAAGCTTGCTTTATCGGACTTGGATACATCGGTCTTCCCACTGCCATAATTGCAGCCAAACACGGCATCAAAGTAGTTGGCGTAGACATTAATCCCAAAGTTGTAGAACTAACCAACCAAGGCCATCTGCACATCATAGAACCTGGAATGGAAGAACTCCTGCAAGAAGTGATAGCCAACAAGATGTTCAAAGCCACCGAGCGTCCAGAAGTGAGCGACGCATACTTCATCGTTGTACCTACCCCCTTCAAAGGGAACCACCAACCCGACATCTCCTACGTTGAAGCCGCCACACGCTCTGTAATTCCACTCTTAAAGAAAGACGACCTCTACGTCATAGAATCTACTTCGCCCGTCGGCACTACTGAGAAAATGGCCCAGCTAATCTTCAGCCAACGCCCAGAACTCAAAGGACAAATCCATATAGCCTACTGCCCTGAGCGTGTACTTCCCGGCAACGTCATCCACGAGCTCATACACAACGACCGCGTTATCGGAGGCATCGACGAAGCCGCCACCGTCAAAGCAAAAGATTTCTACAAACTATTTGTAAAAGGTAACCTGCACCACACCAATAGCAAAACTGCCGAGCTCTGCAAACTAACAGAAAACTCTAGCCGCGACGTTCAGATAGCCTTTGCCAACGAGTTGTCGCTCATCTGCGACAAAGCCGGAATCAACGTCTGGAAACTTATAGAGTTGGCCAACAAGCACCCACGAGTGAACATCTTGCAACCTGGATGCGGTGTAGGCGGACATTGCATTGCTGTAGACCCCTACTTTATCACTTCTGAATTCCCCGACGAAAGTGTTCTCATCAACCATGCCAGACAAGTAAACAATCACAAGCCCCGCTGGTGTGCTGAGAAAATACGTAGCACGATGCTCAAGTTTGAACTTTACCACAAGAGAAAACCAGTATTGGCCTTGATGGGGCTAGCATTCAAGCCCAACATTGACGACATGAGAGAAAGCCCAGCCATTGCTATCACCCGCAACATCTTGGGCGACAATAATGCTGAGCAGATTCTCATCTCTGAACCCAACGTTAAAGTATCTCAAGAATTTACGCTCACGAACTTTAAAGAGGCTTATGCGAAAGCTGACATCGTAGTTTTTCTTACTGCCCACACTATTTTCAAAGAGTTACCCTCGCAAGAGGATAAGCAGATATTAGACTTTTGCGGTATCCTAAAAAAGTAACAAGCCTCATCCATATATATAGAAGTATACCTTAGCCCGATGAAAATACTGATAGTCTCTTCTTACTATTTTCCGGAATTAGGCGCCGCCCCTTCGCGCATCACCAATATGGCAGAGGGACTGCAGAAACAAGGTATGGAGGTTGACATCCTCACTTGCTTGCCCAACTATCCTAAAGGAAAAATTTTCGATGGTTACAAAGGCAAGTTTTCTCTTCACGAGCAGCATCATGGTATTAACATTTTCAGATATTGGACTTATGCCACCGTATCAAAGAGTCCGCTGCTTCGCATTTTAAACATGCTATGTTTTTCTTTTCTGCTATGGAGTTTTGTATGGAAAAGAAAAAGGATAAAAGAATATGAGGCAGTCGTTGTGCAAAGTCCGCCCATCATGGTCGCCTATTCCGCCATTACTCTGTTCAAAAAAGTATTCAAGAAGAAAGTGGTACTAAATGTCTCCGACCTTTGGCCCACATCTGCTGTCGACTTAGGAGCTGTCAAAGAAGGTTCTCTCTACCACAAAGTACTATTGGGGATGGAACGCTTTATTTATAAGCATGCAGATGCCATTCAGGGACAGAGCAACGAGATTCTGAAGCACATAGAGCAGTTTGAGCCACAGAAGCCCTTATTCCTTTATAGGAATCTGCAACAGAGCGAAGATGCCGAAGAGGCTATATCCCCACGCAAGGGAGAGACTTTCAAGATTGTATATGCCGGATTGCTGGGCGTGGCGCAAGATATGCTATCACTGATAGAAGCTATTGATTTTAGAGCCATCAATGCAGAGTTCCATCTATATGGCGGCGGCAACCAGACGCAGAAGATAGAACAATACATTGCGGAGCATCAGACTGGTGTGGTGTATCACGGATATCGAAGCAAGGAGGAAATCAACAAGGTGCTCAAAGACTTTGACGCCTCTATTGTACCATTGGCCACACAAATCAAGGGGGCTGTTCCTTCTAAGATTTTCAATTTACTCCCTGTGGGAATCCCCATTCTCCTTTGTGGTGGCGGAGAAGCAGCCGATATTATTGAGGACTACAAGATTGGCTACACGTCTGCCCCCAAAGACTATGAAGGTCTGAAGCAAAACATCCTCCGCCTGGCACAACTCTCTGATGAAGATTTCAAGGCTATAAAAGAGAATTGCCTACATGCCTCGCGCACAGATTTTAACTTCGAGACGCAGATGGAGAAATATGCTGCGTTTCTAAGGAATCTATAAGGAGAATATAAAAGTTATAAGAGACACCCCTTATAGCTTTTTCTTTACCAAGCCATTTTCTACCTTTTGCCATCTCCTAATTTTCAAGCCGGATTTACGACCGTATTTTCGAAGTTTACTAGAAAAACCAGGTATTAAGAAAAACTAGAAAGCTACTATTTTTTCCTAGTAAACTACAAAATTATTCTTGCACCACACTATGAAGTTCAAACCAATGGGGAAGGGCCACACCCTCGTAGCGCTCAAAACTGGACATAGCTGTCTTAAGGGTGCGAAAGCCTGAACGGCCGTATTGCTTGTTCAAGTCAGTTATTTCGCCACTCTCAATCAGGCGTTTCAGCTCAGCCACTCTATAGCGACAGATGTACTCATGGACATCGTTGTAACCTTGCGAACGCAAACTCTGCAAAAGCAAATGGCGATTGAAACCTGAGAGGCGGCACAACATATCGCGGGTGAAGAGACAATCCACATAGGGCTTTTCGTGCTGCATCACATATTCAATAGTCTCAAACCTATGCAGGTTGGCCTCGTTAAAGTCGTCGCGCTCCCATTTGGAGAGTTCCTCGGGCGTAGGAGGCGTATCGACAGGACGAATGTCGGGATAGGACATAGACTGCATGGCGGGGCGCAAAATACGGAACGACAAAAACATATTGACCAACGTAAAGAGCAACATGTAACAGAGTAAGCCCGACAAACTAAAGCGGATGGTAAGCACCACAAAGAATACGGCCACACTTCCTAATATGGTGATGTAAGTAGCCAAGTCTGTTGGAAACTCGTATCGGCGCACAAGGCGTCGAGGCAAACGGAAAATATTTACGATATAATAGGCAGACAGAACCAAGGCACAGATGCGAAGCAGCACATCGCCACTGAGAAGATATTCGCGGATGTCTGATAATTCGTAGACTTTTACAAAATCACTTCCTGCCAACATGCCTAAAAAATATAGGAACACAAGCAGCAACGCCGGAACAGCATAGCCCCACATTCGCCCCCATTGCAAATAGCCAGGCATACTCAGCCCCAACGGATGCACACTTTGCAGGAAGGAACAGACCAAAAGATATACGAGTAGTACAGGGTGTAAAATGCCCAACTGCGGAAGTGAAGAATGAGTGGCTATATAAAACAATGCTCCCCCATACATCACGGAAATCAGCAACATAATCCAAGCCTGCGGCAAGAAGCTGACGCTACGCCGAGCGAAGTAGAACAGGACAAGGCTCATCATCAAATGAGCCACCATTGCAAATTCTGTAGTAACTAAAAGCAGCGTGTACATATGTAGGCAAAAGTATAAAAACTTTTTCTATAACAGGCCGCTTACCAATTATTTTATTACCTTTGCAAAGTTTAATATTTATTAAATGAGTGATTCTACACAATTTAGAATTGACATAGACAAAGTGGTTCGCGACAAGGCCGGCGACAAAGCACGCTACGTACCACGCTTTGTGCTCAACTGGCTCAAGAGAACCATCCACCAGGATTGGATCAACAAGTTCATTGAGCAAGAGGGCGACAAGCAAGGCGTAGAATGGTTGGAAGACTGCATGCGCTACTTGGACGTGGATGTAAAGATTGAAGGAAAAGAAAATCTACCCTCTCCCACCGACGGCCGCTTTTACACCTTTGTCAGCAACCACCCTCTGGGCGGACTTGATGGTATCTCGCTTGGCGCCATCCTTGGTCGCCATTACGAAGGCAAGGTGAAATATTTGGTCAACGACCTGCTGATGCACATACAAGGCCTCGCGCCGCTCTTCATCCCCATCAACAAAACCGGCAAGCAGAGCCGCAACTTTCCCCAAATGGTAGAAGCTGGCTTTAAGAGCGACAACCACATCATCATGTTCCCCGCCGGACTTTGCTCACGCCGCAACCATGGAATCATCCGCGACCTTGAGTGGAAGAAGACCTTTATCGCAAAGAGCGTAGAAACTCAGCGCGACATCGTCCCCATACATTTTGGCGGACAGAACTCCGATTTTTTCTATCGGCTGGCTAATATTTGCAAATGGCTGGGCATTAAGTTCAACTTGGCCATGCTCTATTTGCCCGACGAGATGTACAAGAATACCGGCAAGACATTTACTGTAAAAATAGGAAAGCCTATCCCCTGGCAGACATTCGACAAGTCAAAGACAACCACAGAATGGGCCACCTATGTACAAGATATTGTTTATAAGTTATAGCTTTCAAAGTTTTATTATACATGGAAGAGATTATAGCCCCAATACCACGAGAGGTACTTAAGGCGGAACTTACCCCCGACCGTCTACTGCGCACCACCAATAAGAGTAACAATGAAATCTATATTGTCACCTATCAGCAAGCGCCCAACGTCGTACGCGAGATAGGTCGCCTACGCGAGATAGCCTTTCGTGCAGCCGGCGGCGGTACTGGTTTGAGCCTCGACCTTGATGAGTTTGACACCTGCGAGCATCCCTACTATCAACTCATTGTTTGGAATCCCGACAGCGATGAGATACTGGGCGGCTACCGCTTTTTGCCCGGCAACGAGATTGAGTTTCGCCCAGACGGACAGCCTCATTTGGCCACCGGCCACATGTTCCATTTCTCAGAGCGCTTTATCAAAGAGCATCTGCGTGAGACGGTAGAGCTTGGCCGCTCTTTCGTAACCCTTGAATATCAGAGTACTCGCCAACTGAGTAAAGGACTTTTTGCGCTCGATAATCTTTGGGACGGCCTCGGTGCTTTGACCGTAGTGATTCCCGGTCTCAAATATTTCTTTGGTAAGATGACCATGTACCCCTCTTTCAACAAGCAGGCCCGCGACATGATTCTCTTCTTCCTCCACAAACACTTTGGCGACGCCGAACGCCTTGTTTACCCCAACGACCCGCTGCGCATCGAAACAGACCCCGCCCTGCTTGAAAAACTCTTTAGCGAGAGCGACTTCAAGAGCGACTACAAAATCCTCAACACCGAGGTGCGCAAACTGGGCTACAACATTCCGCCTCTGGTCAATGCCTACATGGGCCTCAGCCCTACGATGCGTATGTTTGGCACGGCCGTGAACCACGAGTTTGGCGAAGTGGAAGAAACCGGTATCCTTATCGCCGTCGACGAGATTCTCGAGGAGAAGCGCATGCGCCACATCGACACCTTCGTAGAGCAGAATCCCGAAGCGGCCGATGTGTTCCACGACCTCTTCCCCGAAACCAGATAACTCAAAGCCGCATTCCGGCTCGAAAACAGCTACTGAAAATCAGCACATAAGCAACCCCATTTCTTAGGTAAGACTTAGGAAAAACTAGGTCTTGAAGAATTTTTCCTAGGTCTTGAAGAATTTTTCGCAAATCAGACCTAAGAAATTGCGGTCGCAACCAGTATTTTTCTTCACCTCAGAAAAAAGAAAGCGGGAAGTCCTTCAAGGCTTCCCGCTCATATTTTATTCCACAACTTCAAACACGTCTTTTCCAACGCCGCAAACCGGGCATACCCAATCATCGGGGATATCTTCGAAAGCGGTTCCGGGAGCGATGCCACCATCTGGATCGCCAACTTCAGGGTCATATACCCAATCGCATACTGTGCATAAATACTTTTTCATAAGATTATTTTTTTATTAGTTTTACAATAGAATTTATTTATACATTAATTATATATATACATTACAGGAGACGTTGCTCTCAAGCCGTTTCTCAACCACAGACCAGTCTATCATTTCCCACACAGCCCTAACGTAGTCTGCGCAGCGGTTTCGGTAGTCAATGTAGTAAGCATGCTCCCACACATCCACCACCATCAGCGGACACATACCCTTGGTCATTGGGTTGCCGGCGTCCTTCTCGCTCACGATGGTCAGATGACCATGGTCCACTGCCAGCCACACCCATCCGGAGCCAAAGAGCGAGGCAGCTGCACTAAAGAAGGCTTCGCGAAAATGCTCCAGCGAGCCGAATGCTGCCATCACCAGCAACTCCATCTTCTGAGTCATCGGTTTGGGCTGAGGAGATAGCGCCTCGAAGAAGAAGGCATGGTTCCACGCTTGGGCTGCGTTGTTGAAGATGGGCCCCGTGGCTTTGCGCACCACCTCTTCGAGCGTCATGTTTTCATAGACCGTACCTGCCACCAACCTATTGAGATTATCTACATAGGTCTGCAGATGTTTGCCATAATGATAGTTTAGTGTCTCTTCGCTCATCAGGGGAGCGAGCGCATTTGCCGCATAGGGCAATGCTGGCATTCTGTGTTTCATAAGGCCATTTGTTTTAGAGAAGACCTTTTTGGAGCGGCGGAGTTTCCGTCATCCATTTCAAAGATAGAGATTTTATTTTTTGCTGCCACATTCCGACTTGAAAAAATTCAGTCTTTTCACAAACTTTATAAAGCCAAGCCTCTCTTGCCTGCTAAATTAACATTTAGAAAGAAGGCCGCTCTTCCTCTACCTCCTATTTTTGGAAAAAGGAAAGCGGCTGCGCCGAGTTTTTCTTCTCTCAGCGCAGCCGCCAGTGCATATTAATATTTTTCTCAGAGGCTTACTTTACGAGCGCAAGCGTGTCGCTGGCAATCATCAACTCCTCGTCGGTGGGCACCACCACCACTTTCACGCGGCTATTGGGGGTTGAGATAATTTCTTCCTCACCGAAGTTCTTGCGGTTCTTTTCCAGGTCGAGCTCTACGCCGAGGAATTCCAATCCGGTGGTAGAGTTGTAACGGATGTCCCACTGGTGTTCGCCCACACCGGCTGTGAAGACAATCACGTCCACACCGCCCATGATGGCAGCGTACGAGCCGATGTATTTCTTGATGCGGTGCGAGTACATTTCAAGGGCGAGGGCTGCGCGGCGGTTGCCTGCTTCGGCGGCAGCAGTCACCTCACGCATGTCGCTTGACACGCCGGAGATGCCCAACACACCGCTCTGCTTGTTCAGAAGGTCTGACATTTGGTCGGGGCTGAGGCCTTCTTCTTTCATAATAGCCAGCACGGCAGAGGCATCGATGTCACCAGAGCGAGTACCCATCATCATACCTTCGAGCGGAGTAAGACCCATGGAGGTCTCAAAGCATTTTCCGTCCTTCACAGCAGAGATAGAGGCACCATTACCAATGTGGCAGGTGATGATTTTCAGATTTTCGGGCTTCTCACCGAGGAATTCGGCCACACGGGCTGTCACAAAGCGGTGGCTTGTGCCGTGAGCGCCCCAGCGGCGGATGTTGTTGTTCTCATAATACTTGTAGGGCACGGCGTACATGTAGCACTTCTCGGGCATGGTTTGGTGGAACGCTGTGTCAAACACGAACACCTGAGGAAGCTCGGGCAGCATGTTCTTCACGGCCTGATAGCCCTTCAAGTGGGCGGGGCTGTGCAACGGAGCGAGGTCCATGTACTGCTTCCACTCTTCGAGCATGGCGTCGGTCACCACCTGACTCTCGGTAAAGCGGCCGCCTGCCACGATGCGGTGGCCGGCTGCAGAGATTTCATCCAGACTTTTGATGGCACCATATTCTGCATTGAGCAGCGTGTCGAACATCAAGCGGATACCTTCCGTATGTGTGGGGCACGGCGATTCAATGAGCTTGGTCTCACCGTTGATTTTTGTTTTAAGGAAAGAGCCTTCGAGGCCGATTTTTTCAATTCCGCCGGCAGCCAGGACGGATTGGTCGTCCATTTCGTAGAGCTTGTACTTGATAGACGAGCTGCCGCAGTTGATTACTAAGATTTTCATTGTATCTATGTATGTTAGATTGTTGTTCTTTCCGAGGCACAGCCCTACTTGGGCTAAGCACATGCAAAATTACAAAAAAATCAGTGTGCTGCGCAGCCATACACATATATTTATATAAAGAATCTCTTGCTGCTAAGAAAAAATCTATACTTTTGCATACATAAGTATCATCCTTAAAACTTTTACTATGAAGATCTCCTCTATTTCCAAGGTGGCTTTGGCGCTGATGCTGATGGCCACGCCCGCCGAGATGTGCGGACAAAGTTTTTTGAAGAAGCTTGGCAAGGGACTTGAAAAGGTGCTTTCCACCCCTTCTTCCTCTTCTCAGAATCAGAAAAAGCCGGCTGCCACGGTTCAGAAGTCGACTACTGCAGCGCAGAAACCCGTTGGCGACATCGTGATAGGCGATATGCTCATCCGCCCCTATGGCGACAATCCCAACTGCGATATCCAGTTTGTCATGGCACGCCGCGAGGGCGAACATGTGAACATCTATTTTTACCTGGTCAATAAGAACAACCAGCCGCTCAACAATCTCTGGATGCGCAACTATGGCGATGACGCTGTGAAGGCCAACAACCTCAGCGGCGCTGCTTACCAGGTGGCCCGCCTTTCTTTCGGACAGCAGTCGAGCAGCGAAGGCCTCTCCACCAATATTCCGGCCCGGGGCAAAGTGCAGGGCTGCATCTCGCTGGCCAACGTCACGCTGGGTACAGAGCACATTGCCGACGTCCACATCAACCTCTCCGCTGCCATCGGCGCTAACGCTTCGCGCAACAGCTTTGGCTTCTTGCTCAACACGATGCCCATCACTGAGTTTGTGCTCAAGAAGGGCGGCCTTGGCAACTTAGACTTCACCAAACCCATTTCGCAGTTCCCAAAGAGTGTGCGTGGTCTCTATGACAAGTTTGAGGTGGAGACCGTGCTGAACGAGATGGAAGGCTACGAAGAGACCTATGTGAACTTTACGCTGAACGGCGAGAAGGTGATGACCGGCGTATCCGACTCTGAAGGCGCAGAGAAAATATTGAGCAGCCTCACAGCCGAAGCACCCATTGTCTTCACTCCGCGCGGCATCTATCCCGGCATGACAGTGCAGAAAGCCTTTGAGAAAGGTGCCATCTACGGCAGAGAAGGATGGATGGAAGGTCTCCGAGAGAACAAATACTGGATGCAATACGAGGGACAGATGACGCCTGCCGGCCAACAGAAGTACCAAAAGGCTTGCGAGGTTTACGAAAAGCAACTCGACAGAAACCCCAACGCTACTTTCAGCAGCAACATCCTGGCCACTGACTTCAAGCCCGATGCCAAAATCTTTAACATCATGCTCTACTTCTAAGCCGTAGGCCACATATAAAGACAGCCCCCGAATCTCACCCAGAGAAGCGGGGGCTGTTTCATTGAACAAGCCGCACTGCGATTGTTTGAAGTAAAAAAGTAGAGCCGACAAGAGAAAAAGAGGCGGCGAAAAGCTTCCTATTTTCTCCCCCTTCCTTAGTGCCGTTTCGAAAGTCTGACCTAGGAAAAACTAGGTCTTAAGAAATTTTTCCTAGGTCTTAGAAAATTTTTCGTAGATAAGACTTTCGAAACGCTTCAAAATACCCGCTGATTATCAAATGGTTACAAGGAGGAATTTTTAGCCTTTTCGCTGCGCCGTGGCGCGGAGTATTTCGCGCTTACCACCGGGCGGGCCTGGCAGGCGCTCCACCAAGAATCCCGCACGCTGCAAGCGACGGCGCACTTCGCCCTTGGCGCAATAGGTAGTGAGCACCGCACCCTGTGGCAGGGCTTCGTGCAAGCGACCGAAGAGCTCCTCGCTCCACAGCTCAGGCTGTTTCTCCGGCGAGAAAGCATCGTAGAACACCACGTCGGCCTCGGGCAGCGAGAGCGCAAGCAAGTCGGCCTTCAGCTTCTTGAGGCGGAAGTGGGGCGTCAGCTGCACCCACTCTTCCCAAACGGCCTCGTGGAGGCAGCGAAAGAGCGGATGGTCGCTATAGCCTAGGGGCGCTACCTCGTCCCACGCTAGCGGATAGAGTTCCACGGCGGTGTAGTCCACCTTAACGCCGGTGCGCTCGGCTTCCTCTAACGCCAGCAAGGCATTAAGCCCTGTGCCGAAGCCCACCTCGAAGATGCGCAGCGCCTCCTTAGCGTCTCCTTTTGAAGCCAAAGCATGGCGCATGCCCATCTCTATAAATATGTGTTGCGACTCTGTGCCGGCTCCCTTGACCGAATGGTAGTGCTCGTCGAGCATGGGCACATAGAGCGTAGCCGAGCCGTCGGCCGTCTGTGTCAGTATGCGTTGCATCGTATGCTTATATAAAAAAATGTGCCCTTCGGTTGGTTACGAAGAGCACATCTCTATTTTTTACCCACCTTGTTATTCAGCTTTCTTAGCAGCGATGGCTTGGTTGGCGGTGATGGCTACCATCTTGTAAATATCATCTATGGAGCAGCCGCGCGACAGGTCGTTCACGGGGCGAGCGATACCTTGGAGGATAGGACCGATGGCGGTGGCGTGACCCAAGCGTTCTACGAGTTTGTAGCCGATGTTGCCCACCTCAAGGCGAGGCGCAATGAGCACGTTAGCGTGGCCGGCAACAGGACTGCCGGGTGCTTTGCTCTGACCCACTGCGGGAACGAGCGCTGCGTCGGCCTGAAGTTCGCCGTCAATCATAAGCGACGGGTCAAGTTCCTTGGCAAGGCGCAAAGCCTCTACCACCTTGTCCACATCTTCGTGCTTGGCCGAGCCTTTAGAAGAGAAGCTCAACATAGCCACACGGGGCTCGATGCCAGCAACGGCGCGTGCTGTGTTGGCAGTACATACGGCAATCTGCGCCAACTGGTTAGCGTCGGGCACAGGGGTTACGGCTACGTCGCCCATCATGAGCACACCGTTGTCGCCACACTCGGGGGCGATGGTCAAGAGCAACATGGCGCCCGAAACGCAGGTAATACCCGGAGTGGTCTTGATGATTTGCAAAGCAGGGCGAAGTACGTCGCCGGTAGTGTTTTGTGCACCGGCAAGCTGTCCGTCGGCATCGCCGGCCTTAATGATGAGGCAGCCGAGATAGAGGGGATTCTTTACCAACTCGCGGGCTTGCTCGATGGTCATACCCTTCTTCTCGCGGAGCTTTGCCAGCAACTGCGCATACTCTTCTTGCTTGGGGTGATTAAGGGGATCGATGATGGTTGCCTTATGGATATTTCCAAGACCCCACTCTTTGGCGTGGGCCTCAATCTCTTGTGGATTTCCGATAAGGATAAGATCTGCCACACCATCTGTGAGGAGTTGGTTGGCAGCTTTGAGTGTACGCTCTTCAGTACCTTCGGGCAACACGATGCGTTGCTTGTCGGCCTTGGCGCGTGCAATGAGCTGTTCAATGAGTTTCATATTCTCTTATATTTTAATATTTATTGTCTAGCTAATTACTTCCCGGCGATTTTTGAGATGCCGGATGAGCTTTTCATTTGCAAAATTACATAAAAAATTACTGCACCACTGCTGCTGCCGCTTTTTTTTCGCGCAGAATTCAGAAACTTTCCGGCAGTTGATACAGGCGCGTTCCGTTGCTGCCTTTGATTAGCACAAGGCGACCACAAACGGGTTCGGCAGCAAGGGCTTGTTTCACCGCTTCCACATCGTCGAAGCAGCGATATTTACCTGCGGCCACTTTTGCAAATTCTGCACCCACAAACCAGGCTTCCTCCAAAGAGAGAGCATCCACTTGTTCCACCACGCGGGCATGTGCTTCGGCCGAGGCTTCGCCCAGTTCGCGCATCTCGCCCAGCACGAGCATTTTATGCGGATGGTCGATGAGGCGGAAGTTCTCCAATGCCGCGGCCATGCTGGTGGGGTTGGCATTGTAAGCATCTACGATGAGGCGGTTGCTACCTGTGTCTTTCAACTCGGAGCGGTTGTTCGTCGGAACATAGGCCTCGAGCGCGTGGGAAACGGCGGCTTCGTCCACCCCAAAGCGCAGACCAACGGCCACGGCAGCCAGTACGTTTGAGAGATTATAGGAGCCTACCAAGTGGGTCTGCACTTCGTGCCACAGGCCACCTTGCTTGCGCCAGCGCAATTGCAGGAACGGATTGCAAGCCACCACTTCTCCCTCCACGTCGCAGCCCTGCCCCACAGCACCATAGCGCACTGTCTGCAAGCCTTCGGCAATGGCGGAGAGATGCGGATTGTCCGCATGGAGGAATACAAAAGCACCGGGCTTTTGACGGAGGTAATCGTAGAGTTCGCCCTTTGTCTTCACCACACCTTCGAAGGAGCCAAAGCCCTCAAGGTGGGCCATACCAACATTGGTTATGAGTCCGCAGTCAGCATCTGTGATTTTACTCAAAAGGGCTATTTCTCCGGGATGGTTGGCGCCGGTCTCTACCACAGCAATGTCGTGCTCGGGCGTAAGGCGCAGCAGCGTTTTTGGAACACCGATGTGGTTGTTGAAGTTACCCTGTGTGAAAAGCACATTATACTTTTCCGACAAGACAGCGGCTACGAGTTCCTTCGTAGTGGTCTTACCATTCGTTCCGGTTATCTGAACGATGGGCGTAGCAAGTTGCTTGCGGTGGTAAGCGGCCAGTTGTTGCAAGGCCTCCAGGCAATCGTCTACGAGCAACATTCTGCTATCCGTGGCAGCCACTTCCGGCTCGTCTACCACAGCATAAGAGCAACCGGACTCTAAGGCGCGGCTGGCAAACTCATTGCCGTTGAACGAGGCGCCGCGCAAGGCAAAGAAGATGGAGCCTGCGGGGCAGTCGCGAGTATCTGTCGTCACCACCGGCGAGGCACAGAAAATTTTATAGAGTTCTGAAATTTCCATAACCAAATCTGTTTGATAGTCTTTATAGGCACAAAGTTACTCCTTTTTTATTGGAAACAACAAGCCGTCCCAAATATTCTGTGTATATTTGCCTCTCAGGAAGCATTCCATACTTTGATGATAGCTACAAACTCAAATTTTTCTCTCAACTGCAACGGCCGACTCGTAGAACTTGACCGGCCCAAAGTGATGGGTATACTCAACCTCACGCCCGACTCTTTCTTCTCCGACAGCCGTAAGCAGAGCGAGGAGGCAGTGAGAGCGCGAGTGAGACAAATTCTTCAGGAGGGTGGCTCCATTATCGACGTAGGCGCCGTATCTACCCGCCCCGGCGCAGAAAGGGCCGGAAGAGAAGAAGAGATGGAGCGCTTGCGCTTCGGACTTTCGCTCGTTCGCCAAGAGGCCCCCGAGGCCATCGTTTCCGTGGATACTTTCCGCGCTGATGTGGCAAAGATGTGCGTCGAAGAATTCGGAGCGGCCATCATCAACGACATCTCGGGTGGAAGTCTTGACGGCGCCATGTTCAAGACCATTGTGCGCCTCGGAGTGCCCTACGTCATGACCCACATGCAAAGCGAAGCCGTCTACGAGAACGTGCAGCGCGAAGTGTTCCTGTTCTTCGCCGAGCGCGTCCAGCGTCTCTACGACTTAGGAGCCAAGGACATCATCCTCGACCCTGGTTTTGGATTCGGAAAGACCTTGGAGCACAACTACACCCTTATGGCGCACCTCGAAGACTTTAAGGAGTTTCGTCTCCCCTTGCTCGTAGGCATCTCCCGCAAGTCTATGATTTACAAAGCACTTGACTGCACGCCCGCCGAGGCGCTCAACGGAACCACCGCTTTGCACTCCGTGGCCCTCAGCAAAGGGGCGAACATACTCCGCGTCCACGACGTGAAAGCCGCCTTTGAAGTCATCAAGCTCCATAGTCTCTACCTCTCATCCACTTAGTATCCAGAAAAAAACAGACCTACCTCCATGATAGAATTTGGCATTAAAGACATTATAGACATTGTCCTGGTAGCCCTGCTGCTCTACTACATCTACCGCCTCATGAAGGCGTCGAGCGCAGCCACCATCTTCTCCGGCATTCTTGTTTTCATCGTAGTATGGATACTCGTATCGCAGGTATTCGAGATGCGTTTGATGGGCGGCATCCTTGACAAGATGGTCAACATGGGTGGTTTGGCTCTCATCATCCTATTCCAGGAAGAGATACGCCGCTTCTTCTCCTCCATTGGAATGCGCCACCGTGCCAACCGACTTTACCGCTTGCTCTTCCACCGCAAGAAAGACGAGACGTTCAGCCATGAGGACTTCATGCCCCTTATCATGGCATGTATGAGTATGAGCAAGCAGAAAGTAGGTGCTCTCATTGTCATAGAGCGTACTATCGGTTTGAACGATGTGATGCACTCCGGCGATATTATCAATGCCGACATCAACCAGCGCCTCATCGAAAACATTTTCTTCAAAAACAGTCCGCTCCACGACGGCGCCCTCATCATCAGCCAGAAGAAGCTGAAAGCTGCCGGCTGCATCCTGCCCGTCTCGCATAGTTCCGACATACCCAAAGCACTTGGCTTGCGCCACCGCGCAGCGCTTGGCATCTCACAGAAGTGCGACTGCCTTGCCATCATCATCTCAGAAGAGACAGGTGACATCTCCACCGCACGCGACGGCCATTTCAAGCTGCGCCTCAGCCCTGAAGAACTGGAAAGCGCAGTGGCAGACTGCTGGCGATTATAGCCAAACAAGCCCCTCCCAACCACATATTAAGGGCTATGCTTGTCTGTTTAAGTAAAATATTATACCTTTGTGGCGAAAAATAATAGCTACTACGAAACCAATCTATACCAAATGGGAAGAATTAAGAAGATAAAACAAATACGTCTGCACCACGAGGGCACAAGCACTCTCATCTGGGGTGGACTTGCTTTACTGTTAATAAACGGACTCATCTACTACTTCAGCTATGGCGGAAACATGGTGCCTTTCTACATTGTGCTGGCGCTGACCGTTTCGCTCTACCTGATTATAGTGAACTTCTTCCGCTGCCCCATTCGCATGTTCCAAGGCGAGACTGAGAACACCGTAGTAGCCGCTGCCGACGGACGCGTAGTGGTGATTGAAGAAGTGGATGAGAACGAATACTTCCACGACCGCCGCTTGATGGTTTCCATCTTCATGTCCGTGACCAACGTACATGCCAACTGGTTCCCCGTAGAAGGCTTTGTCAAGATGGTGGCCCACCACAATGGCAATTTCCACAAAGCCTGGCTCCCCAAAGCCAGCACAGAGAACGAGCGCTCTACTGTTGTGATTGAGACACCCGCCGGTCAGGAAGTTCTGGTAAGACAAATTGCAGGAGCCGTGGCTCGCCGCATTGTCACCTATGCCCGCCCCGACGAAGAATGCTACATCGACGAACACATGGGCTTTATCAAATTCGGCTCTCGTGTGGATGTGTATCTCCCCTTGGGCACTGAGGTGCTCGTGAAGATGGGCCAGGCCACCGTGGGTAACCAAACTGTAGTGGCACGCCTCAAGCCATAAAGCAAGAAAGGCTCTGACGCACCAGCCGGAGCCACTTAAAGGACATCACCCTTTAGATATATAAGACTTATGAAGCATATTCCTAACGCCATAACCTGTTGCAACCTTATCTGCGGATGCGTTGCAGCAGGTTTTGCCTTTCAAGGCAACTACGCCCTTGCACTGGCATTCATCATAGCCGGTGCCGTGTTCGATTTCTTCGACGGCTTTGCCGCGCGCTTGCTCAGAGTGTCCTCGCCCATGGGTAAAGAACTCGACTCGTTGGCCGACGACATCACCTTCGGTCTTGCACCGGCCACCATTGTCTACTCGCTGCTCCGCGAAACTGCTGTACCGATGCCCTGCGCCTGGCTCGATGCCTTTGTGCCCTATGCCGCATTCCTCATCGCAGCCTTCTCAGCGCTACGCTTAGCCAAGTTTAACATCGACGAGCGTCAAGCCAGCACATTCTACGGCTTGCCCACTCCCGCCAACGCCCTCTTCTGGAGCGCCCTTGCCTATGGCGCCCACGATTGGTTGGTGGCTTTCCCCCATACCTTCTGGCTCTTGCTCGTGGGCATCGTGCTCTCGTGCTACATCCTCGTGGCCGACATACCTATGTTCGCCTTAAAGTTCAAAAGCTTCGGATGGCAAGGCAATGGTTTACGCTATTCGTTCATCGTAGCGGCAGCGGCTCTGCTCCTGCTCCTGGGATGGTCGGGCTTTTCCGTGGTGATAGTTTTATACATTTTACTGTCCCTCATAGCCTGCCGCGTCAAGGCATAAGGCCCTTGGCACATCTTTTGCAACGCATATAGGTAAACCAACAACACAAAAACTATGTACGCAGGTATTGGATGTCTCCTTTTCATCTTCTTATTTCTAATCATCTTTGTGCTTGGCACATTGGGGAGCGTCGTGCAGATGTTCTTCAATTTGTTCCGCCGCCCCAACACTTGGCAGCAACGTCCGGGCAGCCAACAGCAAACGCAGCAGCAAAATCGCACAGAGCAACCCCGCCAGCAGGAAAAGATATTCAAGAAAGACGAAGGCGAATATGTGGATTTTGAAGAAGTTTAATCCTCCACAAATCATCGCCCACAAATTTCATACATCCGAGAAGGCTCGCAGCATCAACTGCGGGCCTTCTTTCGCATGCCACCAGCCTACTTGAAAATAACATCTTTGAAACACCGTTTCGAAAGTCTGACCTAGGAAAAACTAGGTCTTAAGAAATTTTTCCTAGGTCTTGCGGAATTTTTCGTAGATCAGACTTTCGAAACGGCAAAAAACGCCCCTTGTAAATCAGCAACTTACAAGGGGCGTTTTTTCACAGATGCAGCTCAGCTACACCTTCAAGAATATGTTGCGCTTATACATAACGAAGAGCAACAGAAAGACGGTGGCGGCCTGTGCCAATGTCAGCACGAAGGCATAGTAATTGCCCACATACTGCTCCAGACCATAGAGTACGGAATGGGCCACGCAGCGGAAGTTGACCACCTCGGAGAGCACATAAGCCGTAATGGAGTTCATGCCATAAACACGGAGAAAATCCAAGCCGAAGGTTAGCTGACAGACATCGAAAAGGAAGTAGAACAATGCCATGAGCACGAAGCACCAGCCACTGCTGAAGAGCACCATCGAACTGGTCCAGATGGGCTTGATAATAGGCATCTGCATGTCCCAAAACCAACCGCCCACAATCATAGCTGCGCCTATCAAGAGATAGACAAGCACTTTCTTCATTCCGCCCCAATCAGAGCGCGCAATGCTGCCGGCAAACACACCGGTGAGGGCGGTCACTCCGAAAGTGGCGGTGCTGAGCAACCAGGTATAGTGGTACCACGGCGCAAACACTACCGCTCCACTCTCATCAACAGCGGCGCCGTCGCGGAAGCGTCCCAGCACGGTGCGATCCAGCCACTCTGCCAAATTGGCATCGGGGGTGTAATTGCCACCGCCATAACCGTCTATGGAGATGTATTCCATCGCGGCCCAATAGCCCCCGAGGAGCAAGACGGCGGCAAGGATCTGCGTGCGCCACTGCGTGGAGGTGAAGAGCAACGCTGCTATCAGATAGCCGGAAGCGATGGCTTGCAGCGTGTTGGAATAGAGATAGATGCGCGAGGGGTCGAGGGCCAACAAGTTGCCCTGCACAATCATGCCGAGCAGCCAAAGCAAACCGACACGCTTGAGGAGGCGCATCAGAAACTCACTGCGCTTTGCTCCCTTGGCATAGCGCGAGAGCGCAAAGGGGATGCTCACGCCGGACATAAAGACGAAGAGGGGCATGACCAGGTCCCAGGGCGCAAAGCCTTGCCAGTCAACATGGGTAAAGACAGCACGCAGACCACTAAAGCGCTCTGCTCCCAAGGCCGAAGTAAGGGAGAGCACGAGCGGACCTAGGGCTACGAGCACAAAGAGGTCGAAGCCTCGCAGCGCATCGAGCGAGGCCAAGCGTTGCTTGGAAGAGGGGGCTGCCATAAGATTTGCTTTCTACAATAAGAATTTGACAAAATGGCAGTTGGCTTAATTCACCACCAACTGTGGGAAGTAGCGGCGCAAGATATTCTCTGCCGCCTCCAACTGCTCAGGGGTATTTTCCTTCACACCCTTGAGTTGATACTCCCAACCCATGGCTTCGTACTTGTGAACGCCGAGGGTGTGGTAGGGCAACAGCTCCACACGCTCCAAGTGTTTATAGTCTTTGAAATGCTCGCCGAGGGCTTCGAGGTCGGCTGCATCGTTGCTCAAACCGGACACCAGAACATAGCGCAACCAGAAGGGATGGCCGTGTTCCTCCAGCCAGGCCGCTGTGCGCAATGTCTGTTCGTTGGAACGGCCTGTGATATGGCGGTGGCGCTCATCGCTGATTTGCTTCACGTCGAGCAGCACGAGGTCGGCAAGAGCCAGCAACTCCTCTACATGGCTATTCCACACGCCGCCGTTGGTGTCGATGCAGATGTGGACGCCAGCTTCCTTCAGTTCGCGGAAGAGGGGTATCAAGGCTTCGGCCTGTACCGTAGGCTCGCCTCCGGAGAACGTGATGCCGCCTCGCTTGCCGAAGAAGGGCTTCATGCTGACAGCCTGTTCAAGGATATAGGAAGGCTCGGTGGCTTTGCTTTCGCCCACAAAGTCTATCGTGTCGGGGTTGGCACAATACAGGCATTTGAAAGGACAGCCTTGCAAGAATACAACATAGCGCAGGCCCGGACCGTCAAAGGTGCCCATTGACTCATAGCTATGTACCTTTATCAATTTCTTATCCATATTTTTCTAAGTTCTATGTAAAAATACACATTATTATATATATAATAGCAAACGAAGGGGCGGGAGCCGAAAGAAAGTCCTCCGTACTATCAGAAAAGCCGCTCTTCGTGTTTACAAAATTACGAAAAACTTTTTAGACAGCCTCTCGCTCTCAGCAAGAATAGCTGGGTGCAAACAAAAAGCCTCGACACGTCGCTAGGACTTGCCGAGGCTTTCTTTAGGAGCTTATTATTACATGCGCTCGTGGAATGAGCGGCTGATAACTTCGAGCTGGTGTTCGCGGCTGAGCTTCACAAAGTTCACAGCATAACCGCTGACACGGATGGTGAGCTGCGGATACTTTTCGGGGTGCTCCATAGCATCCTCAAGCATTTCGCGGTTCAAGCAGTTCACATTGAGGTGGTGCGCACCCTTGGTGAAGTAGCCGTCCATCATTGTTACGAGGTTCTCTACGCGTTCTTCGTCTGTGGGACCAAGGCTCTTGGGCACGATAGAGAAGGTATTGGAAATACCGTCTTGTGAGTCGCGGTAGCGCAACTTGGCTACTGAGCTCAAAGAAGCGATGGCACCGTTCTTGTCGCGGCCGTGCATGGGGTTTGCACCGGGTGCGAAGGCCACACCTTTCTCGCGGCCGTCGGGGGTAGCACCTGTCTTCTTGCCGTACATTACGTTTGAGGTAATGGTAAGGAGAGAGAGCGTAGGACGAGCGTTCTTGTAAACGGGGAGCTTCTTCAATTCTTCGCTGAAGAAGTATACGAGGTCTACACCGAGGTGGTCTACGCGGTCGTCATTGTTACCGAAGCAGGGGAATTCGCCTTCGATGTCGAAGCTCTCTGTCAAGCCGATTTCGTTGCGCTTGGCGGTTACCTTAGCGTACTTGATGGCTGAGAGTGAGTCGAGCACGATAGAAAGACCGGCCACACCGTAAGCGAGGTTGATACGCGGGTTGGTGTCGATAAAGGCCATTTGAGCTTTCTCGTAGTAGTATTTATCGTGCATGTAGTGAATCATGTTCATTGACTCATTGTAGACGCGGGCGATTTGTACGAGCACTTGCTTGTAGTTCTTCAATACCTCGTCGAAGTTGAGCACGTCGCTGCTGAGCATAGGAATGCCTTCTACCATCACGGTGCCGGTGTTCTCGCAACGTCCGCCGTTGATGGCGAGCAAGAGGGCTTTTGCCAAGTTGCAACGTGCGCCGAAGAACTGGATTTGGCGACCTATGTCTTGGTAGCTTACGCAGCATGCGATACCGTAGTCGTCTGAGTTACGAACTTCGCGCATCAGGGTATCGTTCTCGTACTGGATAGAGCTGGTATCTACGCTGACCTTTGCGCAGAAGTTTTTGAAACCTTCGGGCAACTCGGGGCTCCAGAGCACGGTGAGGTTGGGCTCGGGCGAAGGACCGAGGTTGTAGAGGGTCTGCAAGAAACGGAATGAGGTCTTTGTTACCTTAGTGCGGCCGTCGTTGAAGCGTCCACCAATGGCTTCGGTCACCCAAGTGGGGTCGCCGGCAAAGATGTCGTTGTAAGAGCCCATACGCAAGTGGCGAACCACGCGGAGCTTAATTACGAACTGGTCGATGAGTTCCTGTGCAAACTCTTCGGTGATGAGTCCGTGCTTCAAGTCATGCTCGATGTAGATGTCGAGGAAAGAAGACACGTTACCGAGAGACATGGCGGCGCCGTCTTGCTCTTTCACAGCAGCGAGGTAAGCCATGTAAACCCACTGTACAGCTTCTTGTGCGGTGTAGGCGGGGCGATCGAGTTCGAGGCCGTAGTATTCGCCCATCACCTTGATTTCCTTGAGGGCCTTGATTTGCTCTGCCACTTCTTCGCGGGTGCGGATAACGGCGTCGGTCATAGGTCCAACGAGGTTCTTCAAGTCGGCTTGCTTTGCTTCAATCAAGCGGTCGCAGCCGTAGAGGGCCAAGCGGCGGTAGTCACCGATGATACGTCCGCGAGCATAGTTGTCGGGCAGACCGGTGATGAAGCCGAGTGAGCGGAAGCGACGAATTTCTTCGGTGTAAACATCAAACACACCATCGTTGTGAGTTTTGCGATAGTTGGTAAAGATATCTTTCACCTTGGGGTTCACTTCCAAGCCGTTTTCAGCTACGGCTTTTTCTACTACCTTGATACCGCCATAAGGCTTAATGGCGCGCTTCAGCAACTCGTCGGTCTGAAGACCTACGATCAACTCGTTTTCCTGGTCGATATAACCGGCTTTGTGTGAAGATATAGTAGATACTGTATCAGGGTCGAGCGAGCGCACGCCACCGTTGGCGCGTTCTTCTTCTATCGCTTCGAGACAGAGATTCCAAATGCCGAGCGTACGCTTGGTGGGACCTAGCAAGAATGAGGCATCGCCCTCATAGGGGGTCAAGTTCTTACGGACAAAGTCTGTCACGTTAATGTCTTGGCTCCAGGGGCCGTCAATAAATTTGTTTTTCAAATCCATAAAATTTCTAATTTACAGGTTTATTTTTACCCTGCAAAGGTAGTCATTTATTTTCACACGGCTATTATAGATATGCGATAAAGTGTCGGATTTAACATCTGACAACCTACCCGTATCTTCTGCCATTTCTTAGTAAGCTTCCAGGAAATTCTAGTAAACCACGAGTTTCTCCTGGTAGACTACGAAGAAATGCTTAAAAAAATCCCTTGATTCTCGAGGAGTTACAAGGGCTAAAAGACACCCCCTTCCCCGCCCTGTTTCAGGGCAAAAAAAGGCCGAAGCCACACGGCGCTCTTTCTAGCAAGCTGTGTGGCTTCGGTGTATGTTTGAGAAGCAGACTCAGGCTTATGCCTTCACGCGGTTCACGTATGAGCCGTCGCGAGTGTCAACTTCGATGATCTCGCCTTCGTTGATGAACAAGGGCACGCGAACTTCGGCGCCTGTTTCTACAGTAGCGGGCTTAGTGGTGTTAGTAGCTGTATCGCCTTTCAAACCGGGTTCGGTGTAGGTAATCTTGAGCTGTGTCTTCACGGGCATTTCTGCGTAGAGGATAGTCTCAGTTGAAGCATCGCTTACCACTTCCACTACGTCGCCTTCTTTCATAAAGTCAACGCCGGTGATGAGGTCTTTGGCGATGGGCACTTGGTCGAATGTTTCGTTGTTCATAAAGATATAGTCAGTGCCTTCCATGTAAAGGAACTGATAGGGACGGCGCTCTACGCGTACATCTTCGAGGGCTTCGCCAATGTTGAAGCGCTTTTCGAGAACGCGACCTGACACTACATCCTTGAGTGTGGTGCGCATGATGGTGTTTCCTTTACCGGGCTTCACGTGGAGGAAGTCGATGCAGAAGTACAATTTGCCATCCAAGCGGATGCAAGTACCTTTCTTAATGTCTTGAGATTTAATCATCTTGTGTATATAATTTTATTGGTTGATCGGTCAATGCTTTGTTTTGACGGCGCAAATTTAGCAACTTTTTTTCAATCTGAGGGGCTCTACGGCCATTTTTCGCACCTAATCTATCTGTACGCCAATTGTTAATAAGAAAAAGAGCGGGACTGCACCGCATAGCACAGCCCCACTCTTTTGGATTTATGAAGGAGGGATTTATCCCTTACGCTTGCTCAGAGGTATTGAAACGCCGAGGTAGGCATTCAAGCACTTGGTGTTTTCCTTGCCGAAGAACATGTAGTCGGTTCCCACAAATACGGGGCCTAACTTGGCTGCCAAACCGAAGCTCTTACCATGGCTCTGGATGAAGGAGTAGCTCACGGCAAAGTTGAAAGCATCGGAGGGGCGAATGTTGGCCGATACGGTGAGCTCGGTCAAAGTCTTGGGCTGAGCGAAGTGGGTGGTGGAGAGGGCTCCGAGCACGAGCCACTCGTCGAACATGCTATATTCGGCTCCCACTACGAGCTTGGCTTGCAACGCTGTGGTGCGGTCTTTGGATTCTACCTTCTGCATGTTGAGCATGTCGAAGTTGATAATCTCACCGCTACTTACGTCGTCGGCAAAGTTAACAAGTTCTTCTACAGAGGTGTTTTGGTCGAAGCTGTACACTTGTGCAAAGCCGGCCTTGGCGCTTTGTGTGTGCTTGCCGTTCCATTTTACGAAACCGAGGTCGAGCACTGAGGCGCTCAAAGTAAGATTTTTGGTCAACTTATAAGAGGCTCCGAAGTCTACACCAAGACCCCAACCTGAGACTCCGGGAGTTTCGAGGTCCACGTCTCTTACGATATTCTTTTCGTCGGTCTCAAACTCCAAGCCTTTGAAAGAGGCTTGCAACTCTGCGTCGGCATCGATAGAGGCCTGACCATGCATCACCACGCGGGCCTTGCTCATGTTTGTGGGGTCATACGGGTCTACTTCGATGATGCCTTGCTTTACGGCTTCTTGCAAACCTTCAATGCCGCCATCGGCTATCTTGCCCCAGTCGGTCTTCATACCGATATATTCACCGTGACTGTTCTGGATGTCCATATTGATGTCCATCTTCTTGATATTGAGGTCGATGTTTCCCACACCGAGGAGGGCCTTCACGCGACCACCCACTTGGAGTTTTTCAGTCACTTGGCGAGAGAAGCCCACACCTGCTTCGAGGTAGGTGTTCACGTTCACTTGTTCCTGACCGATGGCAAAGCGATTGCCGTTCCACTTGTCGAGGTTGTCATACTGGCCGTTCATGTGCTGCATAAACTGGAACACGGACTTAGGCATTACGGCACCTACATCGAGTTTAAAACCTACGTTGAAGTTCCAGAAGTTCTTTCCTTTATACCAACCGGCCGACAAGATGTCGGTGGCGAGGTTGAAGTTGAGGTCGTTCTTGTCTTTCAACTTGCTCATGAAGTCATTAGACATAAAGTAGTCAGCATCGCTGGCTCCTTCGGCAATGTCCATCATGTCCTGCACTCCGAAGGTGTTTGAAGAAACGGAGGCGTTAAACGAACCTACTACGGGTACGTTTATATAGCCACGTTCAGGACTGAGAGAGGGATTCAACTGCTGGCGGAAATGAACACCATCCATAAAGTAAGAAGTTCTAAGGTATTGCGCCATCACCGGCACACTGCCCAAGAGCACCATGGTAGCACAAAGCACCACGCGGAGATTTCTTAGAGACTTTTTCATATCATTTGGATTTTAAAGGTTAGTCGTTTTCGCAAAGTTAGGATATATTTCTAAAAAGATGTTATTATCTTCTTATTTTTTTACAGATTGACTAAAAAAAATACAAAAGCTAAGATGTACGACATCAAATCTCTCCGCTTGGAAGAAGTTTGTGAGAAGTGAGCCATGGGCAACGAGACGCCACAGACGAATTACGAATGGTGGGCACCGAGCAGTTCATCGCTCCCCCATCCTTTTCCCGAGGAGATTGCCAGGCTTCATTTATAGCCCCTAACTTACGGCCGTTTCGAAAGTCTGATTTAGGAAAAACTAGGTCTTAGAAAATTTTTCCTAGGTCTTAAGAAATTTTTCGTAGATCAGACTTTCGAAACAGCCCAAAACACCTGCTGATTATCAAGCGTTTACAAAGATTGATTTTTAGGTTTCTGCCTCCTAAGGGAAACCAACTGCTCGCTCACCGCCAGCTACCAAAAAAGAGGCTGCGCCAACTTGCGTGGGCGCAGCCTCTCCTTATAGGAAATGCTAAGCTTCGGGGGCTTAAGCCAAGCCGTAGCTCAAACTGTCAATATAGCTATAGACCATGCCGGCCAAGCCGAGGGCTACCACACCCACCAAGCAGAGGGCCAAAGCCACTCGCGTATAGCCATCGCTTTGGAACGCCGCAATGGGCGACTCGCTCTTCTGAATGTACATAGCCTTGACAATCAAGAGATAGTAGTAGAGCGAAATCACGGTGTTGACCAATGCTATGAACACCAGGAGGTGATAACCGGCATTGAAGGCTGCCATGAACACGAAGAACTTGGAGAAGAAACCTGCAAAGGGCGGGATACCGGCCAACGAGAAGAGGCAGAGCGTCATGAGGAACGCAAGCTTGGGGTTGGTCTGGTAGAGTCCGTTGTAGTCGTCCATACCAATCTTGCCACTGTTCTGCTCCACTGCTGTCAGCACGGCAAACGCTCCGAGGTTGGCTACCATATACACGGCAAGGTAGAACACGAGGGCGGTCATGCCCTGTGCGGTGCCGTCCATTACGGCGAGCACGAGATAGCCGGCCTGCGAGATGGCAGAGAAGGCCATGAAGCGCTTCAAGTTCTTCTGACGGATGGCAAAGAGGTTGCCCACGGTGATGGAAACCACGATGAGCCAGAAGAATACTACATTCCAAGCCTCAACCAATGCGGGGGCACTGAACACCTTGATGAGCACGGTAAAGAGCACAAAGGCGGCCGAGCCTTTAGAGATGACGCTCAAGAAACCGGTCACCACGGTGGGCGCACCTTCGTAAGTGTCGGCGGTCCAGAGGTGGAAGGGCACGAGCGAAATCTTGAAGCCCATTCCGGTAACGAAGAGCACCATGCCCAAAATGCTGAGCCAGCTTTCGCCATTGAGCAACGCTCCGAGCTGGTTGAAATAGAGAGAGCCGGTGCCGCCATAAATAAGCGAGAGACCATAGAGCAACAACGCACTGGAGAAGAGGGCCAAGAGGATAAACTTAGTGCCTGCCTCAACGCTTTCGTAGCGGTGCTTGTCGTAGGCTACAAGGGCGGTCATAGGGATAGAGGCCAACTCCAAGCCGATGAAGAACATCAGGAAGTGGCCGCTGGAAATCATAAAGTACATACCGAGCAGCGTAAAGAGGGTGAGCAGATAGAACTCGCCTTGCTTCACCAGGTTCTCTTCGCGGCTGAGCCACTTATGAGCCATAAGGAAGACAACGAGCGTACCTACATTGAGCACGGTCTTTACGAGGGTCATCATCGGAGTGTGCAGATACATGCCACCAAAGGCTAATACCTCGCCGGCTGAACAGCAGGGCAAAAGATTGAGCACGGTGTGCACGCCAAGCAACACTACGGGAAGGCAGGTATTGAACACTCCCTTTCCGCTCTTCTTGTCGGGACACATAAAGAGGTCGGCCAAGAAGAGGATGGTAATTACGGCAAGGAGAGAAAGTTCCTCGCTCATATATAGAAACTGTGAATAATCCATTGTGGTTACTTGTTTAAAAGGTTAAAGGAACGGATTACTTTCTGAAACTGTGTGGGCGGCATTCTGAATATGCTCTACCACGGGTGCAACACCTGTAGTAATCATATCGCTCACCCAGAGCGGCGCCATACCAAGACCTGCTACTGCTACAATAAGGCAGATCACAGAGAAACGCTCGTCCCATGTAGCATCAGTCAGATGGAGATGGTGCTCGTTCTGGCAGGTGCCATAGAGAATCTTTCCAACCAAGCGCAGAATATATACCGCTGTAATAACAATACTGGAGCAGGCGGCGATGGTCAGCACACGATAGAAGGTATCGACATTTTCAAACGAACCTACGAAGATGGTCATCTCGGCAATGAATCCGGAGAGACCGGGCAAACCGAGGTTGGCCAAACCGGCTATCACGTAGCACACTGCCAAGAAAGGCATTATCTTCATCAAGCCGCTGAGCTCGCGGATGTCACGGGTGTGCGTGCGGCCATAGATCATACCGATGAGCGCAAAGAAGAGGGCGGTCATCAAACCGTGGCTCAACATCTGGAGAACTGCACCGGTGCACGCTGTATTGTTCAGCATCAAGATGGCAAACAACACGAGTCCGCAGTGGCTCACTGAGGAGTAAGCGTTGATATATTTCAAGTCGGTCTGAACGCAAGCGGAGAAGGCGCCATACACCACAGAGATACCTGTGAGGATGAGGAAAATCCAGCCCAGCTCATTGGCGGCGTCGGGCAAGAGATACATCGCGATGCGGAAACAGCCGTAGCCTCCGAGCTTCATCAGCACACCGGCGTGAAGCATTGACACTGCCGTAGGAGCTGAGGCGTGACCGTCGGGGCTCCATGTGTGGAAGGGGAACAAAGCACCAAGTACGCCGAAGCCTACGAAGGCCATCGGGAACCAAATGCATTGCTGTGCGAAGTCGATGGCGTGAGCGCCACCGGTCTGGTTGGCTATTTCTATAATGTTCATAGTTTGGCCACCGGCTCCGTAGAAGATGCCGAAGATACCGCACATCAAGAAGGCAGAACCTCCCATCAACATCAAGGTCAACTTCATAGCCGAATACTCTTTGCGGCCGCTGCCCCAAACACCGATGAGCAAGTACATAGGTATCAAGGCTATCTCATAGAACATAAACATGGCGAACATGTCTACGGTGATGAAGAAGCCGAATACTCCCATTGAGAGAAGGGTGAACCAAAGGAAATACTCCTTAGTGAGGGGCTTGAGTTGCCAAGAGGCAAAGGTTCCGGTAAATACGATGACGGCGGAGAGCAACAACATGGCTACGCTGATGCCATCAACACCTACAGAATACTTGATGTGCAGGGGCTCAAACCATGTCATTGAACCTGTGAAAAGCATCTCGCTCACGGGGTCGGCCTCGCGGGCTTCGAGGAAAGCAAAGACGAGGTACACAGACAATGCTAAAAGTGCTGTGCTACCGGCTACCATCACACCACGCACTTGGTTGATGTTGCGAGAGAGCCAAAGGCCTAACAGCATCACCAAGGGGATGAACACGAATGTAGATAAGAATAATATATTATCCATAGCTTAAAAAATCAAGATTAAGAGCAGGATGAGAGCACCCAGCAAGAAAATGTAAGCATACTTCTGAACAGAACCGCTCTGGAAGCCACGGATGCGACAAGCCAAAGCATTGGTTCCCCAAGCGAGGAAGTCGAAGAAGCCATCTACTACATGACGATCGAACCAAGCAATGGGCTTAGAGATACGAGCAAAGATAATGCGGTGAGTTACAAACTGGTAGACCTCATCAAGGTAGAAACGCTTGTAAGCCCAACGGTGCAACGCCGGAAGAGCGGCTTGCATCTTATCAGCCACTGGTTGCTTCTCTCCTTTATATATATAGGTAGCCAAAGCGATAGAGCATACCGCTACCACAATACTGGTTCCGGCAACGGTCCAATCCAAATGGA
Organism: Alloprevotella sp.; assembly: GCA_045636405.1. GTDB lineage: Bacteria > Bacteroidota > Bacteroidia > Bacteroidales > Bacteroidaceae > Alloprevotella. Next base: position 50,440 of record JAZTXL010000028.1, read on the forward strand.
TATCATAGAGTTGGCCATCGGCACTAACGAAGTGGCCGAAGGGGATAAAGCCGGCTACGAGGGTAACCACAGCCAAGAAAATCAGAGGAAGGGTCATCGTCAGCGGAGCCTCATGCGGAGTGTGGTGAGCATAAGCTTCTTTATTTTCCTTACCCCAGAAAATTCCGTAGTAGAGGCGGAACATATAGAAGGCGGTCATAGCGGCTACTCCGGTCATAATCCATCCTACCACAGGGCTATATGCCATACACGCCGTAAGGATTTCGTCCTTTGAGAAGAATCCTGAGAAGGGAGGAATACCGGCAATGGCCAAGCAGGCAATCAAGAAGGTGATGTGCGTCACCGGCATATATTTGCGCAAGCCTCCCATGGCTGACATCTCATTGCTGTGTACAGCGTGGATGATACATCCGGCGCCCAAGAACAAGAGTGCCTTGAACATAGCATGGGTGAAGAGGTGGAACATAGAGGCCATATATCCCAAACTACCTACATGGTGATGGCCGGTGGTCATTTCGGTGCACACACCCAAAGCTACCATCATGAAAGCAATCTGTGAGATAGTGGAGAAAGCCAGCACGCGCTTGATGTCACTTTGCACACATGCTACAGCAGCAGCATAGAACGCGGTGAGCACACCTACCCAAACAACAATGCTTAAGGCTTCCGGTGCATACTGAATCCACAAGGGGAACAAGCGAGCTATCTGGAAGACACCGGCTACTACCATTGTGGCAGCGTGGATGAGGGCGCTGACAGGAGTAGGGCCTTCCATCGCGTCGGGCAGCCAGATGTGCAAGGGGAACATGGCACTCTTACCGGCACCACCGATAAACATCAGCACAAGGGCTGTGGGCAACATGTAAGCTCCTGCTGCAAAGCCGGCAGCGTCGAACTCAAAGCCAAACGAACCACAATAGTATCCGTAGATAAGGATACCGATGAGGAAGAACATGTCGGCGAAGCGAGTAACTATAAACGCCTTCTTAGAAGCTGCAATAGCCGCAGGCGTAGTATAGTAGAAGCCAATGAGCAAGTAAGAAGACACACCTACCAACTCCCAGAACAAATACATCTGGAAGATGTTGGTAGCAACCACTAAGCCCAACATAGACATGGTGAAGAGGCTAAGATACGCATAGTAGCGCTGGAAGCCCTTTTCGCCGTGCATGTAACCAAAAGAATAAATGTGTACCATGAGAGACACCGTAGAGATGACAATCAGCATCATCACTGAAATCGGGTCTAACAAGATACCCATATCAAAGTGCAAATTTCCAAGAGGCAGCCAAGTAATATTATAAGGTACTATTGTCTGGAAAGCACCAGCCACTCTGTCTGCCGTGAAATACTCAATAGCTGTCCAATAAGACAGTACAGCCACAGCACCTAAAGAGAAGGTGCCCACAAGGCCTGCTACCTTATGGCTAAGCCACTTTCCGCAGAGTCCCAAAAAGAGGAACGAGAGGAAAGGGAGTAACAGAATCAATAAAGTATATTCCATAGTTCAAAATCTCCTAAGTTACTTACCACTTCAACTTCTGCAATCTGTCTACTGAAATATTCTTCAGCATACGATACACATTTATCATAATGGCGATGGCTATGGCGCTCTCCGCTGCAGAGATAGCAATGGAGAAGAGAGCGAAGAAATAGCCTTCATGGCCTTCTGGATGAAGCATACGATTGAACACTGCAAAGTTGATGTCTGTAGAATTCAACATCAGCTCTATAGACAAGAGAATGGCCAATGTATTGCGTCGTGTAAGGAATCCGTAAACTCCTGCAAACATCATCACGGCCGAAACAATCAATATATATTCTAACTGTATCATGTGTAATTTTTTACATTAACGTTTACGGGCAATCAACAAGCCTGCTACGATACACGCCAGAAGCAATACGCTGACTGCTTCAAAGGGAAGCAGATAGCCATTGGCCTCTGTGGAGAGCATAGACTTACCAATTTGTTCCATTGAAATAATCTTTTCATCGGGAGCGCCGAGTGCCATTGCCTTGAACTGTTCTTTGAAAAGCACAAAGACAAACATGGCGAAGCCGAGAAGGCTGAGCAACACCGAAGCCACAATCTTCTTTACGGTGGTCTTTCTTAACACTTCCTGGGTACCACTTGTCAAGAGGATGGAGAATACATAGAGCACAACGATACCGCCGGCGTACACCATCACTTGAACCGAACCCAAGAAGGTATATCCCATCAGGAAGTACAAGCCTGCTGTGCCCAGGAGGACAAAGAGCAGGTAGGTGGCAGCTCTCACGATGCTCTTTGTAACAACTGTCGCTATCGACGAGAGCATTATGAAGACCGCCAAGATTACAAACATTATATTCTGGGAATCCATCTTACATTCTATTTAAGCCTTCACTTCTGCGGCAGCAGGTTCGGCTTTCTTTACAACTTTCTTTTCTATCACTTTACTGCCTGGTTGGTTGAGCACCTTCACAAGTTTGGCACGATCGAACACAGCATTTTCAAAGCTTTGGTCGAAGGTGATGGCTCCATGAGGGCAGGCTTTTGTACAGAGTTGGCAGAACATGCAGCAGCCCAAGTTGTACTCGTAGCGCACAAGCTGCTTTTTCTTTTTACCATCTTCTGTTTCCACCATTTCGCTTACCACTTTGATGGTGTCGTTAGGACAGGCCATTTGGCAGAGACCGCAGGCAATACACTTGTGTTCATTGTCTTCGTTGTGGGGCATTGTCAGCGAGCCACGGAAGCGGTCGAACATCTGGAGTGTATCGCGGTTTTCGGGATATTGCTCTGTGATTTTTTTGGTAAAGAACTCGCGCATGGAGGTTTTCAAACCTATGCACAAGGTCTTGATACCACCGAGCAAACCTTCCATATAATTTTTTTCTTCGTTCATAGCGTCTTATTTAGAAGTGAAATCCATAAGCTACGGCTATAGCCATCAACACAAGGTTTACCATACTGATGGGTACAAGATACTTCCATTCGAGCGACAGTATCTGGTCGATTCGCAAGCGGGGGAATGTCCAGCGCAACCACATCAGGAGGAACACCACGAAGAAGGTTTTTCCTACGAACCAAACGGCGCCGGGGATGTAGGCCATCACTTCGTTGAAGCCGTCAAGTCCGGGAATCACCAGAGGAGCCCAACCACCCAAGAAGATGGTAGAAGCCATACCGGCACAAATGAAGAGGTTCAGGTACTCAGCCAAGTAATAATAGCCGAAGTGCATACCGGAATATTCTGTGTGGTAGCCGGCTGTCAACTCGCTCTCGCACTCGGGCAAGTCAAACGGACCGCGGTTACACTCAGCATTACCGGCAATCAAGTAAATCACAAATGCTATCACGGCGGGAACGTGTCCACGGAAGATGTTCCAGCCTTCTGCGGCTTGCTGCGTACAGATTTCCGAGAAGGACATGGTGCCTGTCAAGCAAATCATGGTGAGCATCACCATACCGATAGAGAGTTCGTAGGAGATAATCTGTGCGCCGCTTCGCATAGCTCCGATGAGCGAATACTTATTGTTGGAGCTCCAGCCGGCGAGCAGGATGCCCACTACGCCCACGCCGGAGATGGCGAGGAAGAAGAACACACCTACGTTAAAGTCTATTATCTGCGCACCGGCGTTCCAAGGCAAGCAGGCAAAGGTTATCATCGAGGCTGTCACGATGAGGAACGGAGCCAGGTTGTGGAGGAACATATCGGTGTTGCGCAGGTTGATAATTTCCTTTGTCAACATCTTGAACACGTCGCCAAACACCTGCAAGGTTCCCCAGGGACCTACACGCATCGGGCCCAGGCGGCACTGGAAGGCCGCGCAGACTTTGCGCTCCATGTAGATCAGGACGATGGCAAACACGGCATAGAGCGTGATGATGGCCAGGGCCACCAGGATGCTCTCTGTCAAGATGGCAGCCCACTCCGGCATCACTCCGGTGAGCAGGCTGTGAAGCCATTCTGTTACTATTTTAAAATCAAACATAGTTTTCTTATTTGACAAATTGCTTATACATTATCTATCTACATCGGGCACAATATAGTCTACTGTTCCGCCGATGGTTATCAAGTCTGCCAACATACTTCCTGAGCATGCGGTATCCATCGCAGCCACCAAGGGCAATCCCGTAGAGCGGTAGTGCAAGCGATAGGGACTCTTGTCGCCCTTGCTCTCCAAGAGTACGCCAAATTCTCCACGGCTGCCTTCCACGGCTGTGTAGTAAGTTCCGGCAGGCACTTTGATAATGGGCTTCATCTTCTCTTGGAAGTTTCCTTCGGGGATGTTGTCGATGAGTTGTTCGATGATGTTCAGACTCTCCTCAATCTCTTCCATACGCACGAGCAAGCGGGCAAAGCTGTCGCCCTCGGTGTGTACGATTTCCTTGAACTGCACGCGGTCGTAGGCGGCGTAGGGCATACGTTTGCGCACATCGTTGTGCCAGCCCGAAGCGCGTCCTGTACCACCGGTACATCCGAAGCTTATCACCTGCTCTTTGGTGAGCACGCCCACGCCCTTGGCGCGGTTGTGGAAGATGACATTGCCGATAAAGATATCGTAGTATTCCTTGAGGTTCTTACGCATGTAGGGGATGAACTCCTTCACGCGCTTCTGGAAGTTAGGATGGAGGTCTGCCATCACACCGCCAATGGTGTTGTAGTTGAGGATGAGGCGGCCGCCGCAGGTCTCTTCGAAGATGTCGAGTATCTTTTCGCGGTCGCGGAATCCGTAAAGGAAGGCGGTGGTGGCTCCGAGGTCCTGACAGAGGCAGGAGAAGAAGAGGATGTGTGAGTCGATACGCTGTAGCTCATCCATGATGGTACGTATCACCTTCACGCGGTCGCTCACCTCTACGCCCATGGCTTTCTCAATACACATACACAGGGCGTGGCGGCTCTGCATGGCGCCGAGGTAGTCCAGACGGTCGGTCAGGGCGAGTGTTTGCGGATAGGTAAGGCTCTCGTTCATCTTCTCGATACCGCGGTGGATGTATCCCAGCACGGGGTCTATCTTCTTGATGCGCTCTCCTTCGAGGGCCACGCGGAAGTGGAGCACGCCGTGTGTGGAGGGGTGCTGCGGACCGATGTTCACCACGTAGTCGCCGTCTTTGAATATCTCGCGGCGGTTGCTCTTCACGCTGCCGTCTTCTTGGAGTGTCAGCACCTCTGTGTCGTCGGCCAACGGGGCGTTGGTCATGCGCAGAGGGTTGTTCTTTTCGGTCTCGTCGTCCTTACGGAAGGGATAGCCCACCCAGTCTTCGCGCATGAAGACACGGCGCATGTCGGGGTGGCCTACAAACTTGATGCCATAGAAGTCGAACACTTCGCGCTCGTAGATGTTGGCCACGTCCCAGAGGTCTGTCACGCTCGGGAGGAGCGGATTTTCGCGGTCGGTGGTCACGGTCTTCAAGCACACGCGCTTGCCGGTCTCGGTCGATTCGAGGTGGTAGATGACTCCCAGTCCGTCGGCCTCCCAGTCCATACCGGTGAGACATTCCAGGAAGTCCATTTTCTCTTCGTCGTGCAGGCGCTTCATCTCCTCGTGGAGTTGTTCGGGCGCCACGACTTTCATATCGCAGAGGTTCTCAGCGGGAGCCGCGGGCTCTGCGGGAGCGGCTGCTTTTGGCGCCACCGGTTTGGGGGCCGGTGCTGCTGCGGGGGTAGCGGCCACTGCTTTCTCTTCTGTCAATTTTTCATTGTCCATAGTCTTAAGCCTCCTCCTGCTGTTTTAAGAGTTCCACATTGCTTTCTTCCATTTGCTTCTTGTAGGGGTCTTTCTCCTTGCGGTTGGTGGTACCGAAGAAATTTTCGGCCTTCACCTTGCGTTGTAGCTGCATCATACCATAGAGGAAGGCTTCGGGTCGCGGAGGACAGCCGGGCACATATACGTCTACGGGGATGATTTTGTCTACGCCTTGCACCACGTGGTAGGACTTGGTGAAGGGACCTCCTGAGATGGAGCAGCCTCCGATGGCCACTACATATTTCGGGTCGGCCATTTGGTCGTACAGGCGCTTGAGCACCGGGGCCATCTTCGTGGTGATGGTACCGCTCACCAGTATCACGTCGGCTTGGCGTGGACTGTTACGGGTTACTTCAAAACCGAAGCGGGCGATGTCGTAGCGGGCTGCACACACGGCCATAAATTCGATGCCACAACAGCTGGTGGCGAAGGTCAATGGCCAAAGCGAGTTGCTGCGTCCCCAGTTGATGAGGTCGTCCAGCGGGCGCACAATTACATTTACGCCGCCGGCATTGAGTTCGGCAACGAGCTGTTCAAACGTCTCGTTGTCCTTGAATTCCTCATAGGGAATCGACTTGATTTTGGGCTTCTTCATTATTGCCATTTCAGCGCTCCTTTCCTCCAGGCGTATGCCAGGCCCAGAACTAAAATAAACAAGAAGAAGAGCACGCTCAACAGGCCGGCAGGACCCAACGAGCGCATCACGACGGCCCAGGGAAAGAGGAACATCGTTTCTACATCGAACATGAGGAAGAGGATGGCAAAGAGGTAGTAGCCAATGCGAAACTGCATCCATGAGCGTCCGCGGGTGGGCACACCACACTCGTAGGCCTCTTCCTTCTGCGCGTTGAAGCTGCGAGGCGCAATCAGCTTGGCAAGCACCGTCACCACTCCCACAAACGCAATACCTGTCAGCAAGGCTGTGACAAATAAGGTAAAGTTCATAGCTCTTTAATGTTATTATTAATATTATTGTATAGTTCTCTCGCGACAAACCTAGCTTCACAGGGCTTTAAAGACGACATAAAAAAATGCCGCACGACGGGGATAGGGCTTCCCCACGTACGGATACAACAAAACTGCGAAAATGCGCGCTCGCATCCCGCAATCAGCTGAAGCACACTTGCACACAGGGGGTGCAAGGCGCAATGAGTGTTGCCCTGTTCCACTTTGTTCGTCTTTAACGGTGCAAAGGTATAGAAAAATTCTACAAATCTGCCAACTTCACTTAGCAAATCTCCACCTGAAATGTTAAAAAATCAGTAGACCACAAATCTTGGCGCTCACACCTCTACAGCTTAAGATTTCTCGGATTTAAGATTTTTTATAAAACTTTACATTTCTGAAACACCTCTTGTTTTCTTTCTTGGCAGCAGAAAGCGTAGTTTTTTTCCGAGATGGCTTGCAGGAATTCCTCGGAGCTTCGAATTTTTTCGTAGTAAAGGCCGAGGAAAATTTTTCTCTTGACTAAGAAATGGCAGAAAACTCCCATTTTCTCTTTCGCAAATATGCAAAAAAGCGGGACGCCCGCTTGGGGCTCCCGCTTCGCTATTACAAAGATAATAAATTTCTGAGCGAAATGCAAATCGCCTTTAACATTCTTTTAGATTCCTGTCGGCTCAAGCTTGGGGGCTTCGGCCTTCTTTTCTTGCAGCTGCTCGGCATGGATCAAGCCGTCACCGTTCACCTCGTGCACCACTTCGTCGGCCTCGCCTTGCAGATAGACTCTGCCCGAGCCGTTCAGGGCGATGCGCAAGCGCTGCAGCTTCAAGCCTTTCAGGTCGGCCGAGCCAGCGCCGTTGAGGTGGAGCGTCGTTTCAGGACAGGCTATGCTGTCGGCAGTCAGTGCGCCCACTCCGTTCAAGTCGAGAAGCAAGGGCGTAGAGACATTCACGGTGCCCAGGCGCAGGCACTTTCCGCCGTTGAGCGTAAAGTCGTTTACAAAGGGAGAATAGAGGTGCACCACAGCCACCACGCCTTCGGGCATGTTATAGCGGCGGTCGGTCTCCACCACCAGCTCTTCGTCTTTCACCCTCACGCTCAGGTTGGGCAACACCTCTTGCGGTGCTTGCAGCACCACTCTCGGCTCGGTGCCTTCTTCGCTCTGGTGGAAGGTGACGTCGGCAAAGCAGTCCACCATTACGGAGTTGTATTCGCTCACCGCCAGTTCCTTCGTTACATATCCGGTGGTGTCGACAGGGGCTTCGGCCACTTGCTTCACCAGCTCGTGAATGTTCTTATTATCGCAAGCCGTCAGCGCAAAGGCGGCCAGCAAAAAGAGTAGCATTGTTTTTTTCATATCGCGTAGATTTTCTGTTTGTACTTATCAGTTGTCGCGCCAGAAAGCGGGCACGAAGGGCAGCAGCAGGGAGAAGATTTCCAAACGGCCGGCCAGCATCAGGAAAGAGTGGAGCCAAAGGCCCAGGTCGGGCAGCACGTCCCACGAGTCGAGCGGGCCTACCATCCATCCAATCGATGGACCCACATTGCTAAAGGAGGACATGCAGAGGCTGATGGAGTCGAGCATCGGCACGCCGAGCGCCATCATCACCGAGGCGCCTACGAACATCAGCACAATGTAGCACACAAAGTAGGAAAAGATGGTGCGCACCACGATCTCTGTCACCACCGTATTGCCAATGCGCACGGGCAACACCGCGCGGGGGTGGAGGATGTGCTTAAACTCGTTGGCCATCACCTTGTAGGCGGTGAGCACGCGCACACACTTGATACCACCGCTCGTAGAGCCGGCACAAGCGCCGACGGCTGTCACGAAGAAGAGGAGCATCCAGGCGGAGGGGTGCCAGGTCATAAAGTCGCACGCCGTAAAGCCGGTGGTCGACTGCAACGACACTACGTGGAACACGCTATAGCGCACTGCCTCGCCCAGCGTATAGCCGTCCAGGAAGTAGAGCACGCCGGCCATATATATAATAATGAATACGAGCAGCGCTATGAAGCAGCGCAACTCTCCATCGCGCCACACGTCGCGCAGACGGCCTTTGATAATCAGCAAATAAAGGAGGGTGAAGTTGATGCTGGAGAGGAACATAAAGAACACGATGATGCTCTCCAACAAGAGGGAGTCGAAATATTCTATACTGGCCTGGTGCGTGGAGAAGCCTCCGGTGGCCACCGTGGAGAGGGCATGGTTCACGGCGTCGAACACCCCCATGCCGCCAAGAGTCAGTGCGCCGGCACACGCCACAGTCAGTATCAGATAGAGCGCCCATAGCCAGCGCGCCGTAGTGGAAATGCGGGGGTGCAACTTGCCCATCTTCAAGCCGGTGGCTTCTGCCGAAAAGAGCTTCTGCTCCCCCTGCCCCACCTGCGGCAATACGGCAATCGTAAAGAACACAATTCCCATACCGCCCATCCAGTGCGTCAAGCTGCGCCAGAACAAAATGGAATGCGACATGTTATCTATATCTCGCAGCACCGTTGCGCCGGTGGTCGTAAAGCCCGACATGGTCTCGAAGAAAGCGGCGGCCACTCGGGGTTCAGAACCGCCAATCAAAAAGGGCAGCATGCCGACTATCGAGAACACCACCCACGTGGCCGACACCACCAGGTAACCGTCGCGGCGGCTCATGCGGTTCTCCGCCTTGCGCCCGTACACTTTCAAGGCCACCCCCAGAAGCACCGCCACGACAAGGGGCACTCCGAAGGTAAGGTAGTCGGTCTCGCCATAGTAGAAGCCGAGCCCCAAACAAGCAGCCAGCAATAGCGCTTCAAGGAAAAGCAGGGTGCCGATAAGGCTGCAAATGAGTTTGCTATTGATCATCCGTGCGGGCTATTTGAAATACTTTTCTATCTTCTTGATAGCATTTTCCAGACAGAAGGCCACCACCGTGTCGCCGGCTTTCACCTGCGTCATACCGTTGATCAGGATTCCCTTGCCGTCGCGCACCAGTCCGCCAAGGGTTACGGTGCCGGGCAACGAAAGGTCCTTGATGGGCTTTCGGGTTATCCTGGAGTCTTCGTGTACCTTGAATTCTGCCACGTCGGCGCTGGCCACGGTCAGGCTCTTCACGGTGGTCACGTCGGCCTTTAGCATCATGCGGTAGATATGGCCTGCGGCGAGCGTCTTCTTGTTGAGGATGGAGCCGATGTCCAGGCTCTCGGCCATGTTCACATAGTCGAGATTTTCTATCATGGCCACGGTCTTGCGCACGCCCATTCGTTTGGCGGCCAAGCAAGCCAGGATGTTCGCCTCCGAATTGTCGGTGGCGGCCACAAAGGCCTGTGCGGTGTGGATGCCTTCTTCTATCAACACATCAAGGTCACGGCCGTCGCCGTGAATCACGAGGGTGTGGTCGTTGTCTATGATTTCGTTCAGGCGCTCGCAGCGTTTGGCGTCGGCCTCAAAGATTTTTGCGTGCATGTGGTCGGGCATGTGCTCCACCGTATGCACTGCCGTGTGTCCGCCTCCCATGATGAAGAGGCTCTTCACGTCGGGATATTCTTGCTTACCGGCTATCTCGCGGATGTGGTCTACATACTCGCGGGTGGTCATAAAGAACACCACGTCGCCACTCTCGATGTGGTCGTTACCATGTGGGATGAGCGTATCGCCGCGGCGTTTCACCGCCACCACATGGAAGGGCGAATCGGGGCCACACAGCTCGCGTAGCGGAACGTCCAGGATGCGCGCGCTCTCTCTTACTTTTACGCCGAGCATGATGAGTGCGCCGTCGTGGAATTCCCACCACTGCCGCACCCAACTGCGTTTGATGTTGTGCATGATTTCTTGCCCGGCAAGCATTTCCGGATAGATGAGCGAGTGGATGCCTACATTCTTGAAAAACTCTGCGTGCTCGGGCTGGATGTATTCGGAGTTGTCCACGCGTGCCACGGTTTTGCGGGCGCCCAGTTTGCTCGCCAGCATGCAGCACGTCATGTTGTGCGCCTCGTCGGGGGTGACGCCGATAAAGAGGTCGGCGCTGCCCACATCGGCGTCTTTCAGCGCCTCAATGCTGGAGGGCGAGGCGCAAATGGTCATGAGGTCGAAGTTGGCACCTATGCTCTCCAACTTCTCAGCGGTCTCATCGATGAGCGTGATGTCGTGATGCTCACGCGATAATAATTTTGCCAGGTGCGTACCTACGGCTCCCGCACCGGCTATAATGATTTTCATAGGAGTGCCTTTTTGATAGTGTCTTTATCGAGGCCGACGATGCGGTAGAGTTCTTCGGGCTTGCCGTGCTCTACAAAATTGTCGGGCAGACCAAGGCGCACCACGTCGGGCTTTACGCCTTTGTCGGCGAAGTATTCCAGCACGGCCGAACCAAGTCCGCCGATGCGGGCGCCGTCTTCTACGGTCACCACGCGCTTGAAGCGTTGCGCCACTTCGTCGAGCAGCGCCGTGTCGAGGGGTTTGAGGAAGCGCATATCGTAGTGGGCCACGCTCACGCCGTGTTCTTTTTCTACTTCGGCAATGGCGTCGGCGGCCACGTTACCGATGGGGCCGAGCGTAAGTACGGCTACGTCTTTTCCGTCCTTCAGGCGGCGGCCTTTACCCACACTCACGGTTTCCAGCGGGCATCGCCAGTGGGCCAGGCGGCCTCGGCCGCGCGGATAGCGAATCACGAAGGTGCCCATGTCCTTTTGTGCGGCGGTGGCCATCAGGCGGCGCAACTCGTGCTCGTCGTAGGGCGAAGCGATGGTCAGATTGGGGATGGGACGCAAGGCTGCCAGGTCGAAGGCTCCATGATGTGTGGGGCCGTCCTCGCCTACCAAGCCGGCGCGGTCAAAGCAGAGCACCACGTTCAGACCGAGCAGGGCGGCATCGTGGATGATATTGTCGTAAGCGCGTTGTGCAAAGGAGGAGTAGATGTTGCAGAAGGGCTGCAGGCCGTCTTTTGCCATTCCGGCAGAGAAGGTCACGGCGTGGCCTTCGGCGATGCCGACGTCGAACACGCGGTCGGGCATCTCTTCCATCAGGATGTTCATGGAGCAGCCGGTGGCCATGGCGGGCGTCACGCCTACTATTTTTTCATTCTTGAGGGCCAGTTCCACGAGGGTCTCTCCGAAGACGTCCTGGAACCTGGGCGGCGCGTCGGGGCTTTGCTGCTCGAGGCGGCAACCGCTTTCTTTGTCAAACTTGCCCGGTGCGTGCCAGATGGTGGCATGTTTCTCGGCCGGCTCGAAGCCTTTGCCTTTCACCGTGTGGATGTGCAGCAGGCGCGGGCCTTTCATGTCCTTGATGCCTCGCAGTATGCGCACCAGTTCCACCACATCGTGGCCGTTGGCCGGACCGAAATAGCGGATGTTCATCCCCTCAAAGACATTCTGCTGGTTGGAGAGGAACGACTTGAGCGAATTGTTGAAGCGCAGGATGCTGCGGCGGCGCGAATCGTTGAGCCAACCCCACGAGGAGAGCTTCTGCGAGAGCTTGAAGCGCAGGCGGTTGTAGCAGCCATTGGTCTGCAGGTGCAAGAGGTATTCTTTCAGTCCGCCCACCGAGTGGTCTATGCTCATGTTGTTGTCGTTCAGGATGATGAGCAGATTGTTGGGCGTGTCGGACACGTTGTTCAGCCCCTCAAACGCCAGTCCGCCGCTCATCGAGCCGTCGCCTATGACGGCCACCACCCTACGCTCGGGATTCTCGCTCTGCAGCGCTGCCAGCGACATGCCCAGGGCGGCCGAAATGGAGTTGCTGGCATGGCCGCAGGCAAACGTGTCGTACTCGCTCTCCTTGGGCGAGGGAAAGGGACGTATGCCGCCAAGCTTGCGGTTGGTCGAGAAGCGGTCGCGGCGCCCTGTCAGGATTTTATGTCCATAGGCCTGATGCCCCACGTCCCATACGATGCGGTCCTCGGGCGTATCCATCACATAGTGGAGCGCCACGGTGAGCTCCACCACGCCCAGGCTCGAAGCGAAATGACCGGGATTGTCGGCCAGCTCGTCGATGATTCTGCGGCGCAGCTCTTCGCACACGGCGGGCAGTTCCTCGGGGCGCAAGCGGCGTAAGTCGGCCGGCAGGTCGATATGGGGTAGATATTTGTAATCCAATTGTTTATCCATTTCTGTCTCACTGATTTAAGAGCCGCCCACCACAGCAAGCGCCTCTATCTATCTTGCAAAAATAACACTATTTCAGATATTGCAGCCAAAAAGGCCTCTAAAAAATATTCATCCACCACCATTTCTCCCCACCAAGCCCTGCTCAAACCCCTACCGAGCCCCTACTTTTTAACATTTATGTGAATTTGTGTTAACCTCAATTTGCATTTCGCCCTCCAATGTATTATCTTTGTAATAGCGAAGCGGGAGCCCGAGGGGGCGTCCCGCTTTTTTTGCATATTTGCGAGCGAGAAAATGGGAGTTTTCTATCCGTTCTTAGTCAAGAGAAAAATTTTCCTCGGCCTTTATTAAGAAAAATTCCGCAAAAGCTACGCAGATTTTCTCCACACCTAAGATTTCCGCTGCCATACCCGGCGTTTTTTCTGCACTATCTCGGCCCTCGCAAATCTTAAACTTTCTTAAATTATCTAAAAGAAAAAGTTCCATTCCAAGTCGGCCTTGCAAAAGAAAATTAAGAAATTATGTTGTAATGCACATTTTTAAGAGAAAATCCTTGGCCATATATTATCATATATGTACTTTTGCGGTTCGAAGTATAAATAAGGAATAAATATAACAAACTAATAAAAAACTTATGAGAAAACTTTTCTTTCTACTTGCCTTTCTGTGCTGTGCTGTGACACAGCTGAAGGCCGACGTGATTCAGCCGTCAACGACGCCCTACTACCCTGAGCACGTCTACACAATGATGAACGCGAACGGATGGTATGCCAATGCTACCACACATGGCACACAGACCGCTGCCGAAGCCGGACACTTTGCTTTCTACCCCGTAAGCGGAGTAGAAAATGCCTACTACATCTACAGTGTAGACAACAACCAATGGCTGACCTATACCAAAGCCGCCAGTTATAGCAATACTAGAAACTTTATCAGTATGAACAGTAGCTTTGGTATTGACGACTATTTCTACCTCAACCAACGCCAAAACGGCTACTACGACATTGCTCCTTACAACAATACCGGCATTGCCTCTAAATACCTCAACTGGTTCGAAGGTGCGAATGAATCACACACCACCATCGGTCTCTGGCAGCAAAACCTTATCGACGACCCAGGCAGTAAGTTCTCGTTCACTGAAGTAACCATCGACAGCGAAGAAATCCCCTACTTCACAATTACAAGTGAAGGACGCGGTACATGGATAGTTTCGAAGAACATGACTTCGTGGTATTTTCAAACATCAGCAAACTTGGATGCATCCAACGAGTTACAGCACTTTGCTTTTATAAAGAAAAATGGCAATGTATATCTATACAACAAAGGTATAAGCAAATACATCAACAAAGACCATAACTTTTCAGACGAACCTACTGATGGAATTACATTCCTTTATGGCGATGCAATAGACAAGGACAAAGAAAGCAATCTTAACACAGATAACAACTTTGTTATTTGCTTTGATAATTCCCACTTCATAAACCTTGGAGGAGATAGGCAAATTATCATTGATGGATGGGGTCCTAATTCTGCAAGTAATGGGGATGGTAAAACTGATATAGGAAACTGCTTAACAATTACCAAACAAGGTACTTTTACCATTGCACAACCCGAGCCGGAACCCGAGCCAGAACCAGAGCCCGACCCTGAGGTTTCCGAAGACCGCAGCGAAGAGCTCGCCCCCAACTTTGGCAAGGTAGACATCCAGGGCATCAAGGTTTGTGCCGATAATGGTTCTTTCTCTGTAACCACCGACGACCAATACTACCAGGTATGGGAATCTAACGCCAAAGAAAAATACTGGGCTGGAAAAGTGAACGACGAAGTCATTTACAACACTCCGTCCTTGGTCAGCATCAAGTCTATCAAAGATGCGACGAAAGATCTCTCCTATCGCTTCCACTACGATGGTTCAGACCCACACAGAGTTTTCCACACACTGACCAATGTAGGAACTGGTATGTTGATAGAAGCAGCCGAGGGTTACAACATTGTGGGCTACTGCTTCGACTACACCACCACCGACGATATTAAAGACTTTACAAGCTATGAAGGCGAGATTACCTCTACTGCCGGCACCCACCATGTGGAAGTAAATGGACTCGACGCACGCAGCACAGAGATTTTATTTGGTACGTCAAGCAGCGGCGACATTGTCATCTCCAACTTCTATGTGTTTATCAGAAAAGGCATGCAGCTCACCGAAGCCAACTACAGTATGTGGAGCAACATGGTGTATATTCCCTATGCATTTACCCTTGCTCCCTATAACAATCCCGACCTCCAGCTATATGCTCCGGAGAACAGCGAATACCTCGACGCCTGCGGTTCAGAGTGCAAGAAATACAGCGACGTAAAAGTAAGCGGCACAGACCTGCGACAGCAGTTCGTGTTTATCCCCTTTGAGAACTACCAAATCACCTACCCTGCCTATAACGGCATGTACTTTGTTTACAACTTAGGCGAAAAGAAGTTTATCTCTGCACAAGACGGCAAAGCCATCCTGACAGAATATCCCCTTCAGGCGGCAGAGATTGAAATGTGCCAAGAAGAATTTAAAAACTGCTTCCGTATCAACTTCAACAAGACAAACTTGCTGAATGTATCAACAGAAGATTGCAGCCAAGAGCCCACCAGCTCTTGTGTCAACACCAGCAACAACGAGCATGATGGCGGAAACCACTTTTACATGAGAGCCGTTCGCATATTCGACTACGAGTCGGGCGGCGATGTGATGAACCAGATATTCTTGGAATCCAACCGCCTTGACGACCAAACCATTATCGACGAGAAAGGCGCAGAAGTGGCAGCCATTTTGGACAAGGACGGCCCGGGCTATCCCACAGACGAACTGCGCAGCATTCTGATCCAACACTATAACAATATTACCTTATTCAAAGAAGCAACAGCCCTTTTCCAACTGGGTCAATTCCTGCCCACATACAAGTCCACCACCTCCGTCAAGATGCCCGAAACCGGAAAGGCTTACCGCATCAAGACCCACTACATGGGCAGCCTGGGCCGCTATCTGAAAGCTGCTGAGGACGGAAAACTGACCATCGTAAATGCTGGTCAGCACGAAGCAGACAACACCACAGTGTTTGTTGTGAAGAGCATGGATACTGCCAAGGACGGCGAAGGCACTTACGCCATTGTAGGCGAGAACGGTCAGTTCCTCGTGGGCGCCAGAACCGGCACTGAGGGCTTTGTTTCCAGCTACAACGGCACCAACACCGGAAGCCTCCAATTGACCACTGCGGCCAACAAGGGCGACTACTTCGGCGGCTTCCTCCTCAAGACCACCGAAGGTACCAACACTTACAATTTGCAATTGGGCACTACAACCAACAACACAGAAATGGTCATCACCTACGACGCTGAAAACCCCGGCAGCATCATCAACGACCCCAACGGCGGCAGCAGCATCTTCTACTTGGAAGAAGTGAATGACTATCCTAACGTAGTAAAACTCCGCGAGCCGGCAGTGGCAGACGGTAATGCCTACTCTTCTATCTGGTTGCCCTTCAGCGTAGAGATTCCCGAAGGCGTGCGTGCTTACAAGGCCCACGTAGACTATACTACCAACCAACTCGTTTGCGGCGAAGTGAAGAACATCCTCCCCGGCAATGAAGGCGCCATCCTCATCAGCGACAAGGAACAAGAGATTGTGCTCGTTCCCGCTACAGCCGACGTGGCTCCGCTTGAGAACAACGACTTGCAAGGTACCAACGTGACTAAGCCTCGCAGCACTGAAAGCGGCGTTACCACCTTCGTACTGAACGGCGGTAAAGGCGAAATCGGCTTCTACCCCTACACCGGCACCAACATCGCCAAGTACAAGGCCTACGTAGAAGTAGACAAGGCGCAGGCAGCACAAGGCCTCCGCTTCTCTTTCGGCACAGCTACCGACATCGAAAACACCCTGACCGAGGGCGAGGGAGAAGCTAAGGAATACTACGACCTGAGCGGCCGCCGCGTAGCACAACCCACCAAGGGTCTCTACATTGTGAATGGCAAGAAAATGTATATTAAATAAACCTGACACACAGATAGCATTATGAAAAAAGCATATATCAAGCCTGCAATAGAACTCTTCAGCTTCGACCACACCGAATCGCTCTTGGCCAACTCTCCTAATTGGGATTTGGACGAGGAAAAGCCCGAGATTGACAACGAAGGCGACGTGTGGACCAACAAGCGCGACTGGAGCAACACAAGCTCTAAGGATTTCTGGAAATAAGAAACAGCTCTGAGCTGTAAATAGTATCAGTTTGGTGGCGCCGAGAGAAAGACTCGGCGCCACCAATCGTTTTCAGACAACGCCCCCGAAGCCCGCGGCCACAAAGAAAGTCCGCTACCGAAGTTCGCCATAAAAGCGAAGCGGCAGCGGACCTTTGTTTCGGGCGCTATATAATATATATAATGTGTATCAGAGATTGAGGTAGACCAAAAGGAAGTCGGCCACCGTGAGCAGCAATCCGCCTACGGCTACCATAACGCCGAGGCGCTCGTGGTAGTTGGCATAGAGCGAGAGGCTACCAAAGAAACAGCCCACGGGCAGCAGCCAAAGAAGATTGGTTAGCACGTAGAGCAAGAAGCCTACGAAGGAGGAAGCGCTGGTGCCGAAAGGGGCAAAGCCTCCGAACACGAAGAACGGAATGAGCAGCAGGCAGAGCAGATTGGTGCCGGCTAAGAGCAAAAGCCATTTGGGATAGATGTTCATTTCTTATATAGTTGGTTAGGTCCGTATTCTGTTCTGTGTAGCCACGGCTGCCACGCATGGGTTGCGATGGCGCTAGGTGGCGCTTGGGGATGTCAAGAAAAAAAGCATTGGCCCTTCATGCTGCAAAGCGAGAAAGGCCAACGTGGTTTGTTCTATCTGTCGGATACCGACCTGCACAGCCGCCCATCTCATTTCAGCCCCACATGGTGGTGCGAAATAATGACGTGCGCTTGTATTATCGGTCTCTGGTAAATCATTCTTGCTATTTTCTTTGACGGCTGCAAATATACAGATTATATTACAACTTGCAAATATTAGAATAAAAAATCTATCAAAATGTAAGATTCTGTACCGCAATGCTTTCTTTTTTTACAGAAGTAGGAGTTTCCTTTTTAACACTTATGTGAATTTGTGTTAATCTTGATTTGCATTTCGCCCTCCGTTGTATTATCTTTGTAATAGCGAAGCGGGAGCCTAGAGAGGGCGTCCCGCTTCTTTGCATATTTGAGAAGGAGAAAATGGGACTTTTCTGTCATTTCTTAGTTAAGAGAAAAATTTTCCTCGGCCTTTACTAAGAAAATTTTCTAAGCACCTACGAATTTCTGCGAGCCTCGGAATTTTTTCGCCGAGGCGCAGGCGGTTTTTTCGGTGGCACCGGCAAGTTCGAAATCTTAAATATTCCTAAAATATGTAAAGTGGGGGGCCTCCTCTAAATCTCCCCCTAAAGGGAGAGACTTTTTATTGGGTGCAACATACCAAGTGTTTTAAGTCTCCCCTTTTAGGGGGAGATTTAGAGGGGGCCAGGGGGAGGTTGGAGGGGGCTTTCCCCACAAAAAAACTCCCCCGCCCTGTTGTTGGGGCGAGGGAGAAATATTAGGTCAACCTAGGGGTTGAAGGGAATTACTTTACGTAAACCTTCTTACCGCCTACGATGTAGATACCCTTGTTGAGTTTCTTGCCAGCCTGAACATTTACTTGACGGCCGTCGAGAGTGTATACATCGTTGTTAGCGTCTACGCCGATAGAGTTGATACCTGTAGCGTCTACTACTTCGAGGAGTACGTCAACGATTTGGTCGCCGTTGTTCTTGAAGTCGCCAAACTTGCCGTCATTATCACCGTTAGGATCGATGCTACACCAAGTTTGTACGAAACGCATGCGGTAAGTACCGGGCTGAGTAGGTGCGTTGAATGCAGGGAGAGAAGGCATGTGGCGATCCATACCTGCCAATGAAGTACCTACGCTGTTGTAACCGTACTCGTCGCTTGAGCCACCGTTGTTGTAGAAGGCGTAAGCCATGAGGTCGCCAGCGGGCTTCCATTCGCTACCTTCTTCGAGAGAAGCATTGAAGCCGTTAGCGTCGAGGTCTACATATACTGCGTGGTGTACCCACTCGCCGGCGTGTTCTACTACTGCAGTGAGTTCTTCACCGGCTGCCACCTTGAAGGTAGCTACCGCTGTAGCGTCGGTGTAGTCTTGGCTGCGTTCCATAGAAGTAAGGTCGTATACGTTGTTGCCCAAAATGCTGTTGAGCTTAACAGCGGTTACGTTGCGGTCTGAGCGAGTCTTAGTTCCGTTGTGGAGCGGAGTGTAGTCGAGCACTGCTTCGCCTTCGATAGTATATTCAATGCGTACTTCGGGGTTGTAGATAGCACCATAAGATGCGCCGAAGTCTTCAGCCTCTTCATAGTAGCCTTCGTTGTATACTGTAGCTTCGGGGATTACGAGTGTGTACTCGCCGGCTTCAGTTACAGGAGTGTCGAGAGTAAACTTCACTGTAGAAGTAGGCCAAGAGAAGGTCTCGCCATCTTCTGTTTCAGTCATTTCCACTACTTCCATAGCAGCCTTAGCCACTACTTCTTCGTCAGCGTTGAGCACTACTACTTCCTTGCTCTTGTCGAAACCACCAACGTAAGTGTAGCCACCGTTGCCGAAGGTTACGTTGATTACGTCGAGCTTTTCAACCACACCGGCTTCGGGGTCAGAAGATTCCATTACGAAGAGGTCTGACTTCATATCTGCGGTGTACATCAATACAACGTAGTCTTGATTCAACTCAGCTTCGTCGTAAGCGTAAGTTACATACTGGTCGTTAACATCTACCACACTGAGTGTGAGCATCATGTTGGCAGCGCCGTTTACATAGTCGGCGGGAACATTGATGGTCAACTCGTTGCCAGAGATGGTGTAGTCTTCTTCAGCCAAGGTGTAGCCACGTACGCCGGTAAAGTCTGTGCGGAGCATACCAAACTCGAAGGTCTTGATGTCGTTGCTGAAAGTCAACTTGAGGTTAGCCGGCATCACTTCATAGTGACCGCAAGCGGGGTCAACAGCTACTACAGTGGTAGCTTCAGCACCAATGGTGTAAGTCAAATTGATTTCGGGGTTGAAAGTACCATAACCGAAGATAGTGTTCTCAGGTACAGTAACAGTGTACTTACCGGGTGTGCCGATTTCATTGTTCAAGGTGATGAGAATTTCTTCCCATGCATCGGTGAAGTCCATTCTACCGGTAGTTACCACAGCACCTGATTCGTCAGTCACATTTACAGTTGCGTGTGTATCGTAGTCGTATACGTCAGTATCGAAGGTGAGAATGATACGCTTCAATGTCTCTTGCGGTACGTTTACATCGGGGTCGGTCTTGATAACATTCAGCGTGTTGTTAGAAGACTCTACTTCATAGGTGAAGGTAAGAGCTTCGTTCAAGCCACCGTCTGCATCTTCCAATGTACCTTCAGCCACCTTGAGTTCATAGCTACCGGAATTTGTAATTTCCTTATCAGCGGCAAGAACTACTTCCTTAGCGTCGGTTTCAGAAATCAATACCTGAAGAGTGGTTGAACCACCGTTAGCGTGGAGTGTAGCACCTTCAGCGTTCTTAAGAGTTACAGGCTTGTTGAATGTGAGAGTGAACTTAGTCACAGAGCTCAACTCAGAGCCATTAGCGGGATCGATAGAAACGAGCTTGAGAGGTTCTACCGCAGGTGCGGGCTTCACGGTCCAAGCCATTTCAACGGCAGTTTCGTTGCTGGTGCCATCAGCAGCTACGAGAGCGCCTTGGCTGAACATGGCAAGATATGTGCCGGCTTCCTTAATCTCTTCTGCCAATGTAATGGTAAGAGTCTTGGCATCGGTAGCGTTGATTTGAACCTCTGCATCATACATGTTTGTCATGTCTGCATTTACAAACCAGAACATGCCAGGCTCTGCACTTACGCTGGCAATTTCCTTGTTGAAGGTCAAAGTGATAGAGCTCAAAGAGGTTACTTCGGTTTCGAGCTCAGGATTTGCCTTCACAAATTCCAAAGGAGTAGCGGGAGCTGCGGGAGTCAACATAGCGATTGCTTCGTCGGCGTTGAAGTCGGCCACTTCGGTGATGGTGAACCATGCGCCTTCGTCCCAACCATCGTCCTTAGACTTGCTGGTCAGAGTAGACTGAACACATGTGCCACGTGAGGGGTTAGAACACCAGCCGGGAGAGGCGGTGAAGTAGTTGGTGTCGTTTGCCTTGAGGGCGAAAGTGCTTTCACCTACTTTTTCTACAGTAACAAATTCGAAGGGAGCTGTGCCTACGAGGGCGTT
>JAZTXL010000029.1:0-83514 GCA_045636405.1 Alloprevotella sp.
CCAAGCTATAGGAAAATTCACTCCAGGGCGAAGTAGCCTTATAAACAGATTGACATCCCAAGGGGACATGTAGCGTCGCCGTCTCGTAGGTTTGACTACTGAAAATATTCTTGTTTGCAGGAATGGGTCTGTGGGATGCCAAATAAACATTCTGTACACTCGTGCATCCTTGAAAAGCCCTATCCCCAATGCTGGTCACATTTTTACCAATCTCAATAGAAGTCAAATCAGAGCAATCATAGAAAGCATCCCCCCCGATGCTGGTCACACTATTAGGAATCACCACGGAAGTCAAACCTGAGCAACGTATGTGTTCATAACTTGTTGTATTTCTGCTTGTTTTGATTCAAACGATAGAAAAGTGATGACGAAGATTTTGTAGATGATAAAATAGATGAAGATTTAACGTTTTTAACTTTTAATGACGGATCGCGAATACAACCTCCAAGTACAAATTACAGTTGCTATCTCTCATGAGACGTTCTTAAGCTACCTGTAATTCTGCCTGTATCATCCAAAGTATAAGTACCGCTGATGACAAGCCACATGGGGAGGTTTGGCATACTTTGATAATTATGCAGTCCTATAATATTTTTCTCACCAAGCACATACCATATAATTCTCTTGTGATGTCTTGCAAGATAATCCATTAGTGCATCCTTTCTTACTAACAGATTTGTACTCGTTTTTTCTACAGCTCCTTCGTCAAAACAAATCGTCTTGCCCTCTTCATCCATAAACACACCTTCCTTGTCACCATGTTGCATTCCCATACCGTCAAATAATTGCTTCGAGGGTACAAGGCAATAAAAAGCTTCTTCCTTAGAATGGTCTTCTCCTGTCTCCCACAAATAGCCGATACTTGTTACTTCTGCATGACCAATAAACCGATTCGTTTTCCTGTCATATATTTCCTTCTTGGTCAACCCCTCTTCATCATAATACTGATATGCTGGTGACCAATAGTACTCTTGATAGAATACTTCATATCTGTCTCTGCATTCTGGCATCCATCTTCCACCAAAATTCTGTTTTGCTGCCCATTCGTAAATCCGAGGAAATTCATCTTCGTCAATGATACAACTTCTTACTTGATACCACAGTTTTTTGTAGATATCATCATCACTGTGGGGCTCAGTCCACGTTGGATAACATTCCAAAGCAAGCCAATTGTCACCTTCTGAGTCCTTCAATTCTATAATCGGCTCAACAGGAGGAATATCATCATCTATGTTCAGCCATTCAGCTATTTCAGGCTCCCAATTATCATACATTTCTCCACATCTCCAGTAATCATTGCGAGGCTTTGTTCTTTGCTGATTTCCTTCCCTTCGAACTAATGTTGTAGGGTCTATATCACGAACAAAAGGATCCCATGGTCCTTCAAATTTTACGACATGTTCACTCCATATATGTTCTAATTTTGGGAAATTATCTGCCACCCTGGCCATCAGCTCATGCAGGGCCAACCACTGATATTTCTTTCCTATCCGCTCATTGGGTACTGTAGAGCGCCCTCTTCCCGAACCTACATTCAGGTCAAATGCACCATGCTTTTCTTCTCGATAGCCATATTTGTCTATAATGAGCTTGATGGCCAAATGACTCAGAAGTTCTGTGTTTATTTTCCAATTGCTCAATGCACTTTGGAATATATATCTGCCGAAATCACCATAAGAATAGCCGACTGTCGTATGCTCCGTAAACATGGATGTTAATACACTACACAATCCTGGTGAATCCTTATAACCACTACACCCTTCATATAGGGCTTTTATTTCCTCGTCAGGCACTGGCTCATAATTAAATGAACTATGATAAGGAGGGCGTATCTTGTTCACATCGATATCCAGTCCTACACCTATTGAAATGGCATATTCAATGACTTCCCGTGCATAGTCCCGAAGCAATACATGAGGATAGACGTTGTCTTCCACGTCAAATATTTTTGAATAGATGTATTGGCACAAGCCAGCCAGATGCTCTTTAGATTTCGATCTCACAGCACATCCTAAAGCCACTGCGTAAAGTCTTTCATGTATATACGGATCGTCCACTGTCGAGAACTTCTCCAGAAGTGGCACCAACACCAGCATCCTATTGTGGAGAAGCTGAACAAGGGCTTTTGTTGCTGTATCACGGAGCTTCCGATTTGTACTTGCCAAAAACCAGGATAGTATAGTGGCCCCCAACTCAATGGACTTTTCTTCTATATAGACCTCATCACTTTCATTCCATGCCCAGTTTATGACATCTTCTATGATTTTATTGTTAAAATCTCCATAAATACGCGATAATGTAGGTATCCACATTGCATCCCTGTCTGCCAACGGCATAGGTGCGAGCATTTTGTGCAGATAGTCTGCATTATAATAGTTCCCCGTATAATAGCCAATCTCCATGATAGTCCGAACAAGACTATCTCTGAATTGGTCATCATCCATAAACTCAACAAAGTAGGTATCCAGATGCGAGTCTATAGTATTTTCATCTCTCCATACTAAACTGGATAGAACCGCACGTACTACGGCTTTACTTCGACGGAAAGTGGGCAATGCGTCATACAATTCCACACCTTTACTTTCTGGCAACATAATAGCAAGTGATTCTAACAAGCCCCCAATTCTATAGGGATTTTTTACCGTCTGAAAATATTCCTCTAAGGCCTTAAAATCAAATTTCAATTCGTATAGAAGATACCCAGCCTGAAACATATTTTCGAATCGTTCGTATGTGAGGTATATACATTCCCCATACTTGCCTTCATCTCTATAAAATACATTTTTACTGAAAACGCCTTCTGATATTAGGCAATCCAACAACTCTCCTTCAACGAAAACACGTGGGCAAATATCCGATAAAAGTTCAGCAGCTCTGTCAATAGGTATTTCATGCCGTCCATCTTTAGCCGTATATGCTATAAACCTTCGCACTGCTTTCTCTACGATTTTAATCGACGACGGATAGAACTTATTCTTTCTAAGTGATTTCTCTACACCATCAAAAAACATGTTCATGACCGATGTAATACCCTTTATCCCATCGGGAATCTTCCTGTAGCCATTGTTCTTCATGCCTTCACAGAACAAACGCAGGAACAATGGATTCCCGAATTCATGATTAAGGAATGGTATCGTTGGATACAACAGGTCGTATTCCTTAAAGAACAACCGTACAGCCTTTTGTGTGTTAATGCCGAATCCATGGTGCCATGCTCTCACACAGTAGTCATGGCCGAATTCTTCCCATGGGAGTATGGCTGGTTGGTATGAAGTACGAATACTCAAAACAAGTCCAAGCCACGGATGCCGTCTGATTTGATCAATGAAACTGCGGATATTATTTGGCCAGATAGCCAACCCATGTCCTTCATTGATGGCATCTATGAAAATAATAATACGGTGTCCTGTTGTCTCTGCTTTAGCATCGAGCATTTCCAACAACTCGCCTGAAGTTCCAGTAAAATGAAGCATTTTCATCATCTGGGTAAGAGGATCCTCATCGGTAGTGAATTTCTGCCCCAAAAACAGCAGGCTCATCTGCTTTTCTTTCTCCCGTCGCAGTACGACATCGGCCATCAGATGAGACTTTCCTACGCCAGCATCTCCTTCCAGAATCAAGACGGGGTCATTTGTCAGCCTCATGACATCCTGATGCAAATCGTTGTAAACATGTAGGACATCAACACCTAACCCATATATTCTACTATACTTTCTGTAGGATTCGTCATTACTAATATTATCAACGACTGTATTGGCAATATCTTGAACCGTTTCGCCCAGCGTGACCAAGGCAGTCAAAAACTCATTCAGTGCGATTCTGTCTATACCTGCAACAGGAGTTCCCTTTATTTGCCTGATGGCATTCCTAACACTTTCAACCTTTTCAAGGGCATCATGGCAATACTTGCTCCTTTCTATTTTTCCGCAGGCAACCTCTGCTAATCTCAGTTCATCTTCTAAGAAATATTCCAGTGATTTCCCTCGCGAAAGCACCTCAAAGTATTCCGCAGCCTCAACTTCAATATTCAACTTAGGCAGATACCGCTTGCCCAAGTCTTTGATGGAGTCAGCATTAAACCGTATCAAGTCTTCATCGGTAAATTCATATCCTCCAAACCAGAATCGAAGCATACCTTGATTTTGAGGTTTCTGAATTCTTTCTATTAAGTCTGATGCCCACCAAAATTCAAAAGCAACATGAGGATTAAGCACAGACCATCTCTCCACATATCCATCAATTCGCTTTTTCATACTCATTCTGCCTTCTATATGAGCATCTGACGGGTCTGTTGGCACTGCTATGATATATCTTCTCAGATTCGGATGAGTGCTTAGTGCTTCTTTCACAGAACCGTCTATTTGTTGATATTGTGAATCACCAAAAGCCTTACAGAAAAATTTTGCCTGCCATGCCACTTCACTGCCATCTTCAAGAATTTTGTAGCATTCTACTCCTCCATCGGGTTTCCCATTGCGCACAAATTCCTTTGTGCATGGAATTTCCTCTCTGCGTGCCAGTTGGCAAACAAATTCCTCAAAACCGTCATTTGCAGACCCATTCATAGGTCTAATATTATTGAAGTCAAGATTCACCATAATTTAATCACGTCATCATAACGTATCAACCACTTTTCATTCTACATCATCTAATTATATTCCCAGCTGTTTATTTTTGCCCTTCTCCAATTTCTGTAGGGTCAATTTTGACTTCGTTTTAAAGTCCACTAATTCGGGGTATTTTTTATGGAAATAATCATTGGCGTTTTGCTCCTTTACTTTCAACGTATCCGACATATAAGTCAGTTTCTGCCTGTCAATATCAATAAGCTCACGCCATGTCATCATATAAATACGAATATCCTCTCCATCTTCGGTCATTGTCCTGTATTTGAAAGGGTCATTAGGATCTTTCCTACCAGATTTCAGCAACGATTTTGCTATTTTGGTAGCATCCGAGGAGATGAGTATTATCTTATATGTTGTATTTGCTTTTGGAAATGCAGCCATCTCCTCTATCTTATATGCATATTTCTCAACTTGATTTAGTTCCTTTTGCGACAACTTGCAATATGGAGCCTTCAGTTCCACAATCATCACCTCACGTCTATTATTACCTAATTTGCGCTCATTATAGAAGAATAAGTCTGTAATGTCTCCATATTCCTCTTTATATTCTGCAATCAGATTCTCATCATCATCTGTCGGCTCATAATCCAGATATTTTCTATGCAGTTCATCCAAATTATTAGCCAGTTTAGTATCAGACCACAGGACTGTAGATGCACCATACTCTTCACCAAATAGCCATAATTCTTTTTCTACAATTTTGTGTAGTTGTGCTCTTTCTTTTAGGCTTTTTGAAATATCACCATATGTTATTTCATACAAGAAATCTAAGAATTCCAGTTTCTTACCCACTGACTATGAGAAATTTACTATTTGGTCAATATTGGTAATATCTAATAATTCCCTATATTTTTCTTTGCTTTTGTCGCTCAGTCCAATAACTTTCTCAACTAAAAACTCTGTATTTCCGTCTTCTATCACTTTGTTCAACAGGAGGTAAATAAGTTTTCTGGCGGCGCAATGGGTTTCCTCCAATTTCTGGTCTTCTTCAAGAATATATGCAGCATGGTCAAATAAGCTCTTACTCAAGCCTTGCTCTTCCTCTGGTATGCCATAATATGGATAAATGGAATCTCCTGCAAGTTTTTCTACAAAGCTCACAAATTTAGGATTCCCCTCCTTAAAAAACTCATCAACCGCTTCTCTTAAGGCTTTTGAGAAGTTTCTTGATTCTTTATGACCTAACGATGCAAGACTAAAGTTTGCAAGAAGGTCTTCTGTCATCAACTCCGAGTCAACAAATATGTACCATGTTCCAAGTTCGGTTGTATACCAAGGTGAGGCATAAGCATATTTTGCCACAGTGGTAAATATACCAGCATTTCTAATCTGCAAGAAAATGCTAACCCCTTTCTTGTTTAATTTGATTTTATAAAAATGAAGGTTAACTTTCAGATTGTTGCCATCTACGTCAGTATAGTCAACGGTCTTCAATTTAGGTGTTTCCAAAAAAAAATCTTCCCTCTTCAACTTCTCTCCATTAATATAGAAAGAAACTTTCCCTTCAAATATTTCGAACGGATAATTCTCAAATATTAGCTGTTTAAAGTTGGGCAGTTCAAAATCTTCATTTAGTTTGTTTTTCTTTTTACATTTACCACAATCGTTGGAATATAGATTGCTTATGGTAACATCATATCCTTTTTTTAACTTTTCTTCTGAGATAGTTGCAAATACTTCAAACTCTTGTTCGTCTAAGTTTACGCTCTTTATTGTGTCAGCATCAAATGTAACACTGGTCACAGTGTGTTTATTCTCCTTCTCATCGAAGGCGCATGTTTCAATAGTCATCACACGACCTATCTGGAGTGCTCCGAATCTACCAACACCCATTCCGCCATCTTTTTTCTCCGTGGCTATTTGCATAATAGATTCATCAAACTCGGACAAAGGAACTCCATCACCATCGTCTGAAATTTTGATGGTTTCAATTTTATGGTATAGAACTGAGTCTTCATCGCATTCTGATGCTCTCAATTCAATATAGATATTTCTAGCGTATGCTTGCAACGAATTGTTAATCAATTCCTTAAATGCATTAAATGTAGAAGAATAGTGTGTTAACACATCCTTTAATATTCGTGCATTTGTGGTTAGTTTTTTTGATATTTTACTCATATTATCGTTTTTACATTATATTCTTTGACATTCATAAAAATGTGTCTTTCTGATTATATTGCACTTTTATCCAAACAGTTCCTCCATTGTAATCGGTATCGGAGATATTTCCGAATACATATTCTCATTGAGTCCGTATGTGGTGACAAGGCTTACTTGTACTCCACCCTTGTGTCCTGTTTCCTTTTGAAAGGTTTCCATACGTCTAACGATGTTTCTATACTCTTTTTCGCTAAGAGTATAATCGTCTTTGGAGTATTTCATTTCACAGATGGTTACGATACCATCAGCACGATCTATAACCAAGTCAATCTGAACGGCAGGTTGGCTGTTCTGACTGCGCCATGCATAGTATTCATGTCTGATGGCATCAAGTCGCAAGCCCTGTACAATCTGCCTTACATGCCACTGACATACACGTTCAAAAGTCAGTCCATACCAATTGTTTTGCTCTGGAGTACCGAGTGTGTTGCGCCAAAAATGTTCATCTGTCACTCTGCGAGTACCAAACCGATAGTGGAATAAGGAAAAGAAATCTACCAATTGATAGATGCCATTTTTCTGTAAGGTGCCATTATTGTATCTACGTACAAAGTCACAATGCTCCAAGTCATCCAACATGTTACTAAGATGACCATTATCTGGAATCTTCAATTCATTTGCTATTTCTGTTCGAGTGTATCCGTCACGATGTGTACTGAGCAAGCGAACAATTTCCATGTAAGACTCAGCATTCTTAAACAAAGAGTTGAAGAGCCTTTGATATTCATTTTCCAATTCTGGCTCGGCGGAAAAGAAAAGCGTATCTATGTTGTCTGGAACATTCTTCTTTGGGTCAAGCAAACTCAAATAATAAGGAACGCCACCAAGGACCATGTACGCCTGCAACACTGCAATTCTTGGCCAGCGGAATTTTCTGCTTTTGAGATATTCTTCTGTTTGCCCAAGAGAGAACGGACGGAGGTGCATGGTGTGAGTAGCACGTTTATGGAGTCCTGCTTTATTATTAACAATATTACGCATCATCCATGATGTAGCAGAGCCGCATACAACAAAATATATGTTGTCAATCCATGACGCACGGCTATTCCAGAATAAGTCTAATGCTTGCAGGAATCCTGAGCGATGAGTGTCAAAACACGGCAGTTCGTCTATGAACACGACCAATCGACGTTTGCGATTCCTGTTCTTGCGTTCTAACAATTCTGCAAGTTGAGTAAAAGCCTCAATCCACGAAGTTGCCTTATTTCCTTTGTGACCATATCGCACCAATGAATTGTGGAAAGCCTCCATTTCCGTTTCTCGCGAACCGTCAATGACCCCAGTAGCATAAAAGTCAAACTGGTCCTTAAAGAAACTTCGGATTAGGAAGGTCTTGCCGACACGGCGACGACCATACAATGCAATAAATTCACTCTTCCCCGACCCCATATAGTCAGTGAGTTTTCCGAATTCCGCTTCTCTTCCAATAATCTTTTCCATCTGCTTCAACTCAAGTTGTTATATCCAGGCAGGAATGATAGAATAATCCACATCATGCCTAATTTGCTGTTGCCAAGATACAAATAATAATTGGAATCAAAAATATTTCGGGCGGAAACTTGAGATTTTTTAATATTTCCGCCCGAAATAAGACCTCAAAAGTAACATTTATATTGCTTTCATCATCTTATATACCATTGAATTTTAAGTAATAATTCAAAGGTCATGTAATCTTGTCTTATCATTTGCCATATAAGAATTAATTAGGATAAGAATTTGATCACTGAATACGGGCGGAAACCGAGATAATTTGTACGTTTCCGCCCAAGATAAGATAGAATAGTCAAGCAATGACAAAGAAATAACATATGTGAAGTAAAGTCCAAATGTGCATTTTGAATAACATTAGATTTATTTGATTTGTTTCATTTTTGCCAACTTTAAATGTCAGATTATATGAGGATTATTGAGGAGTTCATTGGGGAGGCGGGGTGAGTGGTACGAAATCGTCTTTAATAAGGCTATTATATAGCAATTGACTCCTCTGGAATTGATGCGCGCATTGCCTCGTAGGAGGCTTCGGTTTTATCTCCCCACCTTTGGTCATACATTTGAGATTTTATATTACCTTTGCAAGCATGCATAGAGTATAACTAAAAACAAAATACGTTATGGCGAATATAAACGAACAAGCAGCACAATCCCTCCAAACTTCTAAAGTTATCATTGCGGTGAATACACCCGACGGTGTGGGCTATTTTGTAGATAGCGAGGGGCGCTTTCTTTTCAAAAAACAGTTTGAGGAAGTTAGTAAGTTCACTGAAGGCCTTGCCTGTGTCGAGCAAAACGGCAAAATTGGCTTTATCAACACCCAGGGAGAGGTAATCGTACCTTGCATTTATGACTGGACTGTGGGGTGGTTCTCTGAAGGCCTTACCAGTGTTGAGCAAAACGGCAAAAGGGGCTATATCAACACCAAGGGAGAGGTAGTCATTCCTTGCATGTATGACGATGCGGATTGGTTCCATGAAGGCCTTGCCCCTGTCGAGCAAAACGGCAAATGGGGCTATATCAACACCCAAGGAGAGATGGTAATTCCTTGCATTTATGACAATGCGGCGAGTTTCTCTGAAGGCCTTGCCTGTGTTGAGCAAAACGGCAAATGGGGCTTTATTAACACTAAGGGAGAGGTAATCGCACCTTGCATTTATGACGATGCGGAGAATTTCTCTGAAGGTCTTGCCAGTGTTGAACAAAACGATAAATGGGGCTTTATCAACACCAAGGGAGAGGTAGTCATCCCTTGCATTTATGATGGTGCGGGGTACTTCCATAAAGGCTTTGCCGGTGTCGAGCAAAACGAAAAATGGGGCTTTATCAACACCAAAGGAGAGGTAATCGCACCTTGCATTTATGACGATGCGGAGAATTTCTATGAAGGCCTTGCCCGTGTCAAGCAAAACGGCAAATATGGCTATATCAACACCCAGGGAGAGGTAGTCGCTCCTTGCATTTATGACAGGGTGTTTGATTTCTCTGAAGGTCTTGTCCTTGTCAAGCAAAACGACAAATGGGGCTTTATCAACACCCAAGGAGAACTGGTCGTGCCCTGCATTTATGACCATGCGGGGGACTTCTCTGAAGGCCTTGCCCGTGTCGAGCAAAACGGCAAGTGGGGCTTTATCAACACCCAAGGAGAGGTGGTCTTGCCTTGCATTTATGACGGTGTTGGTGATTTCTCTGAAGGTCTTGCCGCTGCCAATCCAGGTGGCAAAAGTGGATATATCAACACCAAAGGAGAGGTGGTCGTACCTTGCATTTATGACGCGGCGTGGCCGTTCTCCGATGGCCTTGCCAAAGTCCTGCAAAATGACAAATGGTCCATCATCAACACCCAAGGAAAGGTTATTGTGGCTGAGTGTGCCCGAGCGAGCACCTCTTGGTCAAAAGTAGAAATGGAGTAGCTTCTCCCACCAAAATTTCACCGAGACACATTAAGCATTTTGCCCAACTGGGCGAACAATCACATGAACCAGTAGGGACGCGCGCCTCGTGCGTCCTTATTTTATTGTGGCGCTGTTGCATATCCCCCCAAAAAAGATGCGTTGGTTATGTAGAAGCAAGCATATTTTATGCTACCTTTGCAAGCATAGCGCATAAAACTAAAATAGAAATACCTTATGGAGAATAAAAACGAACAAGTTCAAGAACAATCCTCCAAAACCTCCAAAGTTATTATTGTTGTGAATACACCCCATGGTGTGGGCTATTTTGCAGATAGCGAGGGGAACAAACTCTTTAACAAGCAGTTTGAGAAGGTAAGAAGATTTTCCGAAGGTTACGCCTCTGTCGAGCAAAACGGCAAACGGGGCTTTATCAACACCCAGGGAGAGGTAGTCATTCCTTGCATTTATGACGAGGCGGAGGGCTTCTCCGAAGGTCTTGCCCGTGTCAAGCAAAACGGAAAATGGGGTTTTATCAACACTAAGGGAGAGGTGGTCATTCCTTGCATTTATGACGAGGCGCCGTGGTTCTCCGAAGGCCTTGCCCGTGTCAAGCAAAACGACAAATATGGTTATATCAACACCAAGGGAGAGGTAGTCATTCCTTGCATTTATGATGGTGCGTGGGACTTCTCTGAAGGTCTTGCCCCAGTCGAGCAAAACGACAAATGGGGCTATATCAACACTAAAGGAGAACTGATTATTCCTTGCATATATGATTGGGTGTGCGATTTCTCAGAAGGCCTTGCCCAAGTCCAGCAAAACGACAAATATGGCTATATCAACACCCAAGGAGAGGTAATCGCACCCTGCATTTATGACGATGCGGAGAATTTCTCGGAAGGCCTTGCCAAAGTCGAATTAAACGACAAATGGGGTTTTATCAACACCCAAGGAGAGATGGTAATTCCTTGCATATATGATTGGGTGTGCGATTTCTCAGAAGGCCTTGCCCAAGTCCAGCAAAACGGCAAATGGGGCTTTATCAACACCCAGAGAGAGGTAGTCGTACCTTGCATTTATGACTGGGCGGTTGATTTCTCTGAAGGCCTTGCCTGTGTCAATCAAAACGACAAATGGGGCTTTATCAACACCCAGGGAGAGGTGGTCGTACCTTGCATTTATGACAAAATGGGGGACTTCTCTGAAGGCCTTGTCCGTGTCCAGCAAAACGGCAAAAGTGGCTATATCAACACCAAAGGAGAGGTGGTCATTCCTTGCGTTTATGACAATGCGGAGGGCTTCTCCGAAGGTCTTGCCCCTGTCGAGCAAAGCGGCAAATGTGGCTTTATCAATGCCAAGGGAGAAGTAGTAATTCCTTGCATTTATGACAAAATGCCCCCCTTTTTTGGAACGAAATTCTCTGAAGGCCTTGCATGTGTCCAGCAAAACGGCAAAAGGTCCATCATCAATAAAGAAGGAAAGGTCATAGTCTCAGAATGTGACGAGTTGAACACCTCTTGGTCAAAAGTAGAAATGGAGTAACACCTCACGCTCCCCAAAAATACACCGAGGCATATTTTGCATTTTGCCCATCCCCAGCGAACAATCATATGAACCTACCTGCCAAGTGAGATTTCGCCTCAAAAAGATGGGTGGTGATGTAGAAGCAATTATATTTTATGCTACCTTTGCAAGTATAGACAACTGACGTTTTACTTAAAAATACTAACAACTTATGAGATTTATTTCATCCGCCCTTCTCTGCATGCTGATGCTTATTGCTTGTGGTAATCAAGTCAAGAACTCTGGGCTATTTCATCAAGGCAAGGACTCCATCATCATTGCGGTGAATACTCCCCATGGTGTGGGCTATTTTGCAGATAGCGAGGGGAACAAACTCTTTAACAAGCAATTTGAACGGGTACGGAGGTTCTCCGAAGGCCTTGCCTCTGTCAAGCAAAACGGCAAATGGGGATTTATCAACACCCAGGAAGAGGTAATCGCACCTTGCATTTATGACGAGGCGGAGCGCTTCTCCGAAGGCCTTGCCTGTGTCCAGCAAAACGGCAAAAGTGGCTATATCAACACCAAAGGAGAGGTAATCGCACCTTGCATTTATGACAATGCGACGCGGTTCTCTAAAGGCCTTGCCCGTGTCAAGCAAAACAACAAATGGGGCTATATCAACACCAAGGGAGAGGTAGTCATTCCTTGCATTTATGACAATGCGGTGAGTTTCTATGAAGGTCTTGCCCGTGTCAAGCAAAACGGCAAATGGGGATTTATCAACACCCAGGGAGAGGTGGTTATACCTTGCATTTATGACAAGGCGTGGGACTTCTCTGAAGGTCCTGCCTACGTCAAGCAAAACGGCAAATATGGCTATATCAACACCCAGGGAGAGGTGGTCATTCCTTGCATTTATGACGATGCGCTGTACTTCTCTGAAGGCCTTGCCCAAGTCAAGCAAGACAACAAATGGGGCTATATCAACACCAAGGGAGAGGTGATCATTCCTTGTATTTATGACGATACGGAGAACTTCTCTGAAGGCCTTGCTAAAGTCAAGCAAAACGACAAATGGTCCATCATCAACACCGAAGGAAAGGTCATTGTGGCTGAATGTGAAAGGTACTTAACCCTTTGGTCAAAAGTAGAAATGGAGTAGCTTCTCAATTCCCCAAAAAAAATAAGCCCGGTTTTTTTAACAGGATTTATTTACATCCATAAATACATACGGAGAGCATCCCGAAAAGGACTGCTCTCCGTTTTTTCGTTTTCATTATGCTTAAGGGGGAGGGGTGCATGCTTGTGGCAGAAAGGCATAAAGGGCAAAGCATAAGGCGACAAACTTTTTTCGTAAACCACTGATGGTCAATAGGTATTTTAGGGTGTAAAAAAAAGTTAGTATGCCGAAAGAATTTGGCATAATTTGACATAAAAGGCATACGCACTCGGTGGTGTAATTTTGCATCAGAATCCTCCGAGATAGCAGCACCGAAGCGGGTTATCCTTTAGATATGCGGAGGCAAGAAAAAACTATGATAAACCTCTTTAGAGTCATCAAGCAAACCGAACCCATCCAAGTGGCATCGCTAAAGGCGGAGGGTGGAACAATTAGTAAATCCACCCTCGTACTTCAAGAACTTGGGGGTAAGTATGAAAACTCCTATGTCGTCACGCTTCTGGGCAATGCCGCTATGGGTAAATACCTCTCCGGCGACCTTGTCTTTGCCGCGCTCCGATTCACCACCCACAAGCACAACGGCACTATGTATCAAGACATCGTGGCAAACGAAATTTTGAAAGTAAATTAGATGGGCGCATCATTTTAGTACAGCAAGTAGCACAAAAGTCTATTACCATGCGGCAATTCTCGGAATTTGCCATCTCCCCCTCTCTCATCTCTACCCTAATCTCTCAACTCTCAACTCTCAACTTTCTCCACTCTACCCCTCCCCATGCCCCTCCAAAACTTCGGCACCCTTGCCCAGCGTTACTATCCCGACAAGACATACCGCACCGCCACGCGCCTCTTCCGCCGTGAATTGGAAGTCACCAAAGGCCTCCTCCGTGCCCTCAAAAGGGCGGGATACACACCCACCACACGCTTGCTCACCAGCACACAGGTGAGGATTATTGAGGAGTTCATTGGGGAGGCGGGGTGAGTGGTACGAAATCGTCTTTAATAAGGCTATTATATAGCAATTGACTCCTCTAGAATTGATGCGCGCATTGCCTCGTAGGAGGCTTCGGTTTTATCTCCCCACCTTTGGTCATACATTTGAGATTTTATATTACCTTTGCAAGTAGAGTACATTGAATAAAAACTTAAACAAAATACCTTATGATGAATCCTAACGAACCAGTGGCGCAACAATCCCTCAAAACCTACAAAGTTATCATTGCGGTGAATACTCCCCATGGTGTGGGCTATTTTGCAGATAGCGAGGGGAACAAACTCTTTAACAAGCAGTTTGAAAAGGTAAGAAACTTCTCCGAAGGCCTTGCCCCAGTCAAGCAAGACGGCAAAAGTGGATTTATCAACACCCAGGGAGAGGTGGTCATTCCTTGCATTTATGACGATGCGGGGAGCTTCCATGAAGGCTTTGCCAGTGTCAAGCAAAACGGCAAAAGGGGCTATATCAACACCCAGGGAGAGGTAGTCATCCCTTGCATTTATGACGATGCATGGATCTTCCATGAAGGCCTTGCCCGTGTCGAGCAAAACGGCAAAAAGGGCTATATCAACACTCAGGGAGAGGTAGTCGTTCCTTGCATTTATGACGAGGCGGCGTGGTTCTCCGAAGGCCTTGCCGGTGTCGAGCAAAACGGCAAATGGGGCTTTATCAATCCCCAGGGAGAGGTGGTCATTCCTTGCATTTATGACTGGGTGTTTAACTTCTCCAAAGGCCTTGCCTGTGTTGAGCAAAACGACAAATGGGGTATTATCAACCCCAAGGGAGAGGTAGTCGTTCCTTGCATTTATGACGAGGCGACGTGTTTCTCCGAAGGCCTTGCCAGTGTCAAGCAAAACGACAAATATGGCTTTATCAACCCCCAGGGAGAGGTGGTCGTTCCTTGCGTTTATGACTGGGCGGAGGGCTTCTCCGAAGGCTTTGCCCGTGTCAAGCAAAACGACAAATGGGGCTATATCAACACCCAGGGAGAGGTGGTCGTTCCTTGCGTTTATGACTGGGCGGATAGCTTCCATGAAGGCCTTGCCCATGTCGAGCAAAATGACAAAAGTGGCTTTATCAACACTAAGGGAGAGGTGGTCATTCCTTGCATTTACGACGAGGCGGAGAGCTTCCATGAAGGCCTTGCCGGTGTCGAGCAAAACGGCAAATATGGCTTTATCAACACAAAGGGAGAGTTAATCGTTCCTTGCATTTATGACGATGTGGATGACTTCCATGAAGGCCTTTCCCGTGTCGTGCAAAACTACAAATGGGGCTTTATCAACACAAAGGGAGAGGTAATCGTTCCTTGCATTTATGACGAGATTTGGGACTTTTCCGAAGGCCTTGCCCGTGTTGAGCAAAACGGCAAATGGGCCATCATCAACAAAGAAGGAAAGGTCATTGTGGAAGAATGTGGCGAGTGGGACACCCATTGGTCAAAAGTAGAAATGGAGTAACACCTCACGCTCCCCAAAAAGCCGAGAAGCCTTTTAATTTTTTATACCACCTTTGCAAGCATAGCGCATAAAACTAAAATAGAAATACCTTATGGCGAATCCTAACGAACAAGCGGCGCAACAATCCCCCAAAACCTCCAATGTTATCATTGCGGTGAATACTCCCCATGGTGTGGGTTATTTTCTAGATAGCGAGGGGAACAAACTCTTTAACAAGCAGTTTGAGGAAGTATGCGACTTCTCCGGAGGCCTTGCCCCAGTCAAGCAAGACGGCAAATGGGGTCTTATCAACACCCAAGGAGAGGGCGTCATTCCTTGCATATATGACGAGCCGACGTGGTTCTCCGAAGGCCTTGCCTACGTCAAGCAAAACGACAAATATGGTTATATCAACACCCAGGGAGAGGTGATCGCACCTTTCATTTATGACAGGGCAGATGATTTCTCCGAATGCCTTGCCCATGTCGAGCAAAACGGCAAAAGTGGCTTTATCAACACTAAGGGAGAGGTAGTCATTCCTTGCATTTATGACCATGCAGGGGACTTTTCTGAAGGTCTTGCCTCTGTTGAGAGAAACGACAAATATGGCTATATCAACACCCAGGGAGAGGTGGTCGTTCCTTGCATTTATGACCATGCAGGGGACTTCGATGAAGGTCTTGCCCCTGTTCTACAAAACGACAAATGGGGCTATATCAACCCCCAGGGAGAGGTGGTCGTTCCTTGCATTTATGACGAGATTTGGGACTTCTCCGAAGGCCTTGCCCATGTCAAGCAAAACGGCAAATGCTCCATCATCAACAAAGAAGGAAAGGTCATTGTGGCAGAATGTGGCTGGAGTTCTTGGTCAAAAGTAGAAATGGAGTAACCTTTGGTGTGAAGATTTGGAATATTGGGTATTTAGACGTATGACGAACAAGAACAACGAGATAATCATCTATCAATCTGAGGACGGGCAGACACAAGTTGATGTCCGCATGGAGAATGACACGGTATGGCTCACACAGGCGCAGATGGCAGAGTTGTTTCAGAAAGACAGAACTGCTATTGGGCGACACATAGCTAATGTGTTTAAGGAAGGCGAGTTGAACCCAGAAGAGGTATGTGCAAAATTTGCACATACCACTCGACATGGTGCTATAGAGGGAAAAGTACAGGTGCAAGAGGTGGTTATCTACAACCTCGACGTCATCATCTCCGTTGGTTATCGTGTGAAGAGTCAGCGCGGGGTGCAGTTCCGCAAATGGGCAAACAAGATTCTGAAGGACTATCTATTGAAAGGTTATGCCGTAAACGACCGTCTGCGTCGTGATCAGTTGGGCGAACTTCGCCAATTGGTGCAGGTTGTAGGTCGCACACTACAGAGTCAAGACATCACTCAAACGACCGACGGACAGGCGCTCTTTGATGTGGTAGTGGACTACACCTACGCCCTCGACACACTCGACAATTACGACTATGAACGCCTCGCTATTGAGCGCACTACAATGCCCGAAACTCCCTTTCACGCTACTTATGAAAATGCCATGACTGAAATACGCCGCCTGCACGCCAAATTTGGGGGCAGTCAATGGTTTGGCAACGAGAAGGACGATTCCTTCAAAAGTAGCATCGGGCAGATATATCAAACCTTCGGAGGTGAAGAACTATATCCCTCAGTAGAAGAAAAGGCAGCTATGCTACTCTACCTCGTAACCAAGAACCACTCTTTCAGCGATGGCAATAAGCGCATTGCCGCCACCTTGTTTCTATGGTTCTTAAACAACAACGGAGTCCTCTATCGCCCTGACGGCACCAAACGCATTGCTGATAATACCCTTGTGGCGCTCACACTGATGATTGCTGAGAGCCGAACGGAGGAGAAGGATGTGATGGTGAAGGTGGTGGTCAATTTGATTAATCAGCACAATGCGTAAGTTACAAGAACAAAATCCCCTTTTAATATGAAAAACACGACACTTGGAATGTTAACACTGGCGGCGCTCGCGGAACCGATGGTGGCGCAGGAGCGTGCGGATGTGGAGCCGTACTTGAAGATGCGCCCGAATGTGGTGATGATTTATGCGGACGACTTGGGCTTTGGCGACTTGGAATGTTATGGCGCCAAGGGCGTGAGGACGCCGAATGTGAACCGCTTGTCGGAAAATGGGGTGCGCTTTACGAACGCCCATGCCGTGGCGGCTACGAGTACGCCTTCGCGCTACTCCTTGCTCACGGGTCAGTATCCTTGGCGCAAAGCGGGTACGGACGTGGCGGCGGGTGATGCGGGCATGATTATTGCGGCCGAGCAGACGACGGTGGCCGATGTATTTAAGGAGGCGGGCTACAGGACGGCGGCCTTTGGTAAGTGGCACCTCGGACTCGGGGCGGAAACGGGTAAGCAGAATTGGAATGCGCCCATCACGCCTGCGTTGGCGGACATGGGGTTTGACTATTCTTACATCATGGCGGCTACGGCGGACCGTGTGCCTTGCGTGTTTATCGAAAACGGGGCGGTGGCGAATTATGATCCCTCGGCGCCCATTTATGTGAATTATAATAAGAACTTTGAAGGCGAACCTACGGGCAAGGACAACTCTGAATTGTGCTATAACCTCCGCTCGAGCCACGGGCACGACCAATCCATCGTGAACGGCATTGGGCGCATTGGTTACATGAAAGGTGGCGGCAAGGCGCTTTGGAAGGATGAGAACATTGCGGACAGCATTACGGTGCATGCCGTGGACTTCATCAAGGAGCAGGGCGAGGCGCCCTTCTTCATGTACTTCGCTACGAACGACGTTCACGTGCCTCGCTTCCCCCACCCTCGTTTCCGCGGACAGAGCGAGATGGGTTTGCGTGGCGATGCCATCGTTCAGTTTGACTGGAGCGTGGGCGAGATTGTACGTGCGCTCGAAGAGCAGGGTTTGCTGGAAAATACGGTGATTATCCTCACGAGCGATAATGGTCCCGTGCTTGACGATGGCTATGTGGATCAGGCAGAGGAACTCGTGGGCGAACATAGTCCTACGGGCGGTTTGCGAGGCGGTAAGTATAGCGCCTATGAGGGTGGCACACG
The DNA here is from genome assembly GCA_045636405.1 of Alloprevotella sp. Taxonomy (GTDB): domain Bacteria; phylum Bacteroidota; class Bacteroidia; order Bacteroidales; family Bacteroidaceae; genus Alloprevotella. The sequence continues at coordinate 18,373 of JAZTXL010000029.1, forward strand.
CGTGCCTTTCATCGTGCATTGGCCCGCCGTAATTCGGGAGCAGGCGGTGAAGAGTGCGCTCGTTTCGCAAATAGACTTCCTCGACGTGATGGCACGCATTGCGGGCGTGGGCAATGGTGAAGCTCGCTCCACGGACGGCATGCCTGGCGAAGTGGAAACATGGTTTGGCAACGCCACGCAAGGGCGCCCCTTTGCCATAGGCATGGCACAGAACCACACCCTCACGCTTCGCACGGCGGAGTGGAAGATGATTGAGCCCAAAGGCGGTGCGAAAATCATCCCTTGGGGACCAAAGATTGAGACGGGCTACTCTACCAATCCGCAGATTTTTGCTTCCGTGAATGGTGAGTTTGACGAAACCGTGAATCTGGCAACGGTGCATCCCGAGGTGGTGGAGCACCTTACGAGCCTATTGGAGATGGTTCGCAAGCGCAAATAGGACGCTATCGGCATCCTTGCCAAGGCGGGCGAAACAACGGACTCGACACCTTATTTCGGTACGTCCGAAGGGGCGATGGTGAGTGGCGACTTCATAGCACAGGATACTACGGACCTCAAGCACGTGAGCGTCAAGGCGGACGTGAGCGAGGGGTTTAAAACTCATCTCGCCCACCCCTACTCCACAACTCCCACCATCTACAACACCGCCGGCCAACGCCTCATCACTCCACAAAGAGGCATCAACATTATTGACAAAAAGATGGTGATGGTGAAGTGAAGAGTAAGAGTTGAGAGAGGAGAGAACGGAGGAGGCTACGCCTGTCAACGGACAACGGACAACAGACATGAGAGAGGAGAGTTTAGAGATGAGAGTGGAGAGATTAGAGATTAGGGAGGTAGAGAGGGAAGTCCGTTGTCTGTTGACCGTTGTCTGTTGACTACGGACTTCGTCCGTCGTCCGCGCTACTCATTGGGAGTTAGTTTGAAATAAAAGTGACTTAATTTGAAATAAGAGAGAGATGAATTCTGAGAGATGAGAGATGAGTGCAGAATTTCTGAGAATTAGGGTATCTCTTGCCTATCTTAAGGGGATTTTTCGGAGTAAAGAAAACTATAATCAGCACAAAGCACACCAGTCTTCATACAACACTGAATAACAACAATTTAGGGGGGGGGTAACGAGCGGATTTCTTATTAAAAAGCTTGCTTAAAAACGACTTTTATTGTATTTTTGCCGCCAAACAAAACTAAAATTTTATCCAACTTAAATTTAATACTCATGAGAAAGAAAATCATTTCTCTCATTGCGCTATTCAGCACATTGTTCAGCACAGGGGCTTTTGCGCAATCCGACTACTATGTAGCACATGGAGCTGACGTCAACGTTAGTCATGCGACACACTACCCCAAAGCGGTGAGCATCGTGGGTAGTCAATCTCCAGAACAAGTGCTACAGAACATTGCTTCGGCTCCGCGTTGCCAAGCCTACTTCGACAAGACATCTACCACATTTGAAGTCTTAGCTGGCGAAGTCGTGACACCCAACATTTCTATCAATGGCGAATGGATGCACGGCTATGTGTATGTCGATTGGAACAACAACAAGCAATTCGATGTCAACCTCGAAGGCAATGGTCCATACACCAAGGGCGATGGCAACGAGTTGATGTGCTGGTCACTGTACAGCAAAAATGGCGATGGCGATTCAGGCTGGAACAGCGACGGCACCTATCTGTCATCGGGCAATGTGTTGACACCAGGCAGTTTCACAGTGCCTGCTGACGCCGAGATTGGCGCTTCATACCGCATGCGCTACAAGGTCGAATGGAACAGCATCGACCCTGCAGGTTCGGGCAATAAGTTCCTGACCGATGGTGGTGCTATCATCGACGTAATGTTGAAAGTCACAGGCAAAGTGGACGAAAGTATCGTCGTGGAAAAATATCCGCTAAACGACTACAAAGAACCACGCGTAGGCACTACGCCCGACGCCACCGCTTGGAACAAATTGGCAGACGGATTGCAAGCCAGCTGGGGTTCGCGCGACGACTTCTATTCACTACACGAAGTGCCCAGCCACACCCTGAAAACCTCTGCATCAATTCGTGCATGGCAAGGCGAACGCGCCAATATCCAAGCAGTCCTCTTCAGCAAGAGCGACCAAGGCATGATGACCGTACGTATGAGCGAATGGAAGAAAAATGGTGCGGCTACAGGTATTCAGGCAGGCGATGCTCGTTTTGTCAACTATGTCATCACAGACGATTACAAGGCATGCGGCAATCACCCGGCAGGTCTTCAGACATGGCTCGTAGCAGACGTGATCGATCAGGACAAGGCACACGCTGTACCAGCTATGGAAACGCGCCCTGTATGGTGTACACTGGAAATCCCTCGCGGCATTCAGGGTGGCACCTATACCACCGCTTTGGAAGTAGTCAACGAACAGGGGCAAGTAGTCAAGACTCTGCCTCTGGAAGTCTACGTAGATCATCATCAACTGCCCGAAGTGAAGGATCAAAAGTTCCATCTCGACTTTTGGCAACAACCTTATTCCGTAAGCCGTTACTATCAAGTAGACCGCTGGAGTGACGAGCACATTGAGGCTTTGCGTCCCTATCTCGCAGCACTCGGTCGCGCCGGACAACGTACTGTCAGCGCCATCATGTTCTACGAACCTTGGGGCGAGCAGACTCACGACCTCTTTGACCCTATGGTCCAAACCATCAAAAAGGCGAATGGTACATGGGCTTATGACTACACCATCTTCGACAAGTACGTTGAACTTTGTGCTGAGTATGGTATAGACAAACAAATCAACTGTTTCAGCATGGTTCCCTGGGATATGAATTTCAGATATTGGGACGAAGCTACTGCGCAATACAAGTTTATCAAGACGACTACATCTTCATCTGACTATAAAGATTTGTGGAACAATTTCCTGGCGGCGTTCAAGGTACACTTGCAAGAAAAGGGTTGGTTTGAAAAGACCAACATCGCAATGGATGAACGCGCAGAAGCAGACATGCTGAATGCTTACAACATAGCCAAAGCGCATGGTTTCAATATGGCATTGGCTGGCAATTACCATTCTTCATTGAGTGACAAATTGCAAGACTTCTGCGTGGCTTTAGGGCAAGATAAGCAGTTTACAGCAGCACAACGTGCAGACCGCAAAGCCAAAAATCGTGTGACAACCATCTATACCAGTTGTGCCGATGTTGAGCCTAATATCTACACCAACTCCTTCCCTGCTGAAGCGACATTCCTACCTCTTTATGCGGCAGCCAATGATTTGAGTGGCTATTTGCATTGGGCATGGATCAACTGGGACGAGCATCCACTGACAGATAGCCGTTTCCGCAAGTTTGGTTCGGGCGACACCTATTGCTACTATCCTGGCAATCGCTCCAGTGTACGTTTCGAACGCCTGATCGAAGGTATTCACCAATACGAAAAGGTGCAAATTCTGAAGGAGGAGTACAAAGACAACGCTGAACAACTGAAAAAGTTGAATGCACTCCTGAAGCGTTTCGAAGGTCATGCTGTAGTGGGCGAAGATTGCGCCCCAATGGTTAATGACCTTGAGAACTTCCTCAATGGTCTGGAGGTAGAAATTCCCGAACCCAAGGATGTAAAGACTGGCTATTATCACTTGGTAAGTAAAGCCACAAACCGTACGGAGCACCTTTATAATGATGCCCTGCTCAGCGGCAATAGTATGCGCTTCACACTGCAATCCAACCAAATGGTCAATACAAACAATGGTATTTGGCACATCACCGTGAAGGATGGCAACAAGCTGGGAGTGAAAAATGGTGATGGCAATGCACTTGTGGCTGGCGCCAGCTATGGAGGCTCCATTGTGGGAACATTTAATGAACTGACCGTAGGGTCTACTTCTGACGTTGGCGAGCATCGCTACTACTACTTCACCGAAGCCATCAACTGTACCAATGGCGGTAGCAACTTCAAACTCTCAGGAGTAGATTTCGTGACTACATGGACAGATGGTGGCGCAACAGCCGATGACAATCTATGGCGCTTTGAAGAAGTCAACGTAGATGGCAAGCTGGTATACGAAGTAACTATCGACGGCAGCAATGACGTGTATGTGACTTATCAAAACGGCGGTATATCTGAGACTGCATTCAACGGTGGCTTCTTCATCTCAGACACTGAAATTTCAACAACTGCACTCACAGTAGGCATCGTAGGCAATATCGTCAGCTCTGCCAATGTCACTATCGAAGGCAAGACTATTAAGATCAGCAATGTAAAAACTAAGACAGCGCCCGTAAAGCAAGACCTGTACAACACGAGCAAGGGGGATGGTGTAGTTCCTCCCTATCGTATCCCCGGCATCACAACTGCCAGCAATGGCCGCTTGATTACTGCTGCAGCACGTTTGGTATGTGGTACAGACCCTGGTTATGGTCAAGTAGACATCGTATGCCGCACCAGCGACAACCATGGTGAAACCTGGAGCAATATGATTGATGTTGCAGTAGGTAATGGTAAGACTTCTGCCACTGTCAACTATTTTGATACAGCCTTTGGCGATCCTGCTATTGTTGCCGACAGGACTAGCAACGAAGTACTAATCATCGCTGTGGCAGGATGTACAGTATATGGCAATGGCAATACGACCCGCCAAAATCCCAATATGATTGCAACCATCCACAGCAAGGACAATGGTAATACTTGGGAGAAGCCTGTCAATGTGACCGAAGATATCTATAGCCTTTTCGATGCGGGCAATCCGATACAAGCCGCATTCGTAGGCGGTGGTAAGGTTTTTCAAAGCCGCATAGTCAAGAAAGGTCAATACTATCGTCTCTATGCAGCCATGTGTGCCCGTCCCAATGGCAATCGCGTGATCTATTCTGACGACTTTGGTCGCACTTGGCACGCACTGGGTGGCGCATCTGCTCTGCCTGCTCCAGGGGGTGACGAACCTAAATGCGAGGAAATGCCGGATGGCCGTGTGATCCTCTCAAGCCGAGTGGGTGGTGGACGCATCTATAATATATATACCTACACTAACACTTTGGCTGGCGAGGGCGCTTGGTCGACCGACGTAAAATGTACTTTCGCAGGTTCAGGCCTTACGCCTGGTGGCAACTCTACAAATGGAGAAATCCTGATCGTACCAGTGAAAAGAACTACTGACAACAAGGATATGTACCTCGCTTTACAATCTTTGCCTACCGGTTCCGGTCGTACCAATGTGGGTATCTATTATAAGGAACTTACCGATTTCACAGATATCAACACCGTAGCCAATTTTGCTACAGACTGGAACGGTTTCTATCAAGTGAGCAACACCTCATCGGCTTATAGCTCTATGGATTTGCAGGCAGATGGCCGCATCGGATTTATCTACGAAGAGACCCTCACAGGATTTGGCAAACGCAACAATCCTATTTCCACCAGTTTCCCTACAGGAGCCGGTCAGCACAATTTCGATGGTTTCGACAATATATACGTAGCTTATGATTTGGACTTTATCACCAATGGAGCCTATGTACTCAATCGTGATGTATCACGTGGAGAGTTTGTAAAAAATTATTTCAACACATTGGTAGACAAAGCGAATGTATCAAGCGATCTGAAGGCTAGAGTTAAGAAGGCCATAGCTGCTCTGGGCAATGAACCCACAACAAGCGAAATCGATGGCATCTATGCTATCTTGGCAGGAGAAGCGCCTGCTGACTCTTGGGATGGAAAGGTTTTGACATTCACCAATGTGCAGCAGAATGGAAAGGAATATACATTGTATGTCAACGAAGACCATGTACTTTCTATCACTACCGACCCTGCAGAAACTGTAGGAGAATCGGCGCATTTCATCTGCAAAAAGGAAAATAGCGGTCGCTATTCTTTCCATAATGTGGCCAACAATTGCTATATGATTTGGCGTGCTGGAAATAATTATGGCTACAACAATAATACAGGAACATTGGGAACGTACAATGCTACTTACTGCGACTGGAGCATTAATGACGCGAGTGGAACATTGGACAACACCTACTATATCACAAGTAAGCGCGCAGACGGAACCACTGATGGTACGTTGATTCTCATGGCAACCGGAGTATTTGATTCCTGGTCAAGCGGTGTGGGATATGCATCAAACTATAGCAACCTATTCCGTATTGAAGAAGTAAATACATCTGTAGGTGTGGATCAGGTGATCAATCCCTCATCAGAAAGAACAGTCATTTACGACCTCTCTGGCCGCCGCGTGAAGCACCCCACCAATGGCATTTACATTATCAATGGGAAAAAGGTTTACGTAAAGTAAACCAAGTATCAATACAAGATGAAGGAGGGCGTAAAAAACGCCCTCCTTTTTTAGCCTTACAACAATATTGAATTCGTAGAACTCACGTTACATTATTTCTCCACTCATCAATAAGGAAACGCGCTAAACTCACTTTTCCTGGAATGGGAGGAAGTGTATCTACGGTGAACCAACCTCCCTTCTTTAATTCGGAATGTTGAATAGCCAATTCGCCACCCACATACTCTGCCGTAAATCCTACCATTAACCCCGATGGATATGGCCACGACTGGGATGCAACATAACGAATATTATCTACTCGTATACCCGTTTCTTCTTCTACTTCCCTACGTACACATTCCTCAAGAGTTTCTGCCGTTTCGACAAATCCGGCCACCAACCCATAATAATCGCCTCGGAAATTTTTACTTTGCACCATTAACAATTCTTTTCCTGAATTTCTAGTCACGGCAACAATGATAGCAACGGCCAATGACGGCCATACTTCCTTTCCGCAATTGACACACCGTTTAGAAATATCTGTATGTAACTTCATGGGGGCTCCACAAACTCCACAAAACTTAGTAGTAGCATCCCAATAAAGTATTTCTGCAGCTTTCGAGGCCATATTATAAAAGGTAGAAGACAATAAATCAAACGACTGGCGCAAGCCAACCATCTGATACCCTTCCTTCAAAACAGGAGCATCGATGCGAACAGCTCGACAGGGGATATTTGCTATAGCCGGAAGATGATGGAGCGTATGCCACTCGGCAAGTTCTACCGGGGGAATTTCACTTTCTGGAATCTCACCCGCCTCCGTTAACAGAATCTCATCTTTACAAAAGATAAACCAATACATAAGTTGGGGGTTATAAATAAGAAAAGCAGAAGCCAAATACAAGATAAATCTTGACTTAACCTCTGCTCCTTTCTTTTATTTAAAATCTAGCGTTTAGATGCCAAGACTTTTCACAACTTCATCTACCTTCTTCATAGCCTCCTCACGCGAAGCTGCATAGCTATCGGGATTTTCCATCTGACCCTTCACCTCAATATAGAATTTAATTTTAGGCTCTGTACCAGAGGGACGTACACTCACTTTTGTGCCATCTTCTGTATACCATTGAAGTACATTACTTGTTTCCGGCATGTCTATGGCCACGGAATTTCCTTGAGCATCATATTGTGTAAGGGTTCCAAAATCCTTGGTACAAACCACAGAGGAGCCGGCCAATTCAGTAGGACGATGGGCGCGGAAATTTTCCATCATAGCCTTAATTTCATCTGCACCACTCTTACCTGGTTTAACAACATTGATAGTCTTATTCAGAGATAGGCCATATTCTACATAGATGTCCATCAACACATCATAGAGTGTTTTGCCTTGGTCTTTTGCCCAAGCGCAGATTTCTGCCAACAAGGTGCAAGCAGACACGGCATCTTTATCGCGTACAAAATCTTCGGCGAGGAAGCCATAGCTCTCTTCTCCTCCACCAATATATTGTAATTTACCTTCATCCAAACGAATCTGACGAGCAATCCATTTAAATCCGGTATAGCAGTCGTACATCTTAATATTGTTCTTGTCTGCTATTTCTTTGATAAGTTCGGTAGTAACGATTGTCTTCACAACAAACTCATTACCCTTCATCTTACCCTGCGCCTTGCGATTCATAATGATATAATAAAGGAATATCATACATGTTTGGTTGCCATCAATCAACACCCATTCTCCTTTATTATCCTTGCATGCCATACCTACACGGTCTGCATCTGGGTCGCTCGCCATTACGATGTCTGCATCAATTTCCTTTGCCAAATTGAGCGCCATGGTCAAAGCCTCTGCATTTTCAGGGTTAGGACTTACTACCGTGGGGAAATCACCACTCTTAACCATCTGCTCAGGCACGGTGTATACATTTTCAAAGCCCCATTGCTTCAATGCTTGCGGCACAAGCATCATTCCGGTTCCATGGATGGGAGTAAATACAATTTTCAAGTCTTTCTGACGACGGATACATTCCGGATCAATAGAAAGAGAATGTACTTTATCAAGATAGATATCATCAATTTCCTTTCCAATCACCTCTATCAGTGCTGGATTTCCTTCAAATTTGATGTCAGCTACACTTACTTTGTTCACTTCTTCAATAATACCCTTATCATGGGGAGCCAACACTTGTGCACCATCATCCCAATAAGCCTTATATCCATTATATTCCTTGGGGTTGTGGCTGGCTGTTAAAATAATACCACTTTGGCAACCAAGGTGACGAATGGCAAATGACATCTCGGGAGTGGGACGCATATCTTCAAACAAATAGACCTTTATACCATTGGCTGAGAATATATTAGCCGAAGTTTCCGCAAAAAGTCGACTATTGTTACGACAATCATGACCAACAACGACAGAGATTTGTTCTAAATCTTTGAAATTCTTGTTCAAATAATTAGAAAGACCCTGAGTTGCAGCACCTACCGTATAGATGTTCATACGATTGGTTCCGGCGCCCATAATGCCTCGTAAACCACCTGTTCCAAATTCCAATGTACGATAGAAAGAATCTATCAAGGGGGTTTTGTCTTCTGCTTCAATCATGGATTTCACTTCGGCTTGTGTGGCCTCATCATAAAGAGAAGAATCCAACCATTGTTGTGCCACAGAAGTGCACTGCTTTACTAATTCTTGATTTTCCATATTCATATTTTTTAGACTTAAATTTTTCTTTTTATTACATTCTCACATCCAACTAAACAAACACCGGGTGAGGTATCATTTCTTTTGCGGCAAGGAGTTTAGCAAATCTAACTTTCCTTCATCTATCAAATGAAGAATTAGCTCACCGAACAAAGTATTTGCCCATGCAAACCAACTCCGATAAAATTTGTTTGCATCGTTTTTATGATACGCCTCATGCATAAATCCCGTATTGGCATCTGTATTTATCAGACTTATTAAGCAATCTCGAATTTCCGCATCATCATTAGATGTCATAGCTTTCATGATAGCGCTCATCGGCCATGCATAATCTAAGCCTTCATGAGGACCGCCAATCCCCTCTCCTGCCGAACCTTTGAAGAAATAAGGATTATCCAAGCTCCACACTAAACGGCGTGTGTTTTGATAAATAGGGTCATTAACATCTACATCACTAATATAAGGCAAGGCCAACAAGGATGGTACATTTGCATCGTCCATTAAAAGTACACTTCCATAGCCGTCTACTTCATATGCATAGACTTTTCCATACTTGGGATGCTCCACTATCGCATGTTCCTTCAATGCCTGATTCACTTCGGTAGCCAGTTCATAACACTCAGCGGCAAGATCTGTATCCTTGTTAACGATGGTCAAAATTTCTCCGGCCTTCTTCATGCAACTCACGGCCATAAAATTGCTGGGTATCAAATATGGAAATATGGACGCATCATCCGAAGGACGGAAGGTAGAAACTATCAAGCCGCAAGGCTTAGCAGGATGTCCATTTCCGCCATTGGATTGCGTATCATGCATTCTTGCGGTAACACGGCAAAAACGATAAGGGAGTTGCCCCTCTTTACGTTGCTGCTCCTTTAATGTGCGCAATACCGTCTGTATTGTATTCATCCATAACTCATCAAAAATAGTATCGTCACCAGTAGCTTTCCAATAAGCATGGGCCAAGCGTATCGGATACAATGGTGAGTCTAGCTCATATTTACGTTCAAATACTCCCGGACGCATATCTGTCATATCCTCACTCCAGGAAGGACTCATCTCATTGGGGTCTTTTGTAAAAGCATTAGCATACGGATCAATCAAGATACAACGGAATTGACGGCGGATGACACCTCGAATCAACTTGGCCAACTCTTTATCTTTGGCCACAAATCTAAGATAAGGCCACACCTGTGCTCCTGAATCACGAAGCCACATGGCCTCAATATCACCGGTAATTACAAAAGTATCGTTATCACCATCCTTTGTTTCTTCCGGATATACCGTAGTGTCTAGCGTATTGGGGAAACAATTCTCAAACAAATAAGCCAAATAAGGATGAGTCAATTGTTTCTTTACATCTGCTATACAGCGCTCTACTTCTTCCGAAACAAACAAACGGTCGGCTTTCTTAGGGCGCTTGGTTTCCAACTTTTTGGCATTTTCCGTTTTTGCAAGATCTATCCCATCTGCAAGCGCCATGGAGAAAGAGCTCAAAAAGATTGAACAAAAAATGAGAATCTTTTTCATACTATTTATATTCGTTATAGCTATAGTGATGTCACACACTATCTATGAGGACAAAGATAAATGTTTTTCTTTAAACTATTACCTTTCATTTCATAAAATCCTTTTACTAACTTTGCAAAACAAAAAATCATACCCCAAATGCACCCTATTAAAGCTATTTTGTTCGACCTTGATGGTACGTTACTTGACACCTTACAAGACCTTACTGCAAGTACCAATTATGCATTACATCATTTTGGCCTTCCGGAACGTACATTGGAAGAAGTACGTTCTTTTGTAGGAAATGGAGTGCGTCGACTAATGAAGCAAGCTGTACCCCCACACATCACCGATTCACAATTTGAAGAAATATTTTCTGTTTTTAAAGACTACTATTTCAAACACTGTAACGATTATACGCGGCCTTATCCACAAATAATGACTTTATTACAAGAATTAAAAAGACAAGGAATAAAGATTGGGGTGGTATCAAACAAATGGCATTCGGCCGTACAAGAATTATGCAATCAATTTTTCCCTGACACAATATACATTGCTATTGGCGAGAGTGAACAAATTCCTCGAAAACCTTGTCCCGAAGGTACTCTCTTGGCCATGCAAAAAGCGCAATGCCAAGCACACGAAGTGCTTTATGTGGGAGACTCGGATATTGACATAATGACCGCAAAAAATGCGGGAATTGAGTGTATTTCTGTTACATGGGGGTTTAGAAACGAAGACTTCCTAAAGGCTCACAATGCGAAAATTCTCATTCAGCAACCTTTAGAACTCCTCGATATTATAAGAGAGCGAACGAACCCTCAATAAAATTTTTATTCTATGGTTCTCTTCGATTCTATTAAAGCGACTATTTCACTTTCTTGCTCAGGATGGAACCATACGATTTCTTTGTCATGCAAAAACCATGTCATCTGCTTCTTGGCGTATACACGGCTGTTTCGACGAATTTTCTCCAGAGCAAAATTTAAGTCCCAAGTTCCATCAAAATACTGAAACAACTCTTTGAAGCCTACAGTATTAAGCGAATTAAAATGGCGATAGGGCAATACTCTTTTTGCCTCCTCAATCAAGCCTTTTTCCACCATTACATCCACACGGGAATTTATTCTTTCAAACAATTCCTCACGGGGTCTTTGTAATCCAATTTTTATGATTCGGAAAGGACGGACCTTTTCCTTTCGTACCCTGAATGATGTATAGGTCTTGCCTGTCATCGTACAAATTTCCAAAGCATGTATAACACGCTTGGGGTTCTTTAGGTCGCAAATGGCAGAATATTCCGGGTCTAACTTACGCAAATCTTCAACTAAGGCATCTAACCCTTCTTGTTCATAACGCTCACGCATCCTTTCACGCGTCACATTGTCTATGGTAGGGATATCATCTATTCCTTTACATACAGCATCTATGTACATCATTGAGCCCCCGGAAAGGAGAACGACATCATGATTTTGGAAAAGTTTATCCAATAACTTTATTACATCATTTTCATATTGTGCCGCACTATAATAATCTTCCAATTGATGCGTACCCACAAAATAATGTTCTACCCGCTCCCGTTCTTCTAATGTGGGCGCAGCAGTCCCTATGGGAATATCTGTATAGAGTTGTCGGGAGTCCGCATTAATAATTGGACTCCCGAAATATGTTGCCAGACGTATACTTAATTCCGTCTTACCCACACCTGTGGGACCTAATAATACTATTAAGTTTTTTTGTTGCACTTATTAGTTATAAGTTTCGCCATCACTAAATTCAAATCCCTCAGGATCGAAATCGTCATCATTAAAGCCATCATTACCATAGAATTCATCTACGTCATCTTCTTCAAAAGATGATGCACCAACTTTCGGTACTGATGGAATAGAATAATCAAGTTCTTCTATTTGTTGGGGAGCATCTCCTTTTGCCCTAACAATCTGTGGTACTTTTAAGCTTTCACCAGGAACAACTTCTGTCACATCCAAATAGAAAACACGCTCTGCAAATGGATCAAAAACAAATTCCATCTTTTGGTCTTCGTCTTCAATAAATTCGCTTAAAATGGTATCTTCCATCACAAAGATATCCTCATCCGCATCGCTTGTACCCATATCCTCACGAGTAACCTGCTCTTTGCGTTCCCATTCGTCATTACAGATATAAAAAGACGTCATCTGATCGTCGGGATAGCCACACGACTCAAGAATTATCTTATTGAGTTCCAAGAATGTAGCATCGCTATCAATCTTGATTTCTCGCAAGAAACCATCTACTTCATCTGAGATGAATTTTATCTTATATACCATATTCGTTTCCTAATTATTTAATAATACCTCGCTTTGATGTTGTTACAAAGTCAAGTATGTATTCAATTTCCTTACTCATTGGAACTTGTTCACGGATTTCCGCAATACGCTCTTCAAACAACTTACCACGTTGATAAAGCAAACGATAAGCATTGTGTATATTCTCTATCACCTCTGGTGCAAAGCCACGACGACGAAGGCCGACAATATTTAACCCGGAATATGCCACAGGCTCACGAGCCGCCATTGTATAAGGAGGAACATCTTGACCGGTGCGTGTACCACCACTTACCATTACATAACTACCTATACGGCAGAATTGGTGAACCAACACCGCGGCACTAATGATAGCAAAATCATCTACAATCACTTCACCAGCTAGCTTTGTAGAGTTACCAATAATACAACCATTACCAATAATAACATCATGACCAACGTGCATTCCCTCCATCAGTAGGTTACCATTTCCTACCACCGTCTTACCTTTGGCCGCAGTACCACGATTGATTGTTACATTCTCACGGATAGTATTTTTATTTCCTATTTCGGCAGTAGTTTCTTCTCCTACAAACTTCAAATCTTGAGGAATCGCTCCAATAACAGCACCTGGGAAAACTACATTTTCATCTCCCATTCGTGTTCCATCCAATAGTGTTACACTATTCATCAAACGATTTCCTTTTCCTATGACAACGTTCTTGTCTATATAGCAAAAGGGGCCAATTTCACAATTCTCGCCAATTACCGCTTCCGGATGAATATAAGCAAGTGGACTTATAGAAGGTGCAACATGATTCATTTCACTCATATTTTAAGGATAATTTTGTGAATTTACATTCTTGGGGTTAACACATTATTTATTTTTTACAATCTGAGCGGTAAATGTTGCTTCTGTCACTACATTTTCACCAACAAAAGCAAAGCCACGCATAGAAGAAATGCCATGACGGATAGGACTAAGCAACTCAACTTTAAAGACTAAAGTATCACCAGGAACTACTTTCTTACGGAACTTCACATCATCTATACGTAAGAAATAGGTGCTCCAACGTTCTGGTTCCTCTACAGAACTGAGAACTAACAAGCCACCAGCCTGAGCCATAGCTTCTATTTGAAGGACACCGGGCATCACAGGTTCCTGAGGGAAGTGACCTTGAAAGAATTCCTCGTTACTTGTAACATTCTTTATTGCTACTACATAATTAGCTCCCATCTCTACAACTTTATCTACCAATTGCATGGGATATCTATGGGGTAACAATTCACGGATACGGTTCACATCCATCAATGGTGCATCACTTGAGTCATAATGAGGAGCTTGCACTTCGTGAGCTCTAATTTCTCGACGCATCTGGCGTGCAAACTTATTATTGATGGTATGTCCAGGCCTTGTAGCTATTATCCTACCTTTTATGGGGCGACCTATCAACGCCATATCACCTATGATATCGAGTAGTTTATGACGAGCCGGCTCATTACGCCATACTAGAGGTCGATCATTCAGATAGCCTAGCTTTGCTGCATCGCGATGAGGCACATTCATCATATCTGCCAACTTATCCAATGCTTCTTGAGAAATTTGATGCTCATATATAACAATGGCATTATCTAAATCTCCACCTTTTATCAAACCGGCACGCAAGAGAGGCTCTATTTCTCTTACGAATACAAAAGTACGAGCAGACGCCACATCTTCTGCGAAATTGTCCATATTGTCCAATGTCGCAAACTGAGCATTCAAGAATTGCGAATCAAAAGAAATCATCGCAGTAATAGAAAATTGGTCATCCGGGAGAATAATAATGGAAGAACCACTTTCTTCATCATGGAATTCAATTTTCTTTTTAATCACATAGAAATCCTTTGGAGCATTTTGCTCTTCAATTCCTACCCTGCGTATATTCTCAACGTACAAAATAGAACTACCATCGAGAATGGGGAATTCTGGACCATTGACAGTTATCAAACAGTTATCAATTCCCATTGCATACAAAGCAGCCAAACCATGCTCTATCGTGCTACAACGAGCGTCACCTTTTGCGACAACTGTTCCACGTGACGTATCTATTACGTTCTCTGCAATAGCCTCAATGATAGGTTCTCCTGCGAGGTCTATACGCTGAATTTTATATCCAAAATTTTCTGGAGCCGGATTAAAAGTAACTGTTAAACTCAATCCGGTATGCAAGCCCTTTCCGAAGAGAGAGAAACTGCCTCTCAGTGTTTTTTGCTTTGACATTATTCAAAAAGTATTATGAATGAGACTACCATTATAGTGTTTCATTCTTATTTTCTAATTTATTTTTCAACTCTGCAAGTTCGTCCTTCATTTTATTCATCTCTGCATATATTTCAGGGAGACGTTTATAGAGTATACTAGAACGTGCAAAATTCTTATACTCTATTGCTGGAGAGCCTTGAATTGTAACGTTGCCCTTAGGCAAACTGCCTGCAATTCCTGACTGAGCACCAGTAAACACCTTATCACCAATCTGTATATGTCCAGCAATTCCAACTTGGCCTCCAAACATACACCATTTACCTATTTTGGTAGAACCAGCGACTCCGACTTGTGCAGACATTACCGTATGTTCTCCAACTTCACAATTATGGGCAATTTGCACCAAATTATCTAATTTTACACCTTTGCGGATATATGTAGAACCCATGGTGGAACGATCCACACAAGTATTCGCACCAACCTCCACATCATCTTCAATTGTCACAATTCCAATTTGAGGTATCTTTTCATAACCAGTCGCAGAAGGAGCAAAGCCAAAACCATCAGCGCCTATGACACAACCGGAATGCAATACGACGCGATTGCCTAAAATACAATCATGGTAAACTACAGCATTAGGATACAAGACGCAATTACTACCAACTTTTGCTCGTTCTTCTACAACAGCATGGGGATAAAGTTGTGTACCATCGCCAATCTCAACTTCATCACCAACATACGCAAAGGGACCTATGTAACAATTTTCTCCAACTTTTGCAGATTCTGCAACGAATGCCAATGGATGAATACCCGTACGCTTGGCTGTTGCCTGCTGATATAATGTAAGCAGTCGAGCAATTGCCTCATAAGCATTGTCTACTCGAATTAAGGTGGCAGCAACCGGATGTTCTGGTTTGAAGTCACGATTAACGAGAACTATACTAGACTTTGTCTCATACAGGTAATTCGTATATTTTGCATTGGCTAAGAAAGAAATAGCTCCTTCTACCCCTTCCTCTATCTTTGCAAAAGTCTTAACTGTTACATGTTCATTACCTTCTACTTCTCCTTGTAAATATTGTGCAATTTGCTGAGCAGAGAATTCCATAAGTTTACTCTATAAGGTTTATTATGCAAATATCGTAAAAATAAATAAATCCGAACCTATATTACTTCTTTTTTTTTCATGACACTTAAAGCCTTATAGTTTATATGACACATTCTGACTAAATCTGCAATAAACAATTATTACTATCTGGCAAAATCACAATCCAATATATAGTTGGTTGCCTATTGGTTGCGCGGGTACAAAAATATTGGTAAAAGTCAACGATATAATCAAGCATCCTTTGAAAGGCCGTTCAAAGGTTCTTTGAATGGGCATCCATAGAATGCTTGAAAGGCCTTTCATAGGTCGCTTGAAAGGCCTTTCATAGAAGCCATAAAGGCCGTTTAAACAATCTTTGAACAAATATTGAATGAAAGCACGTTTTTCTATAATTTATTGAATAGTTTTTGAACGAAAATTGAATAGTATTGAATGAGTACTTGCTTATAATTTTAGTTGACTACTATTTATATTAGACAATAATATAACAGTTTACCCAAATATATAAAATATCATTGTCTTCGTGTTTAGCAGACAGTAATAATAAACAAAATTTCCCTATATAAATAAAGAGAGATGGGAGTTGCAATACAACCCCCATCTCTCTTTGTCTTAATAACTGATTAGTACTGCGGTGAAAGCAAATACCAGTTACTTGTATTTATTAACTTACCAAAAAGGTTAGCATCATATTCATTTACATTTTCATACGGTGCGAGATCCTTATCACGACGAGCTATCATCCACGCGAACCAATTAGCACCGGTATAAATATCACCGGCATTAATTTTATGGTGTGCCATACGCATCAAGTCATAATAACGATAACCTTCAAAAGCAGTTTCAAGAGCCAATTCATCTGCAATCAAAGTTTCAACAGCATTAATTTCGGCTTGCAAGGACGCCTCGCTTTGTACCGGAGTTTCATCGTAGCGTTCACCCATCACATCAGTCATTAATTTGCCGTCTACAATAACACACTTGAACTTGGGAGCTTCTTGCAACAAAGCTTCTTGATAAAGTGCCAAGATATTATCTCGAACTTCTGCATCAATCAATGTAGTTGTTTTCAGTTTCTGTAAATCAAGTTCAATACCATTATCCTTATAGAAATCTTCTACTTGCCAAGCGCCATTAGCCAAACGGCATTCTTCATCAAGAATACGGCGTGCTACAGCCATACCATAATTATTCAAGCTATCAGCATCAAAAGCGGTGCCACAACCTAATTGATGAATTCCGACATTGGCCCATAATTCCCATTGTTCGGGATCGATATACGGCTTACCTTCAGCTTTCACATAGGCGTCATAGTTTACATAGTTAGCACCACCAATTACACTATCAGGACGGGCATATGCATCGCAAGAAATAAGATTAAAAATAGCTTTGCCGTCAGGTCCTCTCAAAGAGTCGCCATTAGCATCCAATGCGGCTTCGTATACAGAATTGATTGTATCACCCACATATGTTTGCGGCATGAGTTCGCCACTCAATCCTGTTCTAAGAATAGCATAAGCATAACGTGGATGTCCGGCACGATTAAGAGCCTCTGCATAGCGCAAATAAACCTGATTCAAACGATATACAGGAATTGTATAACGGAAATCAAAGTCATTTGCTTCTTCTCCACCTGTATAATATTTGGCAGAACCATATTTCTGAATAAAGCGCATACGGCCTTCTTCTGTTGAAACAATCGGACAGGTACCATTCAAACGAGCGTCACCAACATTTTCCGGATAGATAATTACCGGAACATCTTTCGTTCCATCATTATAAGCATATAGTTGAGAGCGACTTAACTGCAAAAAGCGATTGGATGGAGCCACTTGTCTATTCTTATAATTGGGGAAAATATTTACTTGACCACTCGTTGCACCCTCTGCGTCGGTGGAGTTAGATGATGTTGGGTCAAATCCATAAATTTGGGGAACACGTGAAAGGACTTTTCCAAAAGAAGCATTAGCAGCAGAAGGAATAACGGTCAATAACTGAGTATTGAAAGATTTGGAATTATAGCTATTGGTTGTTATAGGTTCAATCCAATTGGAAACGCTTGCCAGATAAGTATCTTCGCCATTTTTGGTAATTTGACCATAAGTGGCCTTATAGGCTGAACTAACATATGGAACTGCACCTGACTTCAATCCACGAAGAGATAAATACTCATAATAATATTGTGCTGCTTTTTCATAATCAGCCGTGGTCTTTGCACAAGTCAAATAGATATCGGCAAGAACCAAACGAGCCGGGAACAGCATAAATTCATGCTTTATCTCAACACCGGCCTTACCTGTCGTAAAGCGGTCATAATTGGGAACACCATGAACATCTTCATATTGAATGGCTAATTCCAAATCTTTCTTAACTGCTTCAACTAAATTGTTGACATCAACGTTACCTTCAGGTGAATTTGTTTCCCAACCAGTATTAGCATTATCAACAGGTTTGGTTATGAAAGGGACTTTTCCATAGTTTTGTACTAATTGCAAGTAAGTCCATGCTCTAATTACAGCTACCTGTGCGGCTTCTTTTCTCATGTAATAAATATCATTTTTCTTTGCCAAAGTGTCTACTGTAGCAAGATAGAAATTACATTGATTTATTACCTTATAATAAGCTGCACGATTCAGCAATTCGTTTTCACCATCTAATAATGCTTCAAAATTAAAAATGCCGGCAATTGAATCGCTCGTATATTGAGTGGTAGTTGCCAAATCGCTTCGAACATCACCTAATATTACATTCTGCTCAACAACCTCTTGAAGATTGCGGAGAATACCCAGATAAAAGTTAACTGTATCTTTACCGCTAAAGTTTACGGCATATCGTTCCATGTCCGGGGTCAACATGTCTTCACAAGAGGTAGTGGATACTCCAAAACCAAGAAGCAAGACAAAGAGACTTATTATTGATTTATTTTTCATCGTGATAAAAATTTTAAGTCTGGCAACCATGTAGGAGTAGGATTGCTACTCCACATGGTATAGCCATTGTTTCTATTACAAATTGATAGTTACACCCAGATTAAAGTTACGACTCTGCGGCAAAAGGCCCGCGTCAATACCTTGAGAGAGGACTCCATTTCCACATGAAACCTCAGGATCACTACCCAGATATTTGGTAAGGGTAACCACATTGTTGGCCTCACCCCATACGGTAAGTCCCAAAAGCCAACTCAAATTGATAGGAAGTTTATAAGTAAGACGAACTTTCTTCAACTTTAGATAAGAGCCATCCTCAATCCAACGATCAGAGAAGCGTTCGTTGTTTACCCAATTTTCACTATCAGGAGACATCGCACGTGGCATTTCAGTTACGTGTCCTTCGTATTTCCAACGATTCACAACAGCAGTTGTTTGATTCCAAATATTATTGGATGCTTCCATTTGTGAGCGTTGATAATTGAAGACATCATTACCCAAAGAATACTTAAAGTTCAAATCAAGGGTCAAGTTCTTCCATGAAACACTAGTGTAGAAGTTACCATAAATATCCGGGTTGGGATCACCTATCTTCACTTTATCTGCTTCTGAAATCCAACCATCACCATTTACATCGACAAAATGAACGTCACCAGCCTTAAAGTTACGATAAGACTCATTGGCGTCGGTCAATCCTGTCGGATAACGTAAATAGCCGTACTTGCCTGCCGTTCTTGCTTGTTCGTCAGAAGCGAAAACACCAGCAGTTTTATAACCATAGAAGACTCCTGCGGCTTCACCTACAGCTGTCAGCACATTGTTTTGGCCATAAACAGAAGTGGTATATCCCTGAACAACTTGCATTGAAGATTTATCCTTGCTACCATCTGCATTAAGAGCATACACTTCTATTTTGTTAGAAGAAGGCAACTTAGTTACTTTATTTTGATAATGACCTATGCTAAATCCTGCTTGCCATTTCCAATTCTTGGTATTTACCAACAAAGCATGCACAGTCGCTTCCAAACCATTATTTTCCATTTCACCATCGTTCACCCACATCTGTGCCAAACCGGTAATATCACTTACCGCTTTACGGGTTAAAAGATCGGTGGTTTTAGAACGATAATAATCAAGTCCTAAGGACAAGCGGTTATTCAAGAATACTCCTTGCAAACCGACATTGAAACGATGGTTAGTTTCCCATTGAATTTCGGGGTTTTGAATATTGGCCAACTGCAATGCTGTTGCTTTATCCAAGAACTTTAAGTTCTCAAAATAAGTGCGGCTTGCATAATAGTCAACATTATCATTTCCGCTCATTTCATAACCAGCAGAAAGTTTTAAATAATCAACACCGGCCACATTAAACCACTTCTCAGAAGAAATAACCCATGCACCCTGGATTGATGGGAACAATCCCCACTTCACACCACACAAATCGATTCCGTCTTTTGCATCACGACCAAAACGAGAAGAACTCTCCATTGTCGCCATAGCCTTTACGAAATACTTATTTTTGTAGTTATAATCTACATTTGCATAATAAGCAAGATTCAACCAGCTATCATTGGTACCTCCTGATTCTTTATATTGCAAAGACATGTTCATATTTGGCATCTTATCATTGTCATTGTTATAACCACTAGCATGGCTATCTGAATATGAGTAAGAAGCCAAACGGAAGCCACCAAAGATATTGAAATAATTGGCGCCAAATTGGCGTTTCCAATCTACTCGGAAATCATTGAACAATGTAGTTTCTTTGGCAAACTGTGTGCGGATGATACTTGTTACATCACCTAAACCTTCTACCGTCATTGGAGGAGTACCGCTATAAGGTAAATAATACTTCTCATTACTACGATTTAAGATATAGCTAAAACGGTCAGAAACACTCAGATACTGATTGATTTTGTACTTAGGAGCAATATTCAAGTTAAATTGGGTTTGCTCTTGGAAGTTTTTGTTATCACCTTGACCATTGTTGAGAATCCAATATGGATTTACTAAGCCTGAGTAACCAAAGGAGTTTGCAAACACAAACGGGTTGTTTGAATCATAATAATCCTTTCCGGCTAATTGAGAAGTCGGAATCAAAGACATTTGATTATCCTCATAAGTTACAAAGTATGCATAGGGACTAATGAAAGGAGACTGAATCAATCCCAAAACATTTGGAGAGGAAATATTTCGAGAAGAATAATCAGCAGCCCAGCCATTATCACGCAAATTATAAGCATTACGAGAATAAGAGAGGTCCAAACCGGTTGTAAAGTCTTTAAACATATTGATGTCCGTATTGAAACGGATATTCAAACGATTAAAGTCATTCTTCTTAGCCGTAGCATCAGATTGAGTATAACCCAAAGACAAATTGTACATTGCAACGTCATCACCACCTTCTACACTTACTTTATAGTTTTGTGTAAAGGAGTTCTCATACATACCTCCCTGCCAATCTGTCTCATTATGATACATTTTATAATAAGTATAATTGGGGTCTTCATTCATGAAAGGAATGGTCATAGAACTACCAATGTATTTTGCATTAGGTGATGTTCCCAAGAATTCAGTAACGTAATTACGATATTGTGACGCATTCATGATATCCATCTTTGTGGGAGCCAATTCGTAACCTCCATAAGCACGGATATTGATACGTGTCACCATACTCTTACCACGTTTGGTCTTGATTTCCAACACACCATTACCACCTTTAGCACCATAAAGAGCAGTTCCATTTTTAATAACTTCTACACTTTCAATATCCTCCGGATCAAGAATATTGAACAAGTTGTTAATGAAGCCATCATGCAAGGTAGTACGGTCGTATTGCATATCAACAATAACACCATCGATGACTACCAAAGGTTGTGAATTAGTATTTAATGAATTCAAACCATTGATAAACATGGCTGCGCCCTGAGCAGGCATACCACCACGATTAATTGTTCTGACCGATGCATTGAGATAATTTTCAATGTCATTTTCTATTGTTACTGCACTAGTATTAGTTACACTCATTACAGAACGATTGAACAAATCTGTACTGTTTGAATATAGGCCTTTTACTTTTGTAGTATAGAGATAAGCATTTTGGTCACTCTCTGCTTTAATAGACAATTTTACTCCATTGTAATCTTCGGCAGATATGTAAAGTGTGGTCACATGCTTTGGCAAACGGATGGTGTAAGCACCATTCTCGTCTGTCATAGCAGCATATTTAGAATTGTTCAAGGCTTGTATCTGAACACCTGCAAGCGGAGCTTTTGTCGCAGCATCATATACTACACCAGAAATCTCTTGAAGAACTTCTTTTACACTTTCAACCTTGGTTTCTTTTTTCTCCTCTGTTTGAGCATACAAAGAATTTGTTCCCGAGAGCATAAGGAGACATACGCCTACACGTAAGGCACCTTCTTTCATTTTATTCTGATTCATAATATTCATTTTCTTCAGTATTAATGTTTATAGCTCCCTATTCTCGAACCGGTTCTAGAATAATCTGTCCGAGATTAAAGGCATTGGCTGGTGAATTTTTGCTTGGACGGGCCAATGAGAATCTTAATCTTGGGAAACTCTCGTAATCACTAGGCAAACCTTCATAACACTTGGTAAATTCAAAATAATCATTTCCATTTGAATTTATCAAAGTATAGGCAAGAATTTCGCTATCTGATACTGTTATGTCTTTTGCCTTTACAGTTACTTTTGTATCTCCATCATATAATAATCCGGGAGTAAGGACAATCTTTTCCTTATATTTATTTTTACCGACTGTTACACTATCAGCATAACCTTTGTAAGCAGCACTAGGCAACAAATAAACTTTAATACGATATTTTCCACTTAATACATTACGCAAAGCGATGTCTACATCAAAGGCCTTATTTTGCTCAACCTCATAACGCATATAACCATTATCAGGCAATTCTCCTAAAATGGTATCGTTCTTCACGTCTGCTGTCAAATAAATATATTGAGTTTTAGTAGTACCTGAGTATACATGCAACGGACTATAAACTCTTCTAGTTTGCCAAGCATAAGCTGGGTCAATGGTATAATCATCCATCGGCAAGACATAACCATTAGATGCCTTTTGAGGAACAATACCGGCAAATGCAGGATTTACAACGTCATTGTTTCCATTGTATTCTGTTTTACCTTGGTTATAATACACCACATCATTAGTAGATTTCAAAGAGTCTGCCATCAACGCGTAATTAATCAACTGAGCTGAGTCTTTTCTTGAAGCCTCAGGAAGTGAAGCAAAAGAACTCGCTGAAATATACATACTCTGTATTAAAGCTGATTTGGTATTCAAATCTCTTAAAGAGTCTGCATTCAACTTCTTTTCTTCTGTAAATTCACTCTTTGACCACTTTGTTTTATAAGTACCACCATAATTATACAAGGACTCCAACTTCTTCAAGGCTTCGTCCCATCCTTTGTTGGTAGGAAGCAAAGCGATATACAAAGAGTCTTCATCACGCACACTGGCTCTAGCAGCACTTAACACAGAGTTTGTTGTGGTGTAAAAAGAGTCCACATATTGCATTTGTCCATTATTATCCATGGCACCCTCTGTGCTCAATCCTGGGCTAAATGTTTTAACATCCTTTGAGCTCAAATAGTTGTAAATATTTGAGTATTCGGGATATGCACCCATGATATCATAAAGGTTGTAGGCAAACGGAGAAATACCATCCAAGAGGTGCATCACACCATTTGATGATACCATCAACTCGTTCTCAGGGCTTAAGGGCACAGAGTTGAATGTTCCGGCTGCTGCATTATAGTTGCATTTCTTAGCATTCAACATGCGAACTTCCTGCTCATTTGGATTAGCTTCATAGTTGAAGCGGGCCATATGGTTCTGAACAAACTGAACTCCCACCTTATATTCTAATTTCAAGGCTTCTTTCAGCAATGAGTCACGGTTATTTCCTGCAACTTCAGCCATAGACTTGATTTCGGCAACCTTATCCAAGCTATCCAACCATACTTGAGGTTGATAAGTTCCATCTTTTGGAGCCCATACGGTGAGATATTGTGAACCTGACAAGAAATCGGAATATTTCATAGAAGCCGATTTGTCATAGTCATTGCGGAGTACCGTAGTACGCTTCAATATTTCAGCAAATGATTTTAATTCTGGATTTGCTTCCACATTTTGCCACAAGGTTTGTCCTGTAGTCGGAGTTCCTTGCTGTATGTCGAAATGATCGTCTGTACAAGCGGTTGTACCTAATGCAAGCATTGCACAGGCTAATCCTCCTTTCAACACATTTCTATATATTTTTTTCATTGT
The DNA here is from genome assembly GCA_045636405.1 of Alloprevotella sp. Classification (GTDB taxonomy): domain Bacteria; phylum Bacteroidota; class Bacteroidia; order Bacteroidales; family Bacteroidaceae; genus Alloprevotella. The sequence continues at coordinate 42,688 of JAZTXL010000029.1, forward strand.
ATAATTGATTTACAAGTTATTACCAAATATCTTCAGGTGTAGCACCATTGTAAACCACTGTCGGTGCAAACTCTAAATAGTCCATAAAGAACTGGCTATCCAATTTCTTCAAAGCTGATTTAAAACGCAAATAGTAAGTCTTATCCGCTTTCATATCTGTAGCCAATACAATTCTACGGATAGCTGCGGCTCCACCACCTCTCATACGAACAGGAGTGTTTGCCTGTCCATTAGTTACAGTGAAATAGTTGGGACCTTTCAAATAACCTTGGTTTCGCAAGTTCTTGTCATTTTCAGCATCAACAACCTCATCTCCTGTATCTTCTACCCAAGGAATTGATGGATTATCAGCACTAACGGTCTGACGCATATCATAAGGCAAACCTGCAGGTTGCAAACGATTGGGATCTTCTCCGAAATAAATCTGTGCCATACCACGCAAACTATTCATTGCAACTCCCATACGAAGCTCATAGGTACCATCTTTTGGTACCGGCGGCAAGCGGAGTACAAAGTCATAAAGTCCGGAGAACATCATTTCATCACCTTGATAGTCATTCCAAGAACCACCACCGGGTGAATAGGCATCCATCAAATACAATAACTTAGTATCTGTTGATTCATTCATGATATTGCTAAAATATCCTTTGGGGAATGATGTATATTCATTACCACGTAAGTTGTTTGAAGAGATTTCAGGCAAAATTGTGGTCATATCAATACGAATACGTTCTCCTCCGAGCAAGTTTCTGATTTCATCATTGTAAACCAAAATTTTATTGATGGGGAAGTAGAAACCATTCTTAGCATTGTTATCAAATTCGCCATTACGAGCACTGATTAAAATACCTTCATATTTTGTACCAATTTCCTGATAATTACCAGTACGAGAATTGTTATACTCAGAAACTCGGTTCACATAAAGTGGATAGGGATTTTCCCAGTCTTTTGATTGTTCACCCAATTGAGTAACTTTTATCAAACTACGATGAGAACCCACAGTGATATAATAGTCCCATACGTTTACAGTCAAATTACGCATTTGAGGATTCTTGTTATCACCATATTTGTAACCATACTCATTGTAGTGATGAACAAAGCGGTCATAAGCCATTTTACCTTCCAAGAAGTGGTACGCAACAAAGCGATTGACTGCATTGTCTTCATTTGTATAATCGCCTTTTCCTGTTACTCCATAAATGGCTTCACACTTGTCTTCTACAATATTCATTACAGCATCCCAATCAGCTTGGGTCATTTCAGGCTTAACCTCAATACCCCATTCTTGTTTGTACACTTCATCAGGTTCTACAAAAGCTGTATAACCCAAGTAACGTCGCTGTGCTACAGTAAATGTACCGGGAACACCATTTAATTGATAAGTTTCTGCGCGAGATTCTTCTTCGTAAGCCACATCGCGCTCATCAATCAACTTGTTACTCCATCCGGTAAGATCCAAAAGATATCCCATTACCTTCATGTTAGCTGCTTTTTTAATCATATCAGGCAACAAATCTGAAGAGGGAGCAATAACAGTACTTACTTCATGAACAACACCATTTGATTTGGTATTATCCATATCCTCTACCAAAGAAGAACCATTAATCATATATTTTCCTGTGAGTGTATCTTCTTCACAAGTCAACAAACGATCATAGAAGTTTGGTAATCCGAAAGTTCCTGGTGTTGGAAAGTCGGGAGTTTCATAAGCACTATTCGTTCTATTGTCTATTACACAACTATAGGCAACTAATTGAGCTTGTTCATAAGACATCATCGAAACATCAGTCAAGCCCAAGGTTTCAAGATGAGCTTTGATTGCTTCATTATTGGGAGCAAACAAAGTATAGTTACCACGTGCAGACAATACTGATGTTATAGAAGACGCATCTTCACTTTCACTCAATCGAACACGATCAAATATTGCTTTGATTTCAGAGAAGCGATCGGGATTATTTGTCAAAAAGTCTGTAATTGTTTCTTCGGTTTTAATTGCAAAGTTAGACTCATCTATCGTCTCCTTACACCCGGTTAATCCGAACGTAAAGAGTAAAGTCAAGATGGCAATAATACCCTTTCCAAATAATATATTCTTTTTCATAATGTAGTATTATTTAGTGTATTTATCCCAAACTGGATTCTGTACCAAATTTGAGTTTACCTTTAATTCTTCAGAATAAATCGGGTTGTAAAGAGAATACAACTTACCTAAACGTCCTTTTAATGTTTGAGATACACCCAACGTCATATCAAACATTTGCGCAGTTTCCTTATTACCTTCGCCAAAAGTAGCTTCGGCATAACGTACCAAGTCAAACCAGCGTTTACCTTCGCCAACAAATTCACGTTGTCTTTCGTCGTATACCAACTTCAACAAATCTGCTTTAGTCTTTCCTTCAGCATAATTTTCTGTTAAGCGGTCACTGACTAATTTGGTGTCTGCACCGGCAGTACCTGTGGCTTTCAACGCAGGATTGTTACGTTTGAATAATTCGTTTGTCAATTTGAAGCCTTCCGCCAATCCGCTGCCTAAACGCGCGATGGCTTCAGCCTTAATCAACATCATATCACTCATACGATATACCGGCCATGAAATATCCATTTGAGAATCTGTATTACGCAAGTTTACTTCACCACCCTTATTCATATCTTCCCAGTCATTGATATATATGCTAGAGGCAATATGTTTTATCACGGGATAAGAAGATTGCGAAGAAGCAGGATCGTAAAGAAGTGTTCCTAACATACGTGCATCAGTCTTACTAAAGCCACGAAGCGAACCATCCTTGTCTACATTATCCTTATTAGCCAACAATTTGGTGTTTCCTACCATTGTTTGAGGGCCTTTTGATGAACCATTTTGATAGAAATAGCTTGTATAAGTTCCATTATACTTCTGCTCCACATCATTGGGCCATTCCAAGATACTTTCATAAGAGAATTGTGCACCAAAGAGATTCAAGTAAACTACATCGGTTCCACCTAAAGTTGAACTTTCATTATATACAAGCGGAGCATAATCGCCATCCTCGTATGCGGGAAGAGCATAGGTTTCAAGATATTCCTTGTACTCATTACTCATATCCTCCAAAATCTCTGAAGTATAATTCTTTGCTTTTGTAAAGCAATCAGTAATGATAGGATTAGCCGCTGCATTTGTGTAAATAGAATCACCATTTACATTAACAATGGTATCACCTTTTTCTTGAAGTTTAGTCAACATACAGCCACGCCACAAGTACATATCTGCCAACAAAGCTTTAATGCTACGACGTGTAAAACGTATATAATTCTCACGTGCACCATATCCCGCATAATTTACGGCAGCATAGTTCAGCGCGTCTTCCAAGTCATGGATCAGATAACCTAAAATCTGAGCACCGGGAACTGCCTTGGGCAAATGTTCACGTGCTTCGGCATCTGTGCTGATAGAAGTTGTTATATAAGGTACATCTCTGTAGGCACGCACCAAATAGAAATATTCCAAAGCTCGAAGAGCTAACATTTCTGCTTTGATGGGTTTCCAATCTCCATCGCGAAGAGTTTCGTCAACCTTATCATCTACCATTTTTTGACCACGTTCCAATACTTTATTACAGTAGTTGATTCCTGTATAAAAAGTACTCCAATCAAAGATAGATTCTGTTGGGCGCAAAATACCATCTTGATAATACATAATGGTAGTATTGTCCATTTTATTCAAAGACAAATTGTCGGAACGGATTTCACCCCAAAGTAATACTTTTTCCAAGGCACCGGTTTTTGTCATGTGCAAATAAGCACCGGCACGAGCATTATTCAAGTCATTTTTGGTTTTCCAAAAATCTTCTTCGGTAATTTGATCGGTTGGCAATACAGTCAAGAAATCCTCACATGAAGTAAATCCCGCCATTGCACAAGCAAAGACTCCTGCAACCAACCATTTTTTATTGAATATATTCTTTTTCATTGCCATCATTTATTAGAAGCCTACAGAAAGACTTACGTTAAACGAACGAGAACGAGGAGTCTGTGCATTGTCGTAGCAAGGAGAGTATCCACTCTGATTATGCTCAGGATCTACACCACTATACTTGGTCCAGAAAATTAAGTTATTGGCAGAGGCTGACAAGCGCAGATTACTCAAACCATATTTCTGAATCTTCTTCGGGTCAAAGCTATATGACAACTGCATATAGTTGAAACGCAAATAGTCTCCAGGCTCAACATAACGATCGCTAATCAATGCATTGTATGAAGTTCCAACACTTGCATTCATCGCACGTGGAATTTCAGTTACCTGACCATTCTTTCTCCATCTGTGATTTACAGAGGTACATTGGTTATTGTTGGTACGCATATTTTCAGCATTCATACGAGCTAAATTAACAATGTTACCACCAAGACGGAAGTTGAACATTGTTTGCAATTTCCAACGGCCGTATGTAAAGTCTATACCAAAACCACCATTGATTTTAGGATTAGAGCCACCCAAATATACGATATCCAATTCATCAATTTGACCATCATGGTTTACGTCTTCATAGATAACATCACCACCTTGGAATTGATAATTGGCTCCACCATAGTTAAAGTACATAGGCAACGGATTACCATTCTTGTCATAGATTACGTTACCTTGTGCATCGCGTGCAATAGGAGCTGTTTTTCCGGTTGCTGCAGCAGTATTGTAAAGGTTACCGTTTGCATCAGGCTCGGGCAATACATACAATTCATTTTTGTATTTATTATTTCCTGTGAAATAACCGTTATGATCATAATCATAAGCATACACACCTTTATAGCGGAAACCATAAATACCACCTAATGCGTGACCTATTTGAACACGCTGCATAAGTGCCATGTTTTCATAAGTAAAGTCCTTATTGTTACTTGCCAATACCGTTGCATCCATAGATGTAATGGTATTTATGTTTTGAGCAAAGTTCACATTGAAATTCATGTGGAACTTACCTACCTTAAACACGTTACCAGTGTTCACATAAAGTTCCCAACCTTCATTTTCCATATCTCCCACATTGCTCCATGACAAAGAAGAGAAACCTGTTGTTGAAGGTATACGAACTCCAGAGTTCAACAAGTCAGTAATTTTCTTATTATATACGTTTACTTGGAAGCGCAACAAGTCATTGAACAAGCCTAAATCGAATCGCAAGTTCCAAGACTTTGTTTTCTCCCACTTGATCTCTGTGAGTCGCAAGTTGTTAGGAACAATGGCTGATACTCCATCATAAGCACCTGTTGAAGAGTATTTATTATAGATGAGTCCATCAGAGAAATAGGCTGCACCAGTGATACCCCAACCAGGAGAGAATGCCAACATGTTCACTACTTTCTTCAAAGGTTCGAAGAATGCTTCATCACTGATATTCCAACGACCAGAGATACCAGGGAAAAAGCCCCACTTGTTACCAGAACCAAATTTGGTATTACCATCGGCACGCAAAGTAAAGTCTACGATATACTTAGAGCCATAAGCATAGTGGAATGAACCTGTACCACTCATAGAATGGGATTTTCCGGTTGAAGAATAAACATTAGTCATATAACCAGGAACAGTCGGGTCTGTAATACCTCCACTAATACCAGAAGCACTTAAGCCTTGTGAAGTCGTGTTCTGAGAAGTCAATTCACCACGCAACAATACCTGCAATGAATGGTCTTCATTATAGAAAGCAGGTTTGAACACCAACTGGTGACGAGTAGTGAAAATCAAACTCTTATATTCATCATCAGCTGTAAGGTTAACACCAGAAGCCCATGAATTTGAAGTAAGTTCAGCAGGATAATAAGAATTGTTTGTTTTGGTAAATGCATTCAAATAAACATCACCAGTGTAATCCAACTGAGTTTCTTCATCAGATTTACCCCACAATTTATATTCAATAGAGAACTGAGGGATAATAGTGTAAGTAGACTCCTTTGACCATGCCAAATTACCAATAGCAACAGGGTTACCATTATCTACCATATCACCTAAGTAGTAAGAAGTTAAACCACTATTAGGAGCTACCAAACCAGCAGAACCAGCCTTCGGAGGCATCAAATAGTAATCACCTGTATTATAATAGCTTCCAGTAGTTTTGTCATACTCATGACGATAAACTTCCATATTAGGCATTGCCTTATACGCTTTCGACATCAAGTCTGCATAGTTCTTATTATTCTTGGTATAAGTCAAAGCAAAGTTTGAAGAGAACTTAATACGGTCAGAAACAGTATAGTCCAAAACCAAACGAGTAGTAAATTGATCCAAAGATTGCTTGATGACTGTACCAGTCTCATGCTTGTAGGTTCCAGAGAAACGGAAAGTAGCCTTTTCACCACCACCGGTAATGTTAGCACCAATTTCATGCGATTGGCCGAATTGTGTAACTTCATCAATCCAATCTGTATTACCACTATAATTACCATAATAAGCAGGGTGGGTATCTTTCAAATACATCAATTCCACAATACCTGAAGCTACATCACTCTGTTTTGGGTTGAAGTAAGCTTCTTTCAACATCATGGTATATCCATCACCATCAAGCATCTTCATACCTGTAGGCTGCCAAGAACCTTTAAACTTGTAGTTAAAGTTAACCTTGGTCTTACCTCTACGACCACGACGTGTTTTGATTTCGATTACACCATTCGCACCGCGTGAACCCCAAATAGCAGTAGCAGAAGCATCTTTCAATACGTTGATGCTTTGGATGTCATCCATACTTACCTGCAAGAGGGTAGCAAACTGCTCGGTGTTCTCCATATTATTATAATCGATATCACCTTCGCTATAATCTTCCAAAATGTAGCCATCCACTACGATAAGAGGTTCAGAGCTACCATTGATAGAAGAAACACCACGCAAACGCATACTGGTACCTGCACCCAAGTTACCAGAATTGGCAACAACGTCAAGACCGGCAATTTGTCCTTGCAAAGCCTCACCTGCTGTTTCAAAAGAAAGACCTTCCATCTCATCCATATTGAGCGACTGCTGTGCTACAGAAATTTCTCGCTCAGGAATTGTCAAACCATTTGATTTGATACGACGCATACCTGTAACAGTAGCTTCTTTCAATGTGGTCTTGTCTTGTAATACGATATTGAAACGGGTTTGCGAACCAATTTCCTTGGTAGCAGTGGCATATCCAATATAAGAAACGCGCAAACTATTTGCGGGGTTCTTAATTTTCAATGAGAAGTTACCATTAACGTCAGTCTGGGTTGCAGCAACGTTACGGTTGTTCTTATCCACCTCAACCACATTCGCATAGATTACCGGGCCATCCTTACTGGTAACATGTCCCGTAATCACCTTCTGTGCAGATGCTATAAATGAGCATAAGCACAAAGTCAGTGTCAATAAAAACTTTATGTTCTTCATGATGTTACGATTATTTTCTGAGTTTGTACTTAGCTACAAATTTTCTAGCTTTTGCAGGAGTGTTCCATTGTCCATCGTAACGACCGGCGAAATTCTTATCAAAATTCAAAACGCCGTCTTCTAACTGATGCAATGTCACATAAGAAGAAACTTTCACGTATCCTTGACTTGCAGGAACAAGAATACTTTGGGGTTTCATACTATAATTCATCTCACGCGCCAAAATATTTTGCATTTCAGGATTGCTAGATACATTATAAGTATTACCAGCTTCGTCTGTCACGCTCATTTGACCAGGCTTTTGATCAACAGTAAGGAACAAATAGGCATTGGCTTCATGATCAATACATGAAGTCTGGTATCTTTCTGTAGCAGTCAAATTGTCTACGAAGAGTGATTCATCTTGGAAGTGATATTTCAAGAAGTTCACCAACATTGTCAACATGGCTTGTACCTCTACCTGCTTATGCTCACAGAGTTCGTTTGCCTCTAACTTTACATCTTCAGAGCAATCCTTACATACATGTCCTTTCCAATCATTGATAAATTTCTGAATACTTACCCATGTAGGCAAACCTTTTTCATCGATAGCTTTCTGTATAGCTTCGTTGGTTGGAACAAACACTGTATAGCGGTAGTTATTAAAGAAGCGAACCAAGTATTCATTTTCCGGAGCGATATAATTATCGGCATCAGTAAAGATAGTATACTTGTTTATTTCATTATTCCAGTCTGTCTCATCCATACTGTCTGTTTTCAAGCCGGCAGCCTCTACCATATCAGCAATAGTAAGAGGGTCACCATTGTCATCCAAAGCTGCACAGAGTTGGAAGAAAGTAGAGAACTCAGGATGGTTAATCAAATGATTATAAACAGTCTTCATGGTCGGCTGCATCGGACGATCCAAGAAATATGTCATACCGTTACCATAATTATTATTAGCAGGCAACTCACGAGTTTGGTTATAACCTTCAGTAACAGTACATACATGGTCATTGGCAGCCTCAGCATCATTTTCAAGCATCAACTGATAGCCACCTTCTACTTGCATACCTACGCCCTTTGTACTTGGATCAACTTTTGTCTTCACAAAAACAGGAGCACCACTTCTTGAAAGGAAGTATTGACGATCTCCATTCACTCCTTCAACATCGTCATTATCATGAACTACAATGTGTTGGTCAACCATTTCAACCAAAAGGTTTTTCTTCACCATACCCCATTGTGTTGTAAGCAAGTCGTTACCTCTTGAACGGAAGTTTGTTCCCAAAGTTTTATCTCCATCAGTGACACCTGTAAAATCACTGAACTGATAAGCTTGCATAGAAACAGCCACCTTTTTACCTTCTGAACCTGTATTGTTGTCATAGGTAAACTTCATATAACGACGATTGGCGCTGAGTTCTGAAGGAGTTTTTGCATATGAATAAGGATCCACATATCCATATTTTCCTAAACCTTCATCAGTAGGAACAAAGAAAGAGAAGCGTGATTGCATGGCTTTCAGATAAGTACTGAAATATTTCTGCAATGGTGCATTGTTATAAGCATTACCATCGATAAAGTTATCATCCGCACGAACCACAGTCTTCATAATCTGCGTGTTCTTAGAATACAACACGGGAGCCACTACTGCAGCATAATCAGCAGGAGCTGTTACACCATCAAAGATATAGATTACACCATTATTGGCCAAAAGACATTTGTTTATCTTACTCTTATATTGATCTACAGAAGTATAAACATTAAACATTTGGTCCTGAGCATCGTTCATAATGGTCAAGTACTTGCTAGGAACAGACTCATTAAAAGAATCCTTCATTAAGTTACGTAGCAAGGCCTGTACAATATCCAAAGGAATCTGATATAAGTTGTAAGCCAAATTAGCGGTAGTTACCGGCTTTGCTTTTGCATAACGTTCCATGAAGATAGAACCAGCACCTCCAATAAAGTAATTTTCAAAAGCTTGGTCGGAGGGAGCAAAGATGGCAGACATATCTTGTTCCTTAGGCAATGTTTCACTGGATGCCAATTCATTCCATCCCGGGTCAAATCCCAAATAGGGGAAATCACCTAATGGTTTACCATCAGGATCCACTGAAATCTTTGAGCCTTGAGAGAAGTTAGCCAAATAGCGCTTTTGATATACTGAATCTGCAGGGATATCATAAAGAGCCTTGTATTGCTGAGTTAAGTTCGCATCATAATAAGGTGCGCTAAATCTATCCAACAACAGGCTGAAGTATTTGGTTGAAAGATTTTTATCTTTAGCATAGGCTTCATCTGTACCGTTTTGGCGAAGCACTTCGGCCATATTAGGAGGAGTAACCAACACGCTATCAAGAACATGGTAATAGCCATTCAAGCAAGTAACGTCTTGTTGCAACACGCGATTACCATAAATATAACTGCGGTTTTCCTTCCATGCTGTTTTCTCGTTCATAATGAAGGCGATATCTTCATTGGTGATATTTTTATCACGCAATTGGCCTTCGAGGAAGTGAGTCAACATCGGCTGAGTTTTATCCAAAGCCATGTAGATACCGGTACCGGCTCCTCTTTCGCGGAACTTGTTCCAAAATTTTGCATCTACATTTTCTACTTCTCCTTCAGGAAGCGGCATACCGCTTTCATCCAAACCGCTCATATTATAAGGTAAAGAGAGAGCGTCCCAATAAGGAATCGTATCAAGCGCTGTGGTGGCTGACACTTGGCGCAAGCAAAGATTCTTACCTCCACCTTCTGTGTTGGAAAGCATTTCCATCACATAGGCATTGTTCAACATCGAACCATTGAGAAGCACGCGCTTCATGGCCGGAGTCAGCTGATCGTAGCTACTTACTCCCCATGTGTTGTTCTGGAAGAAGCGATTGTAAGCATCGTCGTCTGCCACGAACAATGTCTTACTACCTGTCTTCGAGAGCACATTGGCATACTCCAGGTCGTCAATCAACCGGACAACATTGGTAAACTTGCCGGTAGCTTTCAACTCATCATAAATACTTTCTCCCAAGAACGACGGCCTGGTTTCATCCAAGTCGTAATCGTCTGTACAAGAGTAAGTAAAGCCGCAAATTGAAAGCAGGCACATTGCTCTGAGCAATGTCTTTCCCATTCTGCAATAACGGTTTTTCATACGCATTAAATCAAAATTTTTATTTATATATTTTCTTGTTTCTTTATCGCAAGTGTATAGTTAACGGGCAAATTTAATATATTTTTATTATTTGGGTTCTTAAACCAAGAAATAAGTATTAGTTTGTTAAGTTTTTTTAAGAATTCAGAATTTTATCTCTATATTTAGGTAGGTGTAAAAAAGAGGCCCCTTAGATTAAAATCGAAGGGGCCCTGTTATTTATCCATCCTTAGTAGAGTCTGGATTGTATTTCCTACATAAATACAAAAGTTTTTTGGGGGCTCTTAAGTAAAATTGAAAACTTTAATCTGCCTTTAGACGTGCGAGCGCAAAGCTATACCTTCCACTTCTATCAACCATTCGGGTCGACACACTCTTGCTTCTGTCAGCAAGTAGGGCAACGAGGGGAATTTCTCTTGAAGATACGCTTCCACCACACGTGCGTCGGCCACGTCTCGCAGATATACTATAATATATTTAAGGTGTGCGAGGGCGGCTCCTTTATCGGCCAACAGTTTGTCGATATTCAGGAAGAGGCGCTCTGTCTGTGCCAGCACATCACCATGATATAAGCACTCACCTTTGTTGTTTATGCTGGCTGTACCTGAGATAAAAAGCATATCTCCTTCTGGCAGACACAATCGCGTACCACGCTCAAAAGCCACCCCATATTCGTGAGTGGGATTCAAATAATCAAGTGCATGCAGATAGTCCACTTTGTTCTCCGAGAGACCATCTACAGAGAAGAAGTCGATACTTACCAATGCCTGCTTACTGAGGGCACATCCTCCAATCCCTGTCGAGGCTATAAAATGGGTTTCGGCGGTCAAGCCTTCCTCTTCAAAAATTTTATTGCGACCTTCTACCACACCGGCATAGTTGCAATCGATGTCTCGCACGTAGATCCAGGTGCGATGACAATGTTTGCTCAGACTCATACCCTCTTGCTTCAGCCATTCTATGTGCTCAAGAAAAGCCTTCCGTGTCTGGGCTTCTGCATCCAGGCCTTGTACATCGGCATCTGCAAAGCGCACGGAGTGAAACAAATAGCGCAAGCCACCTGTCTCAACTATCAGTTTATTGGGAGTTCCTATTTTTTTCAAATCCATGGAGCGGATACACCACACTTGCAAACCCACTTTTGCGCCTGTCAGCAATGGTTGCTCCACATATGAAAGCGCCGCTGCCGAAAGATAGCAAGCATGCAAGGGGGAGTTGACTACTGCCGACCACTGATTGGCCACATCGGTGAGATAAACTCTGGCTTGTACCATCGAGGCCGGCGACAAGCCTTCCGACATCAACCACTCGCGCAGCATGCCCTTCAGTTCTCCTATTTGCTCCTCCAGCCTCTTGCCTCCTTTGGGAGTGAAGGTCTGAAACAGAATATTCTCTTTCATATTGTGTTTGAATACTTTATCATAGCTCAGCCAAGCGTCCTTGCCGTGTATCGCGCTCACGCAAACGGCGCTTCACCAATTCTGTAAATTCATAATTCTTCAGCCCCCAGTCCGGCGCTATCAGCAGTTCCTTTGGCGACTGCGAAGCGAACCTCTCTACAGCAATATCAGGACTTAACCTTTCCAGAAAATCTACTACCAAATCTGCATACTCTGCTGCCGAGAACAGATGGAAGGCCGAAGGGTTCTCCTGATATTCCTTTGCCAGCCGTGCGCCTCTAACTATCTGAAGCTGATGTAGTTTCAGCGTATTTAGCGGCAGCAATGAGAGCTCCGCAGCTTGTGCAACCATCTCTTCGCGGCTCTGTCCGGGCAAGCCCAAGATGAGATGCGCTCCCACAGGAATACCTCTCTCTGCCGTACGCCTGATGGCATCTGAGGAGCAAGCGAAATCATGTCCGCGATTAAGCCGCTTGAGCAATTCGTCGCTTGTACATTCCACACCATACTCTACGAGAACAAAGGAGCGTTGCGACAGTCGGGCCAGATAATCCAACAACTCGTCGGACACACAATCCGGTCGCGTCCCCACCACAAGTCCTTCCACATCATCCACCGCCAATGCCTCTTCGTAAAGAGCCTTGAGTTCCGACAGTTCTCCGTAGGTATTTGTGTAGGCTTGGAAATAGGCTAAGTACTTCATTGTAGGATATTTGCGAGCGAAGAAAAGTTTACCTTTCTCCAACTGTACCGCCACCGATTCGCGCTCCGCACAATAGTCGGGGTTGAAAGTACGATTGTTACAATACGCACATCCGCCCCGCCCCAACGTGCCGTCCCTATTGGGACAGGTGAAGCCGGCATCTACCGAAATCTTTTGCACCTTACCTGAGAAATATCGCCCCAGGAAGGCCGAGAAATCTGTATATCTCTGCGACAAATCCATACCAAAGACTTTCGGAGGCAAAAATAACACTTTTTTTTGAGTAAAACTATGCTTCGCCGGCATATCTGTTGTGGCAACGATTAGCAACATTATGTCGGATTTTCTGATATTTTGCCCCTGAAAAGGCAAAAAATTGCCCTCGGAACGAAAAAAATGTAAGAAAAGTATGTCATACTACGATTTTTTTCTACCTTTGCCACCAACATAACCCCTAAACGTATAAGCCTATCGACACACATTACTCCTAACAATCATATTTTAAGAAGTAATGGACAAATTATGTTTGCACACCGACGAGCAGTTGGTTGCATTATATGTTTCGGGTAAGAATGAGGCGTTCGATGTTTTGTTGGAACGCTACAAAGACAAACTCTACTCCTACATTTATTATATTATTAAGAATGCCGACTTGGCCGACGATCTCTTTCAAGAGACCTTCGTCAAAGCTATCATGACCATCAAGCAAGGGCGCTATGTGGAGACCGGTAAGTTTTATGGATGGCTCACGCGCATCGCGCACAACTTGATCATCGACCAGTTCCGCAACGAGCGCAACGAGAACACCATCTCCAACGACGAGGCCGAAGGCGACCTCTTCAACAACTGCGCCCTCTACGATGATTGCACCGAAAATGTGCTTGCCTACGAGCAATCTTTGAACGACGTAAAAAAGCTCATGGAGCATCTGCCTGACAATCAGCGCGAAGTGGTCTTCATGCGCTACTATCAAGACCTCAGTTTCAAAGAAATCTCCGACATCACCGGCGTAAGCATCAACACCGCTTTGGGCCGCATGCGCTATGCCATCTTGAACATGCGCCGCATGGCTCAAGAGAACAACATTGCCCTCTGCAGCCTATAGAGCACTACGCACATTTCTCATAACTCAATTATAAATCGCCCGGTGACTTTCTCCGAAAGGTCATCGGGCATTTTCATATCCCCACCCCAATATTTTTCTTATACCTATATAATAAATAAGGACACCTTGCGTTATTATGTATGTAAACAATCTTGCAGAATCAGCCTATGAACGACTTTACCCAGTCTATTCCGGGTCCGCGAAAAGAGACCCTCGATTTTCTTAAAAAGTTTGCTCGCCTCTACACTCCCTCTTTCGAAGGCGATGCCCCCCAACAAAACTTGCCGAGCAACTACACGGCAGACACTCAAGCCTCTTGCTAAAAGCAGAAACCACCTACCGGCTCAGACAATGTCTGGGCCGTTGTTTTTTGATACTACTAATTCTTCCCCTCTCTATTCCGCCTTAATCCGAAACCAGCAAGTACGCAAAACAAGACTGCTTGATGGCGCACACAACCTTCTACGCCAACGGGCTTTTCGAAAGTCTGAGCTAGGAAAAACAAAGTCTTGCGGAATTTTTCCTAGGTCTTGCGGAATTTTTCGTAAGTCAGACTTTCGAAAGTTAGGATTTTTGGGAGGTGAAGAGGGATAAAGTAGGTAGGTCGGCGGAGTTTTATGGTAGTTAAGAAATCGGGCTGCCGTATTTTTTAGAAATAATTGAGCGCCGGCAAGAGCATTCCCAAGAAAAATCTCTATCTTTGTATTTAGATTCGGCGTAGTAGGCTCTGCCATACGCCTCATTTACAGAAACAAAATATCTATAGAATATGAAAAAAATTCTACTTTTAGGCTCTGGCGAATTGGGCAAAGAATTTGTTATTGCCGCCCAACGCCTCGGACAATATGTAATTGCCTGCGACTCCTACGCCGGCGCACCCGCCATGCAAGTGGCCGACGAGTTCGAAGTGTTCTCCATGCTCGACGGCGAGGCTTTGGAAAAGGCCGTAGCAAAGCATCAGCCCGACATCATCGTACCGGAAATTGAGGCCATCCGCACTGAGCGACTCTACGAATTCGAGGAGCAGGGCATCCAAGTGACCCCCTCTGCCCGCGCAGTCAACTTCACCATGAACCGCAAGGCCATCCGCGACCTGGCAGCTAAGGAGTTAGGACTAAAGACAGCTAAGTACTTCTATGCCAAGTCGTTCGACGAATTAAAGGCAGCTGCCGACATCATTGGTTTCCCCTGCGTAGTGAAACCCCTCATGTCGTCTTCTGGCAAGGGCCAATCGTTGGTAAAGACTGCCGACGAGTTGGAACACGCTTGGGAATATGGTATCAACGGAAGCCGTGGCGACATCAAAGAGCTTATCATTGAGGAGTTTATCCGCTTCGATAGCGAAATCACCCTGCTCACCGTCACTCAAAAAGATGGTCCCACCCTCTTCTGTCCTCCTATCGGACACGTACAAAAGGGCGGCGACTACCGCGAAAGTTTCCAACCTGCCGCCATCGCTCCTGAACACTTGACCGAAGCACAAGAAATGGCAGAGAAAGTAACCCGCGCACTCACCGGCGCCGGCATTTGGGGCGTGGAGTTCTTCTTGAGCCACGAGAATGGTGTTTACTTCTCCGAACTATCGCCGCGCCCACACGATACAGGTATGGTAACGCTGGCTAACACACAGAATTTCAACGAGTTTGAGCTTCATCTTCGCGCAACTTTGGGTCTGCCTATTCCTTGCATCAAACCCATGCGCATCGGAGCCAGCGCTGTCATTCTCTCAAACATTGCCAGCGAAGAGCAACCGCAATATAGAGGACTCGAACGCACCTGCGAAGAAGATGCCGACCTCCGCATTTTTGGCAAGCCCACCACTCGTGTCAACCGCCGCATGGGCGTTGTTGTATGCAATGCTCCGCTAGACGGCAACCTTGACGAAGTGCGCGACAAAGCCAAGCGCTTGGCCTCCTACGTTGAGGTATTTTAAGCCAAAAATATTTTTCTGAAGATTTTCGGTTGTCAATATTTTCTCACAAATCAGCGAGACCAACAAATAAGACACATCGCTGACACACAAGATATTAAACAGAAAATAAACCACTGAAAATCTCTTAAAAACAAAGAAAAAAGTACGCAGAATTTTGCGTACTTTTTTCTTTCTGTGCATCCGTTCGGAAATATTCAAGCTATGAGGCGCTTGGGAAGGCTGTTTTCACTCCTCCGGCGCTTCATGTTTCGTTCAGTAAAAAGTTTACTCTGCCAGCAAGTGTTTTTCGAGGAAGCATTCCATGGCTCTATAAAAGTCGAAGCGATTTTCCTGATTGTGGAAACCATGCCCTTCGTCGTCCTTCACCATATATTCCACCTCAACACCTCTGCTACGCAAAGCCTCAACCATTTGGTCACTCTCGGCCTTGTTCACGCGCGGGTCGTTAGCACCTTGCGCAATGAAAAGCGGGGCTTTGATTTTTTCAGCATGCAAAGCCGGCGAGCAAGCCTCTAAAAGTTCTCGGTCCTTCACAGGGTCGCCCACTTGCTCGTACATCATTTCCAACATAGGCTTCCAATAGGGCGGGATGGTCTGCATGAAGGTGAACAAGTTGGAGACGCCTACATAGTCGATGGCGCAGGCATAAAGTTCCGGAGTGAAACAGATGCCGGCCAACGTAGCGTAACCTCCATAGCTACCACCATAGATTGCCACGCGTTTAGGATCGGCAATGCCTTCGTTTATCAGCCACGCCACGCCATCACTGATATCGTCCTGCATGGCTCTACCCCATTGTTTATAACTGGCTTCCAAAAACTTACGACCATATCCGGTGGAGCCGCGGAAGTTCATTTGGAACACAGCATAGCCTCGGCTACACAAAAACTGCACCTCGGAAGAGTAGCCCCATGTATCGCGTGCCCATGGACCACCGTGCGGATTGACAACTACGGGCAGCTGCTTTGCCGTATCGAGCGAAAGCCCCTTAGGCAAAGAGAGATAAGCCTCGATGGTCCATCCGTCGCGCGAAGTATAGCAGACAGGATGCATCTCCACCATCTCTTCTTCCTTTATCCATGGTGCCACTTCGGCCACCTTCACCGGTTTGTCTTCATGCACATTATAGAAATAGTAAGCACCACGTGTGCGGTCGCTTCCGGCATAGAGCAGCAATTTCTCCTCAGCCTTATCGCTATCGGCCACAGCTACACGGTGGTTAGGGAAATGAGCTTTGATGCGTGCCCTAAGTGCCTCCTCCTCCTTGTCAAAGAAATGACGCACCGGCTCTTTGTGTCCTACGCAGTAGACTGAAAGGAGTTTTTTATGCAATCTTGAATAGCTGATGCTGGTGACATCGTAGCGGTCGTGTTCAAAGAGCAATTCCAGTTCTTCGCAAGTGGCAGGATCCATCAATACGAGCGCCACTTTGTCGCGTCCTAAATTTGTGGCCGCATATACCAGGCGGTTGTCGGCAGTAAACTCTATAAAGTTGACCGACTCTTTGAAGTTGGTGGTAAGTACGGGGCGGAACGGCTCATCTTCTGTATCACGATAGAGAATTTGTGTGTTCACGCCGTCTACGATGGCTGTCACCGAGCGCAAGCGTCCTTCGTGGTCGGTCATCCATCCTTGCCAGTTGCCGGGATTTTCTGCAAGCTGCACCATCTCGCCCGTACACAAGTTCAATCTGTAAGGGTCGAACACCTCTGGGTTGCGGCGGTTCATGCCGATGATAATCTCGTTGGGGACATCTTCGAGGTCGTCGATAATAGTGGTACGCACGCCGGGAAATTCCGTATAGCCGCGCAAGTCCGTGCCGTCGAGGTTTACACCATACAAGCGGAAATTCTCATCACCACCGGTATCTTTCATAAACAGAATGCGCTCATTATCAGCCCACATATAGCCGGCCACACTACGTTCTGTCTCCGACGTAAGGCGAAGCGGCTCGCCTCCCTCAACAGATTGCACAAAGATATTCATTCTGTTTTCGTAGGTAGCCATGTAAGAAAAATGGCGACCATCGGGCGAAATCTGGTAAGCCGTACGATCCGAATTGCGAAAGAAATCCTCCATCGGCTGCTTGGCCATTTGCATAAAAGGTTTACTTATATTCTTATCTGTAGTCATAAAATATATTTTTTCCACAAAAAGTTCACACGCAAATTTATAAACTTATTCCGAAGAAGCAAAGCCAAGCTCCGGCAAAGCGGATAGAGATTTTCCAAAATTTATAGCCTAAGGATAGCCTTTTCCTAAAGGAAAGCACCATTGAGATGATTCTACCGCAAGAAATAAGTGTTCATATTTTCTAAAAAATGTTTTTAATTCTTCCATACCTGGCTTTATACAGAATAAATCTTTATTTTTGCAATAGTCAATCTCTATAAACTGACACACTACTAAAAACTATACACTCTTAAAAAAGAAAAGAATATGAAAAAGTGGATGACATGCTTGCTTCTCTTCGTAGTAGCAGTGAGCGCAAATGCGCAATTTGAGAAAGGTAAGAAATACGTAGGAGCTTCACTCTCCGGATTGAGTTTGTCATACAGCAGCGGCGAGAAGTTCCGCTTTGGTTTGGATGCTGATGCCGGTTATTTTATCGCTGACAACCTCATGCTGAAAGGAAACTTGAACTACGCACACACCAAGGCTGTGGATGAAATCAGCATCGGAGCAGGTGCGCGCTACTACTTTGAGCAAAACGGTATTTTCTTGGGCGCCGGCGCAGAATATAGCCACTTCACTCCCAATAACAACGACTTGAGAATCCCCGTGGAAGTGGGCTACGCCTTCTTCGTAAACAAAAACATCACCATCGAGCCGGCTGTTTATTACAAAATGAGCCTCGCAGACTTTAGCGACAACAGCACAGTAGGCTTAAAAATAGGATTTGGCTTTTACTTCTAATTCTAAAAACAGAAGTAAGTCTTATACAGCAGAGGAGAAACCCGCGGGTTTCTCCTCTGTTGTATTTATGTGTCTAAAGGAAAACAATCCAAGTTAGACATGCCAAATTACTTTATTCTCTTCTTTCCATTTACTATATAAACACCTGAAGGAAGTTGCTCCCAACTCTGCATCATTACTCGTCCATCAATGCTATATATTTTAGAAGAAACAGCATAGGGTACACGTTCTACAGATGTTACATTCTCAAAATTACCACACTCAGCATCCCACCAAAGACGCGTAGCTTGAAGGTCCGGACCACCCAGAGCTGCAACCGCCGCCTCTTGCAATTTAGGATCATCAAGACGCCAAGGAATACGGCGAATCATTTCTCCCTGCTTGATTGAGCCGTCACCATCATTTGTGTTCAATACGGGGAACACCTTAGGATAGCCAGTACGACGCATTTCAGTCCATGCCTCTGTAGAGAGCGGGAAGAGCGCGATGTACTTCTGAGTGATAATCTTCTCAAGCTTGGTCTCTTGTTCGTCACCCTCGTTCCACTTCACACCAATCTTGGTAACGCTTTCCCAGTCTTCACCATCGCCGGTAGCCTCAACCTGAATGTAAGGCAAAGCTTCTTCGAGGTTCATGTACTCATCCAAAGCGGCATTATATTCAGAAGCACCCTTCATAGGCTCGTCGAGGTAGGCGTTCTTGATACCTTCTTCATAGAAGTACTGAGCTTCGCCGCCCATGTCCCAACCACGGAGCGCACCTTCGGCACGGAGGAAGTTTACTTCGGCCAATTTTACGAGATAGAGAGGAGCCATTACAATAGAGTTTGAGTTGATGCTGGAGAATGCAGTCAAGGGGTTCAAAGGATAGATCTGACCATCGGGCATCAAACGACCGGCACGGAGACCGACAATCTTGCTGTGAGCAGCAAGTTCGGTACCTGTAGCCTCGTTGACGATGGGCTGTGAGTTCTTTGCAAACACATACTTGGTGTAGGGGTGGTTCAACGACATCAGCAAGCTCTCGAACGAAGCGCAGAGACGAAGGTCGTTCCAAGAGTTACAGAGATCAATGTAGGGATGAGTAAAACCAGACACCATAGGATAGAGAGCGTGTTGTTGATCAACGGTTTCAATAACACCGGAAGCAACTGCTTCTTCTGCCCACTGCTTGGCAGTTTCAGGTTCTACCTTCACCATGTGCATCGCCATACGGAGTTTCAAAGAGTTGGCCAAACGGATGTAGCTATCTATAGGCGAACCGCCGATTAACACAGCTCGGCTGGTAACGCAGTAGCGTTCCAATAATCTCTGGACTTCTTTCTTATACTGAGCATCACGGTTTTCCTCATAGTACTTCAAGCAGGCAACGATAGCATCCAAGTCTTTCTCAATGCCAAAATAGATAGTCTTAAGGTCGTTGTACTCAGTAGGTTCCTCTATGTTCATCTTGTCTTCCAAGTAAGGATAAGGACCGGACAGGTCTGCTTTTTCTTGTGCAGATATACAATAATAAAGGAGGTTGATGGCCTTAAACTCAGGGATGGTGTCGATGATGGGGTTACTAAGCAATGGCATCAAGGCGCTCTTCACATAGGTATAAGAAAAATGAGGAGCATCATTGAAGTCTTCAGACACGTCGTAGGTAGAAGTAAGTGTACCATACATAAAGTCCTTGTGGGGTACCACCATGTATTGTGCATAGCCATCAGGACCGAGGCTGAACTGACGCTGATAAGCGTGGGCACCGGGAACGCCACCTTCCCTTCCTCCGCGCAAACAGTATTGTCCGATGAGGCTCTGACCCAACATCTTCATTTTGTTGAGAGTATCAATAGCGTGCTTCAAGTCATCAACAGAGATATCGCGACGGTAATCAATTTTATCCACACTTGAAACTTGAGCCATGCCAAAAGTGGAGACTAAGAATAGAATCGCCAAAGTAAAAGTAAATTTTCTCTTCATAAAATTTTGTATTAGATTATTATTATAGGATTTGCATCTCTTAGGTTCAGCGCAATTGTGAGAATATGCCGACACAAAGCTTTCTATATTTGCAAAGGTAAGAAAGATGCTACATTTTACCCCCCCAATTTGTTAAATTTCGTTAATAACTTATATTTCCTTTTAGCAGTTGTTCCAATGGCTTAGGGCAGTTTGTTTTTTGCTTTTGCAACTATCTAAAAATCAAGGGGCATTTTCGGGCATTTCTTAGGTAAAAGCTAGGTGAATTTCGGTAACTACTAAGAAAATTTTGGTAACTACTAGTTTTTCCTAGAAGTTTACTAAGAATTCCTAGGTAGCTACTAAGAGACAAATATGAAATTCTATCTGCCAAGGGAGAGTCTTTTAGCGAGCAAGAAAAAGCCCGAAAGCTTTAGGCTTTCGGGCTGCTATACCGAGAGGTTTGTCTTATTTCAAACCGAGCTTCTTAGCAATCTTCTTGGGAAGAGCGTCTTTGTGGATAACGATGTTCATGGTCTTGTAAGCCACGAATGCCTTAGTGGCGTAGAACATGCCTTTGTAAGGACCATATTCGCCCCAAGAGTTTTTCACCATGAAATATTCCTTGCCGTTGTTGTCTTTAGCAAGACCGTAGATGAGCATACCGTGGTCATCGGTAGTTTCCCAGTTGTCGTATGCCACTTGGCGCATTTCCTGAGTGATGGCCAATTCATCGTCGCCGGTAGCGATGACAGCGCCCTTGAAGTTGTCGCCGGCCCAACGTGCAGCGTCAGAACCGGTTTTGTCGTTCTGCTTTCCGTTAGCGGGAACGCTGGCAAGACCCTTGCGTGCCTCAAAGCCCTTTTCGCTTACGTCTGAACCCCATGCGAAGGTGTAGCCGTTGCGAACTGC
The DNA here is from genome assembly GCA_045636405.1 of Alloprevotella sp. Lineage (GTDB taxonomy): Bacteria > Bacteroidota > Bacteroidia > Bacteroidales > Bacteroidaceae > Alloprevotella. Next base: position 64,108 of record JAZTXL010000029.1, read on the forward strand.
TTCGTCCATCACCTGCATGAACTCATCGAGGGGAAGGTTGTAGCTTTCTGCCCAACGCCAGTTGTCCTGGATTTCGAGAACGAACTTAGAGTAGAAAGGATGGTGGGTGTAGCTGGTGAGAGAAACGTAGTCGTCGGCGTTCAAGCCCAACTCTGCTGCATATGACTGCGGAGTGTACTTCTTGCCTTCCACCTCAAACTCTGTGGGGAGCGCACCGAAGTAGTTAGTGTAGATAGCGTTTAAGTCCTTGCGCCATACGGGATTGATTTTCTTCAGTTTGCCCTTAGCCAAAGCGTGCACGTAAGCAGTAGTCACAGCATCGAGCTGGTTGGCATTGAAGAGAGAGTCGCCATAGGGAGTACCGGGAGCAGGCATTGCCGATTGGGGAACAAGTCCGTGGTGCTTCAAGCCGTAGATGGCATCATAGAAAGAACCGCCTTGAGAGAAAGAAGCGTCGCCGTGGGTACGGATAGCCTTGTCGGCGCGGTCCATGTAAGTGTTGTAAACAAGGTATGACTCGCAAAGGTCTACTTCGCCTTTACCCAAACGGAGCACTTCGGCTTCTAGGAATGCGTAAGAAGAGTATGCCCAGCAAGTACCGCTTTGGTTTTGGTCCTTGATAGAGGTTACTTTGTTTTCCTTAATCACTTCGAAGGCGAGAGTGTCCTTCTTCTCTTCTGCGTACACTGCGCCGCTCATTGCAAAAGCAGCCAGCGCCATTGTAAAGATTTTCTTCATTGTTAATTATTTAGGTTATTAAAATTTATACTTATTACTTAGCGGTGTAAGAGGTAAAGAAGTCGGTAGTCACTTGGCACAGGTCATTTTGCTTTTCCAAGAAGGCTTCCACCTCTTGTGCGTGATACGGGATGCGCTCGTTGCCGAGGAAGCGACAACCATCTGCCGTAATGAGCACATCGTCTTCGATGCGGATGCCGCCAAAGTCTTTGTAAGTATCGATCACGTCGAAGTTGAGGAAGTCCTTGTTGATGCCTTCCTTGCGCCAAAGGTCGATGAGGTCGGGGATAAAATAGATACCGGGCTCGTCGGTCACCACAAAGCCTTCTTCAAGGCGACGACCGAAACGCAGACTGGCTGTTCCGAATTGGGTGCTGGGGCGTGTCTCTGCATCGTAGCCCACATGGATTTGACCAAGGCCTTCCATGTCGTGCACGTCCATTCCCATCATGTGGCCAAGGCCGTGGGGAAGGAAGAGAGCGTGTGCTCCGGCTTGAACAGCAGCTTCTGTATCGCCCTTCATCAAGCCGAGGTCTTTCAAGCGCTCGGTCATCAGACGACAAACATCCATGTGTACATCATAGTAGCGCACACCGGGGCGACAATGAGTGAGAGCCAGGTCGTGGCAGTCCACCACAATGTTATATATGTCCTTTTGGCGTTGCGTAAACTTACCCGAGATGGGTGTGGTACGTGTATGGTCTGAACAATAATGGTTCACCGTTTCGGCGCCTGCATCTACAAGCAACAAGCGACCGGCTTCCAACTCACGACCGGAGGGATAGCCATGCAACACTTCGCCGTGCATTGACACAATGCTTTGGAAAGAACAAATGGCGCCGTGAGAAGCGGCAATGCCATCGAGCACACCACCGATATAGCGTTCTGTCACACCGGGCTTTGCCATCGACATAGCTGCGGTGTGCATCAAGTAGCCGATGTAGCTGGCGCGTTCCAGTTCTGCAATTTCCTCGGCCGACTTCTTTGAGCGCAGCGCCACTACAGCATTGATGAGCTGCATGGAAGCTGCCTCGCGCTGCTTTGACGGATGGTTACCCAAAAGGTCCATGATTTGAATCTGGGTATCGTGGCGATAGGGTGGCAAGAAGTGTACCTTGCGGCCTTGCTTCAGAGCCTCGCCCACCATTTCTGCAAGACGGCTCATAGGAGCTGTGGCTCCCACACCGCATTCGGCAGCCATCTCTACCACAGAAGTAACAGAGCCGTACCACACGATATCGTCGATGTCAATCTCATCGCCCACCAAAGTCTCCATGCCACTATCGGCATCAATCACGCCCACGAGGCCGTCGCGGTGCTGACCGAAGAAGTAGAGGAACGAGCTGTCCTGGCGAAACTTATAGGCATTCGCCGGATAGTTCATCGGACTATCATTATTACCAAAGAGGAGGATAAGGCCCTCGCCTACCAACTCGCGCAAGCGGGCTCTACGCTCCACATAGGTCTGTTTAGAAAATAGCATAGTTGAACAGTTTTTTCAGTTTCTAAAAATAGGGAAGAGTTTGGCGGAGCAAAAAAAGAAAAGTCGCAGCAGCCACTTTTTCCCCTGTTTGCAAAATTACTCATTTTCCTTGACATAGCCGACCCTCCTTCTGTTCTTTTTGTTATTAGGCAATAAGAGCAGAGCAGGAAAGGAACGGGGACTACCGTTTGGCTTTTTCTCTTCCGCCCCCTCTATGGACAAGAAAACAGGCTTTTCAAGGCTTTTGTAAGTAATTGAGAATCAAGACTCATTTTTTAGCATTTCTTCGTAGCTTACTAAGAAATGCGCCTTTTGGCAGCAACAAAAAAAAGAAGGCTCCGAAGAACCTTCTTTTCAAATACGGGCAAAGCAAAGCGCCGATTTACAAACTACAGATTTATGCGTTGCAGAAAGAGAGCACATCGCCTGCGGCGCCAACTTTGATGGGTTTGTTTTTGTCCACAGTCGCTGCCAGCAAAGCCTTGCTCAAACTGTTTAGCAAAAGGCGCTGCAAGGCTCGTTTAATGGGGCGGGCACCAAATTCGGGGTCGAAACCGGCGCGTGCAATCAAGTCGACAGCGGCGGTGTCTACTTCAAGTTCCACACCTTGCTCTGCCAAACGGCCCACCACACTGCGTATCTGCATCTCAACAATGCTGCGCACCTCTGCTTCACGAAGGGGATGGAACATAATGATGTCGTCAATACGATTGAGGAACTCCGGGCGGATGGTTTGCTTGAGCATCTCCATCACATGGTTGCGGATGTCATCGAGCAAAGCCTCGTTGTGCGATTGACCGTTCAAGCGGCTCTGGATATATTGGCTACCTAAGTTGGAGGTCATAATCACAATGGTATTCTTAAAGTTTACCACTCGGCCTTTATTATCGGTCAGACGGCCATCATCCAGCACCTGCAGGAGAATATTGAAAACATCGGGATGAGCCTTTTCTATCTCGTCGAACAACACCACGCTATAGGGTTTGCGACGTACGGGTTCGGTGAGTTGGCCGCCTTCATCGTAGCCCACATATCCCGGAGGCGCACCTACCAGGCGAGAAACACTGTGCTTTTCCTGGTACTCACTCATATCAATGCGCGTCATCATATTCTCGTCGTTGAAGAGACATTCTGCAAGCGCCTTTGCCAACTCTGTCTTACCCACTCCCGTTGTTCCAAGGAAGATGAACGAGCCGATAGGACGACGCGGATCTTGCAAACCGGCACGACTACGGCGCACAGCATCGGCAACAGCCTCGATGGCCTCTTCTTGTCCCACCACGCGCTGGTGGAGTTCGGTTTCAAGATGAACAAGTTTTTCGCGCTCGCTCTGCAACATTTTGCTCACGGGGATACCGGTCCAGCGGCTCACGATGTCGGCTATGTCATCGGCTGTCACCTCTTCCTTCACCATGGCTTCCACACCCTGACGACGCGCCAATTCCTCTTGAGCAGCAGCTATTTCTTCTTCAAGTTCCCGGAGACGACCATAGCGTATTTCAGCCACTCGTCCATAGTTGCCTTCACGCTCGGCACGCTCGGCTTCAAATTTGAGGTGCTCCATCTCCTGCTTGTTCTGTTGGATTTTAGAAAGCTGCTCGCGCTCGCCCTCCCACTTGGCTCGCAAGGCGTGCTCGCGCTCTTGCAACTCGGCTATTTCCTTAGCCAACACTTCGAGTTTAAGGCTGTCGCCCTCGTGTTTGATAGCCTCGCGCTCAATCTCAAGTTGGCGAAGACGGCGCGTAATCTCGTCGAGTTCCTCGGGCTGAGAGTCGCGCTCCATTCTCAATTTAGCCGCTGCCTCGTCCATAAGGTCGATGGCCTTGTCGGGCAAGAAGCGATCGGAGATATATCGATGCGACAAGCTGACAGCTGCCATGAGCGCATCGTCTTGGATGCGAACCCGATGGTGGTTCTCGTAGCGTTCCTTCAAGCCGCGAAGAATGGAGAGAGAATCTTCCGGAGTAGGTTCATCAACAAGTACTGTTTGGAAACGGCGTTCCAGGGCCTTGTCCTTCTCAAAATATTTTTGATATTCCTCGAGGGTGGTGGCGCCGATGCTTCGCAGTTCGCCACGCGCCAATGCCGGTTTCAAAATATTGGCGGCATCCATTGCGCCCTCACTTTTGCCGGCTCCCACGAGCGTATGTATCTCATCGATGAAAAGCACTATGTCGCCTTCGGCCTGCACCACCTCGTTCACCACGCTTTTAAGGCGTTCCTCAAACTCGCCCTTATATTTTGCACCGGCTATGAGCGCTCCCATATCCAAGGAGTAGAGGCGCTTGTTCTTTAAGTTTTCGGGCACATCACCGCGTACGATACGCTCGGCAAGTCCTTCGACGATGGCAGTCTTACCCGTACCCGGCTCACCAATGAGGATAGGATTGTTCTTGGTGCGGCGCGAAAGAATTTGGAGGACGCGGCGTATTTCCTCATCGCGGCCAATCACCGGATCGAGTTTTCCTTCGCGAGCTTCGGCCACCAGGTCGCGAGCATATTTTGCCAAGGCCTGGTAGGTATCTTCTGAAGAAGGCGAATCCACTTTGCGACCTCCGCGCAACTCTTCGATGGCTTGTAACAAGGTCTGCTCGTTCATGCCGGCATCTTTGAGTATCTGCGACGCCGTACTTTTCACCACGAGCAAAGCTTGGAGCAGCATCTCAAGGCCTACGTATTGGTCCTTGCGCTTTGCAGACAAGTCTGTAGCACGCGATAATACTTCGTTGGCCTCGCGGTCTAAATAGGGCTCGCCGCCCGAAACACGCGGCTGCTTGGAGAGCTCGGCCTCAAGAACGGATTGTAAGGTCCGCTCGTTCATGCCACACTTTCCAAAAACATATTGGGTAACATTCTCGCCTACGCTCATCGTGCCATAAAGCAAATGGAGCGTGCCCACCACTTGTCCGCCATCGGCCACAGCCTTCTGAACGGCTTTCTGAACAGCCTCTTGGGCTTTGATAGTAAATCTGTCTAGTGTCATATAGCTATTTTTTTAGGTACTACTTAATATTTTTTGTGCTTATTTATACTCTTCAAAATTCTAAAAGCATACCACCTATATTTTGCTAACATATATTATAAATTACTGCCGTTCTGACACATTTTAAGGAAGAAAGAAGGGCGAACTACTATTTTTCATGCGCCAAAAAGTCAGTAGTAAGAGCTACGAGCAACCTGCGACTACTATATCAAGCACTTTTAAAGAAGACTTTCACACTGTCGGCACGAGATAAATTCGGAGCAAAATACTATCTTTGCAGCGCAACAAAAAAACTCCTATTTCTATGCAACTGGACGCTACAACCGGATTAGTACTCGAAGGCGGCGGCATGCGCGGTGTATTTACAACCGGCGTGCTGGACTACTTGCTCGACCACAAAATCTACTTTCCCTACAGCATCGGCGTATCGGCAGGAGCATGCAACGGATTGTCGTACATCAGCAGGCAACGCGGAAGAGCCCGCGCCTCGAACATCGACCTCCTGGAGAAGTATCGCTATATAGGATTTCGCTATTTCCTTACACAGCATAGCATCTTCGACCAGAAGTTTATGTACGACACCCTTCCCAACAAAGAACTTCCCTTCGACTACAACACCTACTTCACCAGTAAGGCACAGTTTGAGATAGTGACTACCAACTGCCGCACCGGTAAAGCCTGTTACATGGACGACCGCAGCAATCCCGAGCGCCTCATTCAGATTGTAAAAGCATCAAGCAGCCTGCCTTTCGTCTGCCCCATTGTGGACGTAGACGGAGAGCCTATGCTCGACGGCGGTATTGTGGACTCCATCCCCATAGAGCGTTCCATCGAGATGGGTCATCCTGTCAACGTCGTAGTGCTCACCCGCAACAGAGGTTTCCGCAAGCGAGAGAATGACAGAAAGGTGCCGAAGTATATATATAAGGACTACCCTCGCCTGCGCCTCTTGTTGAGCAAGCGAAATAAGCGTTACAACCAACAACTGCAACTCGTGGAGCAACTGGAAGCTGAGGGACGCGTACTACTCATTTGTCCGGAGCGCCCCATTGAGGTTGGCAGATTGGAAAGCAATACTCAGAAACTCGAAGCCCTTTACCAGGAAGGCTACGAGTGTGCTCGGAAGGCTTTTGAGAAGGTCACTTTGAATCTCTAAAGCCCGCAGAAAATGGTACTGCACATCTTCAACCCCTCACACGATGAAGCCTTGGCCTCCGACTCTCCTTTTTACAACGAGACTAAGGCTGCCCAACTCACCGCACAATCCATAGCCCCCCTAGCTGCCTTTTGGGCTGAGGAAGGTGATGTCTTATTACTTCCGAAAGGGGCAAAGATTTACGACAGCGCTTACACCAAAAACATACACTACATCTACGAGGAAGAACTAGCCTCTTTTGACTACGCCGCTATTGAGCGCATTGAACCATGGGGGTGGAACAAGGCGTTGGTGCATCGTCTGAGAAAACTGGGAGTTCCGGAGAGACTGCTCCCCACCAACAAGGCTCTTGAGGACATCCGACAGTTCAGCAGCCGAAGGTTAGCCGTGTCTCTACTTAGCAAACTGGTGTCTATCTCTCCTATGCTCATTGGTGAATCTACGTGGTGCACCTCCTTCGAGACCACGCTCCAAACCATTGAGCGCTACGGCACGGCGATGCTGAAAGCGCCGTGGTCCGGCAGTGGCCGTGGGGTGTTCAGAACAGGTCTGCCCATGAGCGAGAATGTGGAGTTCAGAATCAAGAAAGTGCTCCGCGAGCAACACGCCATTGAGGTGGAGCCTTATTATCATCGCAAGATTGATTTTGCCATGGAGTTCTCAGCCGAGGACAATGCGGTTTCCTACCAAGGTCTTTCGCTCTTTCGCACCCACACCTCGGGCAGTTATATGGGTAACATCGTGGCCGATGAAGATACGCTTCGAGAGATGCTCCCCGAGGTTTCCACCGAGCTGCTAAGCCTCGTGGCGGCAGCCTGCGAGAAGGAGTTGAGCCTACTATTGGCGGGCCATTACCGCGGGCCGTTGGGCATCGACATGATGCTGGTTGAAGAGCCAAACAGCCAAACTTTGCGTCTGCACCCTTGTGTGGAAATCAACCTGCGCCGCACTATGGGGCATGCTGCCATCTCGCTGCGCAAACTGGTGGCTCCCGGCGAGCAAGGACTCCTTTGTGCTGAGGGTTTCTTCAAAGAACAGGCTCCCATATATCCTAACAAATAAGGATTGTGAGACTCTGAGCTTTCTTGTACTTTTGCAAGCGTAAAAAAATATATGTTTGCATATGAGTCTCAAGACTATTTCTTTTTTACTTGCAGCCAGTTGTGCAAGTGTTTCCTTTGCCAATAATTTCTCAGAATCTCTGCCGGACAGCTCACGCGTCATCGACATCGAAGAAGCAGTGGTGGTAGCCTCTCCCAAAGAGACTTCCAATCTGCGCCGCCAACCCATGTCGGTATCGCTCTTTGGAAAAAGCGATTTGCAAGTGCGTGATGTAGATGCCATCAAGGGACTATCTGTTGCAGCCCCCAACTTTTTCATGCCCGATTATGGTTCGCGCATCACCAGCGCTGTCTACATCCGCGGCATCGGCTCGCGCATGAACACACCGGCGGTCGGCGTATATATAGATAATGTGCCCCTCGTTGACAAGAGCAGCTACGACTTTTCTTTCCTCGACGTGGTGCGCGTAGACGTTTTGCGCGGCCCACAAGCCACACTATATGGTCGCAACACGATGGGCGGACTCATCCGCGTATTTACGGCTGACCCTCTGCCCACTTATGCAGCAAAACCCAATCAGGTTTATCAAGGTACAGAACTTCAACTCGGTGCTTCCGGACGCAACAGCGGCCGCAAGGCTTCGTTCTCTACACAGCTACGCCCTTCGGAGAAATTTGGACTTTCCTTTAGCGGATACTACGATGGCGAAGACGGTTTCTTCTACAACAAGGCCACCGGCGAACATGCCGACGGCGCTGAAGCGGGAGGCGGCAGAATTAAACTGGCGTGGAAACCGACAGACGTATTCCGTGCCGACTTGACAGCCTCTTATGAATACAGCGACGAGGATGCTTGCCCCTATTTCCTGGCTGATGGTTCGCCGGAGAGCGGCATCATTGCACAAAACCGCCCCAGCACTTACCGCCGCGGCGTGCTCAACACCGGTTTGGGACTGGAGTGGCGCTTGCCCAAACTGACGCTCTCCTCTATCACCTCCTACCAGAACTTAAACGACCGTCTCTTTATGGACCAGGATTTCACTGCGGCCGATATTTTTTCCTTGACCCAAAAGCAACACATACAGACCGTCACTGAAGAAGTTTCTCTTAAGAGCAGAGGACAAGGCCGTTGGCAATGGACCTCTGGTGCTTTCTTCATGTACCAGAACTTGAAAACCGATTGCCCGGTTTCGTTCTACCAGGACGGTGTTGGTTTCTTGAACCAGCAGTTTGCCAATGTGCTCCCCCAGCAGCCGCCCATGTCGCTTTCTTTTACCAGCACCGGCATCCCATTCGTTGCCGACCTGCGCACCCCCTCTTTGAACGCAGCCCTCTTCCACCAAAGCACGGTGAAGCTGGGTGCTGGTCTTTCTGCCATTGTGGGCTTGCGCCTAGACTACGACTACCGCGAGCTGCATCTTAAATCGGGCACGTCGGCCCCCATCGGCTATAATTTCCAGATGCCCTCCTTCCGCATAAACAACGACTTCCAGTCCTCTCCCGAGCTCAACGGCAACCTCTACGACGACTCTTGGCAGCTGCTGCCTAAGTTTGCTTTGCAATACGACCACAAGCGCGGACGCGGCAATGTCTACGCCTCTGTATCTAAAGGCTACCGCTCCGGAGGTTACAACATTCAGGCCTACTCTGACCTCTCGCAAACCATGCTCCGCAGAACGATGATGACCGACGTGAAGGACTTTTGCGTAGAGACCATCAACCGCATGCCGCTCCCCGATGCTTCAAAAGAGGCTGCCATCAACGGCATGACCGGCGTGCTCAGCAAAAACATTCCTGCTGAACCCCAAATTTCCGACCTTTCTTATAAGCCCGAGGAGTCATGGAACTACGAACTGGGCGGCCACTTGAATTTCTGCAAAGGCGCCTTGCAGTTCGACTACACTTTCTTCCTGATGGACACCCACAACCAGCAGCTCGCCCGCTTCTCCGACAGCGGTATGGGACGCATCATGGTGAATGCCGGCAAGAGCCGTAGCTACGGTGTAGAGTTGGCAGCCCGCGGCGCACTGCTCAACAACCGCCTGACGCTCTCTGCCGGATACGGATATACCCACGCGGCTTTCACCAACTACGACCTAGGCACCAGCAACGACCAGCCGGTGGACTACACTGGCAACCGCGTACCCTTCGTGCCCGAACACACGGTCAACATGGTGGTGGCCTATCGCCAACCGCTGAGTTGCAAAGCCATCAAGGCTCTTGGCATCAGTGCCGACTTTAGCGGCGCAGGACGCATTTGGTGGGACGAGGCAAACAACTTCAGCCAAAATTTCTATGCACTGCTCGGCGCACGCCTCTCGGCTGAGTTTGCCGGCAACATCCACCTTGCCTTGTGGGGAAAGAACCTCACGCAGACCGACTACAACACCTTCTGCTTTGAGAGTATGGGGCGCCGATTTGCACAGCAGGGCGTGCCGGTTCACTTTGGTGCCGACATCAACATTAGATTTTAACGCTCCACGGAAAAGGATATTGCGTAAGACGCTCCAAGCCCAACGGTCTCCTTGACAGCTTCTTACTCTTTCGGACAAACAACAGGTGGGTGCAGCCGACGCATTGGGCTGCACCCACCTGTTTTATGAAAAGAACCGGGGCATCTTTCTGTCGGCGCAAAAGCCTCGCCGCGCCTCTTTGTAAACCACTGAAAATCAAGGGTGGTTTTGTAGCGTTTCGAAAGTCTGATCTACGAAAAATTTCTCAAGACCTAGGAAAAATTTCTTAAGACCTAGTTTTTCCTAGTAGCTTACTAAGAAATCCTCCTATCGCTGCATAAAAAAAGAGAGGCTCCAAAGGGCCTCTCCATAGGGGTTGATTGTCTGCCAAAGGACAATGTCTTAAAACTCGTCGTTAGCATAGAGGAAGTCGAAGTAAGCTTGCTTCCACTCAAAGATTTCCTCGGGACGGAAGAAGCGCTTCAGTTCCACCTCGGCAGTCTCGGCAGAGTCGCTGGCGTGCACAATGTTCTCTTGGAAGCTCATGCAGTAAGAGCCGCGAATGGTGCCGGGAGCGGCAAGGCGACCGTTGGTGGGGCCGGCAAATGCTCTGACAGCCGCAATGGCATCTACGCCTTCAAGGCAGAGGGCGATGACCGGCGCAGTCATCATAGCGTCCTTCACGCGTTGGAAGAAGGGTTTCTCGCTAAGGTGCGCATAGTGTTCGCTCAAAAGTTCGTCGGTCAGCCACATCATCTTCATACCACAGATGCGGAGGCCTTTTTTCTCAAATAGTCCGGTAATTTCTCCTACCAAGCCGCGTTGCAAGGTGCAAGGCTTTAGAAGTACGAGTGTCTTTTCAATAGCCATAAATATTTTGTTTAAGGTAAATAAATTATCATCCATCGGTGCGCCACTCATTCTATGAGCCTTTGCTCCCCATAACAAGGCGGCACATCTTGGGCAAAGATACCAAAGATTCTGATTCCCGACAAAATAAAACTCAGAAAACTTCCGGCAGAAGATACTGATAGATGACATCTCGCTCAAAACTTTTTTTAAGAAAAACATTGTTAAGACACAAGAGGCGGCTACAAGAAAATCCTTATCTTTGCAACAATCTGATAGAAAACTATGGCTGAACATTTCATTATCCCCGAAGGCGGAAAAGCGGAGCGCTACGCCGAACTATACAAGCAGATGGCTGCGGTGGTGGACGGCGAGCACGACGCCATCGCCAACATGGCCAACATGGCGGCCATGCTCCACGCCACATTCCGGTTCTGGTGGACGGGATTCTATCGCGTGGCCGACGGCGAACTTGTGCTGGGCCCCTTCCAAGGACCGATAGCCTGCACAAGGATAAAGTTCGGCAGAGGCGTTTGCGGCACAGCCTGGAAGACGCAAGAGACACAGGTGGTGGAGGACGTTGAGAAATTTCCGGGCCACATAGCCTGCAGCAGCCTTTCGCGCAGCGAGATTGTAGTGCCCGTGTGGCAGGGCGAAAGCATCGTGGCGGTGCTGGACATCGACAGCGAACACCTGGCCACTTTCGACGAGACAGACAAGGCATGGCTCGAGAAAATCGTAACGCTGCTCTACCAATAACGCAGCCCTCAGCGCCAGCGGCAAAATAGATTATATAGTATGGAAAACTTGGAACGATTTTTAGAACTGCGCGGGGTGAAGCCCACAGCCATGCGCCTGCTCATTCTGCGCGAGCTGACAGAAAGCCCCTGCGCCATGTCGCTCGGCGATTTGGAAAACAGATTGGTCACGGTGGACAAATCTACCATATTCCGCACCCTGACGCTCTTTCTGGACAAGCACCTCGTTCACAGCGTAGACGACGGAAGCGGACAAGCCAAATATGCCGTATGCGAAGAGGACTGCCGCTGCAACGAAGGCTGCCACTCCTCGCTGGCCGATCACCACGCCCATTTCTTCTGCGAGGTGTGCCAACGCACCTACTGTCTGCGCCACATCCCCATTCCGGAGGTAGAGCTCCCCGGCGGTTTCCATCTCCACACAGCCAACTACGTACTCAAAGGCATTTGCCCCGAATGCCGAAAGCGCAAACCGGCCTGCCAATAAGGCTAGCAGCCTCTCCTCTATCCGTTGATTTTTTTCGGCAACATATACCTCCATTTCTTAGTAGTTACTTTCGCGTTCCTAGTAGTTACCGAATTTTTCCTAGCTCTTACCTAGATTCACCTAGCTCTTACCTAAGAAACGCTCGAAAATCACTATTGATTTTCAGGTATTTACAAATTCCACCAAAATACGTCTGCCCGGACATGGAATACTCACTCTCTATCCCAGGGTCTGTACCTATATAAATGCGGTCTTATAGGAAAAAAATAGCTGCAGAGCGAACCTTCGCTCCTCTTGTGCGTATGCAATAACAGACGGCCGTTTCTAAATTTTCAAATACTCAACTAAAAACTTATCCAAAAAATAAAACGGAACATGAAGACCCAAAGAACAATATCCTTCTGCAGCCTATTGCTACTGACCTTTACTTTTCTGCAAGCCCAAGTGGCCAAAGATATAAACAGCGTCATCGTCACAGGGAAAGACTCGGCATGGTACGCTGAGCAAGCAAAACTCTGGGAGAAAGAGGTGGCCGAAAATCCACAATCGGAGCGAGCCTGGTACAACTTTTTCGAGGCCAACAGATATTTGAAATTCTGGTTTCAAGCCTATGAGGTGCCCCGCGACTCGGCCGACTTTATCATCAACCGCATGGAGCGAGCCATCCCCAACACTTTCACCTACCACTACTGCCGATACCAATTGCAGCAAGCGGCTTACAGTCCACACGCAGAAAAGGCGCTCGACTACATTCCGGAGGAACCGGAGCCGGGCATTGTGGACGGACTGCTCGGCTACCTTTGGCGCTCGGGAAAAGCGGATGGGCAGGGGCAACGGCGAGAACTCTTCGACCGGCTGCTACAAAAACAATATGAGAAAGGATTCTATCCGAACTTTGCACTACACTATTCCTACAACCAACTGGAGGCCTTGCCGCAAAACAGTATCTACATAGGTTATGGCGACTTGGACTTGTTTCCCAAAATCATGATGCAACGGACCTTGAACATCCATAAGGACAAAGTGATAGCCGTATCCAGTTTCTTAAGTATCGCAGCCTACGCCGATAGCCTTTGCCAACGACTCGGAATAGCCCCATACAGGCCTGAGGGAATGGAAAAGGAAATCATAATGGGGGATACGGCCTACGAAACCGGGTTCATAGAATACTTGGCACAATCCACAAAGCGCCCTGTCTACTTGGAGCCTTCCTTGGGTAAGCTCTACAAAAATTTGGGAGAAAAACTATACCGCGAAGGACTGCTCCTAAAATACAGCCCCAAGCCCTACGACAACGTCAGCGCCAGCAAAACGGCGATAGAGCATAAGTATAAGTTTGAATATCTGGGCATGCCAAAATTCCACCATGAAGTCTATTGGAAGGGAAGCGAGATGCAGCAAGTGAACTACATCGTCTTACTCGGTTCCTTTATCAAGACATACAGAGCAGAAGGTAACAAGGCTCGGGCCGAATGGCTAAAGAAAATTCTACAAACCTCCGTAGAAAATACACGCTTGCCACAGGAAACAAAAAACACCTATCTTAAACACCTTAATCAGTACGACCAATGATACGCCTGTTCAAGAAGCCTTACCAACGCCTGACAGACGAGGAACTGATGATAAGGGTGGCTCGGAGTAGGGAAGAAAATGCTTTCAACGAGTTGTACAGACGATATGCAAGAAGACTGCAAGGGTTCTTTTTCAGAATGTACGACTATAACCAGGATGCAGCATCCGATGCGTGTCAAGAACTCTTTCTAAAAATCTGGACCTTCGGAAATAGCTACAAAGAAGACGCTCCCTTCAAGCCCTGGCTCTACACCATTGCCTATAACCAATACAAAAGTGCTTGCCGACACATGGAAGTGGAGACCACTTATGCCAACGAACAGGCCGCACTTTCTAAAGAGTCTGCCGACAATGACTATGATATCAAACTTGACAACGAGACCATGCTGGAAGCCCTTTACAGCATCCTGAAAAAACTCCCTAAAGACTATCGCACCCTCTTTGCACTACGATATGAAGAAGAACTGAGCATAGCGCAAGTGGCACAAATACTGAAAGTGCCGGAGGGGACTGTAAAATCCAGAGTTCACAGACTTCTGCAATCCATAAAGCAACAACTGAAAGACTATGAATAAATTTGAAACCCAAATAGCCCAAGCAGCAAGACAACTAAGAGACAGAGAGAACGAAAGACTCTCCACACCTCAACATTTCTTTAGGAAACCAAGCCCACAAAAATACTGGATACGGATGGCCGTAGCTTGTTGCGTCGGATTCTGTATGGGGCATTTCTTTAATCGGGCTCAGCCTTCCGCAGAAAATCAAATAGCCCAAGCGCTGGATACAATCTTTCAAACAAACACTATCTACGACACCATCTACCTCCCCTCGGAAAAAGCCATAGCCGACCTGCCCCCAGCAAAATCTCCTAAGAAAAAAATTAAAAAGTCCGCCGTGCAACAGCAAGCTACAAAGCACCACCTCCTAGCTGGCAAAAATATCCTAAGAGACAGCGTCGACTTCACCCTACTGGCTTCGCTATAAAAAGGGGATATATAAACAAAGTGGTGTCAGCAGGAATTTCTGCCGACACCATTTTCTCTAATCTATAAAAAGCCACTTACACACTTTCCAGGCGTGCATTCTAACTTTACTTTAGATAATTACTATACAGCATTTAGTGGAAGTTCAATTGAGCATCTAAAAACGATGAAACGCCTTGACTCTATTATAGAGCAATCGTTAAATCGTTCAAGTAAAAAGGATTAAAAACGGAGCCGAAGCCCCGTATCGTTATTTCTTGTGTGCATCAAGCGGTATCTTGGCAATAATCATTCCGTCAATGCTTAGGTAATAGGTTTCCTCTTTCACGGAATAACCTACCTTTTCTTCCTTGCCAATATTGGGTTCTACAACAGTGAAGAAAAACATTCCCGGCGCAAAATCACCAAACATTGGTTCATATATGCCGGATTCTTCAACTTCCACCTTATCGGAGTCCAAAAGTTTCCAGCCTGAATTGCTGATGAAGAACTGCTCATTGGAATTGTTCTTTATACGCAAGGTGAAAACAAGGTTAAGTCCATTGTTGGGTATTCTGTTTACCTTAATATCGGCAAAAGTGATTTGCACGTCTTTGTTTGCATAGGGCATTGTGTACACAGAGCCTTTCGTGAGCACAGGAATTTCTTTGGGCTTTTCTTGCTCCTTTTGAGGTATGTTGTCTGTTACTTCTTCATTCGTGACAGGATTTGTTTCTTCCGATAACGAAGCTCCGATTAACCCACTGACAAGGAGCAGCCCGACGAAAATCAAGGCAACCTTTCCACGTGAGGAACACTTGACTGTCTTAGGGCTGAACATGCCCACAACAAATGCCACAAGAGACAATGCGGCGATAATTCTTAAAACTGTTTCCATTCTACATTTATTATTTAGTTCAACAAAAATTCGCAAAATGGCAACGGTAGAACGAAACGGGTAAACGAAAAACGTAGAACCACTGCCCAACGTCGTCGTGGCCTACCACAGCCAACTTACCCATAGGATCGGTTCTACGTCTATGACGCAGGACACACTTCACCCGTTGGGTAAGTTTATTATCAGCCTTTATGGTCTTGTTGTGGTAGTTCGACGAGGATTAGGCTGTATGTCCGAAAAGAGTGCAAGCACTCAAATTCGGTTGCAAATATAGTTTGGTAATTATATATTATTTTACAGTAATTTTTCTAAAATAAAGTCCCAAAGATTTTCTCTGGGACTTTTTTGTTACCTTTGTGGTGTCTTCGGACATAAATAAATGTAACATATATATGGAACATTATTTAATTAAAATAAACACTATTGACAAAGATTTATCAGAATTCTTAAATGATAGTAAGATAATGTCTTTATCAGAGTTTATTAAAGGTAAACTCGATAATAAAGTCTATGTTAGATCCTATTTTAGACGTAGACCTGTTAAAAAATAGTTGTTTTCTCCAGTACTACGGTACTGGAGTTTTTATTTATAAAGGTAACATTATATCAAAGAACCAACCAATTCTTTATATTTCAATCTATTTATCATATTTGATAATAATATACTAAATCTCTCCGAATCTTTTCGGTCTCTTGTATTGTATCTAAATACAAATTCATCTATATACATCTGTAAGTGTTTCCTTGATGTTTTATGATAGATTCCTAATAATCCTCGTTTTAATAATCCCCAAAAACATTCAATTGAATTAGTATATACGTCTCCGTCTACAAATTCATTACTATTATGTTTAACGAATTTGTGTTCATATAAAGTATGGATTTTACAATATCCTTTCCATTCGTCAGTATATACCTTTGAAGATTTATCTACTACTCTTATAATTGAGGATGTCAATGTTTCCGATTTTGCATTTTCAATAATATGTGAAACGATTTTACCTTTACGTTCTATCATTCCAATTACAGGAATCTTTGATTTTGTACTACGACCTTGAGTCCCTTGTTTATTGGGTTTTATATTCTTGTTTCTTTCTTTACCACCGATATAAGTTTCATCAACTTCAACTATATTGAATAACTTATGTTGATTTTCTATCTCAAAACACTTTCTAATACGTTGTAACATAAACCAACCGGTCTTTTGAGTAACATTTATATCCCGTGACAATTGCAATGAAGATATACCTTTCTTATGAGAAGTGATTAACCAAATTGCAATAAACCATTTTTGTAATGGTATTTTGGTATTCTCAAATATTGTTTTTGTCTTAACATTAAACATCTTATTAGTATTCTTACAATAATATCCTTTAGAACACTTATAAACTTTAGATTCTGAATCGAATGGGGAAACCACATTTCCATTCCATCTTACATGTTCCAAATACTCCAAACATTTTTCTTCTGAAGTAAACGTTTGTATCAATTCAAACATTGAATTAAACTTACTCAATCCTATCATTTTATTGTCTTTTTATACACCTAAAATTAATAAAAAAATAGGACATTTCCAAATTTATTTGTAGTTTAATTTTGTAATTATTAACACTTTAAGACTAAACTTTGGGTCTCCGTTTGTTATATTACAATGTATGAGAAACAAACTTAATTATCAACCAATAAAAAACAGAGGAATTAGGACTTCCTAGGAAGTCCTAATTCCTCTGTTCGTAAATTAACTAAAATATTTATGATAATTGTTCAAAAAGACGGTTTTAGAGACCGTCAAAGAAGAAACCTTATTAAAGGAATCTATCTTAAGTTGAGAAAACTTTATAGATTGTACTAATAAGATTGGGTGGGTAGGTGGGTTATTGGTTTGTTCTTCTAATCAATCTCATTTTTGAGATTTAGTTCTTTAATTAGAGAAGTGTCACAACCACTTCTCTTTTTTTATCCCACCATTTTCTTCAAATAATCTATTAACGAAATCATTTTAGATTCAGTTATATATGATTTTATACTTTTCATTTTTTCATTTGTTTCACTATTCCAAGGTCCCCATTTACCGTCAATTTTTACTCTATAATATTTACCTCCTTGTGGACCAGTCTTATGTTGTCTTGGATTCCCATTCTCGTCCTTATCCTCTTTCTCAATTCCTTTAGACTTATTAGAAATCCGTTCTTTTAGTTCATCTTCCCTCTTTTTATATTCTTCACGTTCTTCGTCAGTAAGAGTCTCATTATTAACTTTATCCTCTTTTTCTACTGTAATATAATCCAATAATAATTTAGGGTCACTATCTCCTAAAGGTTCTATACCTTTTTTATCAAGTTCCTTTTTTAAGTCAGTAGAATGAGGACATTCGTGTATTCTTGCAACCTCTTCACCATTCTCGTCTTTATCAATTTTATAAAAAATTACTCTGTGTTTCGATTTATCTACACACATCTTATAACCTTTACCAAATTTTGTTTTTCTAGGAAAGATAGAATCAGAATGTTCATTATCACTACTATTAATATTCTTCTTTAATTGTTCTTCGAATTTGGTAGTTAATTCTTGAATCTTCTTTTTATCGAATTTGGTAGTTTTTGCAAGATATTTTGAGTAGTTAATTATCTCTTTTTTTGCATTATCTGAAAATTCTATATTCATTACTCATAAATCATCTTTTTTATATCTTCAATGTTTATACCTTCACAAATAACCTCCCCAGTACGTATTGCAGTTAAATAATCTTCATTTTCATACAAGTATTTTGTAACACCTCTATCTTCTAATATATTTGCAATTTTTTGATTGATAACTGCAATTTCAACATCCTCTTTAACCTCATTTATTTTGAATCCTCCACCCAAGTTATAATACAAACCTTTTTGTTCCTCCGTCAAAAATGACGGATCCGAACAGAGTATATTTCTAGTCCAGTTATGTTTTTCTATTGTATCCAATATAAACTGGGTTATTTCTTCACTATAAGAACAATGAAGTAATTTACATACCAAATCCTCTTGTTGTTTTGTCAATTTGTCCATATCGTTTTTGTTTTGATTACAATTTATGATATAAATATAATAAGAATAGTTGAATATTTTATTGTATCTTTGTAAAAAAAATAAAAAGTCCCGAAAATTGAGACTTTTATTGATTACTGTAAAGTAATATATAATTACCTATAGTTTTTTTTTGTGAGATGACTATTATGCTGATTTGGAAATTTCAAATGAAAATCTTACATTTGGTGTAAATAGTATATAATTACGAAAATATATAATATTTACAATGCTTCAAAGATACAACCATTTGTCGGGGTAGACAAACATAGCAAAGAAATTCTTTAAAGAAAGATATTTCCCTCCGTTTTCTCCCTCAGAGGCTCAAAAGACCTGGCGTACAAGTCCAAGAAAAAGCACAGCCACTCTCCTCGCCGCTCTAGCTGAAATCTTAAAATTCCGCCGACCATCTGCAAAAGAAAGTTAAAAGCGATTTGCATTTTGCCCGCCGATGTATTATCTTTGTAATAGCGAAGCGGGAACCTCCAACAGGCTCCCGCTTTTTTCTGCTGTTTACTTCCAAGAAAATGGGACTTTTCCATCATTTCTTAGTTAAGAGAAAAATCTCCCTCGGCCTTTACTAAGAAAATTTCGGTAACTACTGCGACGATTTTCTAAATACCAAAGAAAATTTCTGCTTTTCGCACCGCTTCCCCAGTCTTTTTCCGCCACTCCAAAGTCTTAATTTTCCTTAAATTTTCTAAAAGGCATAACGACGCCATCCGCCCCAAGAATCCTTTGCTCTTAAAGCTTTTTATTATACCTCGCCGCTATCCTTTTCCCTAAAGACTTTAGAGGCCCTAAAGATCTAAAATCTTTTTCTTCGCCCAGAGCTGTTTCTCCGTTTCTCTCCCTCTTGGCAACAACAAAAAAAGAGAGAGGTTTCAGGATGTTACTCCAAAACCTCTCTCTCAAATAAAAATGGCGGCGACCTACTCTCCCACT
>JAZTXL010000030.1:0-38993 GCA_045636405.1 Alloprevotella sp.
TTATGGTGGTTATAGCGCCGGGGTTCCACCTCTTCCCATCCCGAACAGAGAAGTTAAGCCCGTGCACGCCGATGGTACTGCTTTAAGAGTGGGAGAGTAGGTCGCCGCCATTTTTATTTGAGAGAGAGGTTTTGGAGTAACATCCTGAAACCTCTCTCTTTTTTTGTTGTTGCCAAGAGGGAGAGAAACGGAGAAACAGCTCTGGGCGAAGAAAAGGATTTTAGGTCTCCAGGGTCTCTAAAGTCTTTAGGGAAAAGGATTTTAGGAGGGAGATTTTCTTGGCGTGCCTTGTTTTCTTAACAGCTATTTCTATAATTTCTTTATAAGATTGTTTTGAATATTTGTAAAATATTTACATTTGCAGAAATTAAAAGATGATAGGTGTATGAAAAAACTCAATTTTTTGCTGCTCGGTTTGTTGGTGTTATTGTTTAGCAGTTTTTCTTCTAAGGAAGAAGAAACCCAATCAGGAACGGAAACTATTGTTATTGCAGCCAATACGAAGGCGGGTGTTGGATATTTTTTGGATAGTAATGGTAATTTGCTCTTCAATAAACAATTTGAGGAGGTAAGTAGTTTTTCCGATGGTTTTGCAGTAGTAAAGCAGGGAGGTAAATGGGGTTATATTAATACCAAGGGCGAAGTTGTTGTGCCTTGTGTATATGATTATGTAGTGAGTTTTTCCGAAGGTCTTGTAATGGTAGAGCAAAATGGCAAATATGGCTTTATCAATCTCAAGGGCGAAGTTGTTGTGCCTTGTATTTATGATTATGCATCGGGTTTTTCAGAAGGTCTTGCACCAGTATGTCAAGATGGTAAATGGGGCTTTATAAATACTAAAGGAGAAGTTGTTGTTCCATGTATCTATGATTGGGTTGACGGTTTTTCTGAAGGTTTCGCAGCGGTAAAGCAGAATGGTAAATGGAGTTATATAAATACCAAGGGAGAAATTGTTATTCCTTGTATCTATGGTGTGTCGTTGGGCTTTTCTGAAGGTCTTGCAATAGTAATACAAAATGACAAATGTGGTTATATCAATACCAAAGGTGATATAATTATTCCTTGTATATATGATGATGCATGGAAATTCTCAGAAGGTCTTGTCAAGGTAAAGCAAAGTGATAAATGGGGTTGTGTCAATACTAAGGGCGAAGTTGTTGTTCCTTGTATCTATGATGAAGTTGCTGATAAATTTTCTGAAGGTCTTGCATTACTAAAGCAAAATGGTAAATGTGGTTATATCAATACCAAGGGCGAAGTTGTTGTGCCTTGTGTATATGATGATGAATTGAGGTTTTTTGAAGGCCTTGCTACTATAGAACAAAATGGAAAATGTGGCTTTATCAATACCAAGGGCGAGGTTGTTGTGCCGTGTATCTATGATCTTGCTTGGCCGTTTTCCGAAAGTTTTGCAATGGTAACACAGAACCGTAAATGTGGTTATATCAATACCAAGGGCGAGGTTATTGTGCCGTGTGTCTATGATTTTGCTTCTAGTTTTTCAGAAGGTCTTGCGCCGGTAATTCAAAATCGCAATTGGAATTTTATCAACACCAAGGGCGAGATTGTTTTGTCTTGTAACTATGATTGGGTTGACGGTTTTTCTGAAGGTTTCGCAGCGGTAAAACAAAATGGTAAATGGGGTTATATCAATACCACGGGTGAACTTGTTGTTCCATGTATCTATGATTTTGTTGGATCTTTTATCAGAGGTATTGCAAGGGTAAAACAAAATGGTAAATGGGGTTACATCAATGCTAAGGGTGATGTTGTTGTACCTTGTCTATATGATAATTTTGGTGGAAGTTTTTTTGAAGGTCTTGTTCTCGTAAAGCAAAATAGTAAATATAATATTGTAAATAAAGAAGGTGTGGTCGTAGTAAATGATTGTGATTTAGATAGAACCTCCTGGTCTAAAGTAAACTTTGAATAAGCTGTTTTAAGAATTGGGGTATTCTGGAAAAGATTACATCGCCATGCTTTTTAGAAAGTTTAAGAATATTTAAGGATATGGGAGAGGCAGATTATAGCTGAGAGAAAGAATATTGCTCGGAAAAATTCTTCGGTATTTAGAAAATCGTCGCAGTAGTTACCGAATTTTTCTTAGTAAAGGCCTAGGGAGATTTTTCTCTTAACTAAGAAATGATGGAAAAGTCCCATTTTCTTGGAAGTAAAGAGCAGAAAAAAGCGGGAGCCTGTAGTAGGTTTCCGCTTCGCTATTACAAAGATAATACATCGGCGGGCGAAATGCAAATCTCTTTTAACTTTCTTTTGCAATTCGTGGCGCCGTTTTTAAGAATCCGCGGGCGGTTTCTGAAGAAGGACCGATGGCCGCCGATGGCCATCCGTTTGTTTTTAAGAATGGGCTAGCGTTCTTTATAGATGGCCTGGTGGATGCAAAAGACGATACTGTGCTTTGGGAAAAGCATGTGCTGGTTTTTAAGAATTGGCTGGCTGTTTTTGGGAATCGTGGCGGCAGCAGTAGGTTGGGGTGAGTAGGGGCAGGAGCTTTGTTCGGGCTCGCCGATGTGTATGGGGATAAAAAACAAGAGCTTGACTCGTGGTGAATCAAGCTCTGTTAGGCTTTTGTAGCGCCTACGGGAATCGAACCCGTGTTCCATGCGTGAGAGGCATGTGTCCTAGCCGCTAGACGAAAGCGCCATGTTGCGGAAGCGGGGGGATTCGAACCCCCGGTACGGTAACCCGTACGTCAGTTTAGCAAACTGGTGGTTTCAGCCACTCACCCACACTTCCTTTCCGCATTCTCTCTTAAATGCGGTGCAAAGGTACTATAATATTTTTAATGGCCAAAACTAGCGGTAGATTATTTTGAAAAAACTTTGTTCTTTGCGGACATTGAGGGCGGCGGTGGTGGATTTTTCAAAAAAAATTAGAGTTCTGAAGATGGAAAGAAGGTGTTTGTGCAAAGGCGAAGTGGGGCTTTCGGGGGGGTGTGGGCGTAATAGAAAATGAGGTAAGTGCTTGTCTGTGAGCTAAAAAATTAGTAATTTTGCACCTTGAAAATTTGAGTCAGGCTTTCTGCTTGTTCTCAAAGGTGTTTAAACAAGGACTTTAAAGCCCCTATCCGGACATAGATTATGAAGATAAATGCGATAATGGTCAGACTCATTTCGGTTCTCTTTATGGCAGGCTTGGCAGCGTTGCTGTCGGGCGCTTCTTTGTTTGCTACGTCGAAGATTACGTGCTTCTCGGCCATGTCGGATTCTCTGGATGTGCTGACGGACAGTCTGCTGGAAAAGCAGGAGGTTCAGATTAGCAAGGGCGACAGCATTGTGAAGACGGCGTTGCAATATCTGGGTGTGCGTTATCGTCGAGGTGCCACGGGTCCTAAGATGTTTGACTGCTCGGGCTTTACGAGCTATGTTTACAGAAAGGAGAATATTGACATTCTTCGTACTTCGCGTTCGCAGTTTACGCAGGGCGTAGAGGTGGAGGATGTTTGCGAGCTCCAGAAGGGCGACCTTGTTTTCTTTGGTACTCCGAAATATCCCAAGACTGTGGGGCACGTGGGTATTGTGACCGACGTGGACCCTGAGAGCAAGGAGTTTAAGTTTATTCATGCCTGTCGCCGTGGCGTGATTGTGGATGAGTCTACTTCTTCTTATTATAGCCGTCGCTATTTAGGGGCTCGTCGTATTATAGAAGAGTAATTTCTAAAAAATAATCCGTGAGACTTTCTTTATTGTTATGTTCCTGGCGGCGCTAACGTCGTCAGCTCAAGCCGTTGATACCATTAAGTTGGCCCTCACCGGCGACATCATGATGGGAACTACTTATCCCCAGACGCAACTTCCGCAAGAGGAGGGCCGCCTCCTGTTTCAGCACGTGGCACCTATCCTCAGCAGTGCAGATATTGCAGCCGGCAACCTGGAGGGCACATTGTGCGATGGCGGAACCACTACGAAGCGCATGTCGAAGGTGAGCTATGCTTTCCGCACCCCGGTGAGGTTTGCACCGCGCCTGAGCGAGGCCGGCTACGACTTTTTGAGTGTGGCCAATAACCATGTGAACGACTTTGGCGATACGGGTATCTCATCTACCATGAAGGCGCTCGACGGTGTAGGTATCAAGTATGCCGGCATCAAGGGGCTCTGCGAGTGGAGCATATTGGAGAAAGACGGCCGTCGTTATGGCTTCTGCGCCTTCAGTCACAACCAGAAGACCTGCGACCATCGCGACTTGGAAACGGTGCGCCGCATTTTGGGCGAGCTGCGCAAGCAGGCCGACTTTATTATTGTGTCGTTCCACGGCGGAGCAGAAGGCTCTGCTCACAACCGCCTGCCTTATGGTCGTGAGACTTTCTGCGGAGAGAATCGCGGCTCCATCCGCGAGTTGGCTCACTTCTGCATTGACGAAGGGGCTGATGTGGTTTACGGCCATGGCCCCCACGTGTTGCGCGCCGTAGAGGTGTACAAAGGCCATTTCATCGCTTATAGCCTGGGCAACTTCTGCACGCCCTATGGTATCAACCTTCGCGGCATATCCGGCTACGCTCCCGTGGTGACCATCCGTGTCTTGGCAGATGGTACTTTTGTGGACGGACAAATCCACTCCTTCATTCAGCAACGTGGTGCCGGTCCCTTGCCCGATGTGCAAAACCTAGTGGCAAAGGAGATGAAGCGACTGACCGAGCTAGACGTGCCCGAAACTCCGATACGCATTTCTGCGACAGGGGCCATCGGACGTAAATAGAAAATCGTTTACACCTATATTATATAAGATAAATGCTGACATTACTCCAAGCTCAAGCCGCAGACTTCAGCGTGAGTCGCCTCGACGAGTTGTTAGACCGTCTGTATGATGTAAGCCTTAATGCAGGAAAGCACATCATCGCCGCTCTGCTGGTGTTGATGGTAGGAAGGCTGCTTGTGAAACTGCTGAACCGCCTGGTGGCAAAGATGCTTGACCGCCGACATATAGATGTAGGTGTGCAGAGTTTCTTGCGCAGTGCCGTAAATATTTTGCTGACCACGCTGCTGGTGGTTTCCGTCATCGGCGCGCTCGGCATCAATACCACCTCGTTTGCCGCCTTGTTGGCCTCGGCCGGTGTGGCTGTCGGCATGGCGCTCTCGGGCAATCTGCAAAATTTTGCAGGAGGAATTGTTGTTCTTCTCTTCAAACCCTATAAAGTGGGCGACTGGATAGAGTCGCAAGGCGTGGAGGGAAGTGTGGTAGAAATTCAGATTTTCCACACCATATTGCGTACGGCGGACAATAAGATTGTGTTCGTTCCCAATGGCTCAATGAGCACAGCCGTGGTGACCAACTACTCTCGCGAAGCAACCCGCCGCCTGCAATGGACCGTAGGCGTAGACTATGGAGAAGATGTAGAGAGGGTGAAGGTCGTTGTGGCCGAAGTGCTGAAAAACGAGCCGCGCATCCTGACAACGCCGCAGCCACTCATAGTGGTAGAAGCCCTGGCAGACAGTAGCGTAAATATAATGGTACGCGTGTGGGTGAAACAAGAAGACTACTGGGGCGTGCATTACGAAATGTACCAGAAAATCTATGACTCTTTCAATGCGGCCGGTATCAATTTCCCCTATCCGCAGCAGACCGTACACATAGTGAAATAGCTAATGTTCTTTCCTCCGAGAGGTTGCAAAATAAGCCTTAGAGCCAGTTGCGACGAAAAAAAAGTCTTAAATTTTGCTCTAAATAAAAATATTGCTTAATTTTGCACCTCGCAAGAATTATGCAAATTAAGTAATAACAAAATAAACCAAATCAAAAAAATGATCGTAGTACCTGTAAAGGATGGCGAAAACATCGAACGCGCCCTCAAGAAATTCAAAAGAAAATTTGAAAAGACTGGAATCGTAAAAGAGCTCCGTGCTCGTCAACAATTTGACAAGCCCTCAGTGTTGAAGCGCTTGCAGCGTGAGCGTGCTGCTTATGCTCAAAAACTTCGCGCTATTGAAGACTAAGATACGTTTTTTTTGAGACGAAGCACATGTCCCGACTACTCAGAGTGGTTGGGACATTTTTTTATTTATCAGCCTTTATGGCTCCCGGAATGGAGGGGCAAAATGGATTTAAAAGTTAAAATATTACGGCAGCTAAAAATAAATTTTTAACTTTGCCAACTCTAAGACTATGTCTTTGTTAACCAGATAGAAAAATACGAACTAAAATTTTATAATTATCACCATGAACAGAAAGAATCTTTGGAGAAGCCTCTTCTTCTTGTTGATGCTTGTGCCAGCTATGGCTTTGGCTCAACTCACAGATGGTAAGGTCTACAACATTGTGAACGTAGCCCATCCTTCTTCTTCAATGGCACCTGCGGCAGCTTCGCAGATGAGTATCGAAGTAACTAACACGAGCGACTACAACCAGTTGTGGTATGTAACCAGCGTGTCAGACAACACCTATCGCTTGCGCAACTTGGGTACAGGCTTGTACGTGCGCAGTTCTAAGGGAACTTCACAGGCCTGGACTATGGTGAAGGCCGACTTGGTTGACGAGAACTGCAACCTCAATTGCGTAAAAGTAGGCGACGCTTATACATTCCGTGCCGTAGGTGATGGCAATGCCTCAGGCTATATGCACTATGCTTCAGGCACTAACAATATCGTATGCTGGAGCACCAACAACGACGCTACTCTTTGGACCTTCTCCGAAGTAGCCGTATCAGCAGCAGATCTCGAGAAGAACTGGGAAGAGCTTGAGAACATTAACCCCACAGATGCCGACGTGGCAGCTTGGGAAAACGCGCTCAAGGTTTTGTTCGCAGACAAGGCTTGCACCCAACTCAATGCAACTTACTCAGGTTATTCTGTAAGCCAAATGGAAAACGATGCCAACTATAAGAAACTTCCTACCACCCTTAAGAACATGGTGAAGAAGATGCTGGCCGGCGGTTCTTGGAAAGAAAACAATGCCGTGAGTGGCAAGCCCGCTTGGGACGAAGAATATGCAAAGCGTTTGCGCGTACAGAGCATTGAACCCTATTGTAACAAAGAGAGTGCGGCTCAAGCCCTCGGTATGAACTCTCATACCAACTTGAACAACCCCTTGGGTATTTATGCCAACGCACGCCAAACTCTCTACATCATGGTTGAGGGTACAATCAAGCAGGGCGCAACTCTCTATCTCGCAACCTGGACAGGTCACGGAAAACCCGGCAACGAATATACTGAAGGCGTACAACTTAAGGAAGGTCTTAACGTGGTTCCTGTCTTTGCAAACAACCTCACCGGCTGTCTCAACTATGTGGTGCAGACCTTCAATAGTGCTTATGGCAATGGTAACAAAGCTCGCACCAACAAACTCTCTGCTTACAACAATTTGAAAGTACACATCGAAGGTGGTAACCTCAACGGCTTCTACAACGCAGCAGGCGATGAGCTCTGGGGCGAAGGCGACAATAGCGCCGACTGGGACTACTATGCAGCACGCGCAGGTCAAACCGACTTGACTATCCTTGGTAAGTACATGACTTTGCAGTTCCCCCTCTTCGACGAACTTACAGAAGGCAACAAAGGTATGAACTACTATCTTACCGGCAAGGGTATCGTAGAAAAGGTAGTGGCAGAATGGGACAACATCATGCTTTGGGAGCGTATGCTCATGGGCTTGGCAAGCAAGGAAGATTGCGACAAGGCCAACGTAACTTGGCGTTCTAACTACTCAAAGTCTAAGGAAATCTTTAGCCACACCGGCGATTCAGATACTTATGGCTCCGACTACGAAGACTACTACAACGTACACGGCTTGGCTTTCGGTGTTGGCGGTACTGCTTATATGTATGGTGGTTATGACCACTCCGGTTATCACTACAACACCATGTCAGGCGTAATTACCAATATCATCAAGGACTCAGGCTCTCATTGGGGTCCTGCCCACGAGATTGGTCACCAGCACCAAGCTCCTTTCACGCTCAACGGCTTGACAGAGGTAACCAACAACCTTTTCTCTAACGTGTCACTTTGGTATTTTGGAAAGAGTACCTCACGCGTAAATGGCGATGAAGGCTCTTTGGAAAATGTATCAAGAGCATTTAATAAAGTAGATGGCGACTTCTATACCAATAACATTTGGGCGCTCACCCACATGTACTATCGCCTCTTCCTCTACTACCACGTGTTGGGTCACAACACTTCTTTCTATCCCCGCCTTTATGAAATGCTTCGTCAGCATCCTATGACTAAGGGCTACCAGCAAAGCGGCGAGAAAGGCTTGCTTCACTTCTATAAATTAGCTTGCGATGCTGCCGGCGAAGACCTCACAGAATTCTTCCGCGCCCACGGTTTGCTGACTCCTATGGTAGATCGTTTCGTAGGCGACTATGCCAACTCTATTTACAACAGCTCTATCTCTCAAGTGAATGCCGCCATTGCCTCAGTAAAGGCTAAGGGCTACAAAGTAAACTATGCTCCTATCTTTATCAACGACGGTACCGGCGAGTCTATCATCGGTAGTACCGGTGGTAAGTTGGACCTCTACGATGGCTTCACAACTGCCGACATAGGTAGCTATGCTTATTTCAACAAGGCAGCCGGCTCTTATACCTACAGCCTCGGCTCCGGCACCATTACCCTCAAGGGAACCGGCGGTATCGGTTACCTCATCCGCGACGCAGAGGGCAAGGTGTTGGCTTTCTCTAACAAGAAGAGCATGATTGTATCTGAAGAAGTAGTGTCTATGCTTGTGAGGGAAGAAGCCATTGTGGAAGTGATGAATGCCGATGGCACCAGCGTGCAAGCCACTTGCAACCTATCAACCGCATTGCGTACCTTGCTTCAAGGTCTTTTGAAAGACGCTAATGCCATCACCAAGCTCATTGACGACAGCAACATGAAGGTGGGCTACTATCGCAGCAATAGTGTAGAAAATTTGAAGGAGGTGACTACAGAAGCTCAGCGCGTTTATAACAAGCGCGAGAAGGATTCTTACGCCACTGCCTACTTCTCTCTCCAAAAGGCTTTGGACGAGGTGAACAATAACCCCAAGGCCCGCGTTGGTATCATCAAGGGCAGCACCTATATGGTGGAATGCTACAAGGCCAGCGGCACTGTGCTTTCGCTCAATGATTCTAAGAAACTCGTGGGCGAGAAAAAGAGCTCCAGCAACGAAGCTCAGCAATGGATTTTTGAAGCAGCGTCAGAGGAAGGTTGCTATTATATTAAGAACAAGAGCACCAACACCTATATCGATGCCTTGCCCGAAGGTAAGCAAGGTAGCGCCGAGGCCACTCGCGCTGCTGTAGCCTTCAAGATTCTCTACCTCGATGGCGGCATGTT
Organism: Alloprevotella sp.; assembly: GCA_045636405.1. Lineage (GTDB taxonomy): Bacteria > Bacteroidota > Bacteroidia > Bacteroidales > Bacteroidaceae > Alloprevotella. The sequence continues at coordinate 9,267 of JAZTXL010000030.1, forward strand.
GGCCGTACAATGTCAAGACGAGGTAGGTAAGTCGCTCAACTACAACTCCGGCATCGGCGTTCTTGGTTGGGACTACGATGGCGACGAAAACTCTTGGTGGAACATTACAGCCGTAGAGCTCAACCCTGCAGAGCTCAACAAACTCGAGTTGGAAACCCTCATCGACAACACCAACGACCTGCTCAAGAAAATGGGCGACGATGTGATGTTGCCCGGTGCATTGCCTTTGCAGGTAGACAAGCCTATGAGCTCTTTCTATCTCTCTTCTAATGCCGACCAGAACGTAGTAGGTACAGAATCAAACGGTGGCGGTGTGGCTGCTCTCCTCGATGGCGATTTGACCACCTACTTCCGCTCACAATACGACGGTACTCCCGTGGAAGACGATCACTACCTCCAGGTAGACCTCGGCGCAGGAAAGACACTCACCACCTTCTCCTTCAGCTACTCAACCCACAAGGCCGAGAGCGTAGAGGCTGCATCGCCCGCCCCCACACGCATCAAGGTGATGGGTAGCAACGACGGCGAAAACTTCGACAAGGAAATGGTTACATTGGCCACTTCCGGCTCTAACGCACTGTTGCCTTACACCAATCTCGGTGGCACTTGGAAGTCTAAGGAAATCACTGCCAAGACTCCCTATCGCTACCTCCGTTTCTCTGTGACCAACTCTAAGGGTAACGGCAGCACTCTGTACAGAGGCCACTACAGTTTTGCTATGTCAGAATTTGTGCTCAACAGCACAGCTATTGTAGTAAACTCATTGATGAAGGACTACATCGGCTACGAAGAAGTATACACCGATGCAGCAGAGACCATGCAAGAGGCTAACGCCGTTTTGGCCAACAGCAAGGCTACTTCCGATGATATTGCCGAAGCGCTTGATGCTCTTGAAACCAAGTACGAAGCCCTCTTGGCTGCTTACAAGAACCCCACTGCCATCAACGCTGTAGAGATGGGCGCTCAGAAGAGCGGCAACATCTACGACCTCAGCGGTCGCCGCTTGCAGAACACCGCACAGCCCGGTATCTACATCATCAATGGTAAGAAACACTTAGTGAAATAGTCATCGCCTCGTGCGATAGCTCTTTCCGTCTATCCGCAAATTGTCCCCGCCACGGCTCTTGAGCAGTAGGCGGGGACAATGCTTTTTGCAAGCAGCGTCAAGTGGTGGCCGAAAAAGGTAGGTGGTTGATGGAAATCGGAGAGGGTGAGGGTAGCGGAATGACTCCCCGCCCTATGCCGGAAAATTCCAGTAGAAGGCTGTCGGATCATTAAGGAAAAAGCCCGCGGTGCGTGCTCGCAGAGGTGGGCTGCGACGTAGCTTTTCGAAAGTCAGACCTAGGAAAAACTAGGTCTTAAGAAATTTTTCCTAGGTCTTGCGTAGTTTTTCGTAGATCAGACTTTCGAAAACGGGGTCCACGAGGCGGCGCTCGCAGGCGTTTAGAAAATTTTGTAACGAGCCATGTTACAATGAGTAACATCCCATGTTACGAAGAGTAACACGCCATGTTACAACTTGTAACACGCCGTGTTACTTTTAAAAGTAGAGGAGCGGGAAAAGCCCCCTCCTAACCTCCCCCTAAAAGGGGAGGGATTTTTTCGTACCTGCATTACCCCCCGTTTCTTAGTAAGCTACAAGGAAAAACCAGTAATCTACAAATTTTTCCCAGAAAACTACGAGGCAGTGCTCAAAAATATCTGCTGATTGTCAAGTGGTTACAGAGGCTGAGAAATAGTCCGATTCTCGCTGCTCACATCCTCATCGCGTTGCGGCAGCCTTGCGGGCCTCGCACAAGGCCACAAAGCCATCACTCTTTCCGCTCACCACCTTTCGGCAGAAGGGGCGGCCGCTTTTCAGCACTTTGGGCCAGTCCTCCTCGGTGAGCTGTCGGATGAGCGGATGGTAGTCTATGTAATGTAACGGCGTGAGGTCGGCCAGCGAGGTATATGCGCCGCTGCGCAAATCCATATTCTCCGCAAAGGGCGAATGCGCCGCCAGCGTCTGCCAGATGAGTTCGGAGGGAACAAACATGGTGGCAAAGTAGCGCAGAATCTCGGGGTGCTCGTTCAGCTCGCGCAGCATCCATTCGGCCAAAGCCGGCGTGATGCCCCAATAGTCTGAGCCCTTGTGCACATAGTAGGTCTTGCTGCCGATGGTCAGGCTGAGTCGCTTGCGTAGCCCAAAGAAATAGAACACGTGGCGCAGCAGTTTGCGCCATTTGGCTGTGGCTGCTATACCAAAGAAGGGAAGGCGACACTGAGGGCGGTAGATGCGGTATAGGTGGTGCACCTTTTCGCTCTGGGATGTGAGGTCGATGCCGCAGATGTCTTCGCGCTGCGGACAAGCCTCGTAATGCGCCGCCAACTCCTCGGGCGTCCATACAGGATAGTCCTGAGCGCTGAGCATAAAGATGCGGTCGAAATGGCGGCCGCTACCCAGACAGGCACAGAGCAAGTCGCGCTGATAGTACACCTGCGTGATGTCGCCCCACAGGATGGCATGGCGCTGGGCAATGAACTCTACGTTGTCAAGCCCCTTGCAAGCACGCACGAAAGGCTCGATGTCCACACGGGCATCTACATGTACAAAGCAGAAAGCCTCTCTACCCATGGCGCGAACAAGGCGAGCCAGGTGAGGGGCATCGGTATAGGCGGAGATGAGGCAAGCGATTTTCATAAAGCGTAGAATTTGCAGCTCGGCAAGGCAAAAGTAGCCTTTTTTCTTTATCCGCACAAGGAGAGAACAATATAGATTTTGCAGGGGCAGCCACAGTTTGTAAAAAGAAATATGTATCTTTGCCTCAGTAAATTGGATAGATTGTAGACCCATGTCTGAAGGTACAGCAGAAAAGAAGAGAGTCTCCGTGGTGATGTGCACTTACAACGGAGCAAGATTCTTACGCGAGCAGATGGACTCCATCCTTGCGCAAGACTATCCGCTGCACGAAATCATTGTGCAGGACGATGGCTCGACCGACGACACGTTGGACATTCTAAGAATCTACGCCCAGCAGCATCCGCATATCCGTGTGTATCGCAACCAGGAGCGCTTGGGATTCAATAGAAACTTCCACACAGCCATGCTGCGCGCCACCGGCGACTTTATTGCGCCCGCCGACCAGGATGATATCTGGTTCCCGCAAAAGACACGCCGCCTGGTAGAAGAAATAGGCGAGGCCGACGTGTGTCTGGGCGAATATTTCACCGATGCCGAGTATCGCCATCCACTCACCAGCCACGTCCACCCCAATTGCCACTTCGCCCACCTGCTGTTCTACGACTGCACACCGGGCCACGGCATGCTCGTGCGCACCGACTTTCTGAAAGGCATCAAGCATTGGGACTATTTCATCTACTACGACTGGTGGATTTCCTTCCATGCCCACCTGGGACGCGGCTTCCGCTGCGTGCGCGAAGCTCTCAACTGGCACCGCCACTATGACGGCTCTGCCACCACACATATTTATAAAAAAGGCAGGTGGGAAGCCGTGCCACATCCTACGTGGCAGCCCTACGTGTTGGGCTACTTCCATCGCCTTCATTTGCAGAAGAAAGGCAACTGGCAACGCCTCTATTCCTACCTTGCCGAGCAGACCGCCGGACGTAAAGACCTGGCCGATGAACATCGCATCGCCTGTCTCATGAACAAGAAAGGGCCGATAGACACCCTGCGCCTCTGCCTGCTCTGCTTGCGCAAAAGCGACGTCGTATATCCCCGCAAGGTGGCAGGCTTTAAGGGAAAGCTACGCGCCTTCTTCTATCCCCTCATCTCAGCCTACGGCAACGACCTCTTCAAGTTAGAAAAATAAATACATACTATATATGAGACCCAACATCGCAGTAGTGCTCGCCGGCGGAACCGGCAGTCGTTTAGGACTAAGCACACCGAAGCAATTCTTCAAAGTGGCAGGTAAAATGGTCATCGAACACACCATCGATACCTTTGAAAAAAATCCCCAGATAGAGGAAATAGCCATCGTCTCCAATCCCTTCTACGTAGCAGATATGGAAAACATCGTGCTGCGCAACGGCTGGAAGAAAGTAAAGAAGATTCTGAAGGGAGGCAAGGAACGCTACGACTCCAGCCTGGCTGCCATCCGCGCCTACGAAGGTAGAGATGTGAACCTCGTATTCCACGACGCCGTACGCCCCCTTGTTTCGCAGCGCATCATCGACGATGTGTGCAACGCACTTCAAACCTACGAGGCCATCGACGTTACCCTGCCTGCCGTAGATACCATCATCGAGGCCGAGGGCGACCACATCGCAAACATACCCGACCGCACACGATTGCAGCGCGGCCAAACGCCCCAAGCCTTTCGTAGCAGCGTCATCACCGAAGCCTATGAGCGCGCACTGAAAGACCCCGCGTTCAAAGTGACAGACGACTGCGGCGTGGTGGTGAAGTACATGCCCGAAGTGCCCGTTCATCTCGTGCCCGGCGAAGAGAGCAACATGAAGCTCACCTACAAGGAAGACACCTACCTGCTTGACAAATTTTTCCAGCTTCGCGGCAGCAAACTCTCCGTGACCGACAACGTGTCGCTCGAGAAGCTTCGCGGAAAAGTAGCCGTTGTCTTCGGAGGCTCGTATGGTATCGGAAAAGACACCAAGGAGCAGCTCGAGGCCGCAGGAGCCATCGTCCATTCCTTTGCTCGCAGCACGAGCGGAACAGATGTGGGTTGCCGCGAACACGTAGCCGCCGCCTTGAAACAGGTGGCCGACCAGGAAGGCCGCATCGACTTCGTCATCAACACAGCCGGCGTCTTGAACAAAGAACCTCTTTGCTCGATGGAGCAGAGCGTTATTGAGGCCGCCGTGCGCACCAACTACATGGGCACAGTGAACGTGGCCGTCGAAGCCTATCCTTACTTGAAGGAGACACATGGCAAACTCGTGTTCTTCACCTCAAGCAGCTACACCCGCGGCCGCGCTTTCTATAGCATCTATTCTTCTACGAAGGCCGCTATCGTTAACTTCGTGCAAGCCATCGCCCAGGAGTGGGAACAGGCCGGCATCACCGTGAACTGCATCAACCCCGAGCGCACCAAGACTCCTATGCGTGTGAAAAACTTCGGCTCTGAGCCCGACGACACATTGCTGCGTAGCGAAACCGTGGCTGAGATGACCGTGCGCTCTTTGCTCTGCGACTACACCGGACAGGTGATTGATGTGAAACGCTCCGACGAAGAATAAGCCATAGCCTTGGAAGCCGTAGAAAGACATAAAGCCGCCCATCTCAGGGCCTTGCAACTGAAGCAGCTGACCATCTTGAAAGAGATAGATGCCCTCTGCCGCCGCCACGGTATTGACTACTGGCTCGACGGAGGCACCTTGCTCGGCGCCGTGCGCCACGGCGGTTTCATTCCCTGGGACGATGACATTGATATAGCCATGCGCCTCTCCGACCTGCCCCGCTTCGTAGAAGTGGCCAAGGCCGAGTTGCCGCCCCATTTGCTGATGCAGACTCCCGAGACCGACCCCGAAGTGCGCATGCCTATCTACAAGGTGAGAGACCGCAACTCGTTTCTCGTGGAAGGCGCCGACGACTTCACGCGGGGCTACTGCAAGGGCGTATATGTAGATATCTTTCCGATGATAGACTATCCGTCGCTCCCCAAGGGCTTTGTGAAGCGTGTGGCCTTGGGCTATTGTCGCTCCAACGCTATCTTGAAGAGCCAGCACTACTACTCGCTGCGCTCCTTTGCCGAGTTTTTCTACTTCGGCGCCAAGCGCGCCCTCTGCTCTCTGCTCTGGAACGTGGCCGGCCTCTTCGCCAAGCGCGGAGAGTACATCTCCAACACACTGAATAATAACGGCTACGGCATCATGCACCGCGCCGACAGCATCTTCCCCCTCGGCGAGATAGAGTTTGAGGGCTGCAAGTTCTCAGCGCCCGCCTCGCCGCAAGCCTACCTCAGCGACCTCTATCGCAACTTTATGCAGTTGCCCCCCGAGGACAAGCGGAAGGGACACGCCGTCTTCTTCTGCGAAGAAATATAAGCCGTATAGCGCGGCGCCCTTTTACTAAAGCAAAATCCTATGGTAAACGTACCCGTACTGATTCTTTTCTTCAACCGCCCCGATGCGCTCAAGAGCGTATTTGAGCAGGTGCGCAAAGCACAACCCACCACACTCTTCCTCTACCAAGACGGGCCGCGCGGCGAGCACGACCTGCCCGGCATTGAAGCCTGTCGCAAGGTGGTGGAGAATGTAGACTGGCCCTGCCAAGTGCATCGCCTGTATCAAGAGAAAAACTACGGATGCGACCCTTCGGAATACCTCTCGCAGAAGTGGGCGTTCAGCCACGTAGACAAGTGCATTGTGCTCGAGGACGACAGCATCCCCTCGCTCTCCTTTTTTACCTTCTGCAAGGAGATGCTCGACCGCTACGAACACGACACGCGCATCAGCATGATCACCGGAATGAACTACGATGAGGTGACGCCCGACATGCCCTACGACTACTTCTTTGCCACCACCTTTTCCATCTCCGGATGGGCTTCGTGGCGCCGTGTCATCGACGAATGGGACGAGCATTACAGCTTCCTCGACGATGAGTTCAACCTGCGCCAGCTCGAAGAGTATATCCACGAGCGCAAGTTCCAAAAGGACTTCGTGGAGTTCTGTCGTTACCACCGCAGCGTGGGAAAGGCTTACTATGAAACCATCTTCCATGCCGCCATCTTCTTCAACTCCGGCCTCTCCATCGTGCCGCGTGTGAACCTGGTGAGCAACCTGGGCGCTTGCGGAGAAGGGGTGCACCTGAGTGGCAGTAATGCCGACCTGCCCCGAGCCATTCGCCGCATCTTCGAGATGGGCCACCACGAACTCGAGTTCCCCTTGCGCCACCCCCGCTATGTGATAGAAAATGTGGCGTACAAGAAGCGCATGTTCCGCATCCAGGGGTGGGGACATCCCTGGATTAAGGTGGGACGCTCCTTTGAGGAACTGTGGATCAACCTGCGCCGTGGCAACTTCAGCCGTATCAGAAAGGCCATCGTGGCGCGTTGGCGCAAACTCACAGGCCGCGCTCTGTGGGACTGATACCCAAGAGGCAGCTGCGTGATGAAACAAATAAGATTCGGTATATTATGATTCCCGAGGAGTTATTAAATCAAGCTATAGAGGAGTGTCCGGAATATTCTGATATGTTTAATCTAACTAATGCTATCAATTATTTAGAATTTAACCCCAACGGCGATACGAACGATTATATTTTGTATTGCCTTAACTATACATGAAGCCTTGATAGCCATAAACGTCTAGCCGGTAAAAAACCACATAGAATCCCCAAACACCAATATTTGAATTCAGGCTTAGGAACACAAGTGTGCATTAGATGTGGATTATTTCCCATTGCCGCCTTTGTAGAATACCATGTTCCTGCTTCGGAACCAAGATAACGCTAAACGACTGCCTCCGGCTACGATTTTTTCAGCCGGAGGCAGCCTTGTTTTTTACCCCATTAAGAGAGGCCGTTTCGAAAGTCTTATCTAGGAAGAAAAAAGTCCTAAGAAATTTTTCCTAGGTCTTGCGGAATTTTTCGTAGATCAGACTTTCGAAACGCTCCAAAATACCTGCTGATTCTCAGAAGGTTGCAAAAGCGACTTTTTGCCCGTCTGAAAAGTGGTGCGATGGCCGCAGGCGTTCTTCCTCCGCCAGTCGGTTTGTGCTGCGAGGCTGTTATGTATTTTTAATAGCCGTTAAGTATTATTATACTCTCCAGCCCTTGAAAACTATGGCTTTGTAGCCCGAAAAAGGCCTTGAAAAAGAAAAAGGCTGCACCACAAAAGTGGTACAGCCCGGTTATGAATTTCTATTGCTTGGCTTATTTTGTAGCAGCAGGAGCAGCTGCTGTGCCGGCAGTGATGCCGAGCTTTGCCATTACCTTCTTGGTAACATCTTCGCTCAGAGTTTCGTTGAAGAAGATGCCGGCAGCTTGAGAGGCTTGCTTGTCGATGATGTAAACATAACCACCCTCGCGAGCCACGATGTTTACGGCCTCAACAACCTTCTGGATAACGGGCTGCATTTTGGTTTGCTGAGCCTGTTGGAAAGCCTGTGAGTTGTCTTGTACGGCTTGCTCGTAGCGCTGACGCAAGTCCATGATTTCCTGCTCCTTACGTTGACGGATGTTGGCAGGAGTAGAGTCGTTTACTTCAGTCTGATACTTCTCGTATTTAGTTTGGATTTCCTTCTCCATATCGGCGAGGTCAGCCTGGTATTTCTTACCCATGTTTTCCAACTCAGTTTGTGCTGCTTTGTAAGCGGGAAGTGCTTGCATTACGTCTGCGTAGTTGAAGTGAGCAAACTTCTGAGCGGCGAGGCTCAAGGGGGCTGCTACGAGGAGCAACATCAAGATTTTCTTCATCATTTTTGTTTATGGTTTTAAGTTGATAATCTGTTTTGAGGAGTGCCCGTGGCACGGCTCTACGGTGCAAAGATAATATTTTTATCTGGAATAGCCGAGCTTGGTCAGTACATCGTTGCTGATGTCGATGGTGGGCGAGGCAAAGATAATGCCGTTGTCGCTGGCGCGGTCGAGCACGAGTTGGTAGCCTTTGCTCTGGGCAATGCCCTTCACAGCGTTGTACACCTCGTCTTGTATTGGCTCGATGAGCGAAACGCGTTTCTTGTAGAGTTCGCCCTCCGGACCAAAGTATTTCTTGCGGAGCTCGGCGGCCTCTTTCTCTTTATCTACGATGGCCTGTTCTTGCTCTTGCTTCTGAGCCTCGGAGAGGAAAACGGCCTCGTTCTGATAATTCTTGTAGAGAGTCTTGGCCTGGTTGTTGATAGCCTCAATCTCGGCCTGCCATTTCTTTGATACCTGGTTGAGCTGTTCGTTAGCGCGCTCGTAGGCGGGGATGTTGCTCATGATATACTCCATGTCGATGAGCGCATATTTTTGCGCAGCGGCGTTCAGTCCGAGCGCCAGGAACATAAGGATAAATAATTTTCTCATAAGTCAGTCTATTATTAAATGTGTAATAGTTTCTTAGAACTCTTGTCCGATGATAAAGTGGAACTGGCTGCCTCCGGCGTTTTGGCCGTTGACGGTTTTCTGGAAACCGTAGGCCCAGTCGATACCCATCAAGCCCACCATCGGAAGGAGGATACGCACGCCGACACCGGCTGAGCGCTTCATGTCGAAGGGGTTGAACTTGTTGATGTCGCTCCAGGCATTACCTCCTTCGAGGAAGGCCAGAGCGTAAATGTTGGTGGAGCCTTCGAGCATGAGGGGATAGCGCAACTCAAGGGTCATGCGGCTGTAGGCATAGGCATTGTTGCCGTTGGCGCCTGCGATGCTTCCGTTGTCGTAACCGCGCAGACCGATGGTCTCTGTGGCGTAGCCGGTGGAGTAGCCTGACATGCCGTCGCCGCCCACGTAGTAAGTTTCAAAGGGCGATTTCTTGTAGCGGTTGTAGGCGCCGAGCAAGCCAAACTCTACGCGTGTCATCAGCACAGGGGCTTTGACGATGCTGGCCAATGGGGTGAACGTGCGGAACTTGAACTTCCACTTGTGGTATTCTATCCAGCGATACTTCTCTTGAGCCTCGGCCTGGTAAGAAGCGCTCTGGTAGTTGTTGGCCAGATCCTTGTAGTTCTTTCCGTCCCAGAGAGAGTAGGGAGGAGTGGCTGATACAGAGAAGTGGAACTCCGAACCACTGCGCGGATAGAAGGGGTGGTCTGTAGAAGTACGGTTGAGCGAGAGCGTAAGGTTGATGTTGTTGCAGGTACCATCTGTGATGAGGAAGTACTGCCATGACTTCAAGATGTAGCGTGTGTAGGCCAATTCTGCCATGAAGGAGAAATAGTCGTCGGGCCAGCGCAGACGCTTACCAAAACCTAGGGAGAGGCCGAACATCTTCACGTACTTGTCGGGGTCGTAGTAGTTCGTGTAGTTATAGTAGCTGTTGCTGCTTCCGTAGCCGTACATATAATTATAGTAGTTATTGTAATAGCTGCTACCATAGAAACTGTCGCTCACGTCGGTTTGTTTTGAGTAGTAAGCCGATACGGAGAACTGGTTAGGACGCTTGCCGCCAAACCAAGGGTCGAGGAACGAGATAGAGTAGCTCTGATAGTAAGTACCGTTGGTCTGTCCGCTGATAGAAAGTGTCTGTCCGTCGCCCTGAGGGATGAAACCGGCGCGCTTGGCTCCTTTGCCGAAGAGGTTTTGCATGGAGAAGTTGGTGAACTTCAATCCGACGCGTCCCACAATACCTGTTTGTCCCCAGCCGGCTGAGACTTCAATCTGGTCGCCACCCTTAGTGACGAGCGGATAGGTGACGTCCACCGTACCGGTTGCGTAGTCGGGGCGGATGCCTTTTGAGATGCCGCTCTGCAAAGCTTCGGGGTCAAATTGGTTCATGTTTGCCAACTCGCGAACGGAGCGTTGGATGGCTTCCATGCTGAAAATGTCGCCCGGCTTGGTGCGTAGCTCGCGGCGGATTACGTTTTCGTAGACGCGGTCGTTTCCGCTGATGCGGATATTGTTGAAGGTGGCGATGCGGCCTTCGTTGAGTCGCATTTCAAGGTCGATGGAGTCGCCCTCAACGTTGATTTCCACCGGGTCAAGCTGGTAGAACACGTAGCCGCTGTTGTAGTATTGCTGGCCAATGGCATCTTCGTCCTCGTTGAGTCGCTTGTTGAGCAAGGTAAGGTCGTAGACATCGCCCTTCTGCATCTTAAGCGCTTTCGAAAGAGCTTCTGTCGGGTAGACCGTATTTCCCACCCATTCCACATTACGCAGATAATATTTCTGGCCTTCGTAGACATCCAAGTAAATATCTACGTGTTTCTCGTCGAGGGTGACAATGCTGTCGCTCTTGATCAAGGCGTCGCGGTAGCCCAATGAGTTCATCTTCTGCACTACGAGTCCTTTGTCCTCCTCGTATTTTTCAGGCAAGAATTTCTTGGAGCGGAAGATATTCAGGATGTGTTTCTCGTGGGTCTTCTTCATGGCGCGCTTGAGCTTTTTGGCTTGCGCTTCGTCCACACCGGTGATGTAGATTTTGTTTACCTTGATTTTCTCGTGCTTGTTGATAATGATGTCCACCAGTTCGCGGTTGTCGCCGGTCACGTCTTCGCGGCGCAAGATGTCCACCTCGGCATTCTTGAAGCCCTTGTCGTCGAAGTAGCGCTTGATGATAATCTTGGCCTGGTCCACGATGTTCGGCGTGATGGGACTTCCCACGGCCAATCCCAAACTTGCTTCCAGGTCTTCGCGTTCTGATTTCTTCACGCCGCTATAGCTGATGCTGGAGATACGAGGCTGTGCGGTGAGTTTGATATGCAGATAGATTTTGCTGCCTACGATGCTGTCGGCTTCGATGCTCACGTTCGAGAAGAGCTTTTGTTCCCAGTAGCGGTGAATAGCGTCGCTGATGTCGGCGCCCGGAATTTCGTAGCTCTGACCAATTTCGAGGCCGGAGATACTGAGCAGCAGTGTCTCGTCAAAACCTTTTACGCCGTCAACGGTCAGTCCTCCGAGCACGTATTTAGGGTGTTCGGCGGTGTAGACTATCTCGGGTTTGTTGTCATCGTTATTTTCTTGTGCATAGCTGCTCGTGGCGAAGAGGGCAAGAGCTGCTGAGAGAAATAGTTTGATAGGGGATATATGTCTCATGTCTAGAATGTTCAATTAGGGCTTCACTACTTGTTCGCTGGTCTTTCCGAATCTGCGTTCCCTGTTTTGGTAGTGCCAGATGGCTTGGCAGAGAGCTTCGGTATCGAAGTCAGGCCAGAAAGTATCGCAGAAGTAGAGTTCTGAGTATGCGCATTGCCACAGCAAGTAGTTGCTGAGTCTCACTTCGCCACCTGTGCGGATGAGCAGCTCAGGGTCGGGCATGAAGGCAGTAGCCAGGTGTTGGTCTATCATCTTGTCGCTGATGTCGTCGAGGCTGATTTTTCCTTCGGCGGCTTCTTGTGCTATGTTGCGTACGGCTTGTGTGATTTCCCATTTAGAGGAGTAGCTCAAGGCCACCACCATGGTCATGCCGGTATTTACTGAGGTATTTTTTTCGCATCTGAGGATGGACTCTTTCACATGGTCGGGCACGCGGGTAAGGTCGCCGATGATTTTCAGGCGTACGTTGTTCTTCATGAAGAGTTCTTCCTCCAGCGAGGTAAGGATGAGCGACATGAGAGCAGCCACTTCCTCCACCGGTCGGTTCCAGTTTTCTGTGGAGAAGGTGTAGAGCGTTAAGAACTTCACGCCTAAGTTTGACGCGGCCTCTGTGATTTCTCTCACAGCCACTACGCCTTGTTGGTGGCCCATGCTGCGGTTCATGCCGCGGGCTTTTGCCCAGCGCCCGTTACCATCCATGATGATGGCGATGTGGGCCGGGATGCGTGTCATGTCTAATTGTTCTTTATAGGTCATGTCGTATATTTTTTATCTGTGTGGCGCAAGTGGTGCTTGGCCTTAGTCTTTGTTGCAAGTGGGACATTTGGGTGCCAGGTCATAGGTCAGTGTCAGCATGGTAACGGAGAAATGGTCTTTGTTGCGCATGCCGCTCGACTTGATGCCGTGTGGTGCCTCGAGGTTGTCCAGTTTGTCGCTGAAGGTAAAGTGCATTCGCCACTCCAAGCCCAGGTTGAGGCGGCGTGCCACTTTGTATTTCAGTCCCACGCCTACGGGGAAGTTTGGCGTAAAGGCTTTGCCTGCCGAGGAGTAGGTTAGTCCGAAGCCCGCTTGTATGTAGGGCACGATGCGACTATATCCTTGATAGCCCTGCTCATATCCGTAGGGCAGGAAGTGTAGTTCGTAGAGTGCGGAGAGGTCGATGAGGCCACCGCTGAATTGGTGTTTCAGGCGCTCGCTTCCTGTGCCGTTGGGGTTGGCGGGGTAGAAGTTCTCTACGTTCTCCGTGTTGCCGCCAATCTGTCCGTAGGTCAGCGCCGTCTTTACAGCCATGCGTGGGTTGAGTGGAAATCGCGCCACCAGGCCGGCTGCCAGTTTGCTGTCGCCGTAGAAGGCCGAGTTGGCATCGCTCAGCATGAAGTTCATGCCGCCGCCAATTCCGAGTTCAAGGCGGTAGACCGTCTCGTCCTGTGCCAGCATTTTGCCGGCACCTGCGAGCCATGTGGCCATTGTGAGCAGCAGGATGTAGCGCCAAGTTCTCATTTACGGCTGTTGGTTTTTAAGGAAGGAGGTGGGTACGTCTTTCCAACCCAGTCTGTTCAGGCGTCCGCGCCATACTTCGCCGGTGCCGCTGCAGATGAGCCAGATGAAGTTGTCTTTATCCGAAAAGGCCGACACTGCTGTGGGGCGAGCCATGCCTTTGGGGCATTGAAAGCCGGTTAGCTTCCAGGTGCGTCCGTTGTCGCGGCTGGTGTAGAAGTCAATGGCGTTTTTGTCCTTGCCCAGTGCTACGAGGAGCGAAGCATTGTCGTAGGTGAAGAGCGAGGGCGATGTCACCACGGGACAGTTGTACGGATTGTCCTTTGCCGCAGGATAATAGGTCCATGCAAAGCTTTCGCCTCCGGTGAGGTCTATGTTGTGCTTCCATACCGTTGCCACGCCGTCGGCCTGACCTATGAGCAGGATGTCTTCAAAGGTAGGATCGGTCAGTGAGGGAATGCAGTTCGATGCATACTCTGCGTTGGGCAGTGGGCCGTCGGTGTCGCGCGCCTCCAGGGCCCATTGTTTGCCATCGGGCGAGCTGTAGAATTCGCCGTTAGCGATGGCCACGAGGTGGTTGCTGCCTGCTCCCACCAAAGCCTCGGGTGCGAGGTCGCTGTCGGTCTTCTCCCAGTTGATACCATCTGTGGAGCACACCACACTGTTGTTGTTCAGTGCATAGAAAGTGCTGTTGACCCACTGCACCGAAGCCGCGTTGAAGGCTGCCGCACTGCTCTCGCCGGCAATGCTGATTTCGAGGCGCTCCCATTGCTCCGGCTGTTCTGCCGTGGCCGTGAAGAGATAGGGGGTGCTGTTTTCCGTGCCGAAGGCATAGAGACGTCCGTTGACAGCGATGCTGCGTGCGCGCTCAATGTTGGTGAGTGCCGGGTGCTGGGTGCAGATGCGTGTCCATCTGAAGGAGTCGGCCTCTTCTTGGTGCATGTTGAGCTGCAACTTATAGACGCGCTTTGTGGAGCCGTCGCTGGCGGTCACGGTGATCAGTCGCGGTTGTCGCAGGTCGGTAGTGTCTTTTCCGCTGAAGATGGTGTCGCCCTCGCCGTTGAGTTTGTTGATAGACAGCGTGCCGATGGCGTTCATCTGTTCAAAGGTGATGCGGCTCAGGTCGATGTTCGTGGGCAGCGAGTCGCCGTTGTAGATGATGTTGTTCAGCTGGTCGATGTAAAGGGGATAGTATGCGCCGGTTACATATTCGTTGTACGTGCTGTCGCGTCCGTCTTCGGTCTTGGTGGGCTGCACGCGGATGAGCTTACCCAGGGTGGCAGCCGTTACGATGCAGTCGCCAGAGGTTTCCGTGATGTAATTGTCGTCGCTGGTGCAGGCCGGCAGGGCGAGCACTAACGCTGCCACGATGAGGAGGGCCGAAAAAATATGCTTCATATAGGTTATGTTATCTTAGGCTACTTATTAAATAATGTATAACAATTTGCAAAGTTACTTACATTTTTTGAATTCCGAGCCCTCTGCTCCTTATTTTAGTGCTATTTTTACATTTGTTAGTAGACCGATTTGCGTATTTTCTCTGCCGCTCACCGAGATTTTGTCTTCACTCGCTCTCGGCGTGTTGCAGAAATTCGTCCTGCTTCCTTTCGCCGCTGCGCAGAAAGAGAGGGGTGGGGAAGAAGTGCAAAAAGGAAAAATAGAACACTCTGCGTGTTGAGAAAATCCCTCTTTAAGTTTAAAACTTTAACAAAGATTAACGCTGCGCACTCCTGTGTCGCACGGACGAAAAATTCGGCGGCTCGCAGAAAAAAGCAGAAGCCTCGCAGGAAAAACTAGTGAACGGCTAGAAAATTTTAGTAAAGGCCTAGTTTTTGGAAAGAAAACACCCATTTTCTCGGCGCCGAAAATACGAAAAAAGGGAAGCCTACGGTTGGCTTCCCACATTGCATGGCAAAGATACAAAGAAATGGGCCGAAATGCAAATCGCTCTCTCCGGTCGCATGCTGGTGGCAAAAGCCTTCGAAAAGGAGGCAGAGGAGTTATAGAACACTTTTTGTAGCCCCCTGTTCTTGCTCTGCTCTCCATCGCCGAAGAACGCCGCCGGCAGCCATCTTGTGCTCGCGCGCCAATAAAAAGTGTGGAAGAAGCCCCGAAAGTGCTATTTTTGTTCTACCTTTGCAGATTAGAAATTGATAAAAAGATATTCACTTATGGAAAATAGTTTGTTCTCTTCGCTGCCTTACAAGGTGGCCGATATGTCGCTGGCCGAGTTTGGTCGCAAGGAAATTGAGATTGCCGAGCACGAAATGCCGGGCCTCATGGCGCTTCGCGAAAAATATGCCGCCGAGCAGCCCCTCAAGGGCGCCCGCATCATGGGTTCGCTCCACATGACCATCCAGACAGCTGTGCTCATCGAAACCCTCGTGGCGCTGGGCGCCGAAGTGCGCTGGTGCTCTTGCAACATCTACTCTACGCAGGACCACGCCGCCGCCGCCATCGCCGCCACCGGTGTGGGAGTGTATGCCTGGAAGGGTGAGTCGCTCGCCGACTATTGGTGGTGCACGCTCCAGGCTATGAACTTCTCCGACGGCCGTCTGCCCAACCTTATCGTAGACGACGGCGGCGACGCTACGCTGATGATTCACCTCGGCGTGCAAGCCGAGCAGGGCAGCAATGTGCTTGACACCCCTTCGGGCAGTGGCGACGAGGCCGAACTGAAAGCCATCCTGAAAAACGTGCTCGCCGAGCGCCACGGCATGTGGCAGGAGTTGGCAGCCGGCATGCGCGGTGTGAGCGAAGAAACCACCACCGGTGTGCACCGTCTCTATCAGATGATGGAGCGCGGCGAGCTGCTCTTCCCCGCCTTCAACGTCAACGACTCCGTCACCAAGTCTAAGTTCGACAACCTCTATGGCTGCCGCGAATCATTGGCCGACGGCATCAAGCGCGCCACCGACGTGATGATAGCCGGAAAGGTGTGCGTAGTGGCAGGTTATGGCGAGGTGGGCAAAGGTTGCGCCCAGTCTATGCGCTCCTATGGTGCCCGCGTCATCGTAACAGAAATCGACCCCATCTGCGCCCTGCAGGCAGCCATGGAAGGCTACGAAGTGCTCACCATGGACGAGGCAGCGCCCCTGGGCAATATCTTCGTGACCACCACCGGTAACATCGACGTCATCACCACCGAGCACATGGCACAGATGCCCGACCAGGCCATCGTTTGCAACATCGGTCACTTCGATAGTGAAATCCAGGTGGAAGCCCTCAAGCGCTTGCCCGGCGTGAAGTGTACCAACATCAAGCCCCAAGTGGACAGCTATCAGTTTGCCGATGGCCACCGCATCACGCTCCTTGCCGACGGACGCCTCGTAAACCTCGGCTGCGCCACAGGTCACCCCTCGTTCGTAATGTCCAACTCCTTCACTAACCAGACATTGGCACAGATGGAACTCTGGGCTAAGGACTACGAAGTGGGCGTTTACCGCCTCCCGAAACACCTCGACGAAGAAGTGGCACGCCTCCACTTGGAGCGCATCGGAGTACATCTCACCCGCCTCACACAAGCACAGGCCGACTACATCGGCGTGCCCGTCGACGGACCTTATAAGGCAGAGCATTACAGATACTAACAGCATGGCGCCTCTCTCGTTTCCGAAAAAGAAGTCAAGAGGGGCGCTGTCTTCTTCAAGCTATACGAAACAGATATGACTACCTCACAGAATTCTACAGCCGCAGCCGAGCCTAAGAAGGGCGGCTTTGCAGGCCTCATCAAGAAAGTGATGCCCGACGCACTGGTGGTGCTCTTCTTCCTGGCCATCAGCTTCTTCTACTTCATGGAGCCGCTGAGCCAGGGACTTGAACTCGGAGGCCACGATAGCGATGCCTCGATAGGACTGGGCAGAGAGCAACAAGCCTATGTGGTGCAGACGGGCGAGGTGACTCGCTGGATTGGCTCCGTGTTTAGCGGCATGCCCTCTTATCAGATATCGCCCTCCTACGAGCCCATCCGCATGCTCGGAAAAGTGGCCAAGGTGTACGGACTGGGCACCTACGGCGTGCTGAGCTATGTGTTCCTTTACCTCTTAGGTTTCTACGTGCTGATGCGTACCTTCCGCTTCAAACCGTGGCTCTCTGCTTTGGGTGCCGTGGCTTGGGCGTTCTCCTCCTACTTCTTCATCATCATCGCCGCAGGCCACATTTGGAAAGTGATGACGCTGGCCTTCATTCCGCCCACCATTGCCGGCCTCGTGCTGTGCTATCGCGGCAAACTCTTGTGGGGCGGCGCTCTGACAGCCCTCTTCACAGGATTCCAAATCCACTCCAACCACGTACAGATGAGCTACTACTTCCTCTTCGTAATGGCCTTCATCGTGCTGGCTTATCTGGTGGAGGCGCTCATCAAGCGCGAGGGACTGCTGCGCTTTGCAAAGGCCACTGGCGTAGTTGTGCTGGCGGGCTTGCTGGGCTTGGCGGTGAATCTGCCCAATCTCTACCACACCTATGAATACTCCAAGGAGTCGATGCGCGGCAAGGGCGAACTCACACCTCCGCCTTCGGCTATGAGCCAACAAACCGACGGCGGACTGGAGCGCGACTACATCACCAACTGGAGCTACGGCATCGATGAGACTTTGACACTCTTGATTCCCAACTTCAAAGGCGGCGGCTCGGGTATGGTGACGGAGATTCCGAACATCGACCAGCACGAAGCCTATCCTCGCTTCTATCAATGTGCCGTTCAGGCGCAGGGCGTGATGGGCGAAGCCGGAGTACAGGGACCTCTGCCCGGACTCGATCAATACTGGGGCGACCAACCCTTTACTGTAGGTCCGGTTTACGTGGGCGCCTTCATCTGCTTCCTCTTTGTGCTCGGCCTCTTTTATGTGCGTGGCCCGCTCAAATGGGGCTTGCTCGCTGCCACTCTCCTCTCGCTGCTCTTTGCGTGGGGTCGCAACCTGATGCCCGTGACCGACTTCTTCATCGACTACTTGCCGATGTACAATAAATTCCGCACCGTGTCGTCCGCCCTTGTGATGGCAGAGTTTACCATCCCCTTCCTGGCGATGCTCTGCCTGGCCGAGATAGTGCGCCGCCCTGCCGTGTTAAGCGAGCGCCGCATCGGTTTGCTCGTGGCCTTCCTGCTGACGGGCGGACTGAGTCTGCTCTTCGCCGTCTTCCCTGCTGCGGCAGGCGATTGTCTCTCGGCGAATGAAGTGCAAGCCATGGCGCGCCTCTCCACCGTATTGCCCCCCGACTTTATGGCTGCCTACGCCGACAGCGTAAGCGCCATTCGCCATAGCGTGCTCTCGGCAGATGCCTGGCGCTCGTTCTGGATAGTGCTGGCAGGCGTGGTGATGCTCTGGTGCTATGGACGCGGCTATCTCAAAAGCTGGTTGCTCTGCCTGCTCCTTTTGGTGATGACGCTCGTGGAGATGTGGCAAATCAATACCCGCTACCTGAATGTGGACAACTTTACCGACCCCGTGCAGCGTAGGGAACAATTGCAAAAGACCCCTGCCGACGAGTTGATTTTGCAGGATCCCGATCCTCACTATCGCGTGTTGAACCTCGGTGGCGGCAATCCCTTCAACGAGAACAACACCAGCTACTGGCACAAGAGCATTGGCGGCTACCATGCAGCCAAGTTGCACCGCTATCAAGACCTGATTGAGCGCCGCATCACTCCCGAGTATTACGCCATGGTGCAGCAGCTCGCTATGGCCGAAGGCAACATGGAAGCCATCGCCGGCGACTCCATCATGCCTGTGCTCAATATGCTCAACATGAAGTATCTCATCCTCGGACAAGGCGCACAGGCGCAGCCCTTCCTCAATCCGCATGCCAACGGCAATGGTTGGTTTGTAGAGAAACTGACCTATGTGAAAAATGCCGATGAAGAAATGGCTGCACTGGCTCATCTCGACACCAAGCACGAGGCCGTGGCGGCAGAGCGTTTCAAGGAACAGCTCGGCGAAGGCGCACTCGGCACCGGCACCGTGAAACTGACAAGCTACGCTCCCAACGAGTTGCACTACGATGTGGAGTCGGCCAACGGCGGCCTTGTGGTGTTCTCGGAAATATACTATCCCGGATGGACCGCAATGGTAGACGGACAAGAAGTGGAATTGGGCCGTGTCAACTATGTGCTGCGTGCGATGCGAATGCCCGCCGGCAAGCACAAGGTGGTGCTCGAGTTCCGCCCGAAGACCGTCGACGTAACCAACACCATAGCCTATGTGGCGCTGGTACTCATCTTGGCGCTCTTTGGTTTGGCACTCTTTGTCAATCTGCGCAAGCAGAAGTAAGCAAGGCTTGAAAAGATAAACCGAGGGCTGTAGAGGCGATGCTTCTGCGGCCCTCGGTTTTTGTAGTTTAGGAGCCGGCGTTTCGAAAGTCAGACTTAGGAAAAACTAGGTCTTAAGAAATTTTTCCTAGGTCTTGCGGAATTTTTCGTAGATCAGACTTTCGAAACGCTTCAAAATACCTATTGATTTACAGGAAGTTACGAGCAACGAAAAATAGGCTTTGGGAGGGCAGGAGGTTGGTGTGGGGTGGCAGTGGTTCCTGCAGGGAGTTGCAGAAATGAAATCAGCTATTTCCTGCGAGCCATTTTCAAACCTTAAATTAGCAATTTTTTGCAACTTTTCCTGTAGTAATAGCCTATAAGTCATATCTATTTTATAATTTTGCGGGAAAATATATATTTTTATTAAATGGAACATTTGTATAAGATTAAGAAAGGGTTGGACCTGAACTTGAAAGGTGCAGCCGAACTGACCTTGCGTGAAGCTCCGGCTTCAAAGGTCTATGCGATTGCTCCGTCCGACTTTCACGGTGTTACTCCTCGCCTCTTGGTGAAGGAAGGCGACCGCGTGTTAGCCGGTAGCCCATTGTTTGTAGATAAGGCCACAGAGAAGGTGAACGTAGTATCACCCGTAAGTGGTACGGTGCAGGCAATTGAGCGTGGCGAGCGCCGCAAACTGTTGTATATCCGCATCGCGGCCGACGCAGTGCAGGAGTCAAAAACTTTTGAGTTCGACCTGGAAAAGGCCGGCGCAGAAGAAGTGAAAAACTTGTTGCTCGAAGCAGGTCTTTTTGCCTATTTCCGCCAACGTCCCTACGACGTGACAGCCTCTCCGCTCGACACACCGAAGGCCATCTTCGTGTCAGCCTTCAGCAAGATGCCTTTGGCAGCCGACTTCAGCTTCGTGGCAAACGGCCAGGAAGAAGACTTCAAGCTCGGCGTGAAAGCACTTGCCAAGTTGGCTAAGGTACACGTAGGTATCTGCCCTTCACAAATCAATACCTCCATCCTTCCTTTGGCTGAGGCCGAAGTAGGCGTATTCGACGGTCCTAACCCCGCCGGCAACGTAGGTGTACAAATCAACCACGTATCGCCCGTAAATAAAGGCGAAGTGGTATGGACTCTCTCGCCCGAAGAAACTATCTTCGTGGGACGCCTTGTACGCACCGGTAAGGTAGACCTTACTCGCCGCATCGCCGTAGCAGGCTCACAAGTGAAGCAGCCCGCTTATCTCCAGGTAATGACAGGCGCTCCGATGGCCGACATCCTGGCCGGTCAGCTTGAAACTACCGACCACGTTCGCATCATCGATGGTAACCCCTTGGTAGGAAGAAAGAGCTGCCTCGAAGCATTCCTCGGTGCACACACCACAGAGGTTTGCGCCATCCCCGAAGGCGACGACAAGCACGAACTCTTTGGCTGGATAGCTCCCCGCTTCAACGACTACTCCACCAGTCGCAGCTACTTCTCTTGGCTCTTTGGTCGCTCCAAGAAATACGACTTGGACTGCCGCATCAAAGGCGGCGAGCGCCACATGATTATGAGTGCCGAGTACGAGCGTGTGTTCCCCATGGATATTTATCCCAGCTACTTGATCAAAGCCCTTGTGACCGGCGACATCGACCGCCAGGAAGCATTGGGAATCTATGAAGTGGCTCCCGAAGACTTTGCCGTAGCAGAATTTATCGACTCTTCCAAGCTCGAGCTGCAGCGCATCGTACGCGAGGGATTGGATCTGCTCAGAAAAGAAAACAGCTAACCCCATCGTCTCAACAGGTAATCTTTAATAAAGAACTTCCCGCTCACCGGCGGGTTTCAAAACAAATTCAAATATCAGAATATGATTAAGAACTTTCTTGATAAGATAAGACCCAACTTTGAAGAAGGGGGCAAGCTGAGCGCTTTCCGTTCCGTATTCGACGGTATGGAAACATTCTTGCTCGTACCCAACACCACTTCAAAGTACGGAGTCAGCATACACGATGCCATCGATTCTAAGAGAATTATGTCATTCGTTGTGATAGCCTTGTTGCCAGCACTCCTCTTTGGTATGTACAACATAGGCTACCAGAATTACACCGCAGCAGGTGTAGAAGCAGGCTTCTTCGAAATGTTCTTCTACGGCCTCGCCGTGATGCTTCCCAAAATCATCGTGTCTTACGGCGTAGGTTTGGGTATCGAGTTCGTAGTGGCTCAGTGGAAGAAAGAAGAAATCCAGGAGGGCTACCTCGTATCCGGTTTGCTCATCCCGATGATTTGCCCCGTGAACACTCCTCTTTGGATGATGGCACTGGCAGTAGCCTTCGCCGTTATCTTCGCTAAGGAAATCTACGGCGGAACCGGTATGAACATCTTCAACCCCGCCCTCGTGGCCCGCGCATTCCTCTTCTTCGCTTATCCTACCAGCATGAGTGGCGACCAAGTATGGGTGGCTAAAGAAAGCTTCCTCGGCTTGGGTAACGACCTCAGTGTAGATGCATACACACAAGCTACTCCGCTCGGACAAGCTGCCAGCAACGTAGAAGTAACCTCTTCCTTCTCCGACATGTTGGTTGGTTTGATGCCGGGTAGCGTTGGCGAGACCAGCATAATTGCCATCGCCATCGGTGCAGCTATCTTGCTCTACACCCGCATTGCTTCATGGAAGACAATGGGTAGCGTGTTCGTAGGCGGTGCTCTCGTAGCGCTCCTCTTCAACGCCCTCAACCTTGAAGGCAACGCCGTGGCACAAATGGCATGGTATGAGCACCTCGCCACAGGTGGTTTTGCTTTCGGTGCTGTGTTTATGGCCACCGACCCCGTTACCGGCTCACGCACAGAGAACGGCAAGTACATCTACGGCTTCCTTATCGGAGCTTTGGCAATTGCTATCCGTGTGCTCAATCCCGGTTACCCCGAAGGAATGATGCTCGCCATCCTCTTTATGAACATGTTCGCTCCGCTCATCGACTACTGCTTCGTACAGAGCAATATCAACCGTCGTTTGAAGCGCGCCAAGTAACTTTTAACCATTACACATATGAATACTAATAGTAATATCTATACAATAGTCTATGCTTCGGTAATGGTGGTTATCGTGGCATTCCTCTTAGCCTTTGTGTCGTCGGCCCTCAAGCCCACACAAGACAAGAATGTTGAGTTGGACAAGAAAAAGCAAATCCTCGCCGCCCTCAATATCCGCGACTTGAAAGACGCCGCAGCTGTTGAAGCCAAATACAACGAGGTGGTTGAGGCCGATATGATTATCAACGCCGAAGGCACTGTGGTAGAAACCGGAGAAGGTAAAGACAAGGCCGATTTCAAGGTAGAGAATAAAGAAGTATCTGATGCTAAGATGCCTCTTTACCTTTGCAAGGTTGATGGTGTAACCAAGTACGTGGTTCCCGTATCGGGCCGCGGTCTCTGGGGTGGTCTCTGGGGCTACTTGGCCATCAATGAAGACTGCGCCACAGTTTACGGTGCATACTTCTCTCATGAGTCAGAAACAGCAGGTCTTGGTTCACCCATCGCAGAGCAAAAGTTCCAGGATCAATTCTGTGGCAAGCAACTCTTCGCAGACACTGCCGCTACTCAAGTGGCTCTTACCATTGTGAAGAAAGGCCAAGTGAAAGACGCAGCTACTGAGGTAGATGGTCTTACAGGCGCAACGCTCACCACCAAAGGCGCTGCCGCGATGGTGACTGATGGCTTGCAGAAATATATTAACTTCTTTAACGCAAACAAATAATCGGCTGATATTATGAGCAAGTTATTTTCAAAAGAGAATCAGGCGGTTTTTACAAACCCTCTTAACTTAGATAACCCTGTTACCGTACAGGTGTTGGGTATCTGTTCTGCGTTGGCCGTTACTGCGCAGTTGGAGCCCGCCATCGTGATGGGCTTGTCCGTAACCGTTATTACGGCTTTCGCCAATGTGATTATCTCATTGTTGCGTAAGACTGTGCCCAACCGTATTCGTATCATCGTGCAGCTCGTAGTTGTTGCCACCCTCGTAACCCTTGTGAGCCAGGTGCTCAAAGCCTTTGCTTACGATGTCAGCGTTCAGCTCTCAGTTTACGTAGGTTTGATTATCACCAACTGTATCCTCATGGGCCGCCTCGAGGCTTTCGCCATGCAGAACGGACCGTGGGAGTCGTTCCTCGATGGTGTGGGCAGCGGTTTGGGTTATGCCTGGATTTTGGTAGCTGTTGGTTTCGTACGCGAGTTGTTTGGTGCCGGCACATTGCTCGGCATGCGCATCATCCCCGAGAGCATGTATGTAGAAAATGGTGGCTGGTACGTAAACAATGGTATGATGACCATGCCCGCCATGGCTCTTATCCTCGGCGGTTGTATTATCTGGGCTCACCGTGCCTACAACGACCGTAAGCAAAACAAGTAGTAGAACACATTATTATATAATATAGAAATCATGGAACAAATGTTAAGCCTCTTCGTCCGCTCTATTTTTGTGGACAATATGATATTCGCATTCTTCCTCGGTATGTGTTCTTACCTCGCCGTTTCGAAAAATGTGAAGACCGCCTTCGGACTTGGTGTAGCAGTAATCTTCGTGTTGCTCATCACCGTTCCCGTAGACTATCTTTTGCAGACCAAGGTGCTCGGCCCCAACTGTTTGGTAGAAGGAGTAGACCTTTCTTTCTTGGCCTTTATCCTCTTCATTGCAGTGATTGCCGGTATGGTGCAGCTCGTTGAGATGGTGGTAGAGCGTTTCTCTCCCTCTCTCTATGCAGCTCTTGGTATTTTCCTCCCCCTCATCGCTGTAAACTGTGCCATCATGGGAGCTTCGCTCTTCATGCAGCAGCGCATCGGCATGGACCCCAATAGCAGCCAGTACATTGGTAGCGTGGGCGACGCCGCTGTCTATGCGCTCGGTTCAGGTATCGGCTGGCTCTTGGCCATTGTGGCTTTGGCTGCCATCCGCGAGAAGATGGCCTACACCGATGTGCCCAAGCCTTTGCAAGGTCTCGGCATCACCTTCATCACTGTAGGATTGATGGCAATGGCCTTTATGTGTTTCTCAGGTCTCAATATTTAATAAGGAAGGAATTAAACAATGGCAAATCTTATTTTAGCAAGTATTGGAGTGTTCCTTGGAATCATACTCCTTATTGTAGTGATCTTGCTTGTAGCTAAGAAATACCTTTCACCCGGTGGAATGGTAACTGTTACAATCAATGGTAAAGACAAGATTCAGGTAGAGCAGGGTGGTAGCCTTCTTGCTACGCTCGCTGCCAACGATATCTATCTCCCCTCAGCCTGTGGCGGTAAGGGCTCTTGCGGTCAGTGTAAGGTACAAGTGCCCGAGGGCGGCGGTGAAATCCTCGACTCAGAAAAGGGTCAGTTCACCCGCAAGCAGGTGAAGGAAAACTGGCGCCTCGGATGCCAATGCAAGGTGAAGGGCGACGTCAGCATCAACGTAGAAGACTCCGTGATGGGCGTTAAGGAATGGGAATGCACCGTGATTGGTAACCGCAACGTGGCTACCTTTATCAAGGAATACAAGGTAGCGCTTCCTCCCGGCGAACATATGGACTTCGAGCCCGGTTCTTATGCACAGATCAAGATTCCCGCATTCAGCATCGACTACGATAAGGACTTCGACAAGGCCCTCATTGGCGACACTTATCTCCCTGCATGGCAGAACTTCGGTCTCTTCAACCTGAAGTGTACTAACGACACTCCCACCGTGCGTGCTTACTCTATGGCCAACTACCCCGACGAAGGTGATATCATCACCCTCAACGTGCGTATCGCCACTCCTCCTTTCAAGCCCAAAGAGCAAGGCGGCGGTTTCATGGATGTAAATCCCGGTATCGCTTCTTCTTACATCTTCAGCCTCAAGCCCGGTGATAAGGTAATCATGAGTGGTCCTTACGGGGAATTCCGTCCCAACTACACCTCAGGCCGCGAAATGATTTGGGTAGGTGGTGGTGCCGGTATGGCTCCCCTCCGTGCGCAGATTATGCACATGCTCAAAACGCGCCAGTGCCGCGACCGTCAGATGCACTACTTCTACGGCGCCCGCGCTTTGGAAGAAATCCCCTTCCTCGACGACTTCCTCGCGCTCGAAAAAGAGTTCGACAATTTCCACTTCCACCTTGCGCTTGACCGTCCCGATCCCAAGGCCGACGCAGCAGGCATCAAGTATACTGCCGGCTTCGTAGCACCCGTGATGGGCGACACCTACCTCAAGCAGCACGAAGCTCCCGAAGATTGCGAGTACTACCTCTGCGGTCCTCCTATGATGGCCAAGACCGTGCTCGACCTTCTCGATAGCCTCGGCGTAGAAAAGGAAATGATTCACTTCGACGACTTCGGAGGATAATCCTTCCGCAGCTCATATCTCAGAAAGCCCTTCCACCCAACGGAGGGGCTTTTTCTATCTTTCCCCGGCTTGTTCCTATGAAGAAATCCATGGTTTACATAAAATAATAAGCCCGTTGGAATACGCCGAGGAAGGCCATCTCATCAGCACCGACGGCATGGAGATGAGCGGCAATGCTGGTGTGGTGTGGCCCGCCAATGTCTACGACCTCAACGGTTGCCTGGTGAAAGCCCGCGCCGCCAATCTGGAAGGTTTGGCAAAGGGTGTCTATGTGGTGCATGGCAAGAAGATAATGAAGTAGCCCCTCCCCAAAAGCCTGTTTTGTTGAACCGAAAAAGGTTGTCGGGATGGCAACCCTCTATTTTCTCAGAATGATTGGGGTCCCCGCAGTGGCGGGGACTTTTTTATTTATACAGGGTGGGGGAACGATGAGGGGTACACATTATTATATTATATAAGGATTGTTTGGTAGATAGCAAACATATATTGGTCAGCTCTTTGTGTAGAGTAGGGGTAAAAATGTATGGCAAACTCAGCCTTATGATTATGGTATTCTTTAAATGGGCGTTCAAAGGTGCTTTGAATGGTCATCCATAGGGTGCTTGAACGACCATTCATAGCTCGCTTGAAAGGCCTTTCGTAGAAGCTATAAAGGCCATTTGAACAATCATTGAACGAATATTGAATAAGGACCTTACTTTCTACTATTTTGTTGAATAGTTATTGAACGGTTATTGAATGGCTGTTGAAAGAATGCTGTGATTGCTATTTGGAGGTGTTTGTGAGATGAAGGTTTCAAAGAACTTAATGTTGAGAGTCCCTTGAACGTTTGTCGGACAATAATATATTATATAGAAAAAAGTAAGCTCACAGAAAAGTTTGCTCTATTGCTGCGAAATGCTTATCTTCGCTATCCAAGCCCCATAAAGGGTAAGCAGGAATGGAATACATCTCCCAATTTTTGAACTATCTATTGGCAGACAAAGGCTACTCGCCACAAACTATAGCCAAGTACCGACAGGACCTGATTTCCTTTCGGGACTTCTTCGTAGCCCTGGAACAGAAGTTGGATTGGAAAACTGTGGATAGCGATATAGTGCGCCAATGGATGGCCGCCGAAATGGGGCGCAATGTGTCGGCGCGTACAATGAAACGGTCGCTCAGTGCGCTACGCTCCTTCTATCGTTACCTGATGCGTATGGGGTTGGCGAAGGCAGATCCTGCACATAAAATAGTAAACCCCAAAGCAGACAAACCGCTTCCGGTATTTGTGAAGGAGGCAGAGATGAATCGCCTTTTCGATGAGGTAAAATTCCCCGAAGGCTTCGTGGGGATGCGAGACTACCTAATACTGCTCACCTTCTATAGCACAGGGATGCGTGTGGCAGAATTGGAAGGGTTGGACGTTGAAGCGTTAAGCTTTGAAAGGAGCGAGTTGCGCGTGACGGGTAAGCGAAACAAACAACGGGTGATACCCTTCGGGCAAGAACTTGCCATGCGGATGCAGGAGTATCTGGCGGAACGCAGCAAATTGCCCTGCGGCGGTGGAGGTGCGCTCTTTGTGCGTCCCGATGGAAAACGTTTGGCAGCAGCCGAAGTGCGCGTGATAGTGAAGCAGTATCTTTCGCTTGTTACTTCGCAAAAGCGCCGCGGGCCGCACGTGTTGCGTCATACTTTTGCCACTGTGATGCTTAATAATGGGGCAGAACTGGAAGCTGTGAAAGAACTCCTGGGGCATGAAAGTCTAGCTACTACCGAAGTCTATACGCATACCACCTTTGCCGAGCTACGCAAAGAATACGAAAAAGCCCACCCGAGAGCTGAAGGCGATACAATATTAAAAAAAAATAACTCGGAAAGAATTTCTTCGGAAAATTTGGAGAAGGGCAGATAATTTTATATATTCGCCATTGGAAACCCTGAGTGTTCTCAGCGCAAGCCGTCGAGAAGGCCCTTGTGTCACAACTTAATGTATAACACCCTCTAAAGGGTATAAAAGAATGTACTATGGAAATCAAGATTCAAGCCCTGCACTTCGATGCAACCGAGAAGTTGAATGCGTTTATCCAAAAGAAAGTTGCCAAGCTCGAAAAGAACAATGAGAATATCACCAAGGTGGAAGTGACCTTGAAAGTAGTTAAACCCGAAACTGCAATGAACAAGGAGACCGTGATGCATTTGTTTGTGCCCGGAGCAGAACTCCATGCCGAAAAAGTGTGTGATACCTTTGAAGAAGGTGTAGATCTCTGTGTAGATATCCTGCAGCGTCAGTTGGAAAAATACAAGGAAAAACAACGCGCCAAATAAAAAATCTTGTCAAAAAGTTTTGCGAATAAAAAAATATGTCTAACTTTGCAGCCGTTTCGAGGGTCTTCTTCGGCGGCTGTAAATTTTAAACGGTCGAAGAGATTTAAGAGATAAGGGCAAATACCAGAGTGGCCAAATGGGGCAGACTGTAAATCTGCTGGCTTACGCCTTCGGTGGTTCGAATCCATCTTTGCCCACAAAAGTTTGCGGAAGTAGCTCAGTTGGTAGAGCACTAGCCTTCCAAGCTGGGGGTCGCGAGTTCGAGCCTCGTCTTCCGCTCTCTTTTTTGCTGTTATAGCTCAGCGGTAGAGCACTTCCTTGGTAAGGAAGAGGTCGCGAGTTCAAGTCTCGCTAACAGCTCTCTTTTATTAGCAAAAGAAAAACATTCACAAATTAAATATTAAAGCTATGGCAAAAGAAAAATTCGAGCGTTCAAAACCGCACGTAAACATCGGTACCATTGGTCACGTAGACCACGGTAAGACTACTTTGACTGCTGCTATTACTACTGTATTGGCTAAAGCTGGTCTTTCTGAACTCCGTTCTTTCGATTCTATCGACAATGCTCCTGAAGAAAAAGAGCGTGGTATCACTATCAACACTGCACACGTTGAGTATCAAACAGCTAACCGTCACTATGCGCACGTAGACTGCCCGGGTCACGCCGACTACGTTAAGAACATGGTAACTGGTGCTGCTCAGATGGACGGTGCTATCATCGTATGTGCTGCTACTGACGGTCCTATGCCTCAGACTCGTGAGCACATCCTTCTCGCTCGTCAGGTAAACGTTCCTCGCCTCGTTGTATTCTTGAACAAGTGCGACATGGTTGAAGACGAAGAAATGCTCGAACTTGTAGAAATGGAAATGGTAGAGCTTCTTACTTCTTATGACTTTGAAGAGGATACTCCTATCATCCGTGGTTCAGCTCTTGGTGCTCTCAATGGTGTTGCTCAATGGGAAGAGTCAGTTATGAAGTTGATGGAAGCTTGCGACACTTGGATTCAAGAGCCCGAGCGTGACCGCGACAAACCTTTCTTGATGCCTGTTGAAGACGTGTTCTCAATCACTGGTCGTGGTACTGTGGCTACTGGTCGTGTTGAAACTGGTGTTATCAAGGTAGGTGACGCTGTTCAGATCCTTGGTCTCGGTGAAGACAAGAGCTCAACTGTAACTGGTGTTGAAATGTTCCGCAAGCTCCTCGATCAAGGTGAAGCTGGTGATAACGTAGGTCTTCTCCTCCGTGGTATCGACAAGAACGAAATCAAGCGTGGTATGGTTATCACTCACCCGGGTGTAATCAAGCCTCACCAAAGATTTAAGGCTTCTATCTACGTATTGAAGAAAGAAGAAGGTGGTCGTCACACTCCATTCGGTAACAAGTATCGTCCTCAGTTCTACCTCCGTACTATGGACTGTACAGGTGAAATCCACCTCCCCGAAGGTGTAGAAATGGTAATGCCTGGTGATAACGTAGAAATCACTGTTGAGCTTATCTACGCTGTGGCTTTGAACGTAGGTCTCCGCTTCGCTATCCGTGAAGGTGGTCGTACCGTAGGTTCTGGTCAGATTACTGAAATCCTCGACTAATAATTTAGTTGACAATAAAATAATAGGTCCTCGTTGAAAGGCGAGGCCTATTTTTACGGGAATAGCTCAGTCGGTAGAGCACCGGTCTCCAAAACCGGGTGTCGG
>JAZTXL010000031.1:0-1923 GCA_045636405.1 Alloprevotella sp.
AGAGGTTACACCCCGCTTCGCGAGCAAACTGCAAAGTATGGGACTTATGTCCAACTCTGCCGATAGCGCCTTAGCCGCTAAAGTCTGTTCGTATGTCGGAGGTTGATATTTCCATTTCTGACCCATTATATATTATTTTTACTTTTTCATTGCAAAGCGAGAACCATCCTTATAAACAACAGCAACACTCATCACGTTCATAGAACCGGCTATGCCGGAAAGCGCGTCCGAAACCGGGGCCGATGCAAAAATGCCCTATTCCGCGCAAGATAATTCTCTCAATTTGTAAAGATACGGAAAAAGTACCATAAAAAAACAGAGAATACGCAAAATTTTGCGTATTCTCTGTTTTTACACAACGGCATGCCCTTCGATTGCCGTAAAAGAGGATTATGCAACACCCTATCAGTTGTACATGAAGCGTTTGATGCTCTGCTTGGGAGTCTTCTCAAAAGGCTCCACGCGCATCTCGCACAGGCTTATCTGGCTATATGCCGGCAACTTGGCATTCAGGGCAAACACCTGACGCTCCACCTCGGCACGTTTCTCCTCGTCCGCAGCCGTCTCCTTGTCGAGCACCACCAACGCAACAATAGCGAACTTGCGGCTCACAACAAGCGACTCAACCACCATTGGAAGGCTGTTTATAAGCTCTTCAATCTCCTCGGGGTAGATATTCTGTCCGCTGCCGGTGAGAATCATGTTCTTGCAACGCCCCTTGATGTAGATGTGCCCCTTGCGGTCTCGTATGGCCATATCACCGGTCTTGAGCCAACCGTCACTTGTGAAGGCGGCAGCCGTAGCCTCGGGGTTGTTGTAATAGCCCTCGGTGACAACATCGCCGCGTACCTGAATTTCGCCCGGGATTCTTGCCGGGTGCGGAGAGTCTATGCGAACCTCTATAGTGGGAGCAGCTATGTCACCACCGTTGCCAATCATGGGATGCGACCATCCCTTGTAGCTGATGAGCGGACCGCACTCGGTCATGCCGTAGCCCACCGCGTATGGTATCTTGAGCAGGCGCATAACATCATCGACATCCTTGCCAATGGCTGCACCACCCACAAAAAGTCCTGCGTATTCAATATTCTCGCCGAACACAGACATAACCTTCGAGCGCACTTTCCTTATTATGAGCGAGCGCAAGCCGGGAATTGCAAGCAACAGACGCATCGCCGGTTTCCTGAGCACAGGAATCACCTTTGAACGGAAAATCTTTTCAATGAGCAACGGCACGGTGATGAACATGAAAGGTTTCACATCGGCCAATGCTGCAAGCAAGCGCGCCGGAGTGGGCTTTGCAGTGAGGATATTAAGGTGACAACCACCCGCAAGTGTAAAGATAAAGTCGAAAGATAGACCCATTATATGAGCGAGAGGGAGCATTGAGAGTACCTTGCCATCCTTCTTTTGGCAGATGACCCTGCGGGCAACCTCAATGTTACCAGAGATGGATTTTGCACGCAGCATGACACCCTTGGGAGCACTGCTTGTCCCCGATGTATAGCTGATGAGCGCAAGTCCCTCAACGTCATCCTTGCAGTAGTTCACATCTTTTGCACCCACACCGCTTGGGAATCGTTTTGCAAAGGCGCTCTTTGCATCGGCACACATCTTGACGAGCTCCTTTGATGAGCCGGCCACAGCTTCCAACGATACGACATCCACAAGACCCCGGAAGTCTTTGAATGTCTCGAACAGCGGCAACACACCGTCACGTGAGAGGCCGTCGTATATCAGCCTGTCGAGCAAAAGCAGCTTGCTGCCAGACAGGCGGGTGAGGTCGGCAACATTGCTTGGAAGGAAATCGGGCAAAAGAGGCACTGCCACTGCGTCATAGGACACTATGGCAAGGAAAGAGATACACCACTCTGCCGAGTTCTTCGCGCAAAGCGCAACCTTGTCGCCCCTCTTTATTCCACA
>JAZTXL010000032.1:0-66383 GCA_045636405.1 Alloprevotella sp.
TGCTAGATGAGTACATTCTGAGACATTATTAAAAGCCAAATCCCTTGACGGAGCCGGCTCAGTCAAGGGATTTTATCCTACTTTTTGTCCAATAAGAGTTTTTTAGAGTAAAACCATCCTACTTTTTGTCCACCCTGCCAAGAAAAGCGCTGCGTCTCCGGTGGAAACGCAGCGCTTTGTGGCGTGTATGGCAGGCTTACGGCCTGCTCTAAGGTTTATTTTTTCAAGGTGACAGAGCCGGAGCCAATCATCTGTCCGTCTACAAAGATGTAGGCGGTGTATTGGCCGGCGCCCAGATATTCCTTCACGGGCACGTAGAGCGTTACGTTTTGCTCCTGGCCGGTGTATTCAATGGCTTTGGCGGCGGAGTATTCTATCTCGCGGTCCTCGTAGGCAAACACGCCGGCTTTATTGACTACCGTCTGACCGGGCTTGAGCAAGCGCACATATACTTTTCGCTCGCCGGTGGTGGCTGTCACGTTGCGGGTGATGTCGAAGCTGACGGTGAAGTTTGCAATGTCCTTGCTACGCTTGGCTGTTTTTCCGTTCTTCTTGGTGGGCTCGATAGAGATGTTTGTGGCGTTGAGCTGTGCAGCGATGGCCACTTTCTCTGTCAGGTTGGCGCGCTCTTCGGAGAGCGAGGTGATTTCCGTGGCGGCTTTGCCTAATTGCGCTCTAGCAGAGTCGCGCTCGCCAATGAGTGCCAGGTTGAGGCGTTGCAGAGAATCGACCTGCAATATATAGCTACGGAGCACGGCGCGCACGGTGGCCAGTTCCTTCTTAAGGCGGCGAATCTCTGCCACATCGTTGTTGCGGAGCTGGCGAAGTTCCTGGAGCAGTTCCTCGGCGCGCTTCTTTTCGTTGTTGAGGCGCACGATGAGGGAGTCGTCCTTCACGCTCTTCTTCAGTTCATCGTATTGCAAGGCGAATTGGGTATATTGGTTCTCCATCTCGCGCTTGTCGAGTTCGGCAAGTTGGCGGAGCTCCTCAAGTTCCTTCTCAGCCTCCTTGAGCTTCTTGGCGTCGGAGTTGCAGCTCGGTGTCGCCACCAAGATGGCTGCTGCAAATCCTCCGGCTAAGAATTTTAGTAAATCTATGTGTTTCATTTTTCTGTTCTAACCTTTGTCATAGTGTCCTTCGTTCTTTAGATTGGCAGGCTCAGCTGCTTCTTTTTCCTGAGCCACGTCTTCTTTCACCGGCTCGTCTGCCACAACTTCCTGCTCGTTCATCGGCGCTTCTTCGGCAGCTTCAGGATAAAGCTCAGCCTTGCGGTCTTCATAGAAAGCGGCTTGCGACATATAGATATAAGGATATAGCCAAAGGAAACCAATGCCGCAGGTGAATATTGCCAATATGCCCCAGCCGATAAAGCTGAGGTGGAGGCAGAAGAGCTTCCCCTTATAGCCATCCATCATGCGCATGCTTTCCTCGATGGCCTCGTCGTAAGAAAGATCGGGGCGGTCTTCCAATATATAAGGAGTCATGGCGTATGAGTACTGCTTGATGTAGCCGGGGATAATGAATAGCAAAGTCCAAAGACAGGTGTAGAGGAGCATGAGCAACATCGTGCCGAGCACGCGCTTGAACTGGCTAAAGCCGGCAAAGAGATAGCTCAAGTCTTTCTTTTTGTCTCTGAAAAGTCGGAGGAACGTAATGGTGTAGCCCCAACTCATAATTGAGCTGAAGCAAATCAGTACTAAAATGAGTAGAGGGATTAGAGCAATATAGCCTAATGCCTCGGTGCTTATATCATATCCCAGAAGCCTTTTTGCTTCCAAAAAATCTATAGGGCCTGAAACGCAGTTGCTGCTTACTTGCACTACTATGTAATAGACTAATGTCAATGCAACTGTGAAGCCCCATTTTCCTTCTAACTTTGAGAGAGCATCTTCGCGGAGAAAACTATTTGGTTTCATAAGATAGTCTTTTCAGAATACGTGGTAAGGATGTGTAGTTTGCAGGCTTAGTCCAACACGCTGACCCATCCGTGAGTGTCGGGCTCAATGCCGTATTGGATGTTGCGCAGCTTGTTGTAGAGCTGGGTAGATACGGGGCCCGGCTTGCCGTCTTTTGAGAAGACGTAGCTGTGGCCTTTTTCGGGGTCGTCAATACGGGCGATGGGACTGATAACGGCCGCTGTTCCGCAAGCGCCGGCCTCTTCGAATGTGGAGAGTTCCTCTTCGGGGATTTGGCGACATTCTACCTTTAGGCCAAGGTCGGCGGCCAACTGCTGAAGGCTACGGTTGGTGATAGAGGGAAGGATGGACTCCGACTTAGGAGTAACGTAGGTGTTGTCCTTGATACCGAAGAAATTGGCACCACCACACTCGTCGATGTACTTCTTCTCCTTCGCGTCGAGATAGAACTCGCAAGAATAGCCGGCGTCGTGTGCCTTCTTGTTGGCGCGCAAGCTGGCGGCATAGTTACCGCCCACTTTGAAAGTACCGGTGCCGAGAGGCGCGGCGCGGTCAAACTCGCGTACGATAACATAGTTGTTGGCCGAGAAGCCACCCTTGAAGTAAGGGCCAACGGGAGTAACGAAGATGACAAAGAGATATTCCTCGGCGGGTCTTACTCCTACTTGCGCACCGGTGCCGATGAGCAAGGGACGGATGTAGAGCGAAGCGCCGCTCTCATAGGGCGGGATGAAACGCTCGTTGAGCTTGATGGCGCGGCGCACCATTTCGCAGAAGATGTCTGTGGGGAGCTCGGGCATCAAGATGCCGCGGCAGGTGCTTTGCAAGCGGGCAGCGTTTTCCTCCATGCGGAACACGCGCACCTTGCCGTCGGGGCAGCGGAAGGCTTTCAGGCCCTCGAAGGCTTCCTGTCCGTAGTGCAGACAGGTGGCGGCCATGTGGATGTTGATGGTCTCGGAAGAACTTACTTCAATTTCGCCCCAACTGCCATTGCGGTAGTAGCAGCGCACGTTGTAATCTGTGGGGAGATACCCAAAGGACAGATTTGCCCAGTCAATCTTTTCCATAATATGTATTTTTTATTGTTAGCTGATAAGCATATTCTGTGGGCAAATATACGGATTTAATGCCATAGGTGCCGCTATTTGCTCTGCTTTTTCAGATTTTTTATCAGAAAAATATGCTTCAAGAAGCAGATATCAGGCGGAGAGGGTGGTGGAGAAATTCCGCCGAGCTCTAAAAGTGATTTTGCTGCCCTTTGTAAGTGGTTGAAAATCAGTGGCTGCTTTAGGCCGTTTCGAAAGTCTGATCTACGAAAAATTTCTTAAGACCTAGGAAAAATTTCTTAAGACCTAGTTTTCCCTAGATCAGACTTTCGAAATGGAAGGTGGAATGAGGGTGTTTGAGATAGAGATGTGTGAAGATTTTTTTGAGGAGATTCTGCTCGCGGCAATGCCGGTAGAATGGGCTTGCGTGTTGTGAAAAGAGCGGCTCAGGACGAATCTTTTTTCTGCCGGCGGCGAAAAAAAACAGCAAAGGGGTTGTTAGTCTGAAAAAAATCGTATTTTTGCCGCCGGAAATCAATATTTACAAACCCGAATGGACGACTATTACGCGGAAAGCTACGAATGACAAGACTGGGAAGA
This sequence comes from Alloprevotella sp., assembly GCA_045636405.1. GTDB lineage: Bacteria > Bacteroidota > Bacteroidia > Bacteroidales > Bacteroidaceae > Alloprevotella. Next base: position 3,563 of record JAZTXL010000032.1, read on the forward strand.
TGCGCTGTTGCAATCCTCTCGGTCAGAAATTGTGGATTTGGAGGACTGCCTATGCGAACTTACTGGAACATCAATCAATCTTTGCGCACGCTTGAGAACTGGGAACCTAATTGCTGGACTCAAGTGACTTGCCCCACTCCCGAGGACGAAGATTTCCTCTTGAACGAACTAAAAATTCCCGACTACTTCCTCGACGACATCCGAGACAAGGATGAACGCTCTCGCTACGACTACGACGATGGTTGGCAGCTGATTATCTTGCGTATTCCCTATGTGAAGGAAGTGCAGTCGCGCACGCCTCACACCACCATTCCTTTGGGTATCATCCTGAACAAAGGTGTGTGTGTCACTGTGTGCAACTACGAGACGAACATGATGATAGACTTTGTCTCCTATCAGCAGAAGCGCAACCGAGGCTTTACCGACTCTGTCGACTTGGTGTTCCGCCTCTTCCTTTCTGCCGCCGTGTGGTACTTGAAACGCCTGAAGCAAATCAATATCCTCATTGAAGAGGCCAAGCGCAACCTTGACCGCAAGATAGACAACGAAGACCTCATCGGCCTCTCACGCCTGCAGGATAGTTTGACCTACTTCATTACGTCCATCCGTGGTAACGAGACGCTCCTTTCAAAACTGAAGTTCAAACTGCCGGTGGATGAGCTCGACGCCGACCTTATCGAAGACGTTACCATCGAGATGAACCAGGCGCGCGAAACCACTAATATCTACGCGCATATCCTCGACTCTACGATGGAGACCTATGCCAGCATCATCAACAACAACATGGCGAGCGTCATGAAGCAGATGACCTCCATCTCCATCATCCTGATGTTCCCCACGTTGATAGCCAGCATCTTCGGTATGAACCTCATCTCCGGCCTCGAAGGCTTCTGGTGGGGATTCCCCTTAGTGATAGTCCTTTCCTTCTCTGTGACGGCCATCTTCTACGCCCTGTTCCGTCGCAAAGCCTGGTTGTAACACTTGGGATAAGTAAAAAAGTGTAAAAAAACTTGGCTGTCACAATAAAAATAGTTTCATTTGCATTTTGATTAGGTGGAGGCTCCCGCTTCCGCTACGTAGATAATTATCATATATACTATGGACGAAAATAAATTGGTAGAAAATCAAGAAGTGTTAGAGCAAGTAGTAGAAGTGGCTGCTGAAGAGCAAGCCGAAAACTCACAGCTGCAAGAAGAAAAAGCAATGCCCACCACAAAGGCCGAAGTGATTGAACGACTCAAAGAAATCATAGCACAGGAAGGCAATGCTGAACGCAGCGAACTCGATGCCTTGAAGCAAACCTATTATAAAATACATCACAACGAGGTGCTGGCAGCACGCGAGGAGTTTGTAAACAATGGCGGTGTGGCTGAGGAATTCATTCCCGCTCCCGACCCCGAAGAAGAAAACTTCAAAGCTCAAATGGCTCTGCTCAAAGAGCTCCGTGCTAAGGCTATCGAAAACCTGGAAAAGGAAAAGCAGCAAAACCTGGAGCGTAAATTGGCCATCATCGAGGAGATTAAAAGCATGGCCGCCTCGCCCGAGGAGGCAGACAAAGCCTATGAGAAGTTTAGAACTTTGCAGGCTGAATGGAAAGAAATAAAGCTCGTGCCCGCAGAGCAAGCCACTGAACTCTGGAAGAACTACCATCTGTATGTAGAACTCTTCTACGACCAATTGCGCCTCAACCACGAATTCAGAGCCTACGACTTTAAGAAGAATCTTGAGAACAAGACACACCTCTGCGAGGCTGCAGAAAAATTGGCTGATGTGGAAGACCCCGTATCGGCTTTCCATCAACTCCAAAAACTCCACCAGGAGTTTAGAGAGATTGGCCCTGTGGCAAAAGAGTTGCGCGAGGAAATATGGAACCGCTTCAAAGAAGCTTCTACCGTAATCAACAAGCGCCACCAAGCCCACTTTGAAGCCCTCAAAGCCCGCGAGGAAGAAAATCTGGAAAAGAAAACCGTCCTCTGCGAAAAGGTGGAAGCCTTAGCCGCCGGCGAGATGAAAGCGCTTGCAGAATGGGAAGCTGCCACTAAGCAAGTGCTCGAAGCACAAAACGAATGGAAGACCATTGGCTTCACTCCGAAGAAAATGAATACCAAGATTTTTGAGCGCTTCCGTGCCGCCTGCGATAGCTTCTTCCAAGCTAAGGCAGACCACTTCAAAAATATGCGCGAAGGCCTTGCTGCAAATCTTGCTGCTAAGACCGCCCTCTGCGAAAAGGCTGAGGCTCTTAAGGACAGCACCGACTGGAACGCAGCAGCTAATACACTAGTAGCTTTGCAGAAGGAATGGAAAACCATAGGCCCCGTGGCACACAAAGTCTCTGACGCCGTGTGGAAACGCTTTAATGATGCCTGCAACTATTTCTTCGAAAAGAAAAACGAAGCCACCTCTGGTCTACGCAAAGAGGAAGAGGCTAATCTGGAGAAGAAGAACGAGATTATCAGCCGCTTGGAGGCTCTCTTGAATGAAGGGGCAGAGAACGCAGCTCAAGCCGTGCGCGAATTACAAGCCGCCTGGAATGAAGTGGGTCATGTGCCTTTCCGTAAGAAGGATAAGGTGTATAAACGCTATCGCACCGTGGTAGATGCCATCTATGCCAAGCTCCACGAAACGGCAGGCCGTCGTCATCTTGAAAACTTCCGCAAGAATGTAGCCGTGAAGGAGGGCAACGAATTGCAGCGTGAGCGTCAGCGTTTACTCACCGCCTACGAAGCAAAGAAAGCTGAGATTCAGAATTATGAGAACAACCTTACCTTCTTCAATAGCAAGTCTAAGTCAGGTAATAGCCTGGTAGAAGAACTTGCGAAGAAAGTGGAGCGACTCAAAGACGACCTTGCTTTGCTCGCTGAAAAAATAAATGCAGTAAATGAGCAGATGAAAGCAGAGGCTTAATAAGGCCGAGCAGAAAACTCTTTGATATAAAAAGTCCGATGCAGAATTTCCTAGCGGAACGTTGCATCGGACTTTTACTTTGTGTACTCAGTAATTATATTTTTTGTAACTTTGCACATAAAGAAATGTATCATGGCAGACGCTAAGAAAAAAGTACTGGTGGCAATGTCGGGCGGAGTAGATAGCTCTGCCGTTTGCCTTATGTTGCAGGAGCAAGGCTATGAAGTGGTGGGCATGACGATGCGCGTATGGGATTTGCCACGGCAATTTGCTCCCGGCGAAACAGAACCCGACTTTATTCTTAAAGCCCGTGCCTTAGCGGAGCGTCTCGGTATAGAACATCATGTGGTAGATGTGCGTGAAGAATTCAGAGCCTCCATCGTCCGCTACTTCTTGGATGAGTATGAAGCCGGACGCACGCCGAATCCCTGCGTGGTGTGCAACCGCGATTTTAAGTTCCGCTTGATGGAAGAGTGGGCCGACCGCTTGCAATGCGACTTTATGGCAACGGGTCATTATGTGAAGACGGAGCGCCACCGAGAACATATCTATCTCCTCATGGGCGATGACCTCCGCAAAGACCAATCCTATTTTCTCTGGCGCGTTCCGCAGAGGATATTGCAGCGCTGCGTCTTTCCTCTAGGCGCTATGGAAAAATCCGCCGTGCGTGCCTACTTAGACGAGAAAGGCTTTGCCGTGCAGAGCCGGGAGTCGGAGAGTATGGAAGTGTGCTTCGTGGAGGGCGACTATAGGGACTTCTTGCGTGCAGAGCGCCCTGAGTTGTTACAGAAGAATGGCGGGGCGTATGTAAATAGTGTCGGTCAGAAAATAGGTCAGCACAGCGGCGTTCCCTTCTATACTGTAGGGCAACGAAAAGGCTTAGGTATTGCGTTAGGTTATCCTGCATATGTGGTACGTTTGAATGCAGAAAAAAATACCATAGTCTTAGGCACAGAGACAGACTTGTTGGCGCAAGCATTCTTTGTCGAGGATTTCTGCGCGGTGGACGAAGCAGCTTTCTTCGCCTCGCAACAAATCTCAGTGCGTATTCGCTATCACAGCCAACCTGTACCATGTAGCGTAGAACGCTTGCCCGATGGCCGATTGTTGGTGCGCACTGCCAAAGATGTTTCGGCCGTCACTCCGGGACAGAGCGCCGTGTTTTACGAAGGCCCCCGCTTGGTTGCTGGCGCTGTTATTTCTTCTCAAAAAGGAATCGGAGCCTACCTGTCGGCTACAGAATAATCCTTAGAAAATACCTGGTAACAGCCATTCATTTCTTCCCTGTTTGTAAGAGCTATACATTATATATATTATAATAGAATGAAAAAGATCCTTCCTTTGTTGCTCTTCTTTGTATTTGCTACGCTGGCAGCAGAAAAGAGCGAGCATGTTTTTTATAAGAAAATGCCAAAGGCCTATCGCTATCGTGTATATCTAGCCGATAAGAAAAATAATTCCTACTCGCTGAAGAAGCCCGAGGCATTTCTTTCAGAAAAATCCTTAGCTCGCCGTAAACGCCTGGGTTTTAAGTTGGACAAACACGACTTGCCAGTGTCGTCCTCCTATCTGCAAGAATTACAAGCAAAAGGTTTGCGCATTCATTGTGTTAGTAAGTGGAACAACACAGTAGTGGTGGAGATGAGCGATACATTGCAAGTTGAGGCTCTGAAGCATTTGTCGTTTGTCACAGGAATCAGAAAAGTTTGGGAAAGTAAGGACAGCGTTTTTTGTCATCAAGGTTTCAGTCGTTCTTCCATAATAGAAAATAAGCGTGACACCTTAGAAAATTATTACGGTAAAGGCTATAAGCAAATTTCTCAATTAGCAGCCGATGATTTACACAAGGCAGGCTATTGTGGACAAGGCATGACGATAGCTGTGATAGATGGCGGCTTCTTTAATGTAGATTCCATTGCTGCTTTCAGACACACTAAAATTTTAGGTACTCGTAACTTCGTAAATCCGGATAAGAGTGTTTACGAAGAATTGCAGCCGCACGGCACTATGGTGTTGGGTTGTATTGCACCCAATGGGCCCTATTCGCATGTAGGTACTGCCCCCGAGGCATCGTTCTACTTATTGCAAAGCGAAGATACTTCTTCGGAACAACCGATAGAGGAAGACAATTGGTGTGCTGCTGTAGAATATGCCGATAGTCTTGGTGTAGACATTGTGACCAGTTCCTTGGGCTACACCACCTTTGATAAAGGGTATGATGGTCACAAATATTTTGAAGCAGATGGTAAGACTGCGGTTAATAGTCGTGTCGCATCATTGGCTGCAAGTCGCGGCATCTTGTTGCTGAACAGCGCGGGCAACGAAGGTGATGGCACATGGAAGAAAATAGGTTTCCCGGCAGATGCACCTAATATCTTAACGGTTGGAGCAGTTGATTACGAAGGGGTGAATACCATCTTTTCTTCGTTGGGAAATACTGCAGATGGCCGTATAAAGCCAGAGGTGATGGCTGTAGGCGCAGGGACATGGGTAGTAAATGCACAAGGAAATTTAGAACAGTCCCACGGTACCAGTTTCTCTTGTCCCGTGCTTTGCGGAGCTGTGGCTTGTTTGTGGCAAGCTTTTCCGGAGAAGACACCTCTTGAAATAATCTCCGCAGTGGTGCGTTCGGCAAACAACTATGAACATCCGGACAATGTATATGGCTACGGCATCCCCAATATGTGGAAGGCTTATAATTTATTAAAGAAACAATAGAACATGGAGCCACTCTCGCTTTACGAACTAAATGGCATTGTGCGTAGCACTCTTGAGCTGACACTCGATGAGAACTATTGGGTGGTGGCCGAGTTGAGCGAGGTGCGCGTAGCCGGTAACGGACATTGCTATGTAGAGTTTGTAGAGAAAGAGGAACGTAGTGGGGCGATGGTGGCAAAGGCGCGTGGAAATATTTGGAAGAATACCTACAATCTGCTGGCTCCCTATTTTGAACAAGAAACCGGTCAGCGATTTGCGGCAGGCTTAAAAGTTTTGGTCAATGTGAGTGTGGGCTTCCACGAACTTTATGGCTACTCGCTCACAGTTTTAGATATCGACCCTACCTATACCTTAGGTGCCGCCGTGCAACGCCGCAAAGAAATTCTGGCTCTTCTGGAGGCCGACGGCGTTTTGACGCTCAACAAAGAATTGACCTTACCGCGCCCCTTACTGAGAATTGCTGTTGTGTCAAGCGCATCGGCAGCCGGCTATGGCGACTTTTGCGACCAGATAAAGCAGTCGGGGCTTCCTTTTAAGTTGAAACTTTTTCCTGCAACGATGCAAGGAGAAGGAGTAGAGTCCGGTGTGATTGCCGCTTTGGAAAAGATAGCTGCCGAAGATTATCTGTGGGATGCAGTGGCCATTATTCGCGGCGGCGGAGCCGTGAGCGACCTTGCCGGCTTTGAAACTTATCTTCTGGCAGCCCATGTGGCACAATTCCCTTTGCCCGTATTGACAGGCATAGGCCATGAGCGCGACGATACTGTTGTCGATTTTGTGGCCCACACACGTTTGAAAACCCCCACCGCTGTGGCGGCGTTTCTTGTAGAGCGCCAACGCGAAGAGATAAACTCCTTGGCCGATTTAGAGCATCGCTTGCAACAAACCGTAGTTGGAAAAGTGGAGCAGAACCGGCTCTTGCTTCAGTCGTTGCAGTTGCGTGTGCAGGCCGCCGCTGCCTCCTATGGCCGCAAAGAGGAGCAGCGTCTCCTGCAGATGGGTGCAGCCCTGGAAAGGAATGCACAGCAGGCATTGCAGCAGCAAAAAAATTATCTGAAGAACTTGTCGCAGTCGCTTCAACAGACCCCCTTGCGTCAGATAGACAATGAGCAGCGCCGCCTCGACTATATACAAAAATTACTCCATATGTCCAGCCTCGACCGCATTTTGCAGATGGGCTTCAGTTTGACCTTGAGCGAAGGAAAAGCTGTGCGCAGTGCAGCGCAACTTGCTCCCGGCATGCTCCTTACCACCCATTTTGCAGAGGGCAAGATGGAGAGCCGGGTGGAGACGGTGGACGTGGACGAGACAGAATAGAAAAATACTCCCTATATGAAAGAAAAAGAACTGACCTATACCGAAGCCCTGCAACGCCTTGAGAAAATTGTGGAAGGGCTTGAGCAGAATCAATTTGACATTGATAGTCTGAGCAAGCACTTGAAGGAGGCGCAAAAGCTGCTTCGCTTCTGCCAAGAGAAGTTGCAGATAGTAGAAACGGATGTAAAGAAAATTTTAAGCAATGAGTAAGAATAAACTCTCCAAGTTTGCCGACATGGCAGCCTACCCTCATGTGTTTGAAGCGCCATTCTCTGCGCTCGAAGAGGGTGTTTTTGAGATGAAGGGCCATTGGGGCGAGAAGTTTTTTGGAAACAACAATCCCATCGTGCTTGAGTTGGGCTGTGGCCGAGGAGAATATACCGTAGGCCTGGGACGTATGTTTCCCGACAAGAACTTTATTGGCGTAGACATCAAGGGCGCCCGCATGTGGACCGGAGCCACCGAATCGCTCCGCGAAGGCTTGCGCAATGTGGCCTTCTTGCGTACCAACATCGAGTTCATTGAGCGCTTCTTTGCACCCGGCGAGGTGGCAGAAATCTGGCTCACATTCTCCGACCCCCAAATGAAGAAAGTGACCAAGCGCCTCACCTCCACCTTCTTCTTGAATCGCTACAAAAAATTCCTTCAAGACGGCGGCCTCGTGCATTTGAAAACCGACTCCCATTTCCTCTTTACCTATACTGACTACCTTGTGAAGGAGAATGCCTTGCCTGTGGAGTTTCAAACCGCAGACCTCTATCACACCCTCGAGGCTGAGCACGACGAAGAGGTGAAACAGATTTTGGGCATACAAACCTACTACGAGTCGCAATGGCTGGCACGCGGACTCACCATCAAGTATATGAAATTCCACCTGCCTCAGAGCGGCGAACTGCGTGAGCCCGACGTCGAGATAGAACTTGACGACTATCGTAGCTACAACCGCTCCAAGCGCTCCGGTTTGGAGAAAAGCAAATAGACCCCTTAGAAAATAATCTCCCTGCTTATCAATATGCAACTATATCCTAAACTTATCACAGACGCCCTTGCTACGGTGCGTTATCCCGGTACGGGAAAGAACCTCGTAGAGGCAGAGATGCTGGAAGACGACTTGCGTATCGACGGAATGAACGTGTCCTTCTCTCTGATATTTGAAAAGAGCACCGACCCTTTTATTAAGTCGGTGGTCAAGGCTGCCGAAACAGCCATCCATACGTATGTAGACCGCGCAGTGAATGTCACCATCAATATCAAGACCGTGCAAGCGCTCCGCCCAGAGCCCGGCAAGATGCTCCCGCAGGTGAAGAACGTCATTGCCGTCAGTTCCGGCAAGGGAGGCGTGGGCAAGAGCACCGTGGCCGCCAACCTGGCAGTGTCACTGGCTGCATTGGGCTACAACGTAGGCTTGCTCGATGCCGACATCTTTGGTCCTTCCATGCCCAAGATGTTCCACTTGGAGGCCGAGCGCATCTTTGCAGAGATGAAGGATGGCCGCCAGTTGCTCATCCCCGCTATGAAGTATGGCGTGAAACTCCTGAGCATCGGTTTCTTTGTTGACCCCGATACGGCAACCCTTTGGCGAGGCGGTATGGCTTCCAACGCACTGAAGCAGCTGATTGCCGATGCCGACTGGGGCGAACTCGACTACCTCGTGCTTGATACGCCTCCCGGCACCAGCGACATCCACCTCACACTCTTGCAAAACCTGGCCATCACAGGTGCGGTCATCGTTTCCACCCCTCAGCAAGTGGCCCTGGCCGATGCGCGCAAGGGAATAGATATGTATCGCAATGACAAAGTGAACGTGCCCATTCTCGGATTGGTGGAAAACATGGCATGGTTCACTCCCGAAGAACTTCCAGATAATAAATATTATATCTTTGGTCGCGGTGGCGCCACCCGATTGGCTGAAGAGATGGGCGTGCCATTGCTCGGTCAGTTGCCCATCGTTCAGAGCATTTGCGAGAGCGGCGACGAGGGCGAACCGGCAGCAGTGCATGCCGACAGCATCATCGGAGAGGCTTTCCGCACATTGGCTCAGGCCGTAGTGGAAGAGACCGAGCGCCGAAACAGAGATTTGCCCGCCACGCAGATTGTGGAAATGAAGAAGTAGCGCGATGCTTTGCTGCTGAATCCAGTTTTCGGCCGTAAGGCGAGAGTGCGATTTTTGAGATTTATAACTATCTGAGAATCATTGGTTATTTCAGCCCATCTCTTAGTGAATTACTAAGAAGTGGGCTGAATTTATAGGCTGTGAGCCGAGGATTTTGAGGTGGTAGGAAAAGGCCTTTTCAATGTCCTCGTAAGCGCCTGAAAATCAATAGCCATTTTGGGGCGTTTCGAAAGTCTGATCTACGAAAAAATTCTTAAGACCTAGGAAAAATTTCTTAAGACCTAGTTTTTCCTAGATCAGACTTTCGAAATAGGAGGTAAAACGGGGGCAGAAAAAGTGGTACGGAAACTTCTGTTCCGAAGCTCATTGCAGCACCTGTAGACCCTCTGCTTTTTAAAATAAAATAAAAAAAGAGCATGGGGTCTTGGGTAATCCAAAAATAATATCTAAATTTGCAGCCCGAAAGAGTGCCCGTTGAAGGCACGATGTAAAGAATATATAACAAAACAGCATAAGAAAAATGAAAAGAACATTCCAACCTCACAACAGAAAGAGAAACAACAAGCATGGTTTCCGTCAACGTATGCAGACAGCTAACGGCCGTCGCGTGTTGGCTTCACGTCGCGCCAAGGGTCGCAAAAAATTAACAGTGTCTGACGAAGTACACGGTAAGAAATAATCCGACTGACTGAGGTTAGAAAGGATATTTTGAGAGAAGTAAGGTTTTTATAGCAAGGCCTTACTTCTCTCATTTTTTTATTCTATCTTTGTAGCATAATATATTGCGGAGCGAGATAGTCGGGCTGCAGGTTTTATAGATAAATATATATCAGAATGACAATAGAAGATTTGAAGGAGAAGCTCCGTGCGCCCATCGTGTGGGGCAATTGTCTGGGGCTGGTGGTAGCAACCATCGCGTTGCTGGTAGGCGCCGCTTTTTATTTGGATAGCTATACGCTGCATGGTGAGAATCTGCAAATGCCCGACGTAAAGGGGCTGGATGCCAATGTGGCTGTGAAGAAATTGGAGATGATGGCGCTCAGGGCCGAAGTGTCCGATACGGACTACGTGGCCAACAGACCGGCCGGCATCATATTGGAACAAAGCATCGAGCCGGGCCGAGAGGTGAAGAGAGACCGCTTGGTGTTGCTGACGGTGAACTCAATGAATTCTCCACTGGTGGCCATCCCCGACCTGGCAGACAACTGCTCGTTGCGTGAGGCTGAAATGAAATTGAAAAATCTGGGCTTCAAAATAGGAGTACACGAGCGCGTGCCCGGCGACCAAGACTGGGTGTTTGGCGTGAAAGTGAAAGGGCGCAGCGTAAGTTCAGGCACACGCGTACCGGCCGGTTCGGCAGTGACACTCGTGGTGGGCGAAGGATATGGCGATAGCCATGCTGACATTCCCGAAATGCAAAATACCGATGCCGAAGCAGAGACTTCTTCAGAAACCTTGTCGCTTGATGCCATAGGCGTTTAAAAAATACGCAGCGTTATGTGTGAACAAGATAGCGAGATAAAGGAAGAGCAATTGCTCGTAGCAGGCGAGGGGAGTGTGGTTGAGGAAGAAGATAACGGCCTCTACGAACACTTCCGCGTGGTGGCCGACCGTGGACAGCAGTTGGTGCGCATTGACAAATTCTTGCTCGACCACCTGGCAGATACCTCGCGCAACCGCCTTCAGCAGGCTGCGCGTTCCGGATTTCTCTACGTGAACGGCTCTCCCGTGAAGAGCAACTACCGCGTGAAGCCCTTCGATGTGGTAACGCTCCTCCTGGACCGCCCACGATACGAAAATCTGATAGAACCGGAAGACATACCCATCGATGTGGTCTACGAAGACCGCGACCTGATGGTCATCAACAAACCGGCAGGCCTGGTGGTGCATCCCGGTTGTGGAAATTACACCGGCACACTGGTCAATGCCATTGCATGGCACTTGCGAGACAATCCCGACTACGACCCCAACGATCCGAGTGTGGGACTGGTGCATCGCATAGACAAAGACACTTCGGGCTTGCTTGTAGCGGCCAAAACACCCGAGGCAAAAACCCACTTGGGATGGCAGTTTTTCAATAAGACCACCCGTAGAAAATACAATGCCTTGGTGTGGGGAAATATAGCAGAGGATGGCGGCCGCATTGAAGGTAACATCGCTCGCAACCCCCACGACCGCATGCAAATGGCCGTATTCCCGCCCGACTCGGGAGAGGGTAAGCACGCCGTAACCCACTATCGCGTGTTAGAAAGATTTGGCTATGTAACGCTCGTGGAGTGTGTCTTGGAAACCGGTCGCACCCATCAAATCCGTGCTCACATGAAGCACCTCGGCCATCCCCTCTTTAACGACGAGCGCTATGGCGGCGATCAAATTTTGCGCGGCACCCATTCGGGTAGCTACAATCAGTTTATCAAGAACTGCTATGCACAATGTCCGCGCCAAGCCTTGCATGCCCTCACACTAGGTTTCAAGCATCCACGCACAGAGCAAGAGATGGATTTCAGAGCCGAACTGTCGGAAGATATGGCCGGACTGATAGAGCGTTGGCGCACTTATGTGAAAGGAGCAGCCAACTTATAATAAAAATAAATGGTTATAAAAATACAAGCTAAGGATATGAAAAAAATGATAGCCATCGTGGCAGGAGGCGACTCCTCTGAGTTCGGAGTTTCTTTGCGTAGCGCAGAGGGATTGCTTTCTTTTATGGATAAGGAAAAGTATGACTGCTACGTCGTAGAGCTGTGCGGTAAGCAATGGACCGCCTGCTATGGAGAAGAACGCTGCGAGATAGACAAGAGTGATTTCTCTTTTCAAGCAGCAGATGGTCGCCACACATTCGACTTTGCCTACATCACCATCCACGGCACCCCCGGAGAAAATGGTATTTTGCAAGGCTATTTTGATTTGATAGGCATGCCCTATTCAACCAGCGGCGTATTGGTGGAAGCCCTTACCTTTAATAAATATGCCTTGAACAATTACCTGCGAGCCTTCCCCGAACTATATATTTCAGATTCCCTACTCCTGCGTAAGGGAGACAAACTCCCCGAAGCCGAAGGCGTGGTGGCACGCTTAGGCCTTCCGTGCTTCGTAAAGCCCAACGCCGGCGGAAGCAGTTTCGGTGTGACAAAAGTGAAGACCGCCGCCGATCTTTATCCCGCCATCGAGAAAGCTATGCAAGAGAGCGACGAAGTGATGGTGGAGAAAATGATGGCCGGAACCGAAATCACTTGCGGCTGCTATAAGAAAGGCACAGAGGTGGTGACCTTCCCCATCACAGAAGTGGTAACGACACAAGAGTTCTTTGACTACGATGCCAAGTACAATGGTAAGGTAGAAGAAATTACTCCCGCCAGAATCGCTCCTCAAACCGCCAAGCGTGTAGCAGAGACTACAGAAAAAATATATAAGATATTAGACTGCTACGGTATTATCCGCATCGACTATATCCTCACCGGCGAGAAAGGAGAAGAGCAAATCAACCTCCTTGAAATCAATACGACGCCCGGCATGACGATGACAAGCTTTATCCCACAGCAAGTACGTGCAGCAGGTCTTGACATCAAAGATGTACTGGCTGATATCATAGAAGGGAAATCTTAATCCGAGTATTAACATCTTGACAAAAAAGTACGTATGACTATCCCCGAAAAATTTGACGCGATCCGTCCTTACACCCCAGAGGAATTACCAAAAGTATTTGATGAACTCCTGGCCGACGAACAGTTCTGTGTCATTATGCAGTCGTTCTTCAAAGATGTACCCATGGAGTTGTTAAAAAAGAAACTCTATGCTTGTCCGGATAATTTGGCAGTGCAAAAAGCTTTCTTTTATCCCTTGGTGGAGCAGCTCATGGAAAAGTGTAGCACCGGCTATGACATGAACGCAGAGGCCTTGCCCGACAAGACGCAGAACTACACGTTCATCTCCAATCACCGCGACATCGTCCTAGACTCGGCACTGCTATGCAAACTCTTAATCGACAATGGCTTCCTCACTACAGTAGAAATTGCTATAGGCGATAACCTATTGATATATCCTTGGATAAAAAAACTAGTACGTGTCAACAAATCTTTCATCGTTCAGCGCTCGCTCTCCATGAGGGAGATGTTGCAAAGCAGTAAGTGTATGAGCGAGTATATGCACTTTGCGGTGAACGAGAAGCACGAGAATATTTGGATTGCCCAACGCGAAGGCCGAGCAAAGGATTCCAACGACCGCACACAAGAGTCTGTCTTGAAAATGATGGCTATGGGCGGAGAAGGAAGTGCTGTAGAAGGATTGGCAGATTTGAACATTGTGCCCCTCTCTATCTCCTATGAATACGACCCTTGCGACTACTTGAAAGCCAAGGAGTTTCAGCAGAAGCGCGATAATCCCGAGTTCAAAAAGAGTAGGGAAGACGATTTGCAGAATATGCAGACCGGAATTTTTGGCTTTAAGGGAAAGGTTCATTACCACGCTGCGCCGTGCATCAATGCTTGGTTGCCTGAATTGGCAGAACTTCCCAAGGGGGATTTCTTTGGAGAAGTGGCTCGCCGCATTGACTTAGACATCCATCGCAACTATTGTCTGTTTGCTTGCAACTACATCGCGGCCGACTTGTTGGCTGCTACTGATAAGTATGCCGCACACTATACACAAGAGGAGAAGGCCCAGTTTGAAGCCTATGTGGCATCGCGTATAGCCATGGTTGATTTAGAAAATAAGGATGAGGCTTTCTTGCGTCAAACTATTTTGGCCATGTATGCCAATCCTCTGAAAAATCAAGAGCAAGCTTTGGCATGAGAAACTTCGGCTGCTTGCTGTTATTCATAAGCCTCTTTGTCTTCTTCAGTGCTTGCGAAGAAGATGAAGAGGCTTTGCTTTCTTACCGGCAGGACCTTGCAGAACTTTATGCAGATGGTTTGGGCATCGGTACGCGTTTGTTGCGCGATGATGGTGTTGCTCTTGCCGTTCTGAATAGGCCTGGTGGCTTGTCGCGCGACACTATCTATCGTGTCTGTGCCATGTATACGGAAGAGCCGCAAGGTGTTCGGCTCAGCCATTTAGCTTTTGTACTTTCTCCCTGCCCGCGTCGTTTCTCTGAGTCATCTGTTGTGCGCCATCCGTTATCGCTGAAGGCTGTGTGGCGTGGGGGTAGATATGTCAATCTGCTTGTGGCTTTGCAGACCTCAGGCAATGCTCATCGCTTTGCCTTTGCTGATAAAGGAGTTGAAACTACGCCCCAAGGCTACAAGATAGCGCGAGTGGAACTGTGCCATGATCAGAATGGAAACGAAGCCTATTACACTCGCGAGGCCTATCTCTCTTGTCCCGTGTGGCCTTATGCAGATGTATTGCAAGCCGGTCGCGACTCAGTGGAACTCATTGTCCATACGTATGATGGTCCGCAGGTGCGTAGGTTGGCTTATTGATTTTATGTAGATGGCTATGGAAAATATTTCTGCGCCTATTGATTTTCATCCGTTAGGACTTGCCGATGGCGAGATGATACGCCGTCATGTCTATGACACGGAGTGTCGCAACTGCGATTTGAACTTCTTGAATCTTGTAAGCTGGCGCTTCCTCTACGATACGGAGGTGGCTCTTTGGAATGGCTGGCTCTTGTTTCGCTTCTTTAGTGAGGGGCGCCGCGCCTATTTGGCACCGATTGGCCTGGGCGACTGGAAAGAGCCCGTGATGGCTTTGCGCAGAGATGCCGCTTCTCAGGGAGTTCCTTTCTTTCTTGCAGGAGTCTGCGAGAACTCTCTGGCGCGTCTCAATGAGGCGATGCCCGGTTTCTTCAAGGCCGAGGCCGACCGCCGCTTTACCGATTACATCTATCGCCGCGATGTGCTTTCCGAGCTGGCTGGAAAGAAATTACAACCCAAGCGTAACTTGGTCAACAGGTTTCTCCGCACTTATCCAGACCACGAATACCTGCCGCTCACTCCAGCATTGATTCCCGAGTGTTTGGAACTCGAGCGTCGATGGAACTCCGAGCGCATGGAGAATAAAGGACAGACCGATAGCATAGAGGAACGCCGTTCCATAGAAACTGTGTTTCAGCACTGGGAAGCCTTGGGCGCTATAGGTGGTGTGGTGCGCGTGGATGGTAAACTTGTGGCGTTCACCTATGGTTCGCCTATCAATTACGACACCTTTGGCATCTGCGTAGAAAAAGCCGATGTCTCTTACGAAGGAGCCTATGCTTTTATCAACCGAGAGTTTGCCCGTCGCATAGACCCTTCTTTTGTTTATCTCAACCGCGAGGACGACCTTGGCATAGAGGGATTGCGCCAAGTGAAACTTTCCTACCAGCCCGAAGTGCTTTTACACAAGTACCATGTGGTGGCAAAAGTGTAAAACATACCTATCTCTATGCAACTCTCTGATTCTGAAATAAAACAACAGACGCGGCGCTTGTGGGAAACCGTTTTTGGCGACTCCCAAGACTTTATAGATTTATATTTTTCCAAGAAATACACTCCTGCGGCCAACATGGTGCGCATCGAGGACGGCGCTGTGGTGGCCGCAGCTCAGTGGTTGCCTTACGAGTCTTTGTTTTGGGGCGTTCGAGTGAAGTCCTCCTACCTCTCCGGACTTGTCACACGGCCCGATTGTCGCGGCAAAGGGCATGCGGCAGCCATCATTGGCGAAGGCTTGAAGCGCTTGTATGCCGAAGATGTGCCCCTCGCCTGGCTTATCCCTGCCAACGAATCTCTGCGCGACCTCTATGAGCGCCCCTCCCATGGATGTTTTTATACAAGCGTCTTCCGAGTGGAGAAATGGCTGAGGGCACAGGAACATGTGGCCGCCGGCTTTGAAGCAGTCAATGCCGCGCCCTCAGCCGCCATTGCGCAGTATGTCCACCGAACCTTGTCGCGCTATGGCACCGGGCTTTTGCCCTCCCTCAGCGATGTGCAGGCTGCTTTTGCCCTTTGCGAGATGGAGCAAGGCAAGGTTGTGGCAGTGCTCCGTGAAGGCAATATCTGCGGATTGGCTTTGGCAGTGAAGGAGAAACAAGATGAGTGGCGACTCTCCTTTATGGAGACCGACGACTCTGCTTCCGAAGCCGCTTTGCTTACTGCTCTTGCCGCTGCAACAGGCGCCCAAAGGTTTCGCTCCTTGCAACCCGCCATTTTTTTAGACGACAAAGCGCAGCCCTATGGGATGGTGCGCGTGGTCAATGTGGAGCGCATTCTACAGCTCATCCGCCCGACACTCCCCAAGCAGGAAATCTGTGTAGAGGTAGTGGCCGACAAGGTACTGCCTCAAAACAATGGCCGCTATCTCTTGAGTAAGAACTTTGTGGGGCGCACAGATCAGCCCGCAGAGATGCAGCTGACGCCCGGCGAACTGGCGGCGCTCCTTATGCAGACCCATGAGGTGAGCATGCCTATGATGCTCGACGAGTAGCACATCAGACTGACGCTCCCTACACATTAATTATATTATATAAGACACTCCTCTATGAAGCGCATCAGCATCTTCCTCCTCCTGGTTCTTATTTGTTCTGCTGCTGCATGGTCCCAGCAGGCTGTGGCCCTAAAACAGAAATCTCTGGCACGCTGGGATATAACCCCGGCCCACTTTAGTGGAATAACCCCCTTGGGTGATAATCGCTATGCCGTGGTGAGCGACAAAGAGGCAGCCGATGGCTTCTTCCTATTTCGCATTGAGCAAGACAGTGTGAGCGGACAGGTGACTGCCGTCGTGTCCGAAGGATTTCAAGGCACCTCTGCGCCTCGGGTGGACAAAGGCGGACTCAGTATGCGCGACTCGGAGGGCATCGTCTTCCACAAGCAACGCAACACCGTGTTTATCAGTGGCGAAGGCGACCAGCAAATCCTGGAATATACCCTCTTGGGCCACCCCACGGGAGTCTCCTTGCAAATACCGCAGCTCTACGATAAGCAGCACATCGTTTCCAACTATGGTTTCGAGGCCTTAGCCTATCACCCCGCCACTCATCGCTTTTGGACCACTACGGAGAGCACGCTCCCGGAGGATGGCGAAGCGGCAGGACCGGCTCATCCCGGGGCAGTAAACCTATTGCGCCTGCAAGCCTTCAACGAGGATTTGCTACCCTGCGCCGCCTATGCCTACCGCATGGATGTAGGGAGGACAAAGGGCTTTGGCAGACTCTATGCCTATGGCGTGCCCGAACTGACCGCCCTGCCCGACGGGCGCCTGCTTGTGCTGGAGCGCGAGGTGAACATCTCAAAGCGCTACCTGCGCTCGGAAGTGGTGTG
This sequence comes from Alloprevotella sp., assembly GCA_045636405.1. GTDB lineage: Bacteria > Bacteroidota > Bacteroidia > Bacteroidales > Bacteroidaceae > Alloprevotella. Next base: position 20,855 of record JAZTXL010000032.1, read on the forward strand.
CAAACTCTTTGTCGTAAATCCTGCAGAGGGTTGGCAGATAGACAGTTCGACCAACCTAAAACAGCTCGACCGCAATAAGTTTTTGGTAAAGACCCTCTTGGCGCGCTTTGTCACCAAGCTCAACCCCTTGCGCTATACCTTGGCCAACTACGAAGGCATGTGCCTGGGACGTACGTTGGCCGACGGAAGGCAGACGCTGCTGCTCATCAACGACTCGCAAGGCAGAATGGGCAAAGGTGGAATCTCTCTGAAAGATTATCTGAAGGTGTTGGTTCTTCCATAGGCAGAGAGTAAGCCTATGGCTTAAAGGCAATTCCTCCTCCTTTACAAATGGTGGCGGCGAGCTTTGTGATAGCATGATTCAAGCTACTTTTCCCACCCCCGTTTTATCTCCTATTTCGAAAGTCTGATTTAGGAAAAACTAGGTCTTAGAAAATTTTTCCTAGTTCTTGCGGAATTTTTCGTAGATAAGACTTTCGAAACGCTCCAAAAAGCCTACTGATTTTCAGGAGGTTACGAAGGCCGTTTTTTAGACTATATTGCGCCAGAAAGTCCAGGCTATTGTGAGCAAACCCAAAGTCAGAATCAAGGCGCGATGGTAGAGCACGCGCCGACATTTGCGTTGCCATGCCGGCGGGAAGAAATGTTCGGTCAGAGCAACGGCCAAGAGAATGGGGATGGCTATGAGCAGGAAATAATTGTAAGAAAGCCCTTCGGCGATGCGGCCGTGGAGAAAGGCATGAAGGGCGCGTTGTGTGCCGCAAGCCGCACAGTCCCAGCCGGTGAGCATCTTGAATATGCAGCGAGGGAAGAAAGAAAAAGAGCCGGGGTCTGCCCAAAAGTAGACAGCCCCGACTGCAAGGATTAAGCCAAAGATGAAGACCTTAAGCTTCAAGCGGCTTTATTTTTTAGGAGTGCGAGCCAGTGTGGCCAACACAAATTGCCAGTACTTCTCAACGCTGGGAATGTAGCAGCGCTCGTTGGGTGTGTGCGGAGAGCGCATGGTGGGGCCGAAGCTTACCATGTCCATCTTGGGATACTTAGCGCCGATGACACCACACTCCAAGCCGGCGTGAATCACCTGCACCTTGTTCTCGGCATTGAAGAGGTCGCGATATACGTTTCTCATCAACTCCACAATCTCGCTCTTGGGGTTGGGTTGCCATGCGGGGTATGCGCCATCAAGCTCTACGCGCATTCCGGCCATGGAGAAAATGCTCTCCAAAGTTTCGGCGCAGCATTCGCGCATTGAGTCGCGTGAGGAGCGAACCAGTACCTTGAACATAGCCTTGCCGCCGGCAATTTCTACGATGGCAAGGTTAGAAGAAGTCTCAACGATGCTTGGCACTTCAGGGATAAAGCGCATCACGCCATTGTGGCAGCCGCAGAGGGCATTCACCAAGTTGTCCTGCACCTCAGCCGGAACAATCATGGCAGGCAGTGCTACGTCTTCCACCTCGAAGGTCAGTCCCTTCTCAATGGCTTCGTACTCGCCGGTAAAGGTGGCGCGCCATTCTTCCACAATCTCTTTCAACGCCTCGACGTTCTCCTTTGGCAAAGTAAGTACCACTTCTGCCTCGCGAGGGATGGCGTTGCGCATGTTGCCGCCCTGCCAAGAAGCCAAGCAAGCATCGAAGTTGGCAATAGCGTCTTGCACAAAACGAGCCATCATCTTGTTGGCATTGCCGCGGCCCTCGTTAATCTCAAGCCCGCTATGGCCGCCAAGCAGTCCACCTAATGAAACCTTCACGGCAGCATCTGCGGCATCCACTTCCACTTCCTTGTACTCAAGAGTAGCAGTAAGGTTTACGCCGCCGGCCGAGCCGATCATCATTTCGCCCTCTGTCTCGTTGTCGAGGTTGAGGAGGATGTCGCCCTTCAGCAAGTCGGTTGCCATATCGTTCACGCCGCCCATGGTAGACTCTTCGTCGGCGGTGATGAAGCCTTCGAGGGGGCCGTGCTGAATGTCGTTGGCCTCCATGATGGCCATGATGGTAGCTACAGCCATACCGTCGTCGGCTCCGAGCGTAGTGTTCTTCGCTCTCACCCAGTCGCCGTCAATGTAGGCTTCGATGGGGTCGGTCTCAAAGTTGTGGTCTGACTCGGGACTCTTCTGCGGAACCATGTCCATGTGGCCTTGCAGCGTCACCACCTTGCAGTCTTCCATGCCGGGAGTGGCGGGCTTGCGCATAAGGATATTTCCGGCTCCGTCGAGGATAGCTTCGATGCCTTTTTCCTTAGCCCAGTCGAGTAGGAACTTCTGTATTTTTTCGAGGTGACCAGAGGGTCTGGGTACTTGAGTCAGCAGGTAAAAATTCTTCCATATTGCCTGCGGTTGCAAATTCTTGATGTCGCTCATAATCTTATAGTTTTATAAATAGAAAATCAGGGGGAAAATTTATTAAGTAGTCTGCTTCGGCAGGGGAGTGAGTCGGTTTAAGTCGGCCCAACCTACAACGCCGAGTAGAATGACGAGTGCCGTTTGGATGGTATGTACCACGAGCGCAAAAAGGATGGCTTGCGACTCGGCAACTCCGTATATCACCAGCATGGTCTTCACCGCAAAATGCCAGGGACCTGCGCCGTTGGGGGTGGGCACCAAGACGGCGAATGAGCCTATGCAGAAAATGAGGAAAGCCTCTACGGGAAGTATGTCAGCGGTGAAGTCGAAGCAGAAAAAGGCTATGTAAAAATGTAGGAAATAGGCGAGCCAGATACCAAAGGAATAGACTAAGTAGAGCGGTAAGTTTCTCACCTTACGCAAAGATACAATACCCTCCCACATGTTGTCAAGTAAGTCTTTGCCTTTATGGAAAATGGCGTAGCGGCGTACGAGAATCAAGAAAGCCACTACGGCTGCCACAAGACACACGGCGGTAACAATGTAGCCGGTGCCGGTGAAGCGCCCAAATACTGAGGTGAAGTTCGTATCTGTGGCGCGCAAGAAGCGAATGAATACGGGGAGCTGGGTAAAGAAGGCTACAGCTGTCAGCAATAGCATGATGAGCGAGTCGATGATGCGCTCCGTCACCACCGTTCCTAAGGATTTTGTAAACGAGGTCCCCTCATAGCGCTTCAAGGTGCCGCAACGCGTCACTTCGCCAATGCGAGGAATAACTAAGCTCGAGGCGTAAGAGAGAAAGATGGCGTTGATGCTGGTGCGCGTGCTGGGATTTTCGCCAAGAGGCTCTAAGGACATTTTCCAACGCCAAGCGCGAAAGAGCTGTGGCAGAATTCCAAAAAGCAGCGAGAGAACCATCCATCCCCACTTCATCTCGTGGAGCACGCATTGAGTAAATTCTTCCCAGTTAGTTCCTCGGTACATCCACCAAAGGATGCCTACTCCCAAGATAAGGGGGAACAAAATCCGGATGATATTCTTAGCAATGTAACTCAAGGTTGTTTCAGTTAAGCTTTTTTTCGTATTTTTGTCGGGCACTACCAGCCTTTCGGAGTGCCCTATTTTGCAAATTTACAGAAAATATACTACATGAAGTCCGTACGTCCTAAAAAATTTCTTGGTCAGCACTTCCTGAAAGACCTCTCCGTGGCGAAAGCCATAGCCGACACCGTAGACGCTTGTCCCGACTTGCCTGTGCTCGAAGTGGGTCCGGGAATGGGAGTCTTGACCCAGTTTTTACTACCTAAGGGCCGCGAGGTCAAAGTGGTGGAGATTGACTTTGAGAGTGTGGAGTATTTACGCCACACCTATCCTGACTTGGAAGATAATATTATAGAGGATGATTTTCTTAAGATGCACTTGGAAAATACCTTTGGCGGCAGTTCCTTTGTGCTTACCGGCAACTATCCCTATAATATCAGCAGTCAAATCTTCTTTAAGATGCTCGACTACCGTCATCTTATTCCCTGCTGCACAGGCATGATACAGAAAGAAGTGGCTGAACGCTTGGCCGCCGCTCCCGGTAGCAAGACTTATGGTATCTTGAGCGTGCTGGTGCAACTTTGGTACGATGTGGAATACCTCTTCACCGTAGAGCCGGGTGTGTTCAATCCGCCGCCCAAAGTGAAGAGCGCCGTGATACGCATGACACGCAACAAGGTGGAGGACTGTGGCTGCAACGAGCGCCTCTTGCGCCGTGTGGTAAAGACCACCTTCAACCAGCGCCGCAAGATGATGCGCGGCTCCATCAAGCCTTTGCTCGCGCAATTAGAGGCGGAGCGCGAGGTGCATCCCAATCTGGAACACTTCCTTGCTGCGCCATTGCTTACGCGCCGTCCCGAGCAGCTCAGCATAGCCGAGTTTGTGGCGCTCACCAATGAGATCGACCAACTTTTTAGCTAATCCAGCCTCCCAACACTTATGCTCTCTTTCTCTCTCTGCCTTTTGGCACTCGTAGCAGGCTATTTCCTTTATGGCAAGTTCATTGAGCGGATTTTTTCTCCCGACAATCGTCCCACACCGGTGATGCGGCTCAATGATGGGGTGGACTACATAGTCCTGCCCAACTGGAAAATCTTCATGATTCAGTTTCTCAACATCGCAGGCCTTGGTCCCATCTTCGGCGCAATTCTTGGCGCCAAGTTTGGTGTGAGTTGTTTCCTGTGGATAGTGATAGGCTGCATCTTTGCCGGCGCCACGCACGACTATCTGGCCGGAATGCTCTCTCTGCGCCACGACGGCGAAAGTTTGCCCGAGACCGTGGGGCGTTATTTGGGTAAGTCGGCGCAGTTTTCCATGCGTCTGTTCAGCATCGTATTGCTGATTCTCGTTGGCGCCGTTTTCGTGGCAGGCCCGGCAGGGTTGTTGGCGAAACTGACTCCTGAGGTGCTCGATGCCACCTTTTGGATTATCTGTATCTTTATCTATTATTTCCTCGCCGCCCTTTTGCCCATCGACAAACTGATAGGAAAGATTTACCCCCTCTTTGCCGCCTCGCTACTCTTCATGGCGCTGGGCATTCTCGTGATGCTCTTTGTGCACTTCCCGGCCCTTCCCGAATTTTGGGATGGCCTTGGCAACACCCATCCGCAAGCCGAAGAGTTGCCAATCTTTCCCATTCTCTTTGTAAGTGTGGCCTGCGGAGCCATTTCCGGTTTCCACGCCACGCAGAGCCCGATGATGTGTCGCTGTATGCGCTCCGAGCATCACGGTCGCCCCATTTTCTTTGGTGCCATGATAGCCGAGGGCATCGTCGCACTTATTTGGGCAGCCGCCGCCACCTATTTCTTCCACTACCGCGAGGGTAGCATCATGTTAGGCGATGCTTCGGTCATCGTGTTCGACATCACAAAGGACTGGCTAGGCACAGTGGGTAGCATTCTGGCCATTCTCGGCGTGGTGGCAGCTCCCATCACCACCGGCGACACCGCCTTGCGTTCGGCACGCCTCATCATAGCCGACATCCTGCACATCGACCAAGGAAAACTTTTGAAGCGCTTGCTCGTGAGCCTCGGCATCTTCGCCGTGACGGCTTTGGCGTTGGTCTATAGCCTTGCCGACCAGGAAGGCTTCAACGTCATCTGGCGCTACTTCTCTTGGGCCAACCAAGCCCTCTCTGTCTTTACGCTCTGGGCGGTTACCGTTTACCTTGTAAGAGAGGGTAAGTGCTATTGGGTGACGCTCCTGCCGGCCCTGTTCATGACCGCCGTTTGCTCCACCTACATCTGCATTGCTCAGGAATGCTTGGCGCTTTCGCCTTGCCTCTCCTATAGCGTAGGGGCAATTGCCGTGATGCTCTCCGTAGTTTGCTTTGTGAGGTGGAAGATGAACCGTGCAGATACTCTTACCTTGAAGTAGTTTTTACTTACTGAATAGACACCCCATCCCCTTGCCCTTTCTCTCTAAGGAAGGGCATTTTTTATGCCTGCTCGTTTCCCCGTTTTCGAAAGTCAGACCTAGGAAAAACTAGGTCTTAAGAAATTTTTCCTAGGTCTTGCGGAATTTTTCGTAGATCAGACTTTCGAAATTGGGGTCCACAGAGCGGCGCTCGCCGGCGTTTGGGAAATTTTGTAACGAGCCATGTTACAATGTGTAACTTCCCATGTTACGAAGAGTAACACGCCATGTTACAACTTGTAACACGCCGTGTTACTTTTAAAAGTAGAGGGTTAGGAGTCGGGAAGTCAAGAGTTGGAAAAAAACTACCTAACCTCCCCCCTAAAAGGGGAAGATTTCTTTTACCTCTACATTATCCCCATTTCTTAGTAAGCAACAAATTTTTCCTGGTAAACTACAAAGAGACAATCCAAAATACCTACTGATTAGCAGGTGGCTACGAGCATTGTTTTTCTGTTATTTTCCACTACATAAGCACCAAAGAAAAGTGGCTGTGCCTAGGATGGTAGGCACAGCCACTTGGCTATTTGGGGTTTCGCAGTCTGTTATTGAGCAGAGATGCGAAGTTTGTAAGTCATAGGCTTGTTGGGCACATAGTAGATAGGCAATGTGTCTGGTCCGCACGAAGCATTACCCAAGCCGCGAGTCCAGGCGTCGAGGTGGAGCACGGTGTAGGGGCGGGCCTGCATTTCCCAGAAGTGGTTGCAGTTCATCATGTCGGCGTCAGAGAAGGGGAGAGCTGAGAAACCCACTTGTCCTTCTGTCTGAATCTTCAAGCCGAATCCCTTGCCATCGCTGAGCACCAACTCGCGAAGGCCTTCACGACCGCCGGTGGTCTGCGGTTTTACGTACTGCTCGGGCATTTCAGTCACGGTGGTAGAGTAGCGCCCTACGAGTACGCCGTTCTTGCGGTCGCAGTAGTTTTCCCATGGGCCGTAAGCATAGTAGTCTACGTTCTTCAAAGTAGAGTCGATGGCGCAAACAAGGCCGGCGCGGCGCAAGTTGTTGGCCTTGGGCACAAACTTAGCTTCAACGTCTACCACGCCTTGTGGGTAGATGGTATAGTTGATTTCGGTGTCGCAGAGGCTACCCTTGCGTGTGGTGCGAACCACGGTGCAGCCTTCTTTCTCTGTTACCTCGCAGGTGCCTTTCTCTTCCAGACCGTTGCTGGTGTTGCCAAAGCGGTCGTTCTCAATGTAGCGGTGGTTGTCGTAGAGGAAACCCTGCTCGTTGGCTATCACGTTGCGGCCGTCAAAAGCCAGCGTGGTGAGCTGACCGGTGTGTGCATCGAAGGCAGCACATACCTTGTCGTTGAAGATGCGTACTTCGTGGAGCGCCATGGTCTGTCCGAGCGGAGCGCCCTTAGCAGTCAAAGCAGGAAGGGCGGCGCGTTGTGACAACTCAAACTGCTTCTGTGCCACAAGGTGTCCGGCATCGCAGTAGCTTTGTGCGGTGCGGTGCGCTACTTTGAGGTTGAGCATTGTCTCAATGCCTTTTTCCTTAGCCTTTTTCAGAGCTGCCTTTGGCAACTTGAGCACGAGCGTCAAGCTGTCGTTGGGCGCCACATTGCCGATGGCGGTTTTCTTGGTGGCTACGATGTGTCCGTCCTTCACCACTTCGTAGATGAGGTCGAAGTCCTCGAGCGAGATAAAGTCGTAGCAGTTGTAGAGGCGCAAGCCCACGGTGTTCTTCTTCTCATCGATATTTGTCAAGGCAAACTTGATAAATTGGTGAGCAGCCTTTACGTCCATCAACTTAGCACCCTCTTGGCGCGTAGCGGGGATGATACCGTTTGAGCAGAAGTTGCCTTGGTGTGGGCCGGGATAGTCGTAGCCCGTGTGGAGGCGGTAGATGCCCTTCTTGATTTCCTGTGGGTCGTAGATGGCCTGGTCCACCCAGTCCCAAATACATCCACCGATGCAGGCATTAGAGTTTTCCATTACATCCCAGTATTCGGCCAAGTTGCCAATGGCGTTACCCATGGCGTGGGCATATTCGCAGAGGAACATAGGCTTGTCGAGGTTGGAAGTCTTCTCGTACATCCAGTCCATGCTGGGATACATCTTTGAGTAGAAGTCCGAGAAGCGTCCGCCGCCGTGGTCGCCGCTGATGCGTGTACCTTCGTAGTGAACAGGACGGCTGTCGAGTTTCTTGGCAGCAGCGTAGCAATCGCGGAAGTTCTCTCCGTTGCCGGCTTCGTTACCCAAGCTCCACATCACCACACATGCGTGGTTGCGGTCGCGAAGAACGAGGCGGTCAATGCGGTCTACGAATGCCGGGATCCACGATTTGCGGTCGGAGATAGTCTGGTTGGCGTGGTCTTCAAGGTCGGCTTCGTCGCAGCAGTAGAGACCGTAGTGGTCGAACATAGCATACATGCGGGCAGCATTAGGATAGTGAGCCGTACGGATGGTGTTGATGTTGTTCTGCTTCATGAGGAACACGTCGCGCAACATGGATTCGGTGGTTACGGCGCGGCCGTAGAGCGGGTGAGTATCGTGGCGGTTCACACCCTTGAACATCACGCGCTCGCCATTGATGTACATCAGCGAATTCTTTATCACAATGTCGCGGAAGCCATATTTGGTAGAGAAGGCCATTTCTTCTTTTCCGGCAGCGTTCTTCTGAACAACGCGCACCGTATAGAGGTTGGGCGTTTCGGCACTCCAGAGTTTCACACCTTTAAGCTCCATCTCTACGGAGCATGTGTTGTTCTTGTGAGTGAGGTTGACATTGTTCAAAGTGCGCTCGTCTACTTTCTGACCATCGGGAGCATAGATGCTGACTACGAAAGATTTTTTCTCGGCCAAGCCGTCGCGGTTGTCCACATCGAGTTTTACGGAGAGCTTAGCGTTGGTGTAGTTGTCAAAGAGTTGTGAGGTGATGTAGTGGTCGCGTACGCTCACCTTGGGCACATTGTAAAGATATACGTTGCGGAAGATACCGCTCATGCGGAACATGTCTTGACACTCCAGGTAGGAGCCGTCGCTCCAGCGGAACACCTGAACGGCGAGTTTGTTTTCGCCTTTGCGCAAGTACTTGGTCAGGTCGAACTCGGCCACGTTGTTGGCGCCCTGGGTGTAGCCTACATACTCGCCATTGAGCCATACGAAGGCTGCAGAGTAGATACCGCCGAAGTGGATAAAGGTGCGTTGGCCGTTCCAGCTTTCGGGAATGGTAAAGGTGCGTACGTAGGAGCCTACGGGGTTGATGCCGTAGTTCTTGCCGTTGTCGTTGAAGTGAGGACGGGCTTTGATCATCGGCGGAGTGTTGGAGTGGGGATACTCTACGTTGCAGTAGATGGGCTTGTCGTAGCCGTGCATTTCCCAGTTAGAGGGAACGGGCAGCGTGTCCCATGTTGATACGTCGTAGTCGTTCTTGAAGAAGTCGAGCGGACGGAGTGAGGGCTCGCTTACCAGGTTAAACTTCCAGGTGCCGTTGAGAGATTGATAGCGGGTGTTGATGGGCTCGGTCCAAGGAGTTGCGTAGTATTCCTTGTCAGCCAACATGGCCGCTTCGTTCTCGTAAGGCATGTAGGTGGCAATACCTTTTTCTTTGTTCTCCTCGAAGATGGTCTCGTCCTCCCAATAGGGGGCTTCGATCTTGGGCTTCTCTACTTTCTCGAAGGTGAACCAGGCCTGTTTGTCCTTCGCATCAAACGGTACACGCATCATTCTGCCATTGCGCAAAGCATACATGGTGCCGTATTTCTTAGCGGCGGCAGAGGTGATAATGTAGGCGCCGGGCATTTCCTCTACGGGTTGGAAGTGGAACTTTGCATTGTTCCATACGCCTTGTACTGCGCCCCATTGCAATAGATAGTCGATGCTGGCATTGTCGCCGCCATCGTCGAAGTTCTGTCCGTAGAAAGGATTCTCTATGGCAAAGGTAAAGAGGTCGATGGTCTTTACGTTCCAGTACTGTCCGCGGTTGAGCTGTTCGGGCTTTTCAGCTACGATGCGACCATTGTTTTCTCCGCTATCGCCATTGCCAAGGATAAAGGTAGGTTCGGCCACCGAGCGGATATAGTAGCTTTGGTTCTCGTCGAAGCAGGCGTAGGCCGATTCCTTAAAAGTGAACTGCGCCATCTTGTCCTTGAGAGCCTGTGCTTTCTTGATGAGTACGAGCTCGCCATCAGAGTTCGCCTTCATGGCTACGTCGGGGCGGTTGGTGGGGATGAGGAGTCCGTTCTCGTATTGCCAAAGTTGCAACTCGTCCGAACCGTTGTTCTCGCCGAGTTCTACAAAGTTTCCTTCGGCGCGGATGGCTTTGTTGGTCACGGGGTTGATGATGCGCCAGCTACCTGAAAGCTCTGTGACAGTCCAGTATTGGGCTGCGTTGCTCTTTTCAAAATCGGTGGTACCGAGTAGGTTGCCGGGTTTCTCGTACACTACGTTCTTTGTCTTAGCAGAGGTGTACAGATGGTACAACTTCTCTTTGGAGAAAGATGCTTGTGCCCAACTGCCCGTTGTAAAAATGCTGATGCACATCAAAAAGGCAATCCAGCGAAGCACCTGATTCTTGGAATGATTCATAGATATAAATTTATTTGATAGTTAGATTCTTATATATTGGGCAAAGATACAATCTTATTTGGAATAACTAAAATTTCAGGGTGGAGTTAATCGCCTCATTTTATGGAAGAAAATATTTCTTGTGAGGGGGCTTTCCTTCGGAAACTCCGAAGAATTCTTAGTAAGCTACAAAGAAATTCTACCTCCGCTATCCTTTTTTCTTGAACTTGACGCATGCCCATCCGTCGAGCGCACGGGCATGGTCAAAGTGGAGTCCGTTGCGCTCTGCCTCTTGGCGGATAGAGGGGATGTCTTCTATGTAGAAGCCACTCATTAGTATGCTGGAGTTTGGAGCCATGCAGCTAAGGTAGTGGCGCATGTCGGCGAGCAAGATGTTGCGGTTGATGTTGGCAATAATCAGGTCGAACGGGCCTTTGCCCTCTAAGGTAGAAGCATCGCCCAGGAACACCTCGATGCCATCTATGTTGTTCAGCCCGATGTTCTCCAAAGAGTTTTTGACGCACCATTCGTCGATGTCGATGGCCGTACAGGCTGCCGCTCCTCTCATGCGTGCCAGGATGGCAAGGATGCTGGTGCCGCAACCCATGTCGAGCACGTTCAGTCCGTTCAGTTCTGCCTCCAGCAATTCGCTGATCATCTGCGAAGTAGTGGCGTGATGGCCGGTGCCAAAGGACATGCGCGGGTCGATAAGGATGTTGTACTCGGCCGTAGGAGCATCCTTGTGGAAGGTGCTGGAGATTACGCAGCGACCATCCACCACGAGTGGCTGGAAGTAATTCTTCTCCCACTCCTCGTTCCAGTCTTTGTCCTCCGCCTCAGTGAAGGTGTAGCTGATGGTGGTGTCGGGCAAGGGGAATTCTTCAATCACCGCATCGAGCGCTTCGGCGTTAAAGTCTTCTTTCTTGATGTACGCCTTGAACTCGCCCATTTGGTTGTCCTCCATTACGAGGGGCGCTTCGGGGTTGTCTGTGTTTTTCTGCAGGGCGATGTTAAGGTTCCCTGTATTTACGAAACTATCGAAACCCACTTCGGCAAGTACGGCGGAGAGCACATCTTCCATCGTCTCGTTGGAGGGGGTCATCTGGAAAGTAAATTCTAAGTATTTCATAACACATTATATATATAAGGAGGCTCAGAAGGTTAATTCTGTAGCAGCCTCGGGGGTGTAACTGCTTCTGATGCGCCACTCGGTGGGGTAGAGGTTGTTGGCGCGGTTGCCCAGGTTGTTCAAAAAGCCCAGAGGATGCCCCTGGAACGTAGCCACCACGTAGCCACGAGGGGTGTCGGCCGCCACGCTGATGCCTTCGCGGCGCAGATAAAGGATGGCTTGCTCGTAGGAGAGTTCTACTTTCGGGAAAGCCTTTTCCGACAACTCAACAGAGAGGGCCAACTCTTGCTGCGGCACCATCTTTTTACCTTTATCCTCAGCCAGAAGTATGCCGGCACTGATGGTGTGCACGTGGCTGTTGAGTAGTAAAAAGTCGGGGTATATGTTTTTGCTGATGGCGCTTACAAAGTTTTCTTTGAACCTGAAGATGGTGAACTTGTCAGCATCGCGGAGCCATTTTGCTAAGGCTGCCACTCCGGGGATAGGCTTCTCTTTGGTCTTTGCCTTCTTGTGATTGATGGAAGAGGCTGCCCCTATCGAGGTTTTGCGGAGCAGGGCTAAGAAGAAGCCTTCGCCTTTTGTCTTGTGAGGGAAGAAATGGTAGACCGGAAGACCTTGGTGGGCCGTATCGCCTGTGATGTTCCACTCAGAGAGCGTAGGAATCTCCACAAGTTCGGCTCCAAGCTCGTGGCAGATGCGCGCCACGTTCTCTTCGTTCTCCAGGCGGTTGTAGGTACAGGTGCTATAAATCAAATAGCCACCTTCGCGCAAGGCAGGCCATACGTCGTGTACTATCTGCATCTGTCTGTCGGCGCAGGTCACAACATTCTCTGCGCTCCATTCGTTGATGGCGCCGGCATCTTTTCGGAACATTCCCTCGCCGGAGCAGGGCACGTCAGTGGCAATGATGTCGAAGAAACCGGATAGTGCGGAGAAATCCTGGGGATAGGCATTGGTCACCACCGTATTAGGGTGTCCCCACTTGGCCATATTCTCTGCTAAGACGCTGGCTCTGGCCTTGATGGGCTCGTTGCATACAAGCAACGCCTCGTTAGGTAGGATGGAGCGCCACAATGTGCTTTTTCCGCCGGGGGCTGCACAGAGGTCCAGGACGCGGCTGGCGGAAAAATCTATCTGCTTGAAGGCCTGCTCAATAAACATAGAGGATGCCTCTTGAACATAGTAGCAACCGGCATGAAGGAGAGGGTCGAACGTAAAGGCCGGCCGGCTTTTGAGGTAGTATCCCTCCGAGCACCAGGGAACGCGCTCGGCAGTTTCGGGAATATCTAAAGGCTTCAGCGGATTGCGTCGGATGCTTACAGGAGCCTCTTCTTGCAAAGCACCCACGAGGCGCTCGTACGATTCTTGTCCGAGTAGCTCGCGGGTGGTCTCTATAAATTTTTCCGGAAGTTGTAGCATAAAATTTCTATGCAATTATTCTTTCACCTTCTTCTCTTCCACCATGGCATCAATCACGGCAACAGCTGTGATGTTTACGATGTCGCGTACGGAGCTTTCAAAGTCGGTGAAGTGAATAGGTTTCTTCAATCCCATTTGGATGGGGCCCAGCACTTCGCCATCGTCTACCATCGACTTAATCATCTTGTAAGACGCATTGGCGCTGGTAAGGTTGGGGAAGATGAGTGTGTTCACGTCCAAGCCTTTCAGACGTGTGAAGGGGAATTTCTCGTCGCGCAACTCTTTGTCCAGAGCAAAGTTTACTTGCATCTCTCCGTCGATGGCCAAATCGGGATATGCCTCTTGCATCTCTGCAACTACCTGGTGCACATTGGCGGGACTGCCGATGGGGTCTGTACCAAAGTTGGAGTAGGAGAGCATTGCGATGACCGGTGTGCGGTTAAAGAAACGAACGGTGGATGCTGAGAGTTTGGCTATGTCGAGCAAAGCTTCGCGGTCGGGGTGACGATTGATAAGTGTGTCGGCGATGAAGAAAATACCTTTCTTCGAGTTGATCATGTGCATGGTGCCGAAGTGCTTGTAGCCGTCGCGGATACCAATTACTTCGTTGGCCACCTTAATGGTGTTGGAGTATTTAGTGTACAGACCGGTGATGAAAGCATCTGCGTCTCCGGTTTCTACCATCATCATACCGAAGTAGTTGCGTTCGTACATTTTGTCAATGGCTTCTTGCAAAGTGTAGCCCTCGCGCTGTTTTTTCTGGGCCAAAATCTCTGCATACTTGCGGCGGGTATCATTGTGCTCTTCGTTGCGCAGGTTGAGCACTTCAACACCTTCCAGACTGAGGTCCATCTCTTGGGCCATGCGGCGAATCTGTACATCGTTGCCCAGCAATATGGGGTGACAGATTCCCTCATCTTTGGCGCGGATAGCGGCTTCGAGCATCTTGGGGTGAGTTCCTTCCGCAAACACCACGCGCTTGGGATTGAGGCGGGCGGTATCGTAGAGGTTTTGGGTAAACTTTGTTTCCTGCCCCATCAGTTCTCGGAGATGCTGGCGGTAGGCTTTCCAGTCGGTAATCTCTTTTCGGGCTACGCCGCTTTCCATGGCTGCTTTGGCAACGGCCATTGAAACCTCGGTGATGAGGCGTGGATCGACGGGTTTAGGTATAAAGTAGTCCGGGCCAAATGTAAAGTTACGCACTTGGTAGGCTCGGTTTACGATATCGGGCACCGGGCGACGTGCTAACTCAGCAATGGCACGCACTGCGGCTTGCTTCATCTCCTCGTTGATAGCTGTGGCAGCGGTGTCAAGGGCACCGCGGAAAATATAGGGGAAGCCGATTACGTTGTTGATTTGGTTGGGATAGTCGGTGCGTCCTGTACTCATCAGCACATCGGGGCGTGCGCTCATGGCATCTTCGTAGGAAATCTCGGGAACGGGATTTGCCAAGGCGAAGATGATGGGTTTTTCGGCCATGGAGCGTACCATGTCCTGTGTAAGGATATTACCTTTGGAGAGGCCTACGAATACGTCGGCGCCCTTCATGGCTTCTTCCAATGTATGAATGTCGGTACGCGAGGTGGCAAATTCCAATTTCTGCTCGTTCAGGTCGGTACGTGAGGTAGAGATAACGCCTTTGGAGTCAAGCATTACCACATTCTCGTGGCGTACTCCGAAGGAGCAGTAAAGGCGTGTGCAAGAAATAGCAGCTGCGCCGGCTCCGTTGACCACCAATTTTACATCCTCAATGCGTTTGCCTGCAACGATGAGAGCGTTGAGCAGTCCGGCGCAGGAGATGATGGCCGTGCCGTGTTGGTCGTCGTGCATCACGGGGATGTCCAGTTCGGCTTTCAAGCGGCGCTCTATCTCGAAGCACTCCGGTGCTTTGATGTCTTCAAGGTTGATACCTCCGAAGGTAGGTGCGATGGCTTTTACGGCTTGGATAAATTTCTCGGGGTCCTTTTCGTCTACCTCGATGTCAAAGGCATCTACTCCGGCGTATATTTTGAAGAGCAAGCTCTTACCCTCCATCACCGGCTTTCCACTGACGGCGCCGATGTCGCCAAGACCTAGTACGGCTGTACCATTGGAGATGACGGCCACCAGGTTACCTTTGTTTGTATAAGTATATGCGTCTTGCGGATTCTTTTGTATTTCGAGGCAGGGTTCAGCTACGCCGGGCGAGTAGGCCAACGAGAGGTCGGTCTGTGTACGATAGGGCTTAGTTGGAACCACTTCAATTTTTCCGGGTTTGCCTTGGGCGTGGTAGAGCAAGGCTGCCTCTTTTGTGATTTTAACCATAGGGAGTTCTAATATGTTATTGTGTTGCTATTTTCTGTCTTGCAAAAATACAAAAAACCTTTGGGATATTTATGAGTAGGCCACGCAATCCTTTGCGCCACCATGCTTTTCTTACAGCTTCCTGAAGAAGGCCACTTTGTGGCTTGTGCCTTTTGCCCCCAGTGTGCGCACTTCGTAGCAGCCGGCGTCGAGTTTTTCTACATTGATGCGGCGCTCGTAGCGGCAAGTCAGTACGTGGCGGCCGAAGATGTCTGTGACAAGGGCATACTCAGCTGTCTCCTCTTCGGGAAGTTCTACATAGTTGCCGACGGCTGCCGGTGTGTGGCGCTCCATGTAGAGTTGTTGTGATGCCATGGGGCTTTCGTTGCCATAGGCATCTACGGCTGTCACGGCATATTTCTCATAGAGCAGATGCGGCAAGGCCGGGGTGTAGGTGTACTCAGTGGAGCGTAGGCGATGTGCAATGAGCAAGGTGTCGTTCTCTCCGATGCGGTAGACGTTGTAGTAGATGGGTGTTTCATCGGCCACGGCATTCCAGTTGAGATGGAGCGTGTGTTTCTTTAGTTGGAGTTGCACCTTAGGGCTTTGCGGAATGCTCTTGTCGGCCCACACCATAGCCGGGAGTTGTGCGGGTTGGCGATAGAAGTCTTCGCACACAAAGTTGTAGATGCCTTTGGTGTTGTCCGTCAGAAATTTGGAGCGGAAGTAGGCTTGTCCGCCCAGTTCCTCTTGACGCAGGAAGTTGAGCTGCCTGCGTATGACGTTCAGGTGCCAGTCTTTTTCTTTCTCGCTCAAGAAGTAGATGCCCAATCCGGGTACCACGGGTTTGCCGTAGGAGTTTTCTTTCCAGTTGATGGCGAAGGGATAGAAGTGCTTACCATCGAAGTACATCATGGGGAATATCATGTCCATCCACCCATCGCGCAGCCAGGCCTGTACATCTTGGTGAACGGCGTCGCGGGCGTTCCATCCGTAGCTGCTTTGTGTGCGCAGGTCGGCATATTTTCCGATGGGCGAGCAACTGAGTTTCACCCAGGGGCGGATGTCCTTCACTGCTTTGTGGATGGCTTTCACACAGCGTGTTACGTTCTCTTTGCGCCAGGCCGCTTTAGGCTTTTTCTTGCCATACTTTTTGTAGGTGCGGTTGTCATTAAAGGCTATTCCCCTTTCGGGATAGCGTATGTAGTCGAGGTGTATGCCGTCCACGTCGTAGTTCTTTACTATCTCCCGACAGATGTCTGCAAGATACTTGTCGGTTCCCGGCACACCGGGGTCCATCATCCATTGGTCGCCGCATCGCTGACATAGCTCCGGGCGTTTCTGGGGTAGCGATTTCTTGCCCAACTTTTTCTCCACCTGTGTTTTGCAGATGGGAAATGCCACCACCCAGGCGTGCAACTCCATGTTGCGCTTATGACATTCCTCCAGCGCGAAGGCCAGGGGGTCGTAGAGCGGAGCGCGGCCCGGAGTTCCGGTGAAGGCACCATCCCACGGTTCAATGGCAGAGGGATAGGCGGTGGTGGAGCGAATTCTTGTTTGGAACAAGATGGTGTTGATGCCGGCCTGCTGCAGGCGGTCGAGTATGCCGCACAGTTCTTTCTTCTGCTCTTCGGCGCCGGCAGTTGTGGTAGCAGTTTTGCGTGGCCAGTCCAAGCCGCTCAGTGTGGTCAGCCATACAGCTCTCACCTCTTTCTGCTTGCCGGGGAGCGCCGTGTTAAGTTGCCATTCATGTTGTGCAATGGCTTGTAGGAATAAGGGGATACTTAGCAGTAAGAATATCAGTCGTTTCATCAGCAGGGGGTGTCTTTTTATCTCTCCCGGAGAGAGTGTGGAGGGGAATGTGTGGGGTTAAGAAATTTGTTCAAACAGGGAGTGCAGCGCAGCTTTAGGATAGCCCAGGCGGATGGCCTCTCTCAAGTCGCGGCGAGCTGCCTCTTTCAGCCCGAGGCGTATGAGTAGCGAAGCGCGGCTCACGTAGATGTCGGGGTTGTTCTTGTCCATCAGCAAGGCCGCGTCGTAGTCGGCGCGGGCCGCTTCGAGCATTTGCAACTTCTCCTCCAGGGCAGCGCGCATCAGGAGTGCCTCGGTGTTCTTGGGATGGGCGGAGATGAGCGTGCTGTATCGGTTGAGCGCCTCCTGCGGCTGTCCGTCTTGTTCGTAGGTGTAGGCCACGAGCAAGGCAGCACTGACATTGCCGGGGTTGAGGCGTAACATCTTTTCCAAATCTGTGCGTGCCTCTTTGTAGAGTCGTTGTCGGAGGGAGGCTCCTGCCTGGATGAACAACACTTTCTCTTGCTCCTCGTGTTTGAGCGGAAGGGCGAGCAGGGCTTTGCAGTCCTTCTTTGCTTCTGTGGCGTTGCCCAATTCCAAATAGGCAGTGGCTCTGTCCATGCGTACGCCGATGTCCTCGGGCACGAGTTTCAGGATGTCGGTAAATACGTTCACCGCTGCGCGATAGTTGCCGCGCGCCATGTGTATCAGTCCTAAGTTGTGCCTCACCACGGGATTTCCCGGAGCGTCGGGGCGTAGCTTCAGGGCTTGCATGAATAGCTCTTCGGCTGTGGCGAGCGAGTCGGTGTGCAGTGCGTTGAAGGCACGGCGCAGACAGTCTACGTATTGAACGGAGTCGGCAGCCAGACGCTCTGCTATTTTTGTCTCTAGCTTATAGTCGTCAATGTTCTTGGCGCGCACTTTTCCCCCCTGCTCCAAGTCGATGATGGTTTGTGCTTGTGCAGAGAGCAGGGAAAGGCTCAAAAGTAGAACGAAGGCCCATAGTTGTTTCATGAGGTCAAAGATACACATAAAATTTGGTTCTCTGCCTTTCCTTACTCCTCTAAATATGGCGGCGGAGCATATTTCTTTCTCTTCAAAGAGAGGGCGAAAAATTTTTGTCCAGCTTTCTTTTCTTCGCTTGCCCGGTGGGCGAAAGAGCCGTGGGCGAAAAGACCGTGGGCCATGAACTCAGAGGCGTGTGGGAGGGGTTATTTTTAAGTGTTTGTAAGTATCTGAAAATCAGTAGTCATTTTCCGCCGTTTCGAAAGTCTGATCTGCGAAAAATTTCTTAAGACCTAGGAAAAATTTCTTAAGACCTAGTTTTTCCTAGATCAGACTTTCGAAAAGGCAGCTCTTGAGTCATAGAAAAAGCAGAGGAAAACGGAGGGGGAGTAAGGCGCCGAAAAAAGAAACCGAGCCGTGTCGGAAATGCAGACACGGCTCGGTTATGGGGTAGGATGTATTGCTCTGTTGAAAACCTTATTTCAGCATCAGCTTTCTCACTGCGGTGGTTTGCGCCTCGCTCTCTATCTTCAGCAGCGCCATGCCGCGATAATTGCCGGTAGACAGCAGGATGTCTCCGCATCCGCAGCCCGAAGCGAGCAGAGTGCCGCTGGTGCTGTAGAGGCTTACGGCGGTCTGCGTTGTGGTGCTTACCCTCACTGCGCCGGCTACTGTTGTGATGTGGAAAGCCTCGTCGCTCGTCGGTACATTGTCTATGCCAGTGGCATCGCCCACGGCCGTTTCAACAGCGTTGATGACCATCTCGTTGTTGGCATTGAGCAGCATCACCACCACCTTGAGGTGGTTGACATCGCTCACCGAGGCGGGCACTTCGGCTGTGAGTGTTACCTCATAATCCTCTCCTGCCTTTACGCTGGAGGGTAGCAATCCTGGAGTGCCACTGATGCTGCGGCCCACCCATCCGCGTGCCACGTCGTTGTGGTAGAACGGATAGACAGCGCTCTTGGCATACTCGCCGCCTTGTCCCCATTCGCCAAGGTCGGGGTCGGTGAGGCTCATCAGGTTGTTTTGCTGGAAGCCGAGCACATTGTCTTCGAGGATTACCATAAAGAGATTGGCATTCACATTCTCTGCATCCAACGCATAGCGCACCGAGCATGGCACACTGATGGTTTTGGCATCGGCCGAAAGGCTGGCTGTGGCTGTAATGTCGGCGTCGGTGGGCTTGTCCATCTCCTCTTTCACAATGTCAAGCCAAAGGGGTGCCTCGCCTTTGGGGGCGTTGAACGAGTAGTCTTGGCCAATCGATACCATGGGATAGCTGATGGCGCCTTTGCGGTTGATGATGCCCGAAGGAGCACCGGTGAAGGCAAAGTAGTCGGAATAGTCGGCCATTCCCGTACCGAGATTGTCGCCGGGGTAGGTGTGTATGGAGATAGGAATAAACTGTTTGCCGTAGATGCTCTTGATTTTTTCGATGGCAAGGATGCCGAGCGGGCAGTTTTGACAGGTCATGCCGGTATACTCTTCCAGGACAAGGCGCTTGGTGGGCAGGAAAGCAAGATTCTTGATAACGCCGTTCAGCGTGTTTTGGGTGTCGTCGAGTTGTACAACGAGCGAGTAGCCGTTCTCGCGGCCGGCAGTCAGAGGAAACTCCTTGTTGAACTCGAAAGAGTAGCTGTCGCCTTTCTTAAGGCTGAGGCCGTCCTCGTGGAGGCTCTCAATAAGATGGCCCTCGCTGTCCTTCAACTGCAAACTGACGGTGGAGAACTGGCGCGTCTCAGCGTCGATGAGGATGCGGCCCTTGATGGGCAGAGAAGTCTTGTTGACCACGGAATGCTCAAAGTCGAGCGTCACGAGGAAGGGCAGGTTGTGCAACACCTCTATATTGTCCACCATCACAGCGCTCTGTGCAATGTTGTCGTTGAGGAAGGCAATGTAGATATTCTTGCCGGCAAAGTTGGCAAGGCTCACCGTGTTGTCTGTCCAGTCTCCTTCCAACGCATCCTCAGAGTCGCCAGGCGATTGCAGTTCGTCGTACACCACGGTGCCTTCGTTGAGAATCTTGTTAGTGATGTCCTCGTCGAGCACATTATATACATTGTCGCACTCCCATACTATGATTTTGAGATAGTCGGCGGCATCTTCCTGGTAGCTTTGCGATTGGAATTTCAGAATGCAGAGCTCATCCGGCAAGTACAATTGAGGGATGACCATCCAGTCTTTCGACTTGCCGCGTGGGGTGTAGCTTGAGTGTGAAGCCGCTGCCATGTCGGCAGAGTTCTCGTCGTCGTGCACCACCCACCAGGGATAATTCACTCCATCGGCAAATCCCCACGCCTGCATTGCTTCGGAAGGCGTGTTGCGGTCGCCGTCGTAGAGCAAGAGGTTGGTGAAACCGTTGTTAAAGTCTTCGGCAAAGAGAGTCTTGTCGTCGTAAGATACTTCGCGCTCGTAGCAGCCCACGTAGTTGATAGTGATTTCTTCATTGGCACAGTTGCCTGCCAAGTCGGTGATACAGCCCGCGGGGATAACTATGCGGTAGTTTGCTCCCTTATATAAATATTGAGTGCTTAGGGGGAATGCGGCTACTTGATTGTCGCGGTATGCCAAGACCAAATCGCAGAAGGGCGCAGCCTCGTCTGCCATATAGAGTGAAGCGGCTGCCGTCTCGGTGAGCATCACTTGAGTGTCGAAAGTGAGCAGTACGGGATTGCTGTTACCATCTATCTTTGTCACCGAGGCGCCCTCTTCGGGGTAGAGGCTCAAACACTCTACGGGCGTATTGGCTCGTCCTTTGTAGGGGATGTCTATGGCTTTGTTGGTGGCTGCCTGGTCGTTTTCTATACAGATGGCGCCGGCAGGGATGTGGAGCGTGTAGTTCTTTCCATCGCTCAGTTCTCCTTTGCGAAAGCGGATGGCTACCACCTTAGAGCCTGCTTCGGCAGAAACGCTGATGGAGGAATAAACAGTGTTGCCTTCGGCATCGCGTATTTGGGCTGCTGTTCCCGAGCACAACACTTTTATGTTGCGGTCAAAGGTGATGTCGATTTTCTGAAGTTTGTTGAGCCCTGCGCCGGCGGTGGGCGAAACGGAATAAGCCCCCAGAAGGTCTACTTCGCTACATGCTTCGCTGAAACTTTCGGGCATGCTTACCACGTAGCTTGAGTAGGGGTCGATGAGCACAGCCACTTTCTTGCCGTCGTTGCTGATACACAGCGGAGTGCCGGTATTTTCAATGCCGGTCTTTCCTGTGAAATCTATACCATAGCGCTGTTTTAGCATAAGACTAAATCCGTACCAGTAGTTGCCTACGCGGATGCTCCATTCGCGATAGGGATTCGAGATAGGAGCTGCCGCAAAAATCTGTCCGCTATTGTCTACGCTCCAGCCGCCGAGTCCGTTCTCTTCACCATCAGGGAAAATTTGGAATTGACCGGTGGTTACGTTGTAGAGATAGGGAAGGATTGTCTCCTTAGGGAAAGCGCTGCCGGCGATGGCCTCAACAAAATAGGCATTACCGGTGACGTAGCGGCCATCGTTGCTAAATGCGGCGGTAGAAATGAAGGAGAGATTCTCCTCCCATGGTTTCCATGGCGAGGAGCTACTCTCGTCGAAGCCAATAGCTACGTAGCTTTCTTTTGTGCGGTCGTAGACATACTGGAACACACCTCCGAGGTAGGAGCCCGTAGGCAGATAGCTGAAAGACATACATCCGAGAATGTAGCGACCATCTGCAGAAATGTCTGTAAAGCGGTTTTGGTCTTTGTTCTCGTGTGCCATGTCCTGCGTAGGGAGTCCGGGAGTTTCGAGAAGTTCGCCGCTTGTTAAATCCCAAAGCGCAGGAACTTCTGCAAAGATATTGTCAGTGTAAGAGAGTGTACCTATCGCAAATCGGCCATCAGGAGTAACAGCTTTTGTATAACCTGAGTTGCAGCCGCTATGGAGCGGGAGTGCGATGAACTTGCCTTCCGACTTTTTCCAGTAGGCCGGTTGTCCGTTCACCTCTCCTACGGCAATCGTTCCATCGTCTGTCACATCGTTTACGCCGATGCTGGAGAGCTGGGAAGCGTTGTAGCCTTTCCAGAGTTCTGTCACTTCTTGCGTAGTGAGGTTGATGAGGCGCGGGCCGGTAGATAGCAACGTGTTCTCAGCGTTGGCGGCGGTGGCAACGGCCCAGCGTCCGTTGTCGGACATCTTTTGGATGATGGCGCCATCGTCGAAATTATAGATTTGGAAGGTTGGTTCGCTTTGGGCGATACTTTGGAGCGTCCAGCTATTGAGCAGGAGAGCGCAGAGGACTGATAGTATTTTTTTCATATAGCAGTTATGATGCTTGTTGAGGGTTATGTTGTTGAATATCTTTGCAAAAATACAGAAAAAGTTTAGCACTTTTGTTTTGCCAAATAAAAAAATAGACGAATCCTTTCTTGCTGCATACGAATAGTTTACTATGAGCATATACAAAAAAACAAGGGGCTGCTTTTGTTGTTCCGAGGCTTTCCCGTACTTTTGTGGTAAGAAATAGATGTGATGGAAAGGTTTAGATCATTTGTCTTCTCTCTCTTGCTATTGGTGGGCGTATCGTCCGCCGTTGCTCAGTTGCCGGCTATTACTGATTCGGCTCAGGCGCAAGTGGGTTATTCTGATACCACCACCGTTGAGGGTGAAGTCACCCATTATGAAGAAGAACTCTCCGCTTCTTCCTCTCCGGTACCCATGATGCAGCAATATGTTTATCAGGGAACGATGGACTGGGATACGCTTTCAGAGTCTTTGCAGACCCACTTCGGCGATTTTTTTGTTGCCTACAAAATCTGGGAGGAGTTCCTCTTTCCATTCCAGGGCTATGTCTTCTTGTCGAAGGTGTTTGAGGCAACGCTGTGGGACTATCTGTTGAAACTCCTCCCTATACTGTTGCTGCTCTTCTATTTGCGTGCTCGCTTAAGGCGTGCTTCTGCCGTTCTAGCAGCCACCAATGCGGCAGCATCCTTTTCTCAGTCTTTGCCAACCCTTCAGCGCGACCTGGAATGGGGCATGTGGCTGTTGCTACTAGGCGTTTTCTTTTCCAGCCCCTATCTTTTGTTGCCCGGCGTGATTCTCTCCTTGTGGAAAGGTGTTCAGTGGTGGAGATTATATAAGTACCAACAAAAAAATCATGATGATAGTCACACTGCTCTGCGCCCTTGACAAACGGCAAGCCATTGGTTTTGGCGGCTCCCAGCCTTTCTACATTCCGGCAGATCTTCAGCGCTTCAAAGCTCTGACTCTCGGGCACACCGTCATCATGGGGCGGCGCACGTTTGAAGCCCTACCGCACGGTCCGCTCCCTCATCGTCGCAACATCGTGCTGAGTCATTGTGTAGGATATGCTCCCCACGGAGTAGAAGTGTATGCTTCTTTGCAAGCCGCTTTGGCCGCGTGCAGCGGAGAGGGCGAGGTCTTCATCATAGGTGGGGGCGAGGTCTATGCGCAAGCTCTCCCGTTGGCCGACCGCCTTTGCCTGACGCTGATAGATGCTTGTGCCGAAGCGGCAGATACCTTCTTCCCGGATTTTGATAAGGCGGCGTGGCGCGAAGTGTTTGTGGAACACCACCCAGCCGATTCAACGGGAGCCCCGGCTTTTACCTTCGTGGACTATTGCCGTGCCCGCTAGTAGTTTCTCATAAGCATGTAGCTTGGTATAAATGAAAAACTCCCCGGACGAAGTTGTTTCGCTCGGGGAGTTGCTATTTAGGTGTTCCGCCTGGTTTTAGAAACCATAGGGGTTCATGTCGCGGTAGCGCTCAGCCATTTTGTTTTCCACGGAGGTAAACTCGCCTTCTGCGCTTGTGCTTTTTTGGGGTTGCAACTCAAGGCTCTTTCTTAGATCCTCGGCAGCTCCAGCCTCGTCTTTCATATCCTTTTTTATGTCGCTGCGAAGTTTGTAGGCCAAGGCAAAGCCCGGCTCCAACTCTATTGCTTCATTGCATACCTGCAAGGCTTTCTCGTAGTTCGCTGTGCTGCGGTAGAAGTTGGCGCAATGGAGCACTCCCTCCTGACAAAAAGGATTGAGGGCGATGAGGCTTTCGTAGGCCGCTTCGGCGGCTTCTGCTTGCCCGCTTCCTGCCAGTGCGTCGGCTCTGAGTAGTAAGACATCTTCGTTTTCGGCATCCAGTTCCGTCAGCACGTTGGCGTCTTCCAGTGCCTTGTCGTATTCGGCTTCGGATAAGAATATCTGGGCGCGCAAAAGCCTGGGCGCGATGTAACGGGGCTGCTGTTCGAGAGTCATGCTCAGATATGTGATGGCGGGAGAGTTTTCGCCGAGATAGTGGCATGCTTCGCCGTAGAGATACAGAACGTGGGGGGTTTCCGGATAGCTTCCGAGCAACTGGTTAGCCACGTCCTCCATCTTCTCGTATTGTCCTAATTTTCCGTAGGTCTGTGCAAGGATTAAGTATACATCTGCATTCTCGGGCTCGGCCTCTGCTATGCGCTCAATCAAAGGTAGTGCTTCCTCGAAATCCTGCAGTCGGATTTTGGCCTCGGCCAGGAGTTTCACCATCTGCAAGTCATCTTGCAGGGCCAAGGCTTGGCTAAAGCATTTCTCAGCGTATCTCACCTCGCCCATCTTCATGGCGCGGATGCCGTCGTCGTGCAGAATGGTGTAGTTGCTACTTTCGGATTGATTCTCAGTATTGGCTGCCGGCTTGCTTTTGAAAAAATCGAAGATACTCATACTCGGATTTCTATAAAAGGTTTGCTTTGTGGCAACGGTGTTTCTTTATCCGTAGATCACCTTGCCGTTTTCGTCCTCGTAGTTCTTCAGGTCCTTGGCATATTGGTTCATGGCGCGAAGGCTCATACCCATGGAAGAGAAACCGCCATCGTGGAAGAGATTCTGCATAGTCACCTTGCGGGTGAAGTCTGAGAACATTACCACGCAGTAGTTTGCGCAGTCCTCAGCATCAGCATTGCCCAGCGGCGACATCTTGTCGGAGAAGTCCATGAGGTCTGCCATCGACTTGATACCTTTTCCGGCTGTGGTGGGCGTAGGTGATTGAGAGATGGTGTTGATGCGCACGCCCTTTTCGCGGCCGTAGATGTAGCCGAAGGAGCGGGCAATGCTCTCGAGCATGCTCTTGGCGTCGGCCATATCGTTGTAGCCGTAGAATGTGCGCTGCGAAGCCACGTAAGTAAGGGCTACCACTGAGCCGCCTTCGGCAATGGCGTCTTGCTTCTTGGCAACCTGGAGCATCTTGTGGAAAGAGATGGCCGAGATGTCCAATGTCTTCTGCAGGTAACCATAGTCGAGGTCGTCGTAGGTGCGTTGCTTGCGCACGTTGGGACTCATGCCGATGCTGTGGAGCACGAAGTCTATCTTGCCGCCGAGCAAGGCTACCGACTCGGAAAATACTTTCTCCAAATCCTCTACACTGGTGGCGTCGGCAGGGATTACGGGAGCGTTCAGTTGCTTAGAGAGTTCGTCCAACTCGCCCATGCGCAAAGCCATAGGAGTGTTGGTCAATGTGATGGTGGCGCCTTCTTCGACAGCCTTTACGGCTACCTTCCAGGCGATAGATTCTGAGTTGAGTGCGCCGAAGATGATTCCGCGCTTACCTTGTAATAAATTGTGTGCCATTAGATTCTACTTTTTACTGTGTGTAATACCTAAAACGGCACAAAGGTAGTAATTTTGTGCAATTCATACAAGCGTACGGCCTTGTTTTCTGTGAAAGATGGGCGGAATAGGGGGCTTCTCGGGGTTTGAGATGTAGAGCAGATGAGTTATCAGGAAGCAGAGAATACTCGCTTCTCAAAGCCCACAGACTAAGGCCATTTCGAAAGTCTGATCTAGGAAAAACTAGGTCTTAAGAAATTTTTCCTAGGTCTTGCGGAATTTTTCGCAGATCAGACTTTCGAAAACGGGGTCCGCAGAGCGGCGCTCGCAGGCGTTTAGAAAATTTTGTAACGAGCCATGTTACAATGTGTAACTTCCCATGTTACGAAGAGTAACACGCCATGTTACAACTTGTAACACGCCGTGTTACTTTTAAGAGTAGAGGGCTCGGAGTCGGGATGTCAAGAGTAGGGGGTAGCCGGAAATGGCAGCCGATTCTCAGGAGGCTACAAAGACTAAAAAATAACCTGTTTCTTATCTGTCGAGGTGCATCGCCCATTACTCCATACCTGTGGCTTACAGATTGCAGCCTTCTGCAGAGGCAGCACTTAGGACTACAAAAAAATGGCTGTCTCGGACATGTCCGAAACAGCCACTTGTATGATGGGGCGGAAGGGATTATTCCTTTACTTCCTCTTCCGTTTTTTCTTGCGCAGGCTCTTCTGTTTTTTCTTCCTCAGCCTTGGCTTCTTCTTTCTTGGCTTCGGGTTCTTCGGTCTTTACCTCAGTATCTTCAGCCTTAGCCTTGTCCTCTTCGGTCTGTTCTACCTTCTTGTCGGCCTTCTTGTTCTTTTTCTTCTTGCTTTTTTTCTCGGCCTTGGTTTCGGCTTTAGGCTCTTCGGCTTGAGCGCCTTCGGTAGCAGTGGGAGCCGCAGTTTCGGCTTCGGCCTCTACCTTCTGCTTCTTGCTTTTCTTTTTCTTACTCTTCTTGTCGGTAGCCTCTTCTGCGGCCTTCACCTCTTCGGTCGTAGTGGCGGCAGCCTCGGTGGCAGCTTGTGCGGCAGCTGCAGCAGCTTCTTCGGCCGCTTTCTTCTCAGCTTCAGCCTTCTCGGCAGCTATTCTTTCGGCCTCGGCTTTAGCAGCGGCTTCTTGTTCCTCAAGCATCTTCAACGCGGCCTCTTCGGCAGCTCTCAATGCAGCCTCTTCGGCTTCTTTCTCGGCCACCTCAGCAGCCTGCTTGTCAGCCAATTCTTGGATGTATTCTTTTACGTAACCGCGATAGCTATTGTCATACAAGCCATATTTGTTGCGTGGGTCGATTTCCAAAAGCTTCTTCAAGAAGTGGTTGGCGTTGATGTAGTTTCTGGGGTTTTCTTTGTCGGCATAAGCGCTTTGGAAAGCCTGAACGAAACCCTGGATGCGCTCCATCTCATCGTCGTACTTCATAATCTGCTCTTCAATCTCCTGGTTAGTACCATGCTTCATGTAGTAACCTACGATGTAGTTGTTGTAGGCACGCTTCTCGTTCATGTTGCGGAACTCGTCGTTCTCAATGACGCGGCGCTCCTCAATACGCTTGATGGCCTCTTCGTAGTGTTCCTTGGCGGCAAGAGAGAAGTCGCCTTCGGGGGCCAACAATTGGTTGATCAATGCGCGCTGAGCCGGACCTACGAAAGCAGAGTCCTTCTCGCTGATGTAGGCATAGATGGTATCGCCGCTGGCTACGTATTGCTTTAGGCGGATGCTGTCTTTGTCCTTGTAGGCTTGGAGGGCCAGGTTGTAATAAAGGTTACCGAGGAACATGGTATCGCGGATACCCACCGCAGCCTTTTCTTCAACCGCCTTAGCCAAGAATTGGCGGTACACGGGAACTGCCTCGTTGTACTGCTGGTTCTTGTCATAGTAGTCGTAGAGCTTGTAGTAGCCGGCAGCACCACATTTCTCAGGATACTTCTCTACGGCTTGCTTCTGCCACTTGATGGCTTCGGGAAGATTGTTCTCGTCGGCATAGAGCTGACCGGCAAAGGCGTAGTCCAAGTATTGGTAGAGCGAGTCGGGGAAGGTCTGTCTGCTCAAGTAGCTCATGGCTGCATGTGCCTTCTCGCTATCTTTGGCTTGCACCAATCCCCAGAACTTGTAGGCCTTGATGTTCTTGCTATAGATGGGTCTTGTGATGTGCGGCTCAAGGATGTTGCACACCTGTACCAACTTGTTGAAGTCTTTCACTTCGCCCTTGCCATCCTTGCTGTCCTTCTTTTCCTTCTTGGTGGCTTCGATGTTGTAGAGGTTGGTGATGTATTGGTTGCAGTAGAAGTCTGACTTGTTCAGAGAGTCTGCGGGAGTGGCGAAGAACCAATTGCCGTAGTGCTGAACAGAGAGTCGCCAGTTGGCCTTGATGGTGCTGTCGCGCGAAGCCTCGAAGGCCAAGCGGTTGTAGTGGTAGCCAAGTTGCTTGTCGGCTTCGATGTCGTCGGGGTATTTTTCTTTCACCAGCAAGAGGCGCTCAAAGGATGCTGCGGCATTCTGGTATTTGTCTACGTCGGCGGCCTTCATCAAGGCATAGTGGTTGAGCGAGTCTACCTGAAGGATACCATCGTAGGAGTTGGATGCCAGGGCAGTGTTGCCCACGCGCTCGTAAATCTGGGCACGGAGCTGCAGAATCTCGGTGTTCTTCATCTTCTTACCGAAGGCACGCTCAATGCAGAACTGCGAGCAAGAGTAGTTGTCCTTGCTGGCAAAGTATTCGGCGGCGCGATACATTTGGTCGGCATTGCCACCATACTTGCGGAGCAGGAGGATAAAGGGCTCCTTCATGTCGTCGGGGGTGGAGATGTAGCTGAGCACACTATCGCAGAGTGCACGCACTTCGGGATAGAAGGGCTCTATCTTGTCGCGGCTTTGTGCCTGGAGTTGCAGAAGGCCTACCAAAAGACCGGTAGAAAGTACTATGATTCTGAGCAGACTTTTTGTCATATCGTATCTATATATTTATTTACAGAATAATGTGCGAAAAATGTGTTGGCTAGTAGCCAAAATTTCTCGGCAAAGTTAATAATTTATTTAGATATGGACAAAAACTCTCTTTGAAGAGTTAAAAAATATGTTTTTAGGGGTGAGAATTTTATTAGACACACTTCCGTAGAGCAAAACTGTAGTCAAAGGGCGA
The DNA here is from genome assembly GCA_045636405.1 of Alloprevotella sp. Lineage (GTDB taxonomy): Bacteria > Bacteroidota > Bacteroidia > Bacteroidales > Bacteroidaceae > Alloprevotella. The sequence continues at coordinate 49,520 of JAZTXL010000032.1, forward strand.
GAGAAGTGTGCTGCGCCATTTTATGCGCTTTGATGAATTTGTAACGCGGCTTGTTACCAAGTGTAACGAGCCATGTTACAGATAGTAACTTCCTATGTTACCAATTGTAACGAGCCATGTTACTGATTGTAACAAGCCCTGTTATACTTTTTTGCGCCGCCGAAGAAACGGTGCGGGCTATCGGTCGGGGGAAAAAGAAAAGCCGGAGCTTCTTGAGAAACTCCGGCTTGGTAAATTTATTCTTGAGGAATCTGACTTTCAACGAAGGGCTTCACGCGCTTAGTCCAGGGATTTTCGGGGTCGATGGCCTCCATCTCGAGGATAAACTGCAAGGCTTCGGGATAGTTGTCCTTCTGAATGTCGTAGAAGGCTGCGTATTGCAAGCACTCGAGCTTGTCGGTCTTGGCTTTTACGTTGTCGCCGATACGCTTGGCGGCTTCTTCGTAGTGGGCCTTAACTACTTCAGAGGGCTCAGTCACGCCTACGTTGTTGATACGTGCGCGGAAGATGGGGCCCATGTAGCTATCGGGGGCGCTTTGGCTTACGTAAGCAAAGATGGCATCGCCTTCCTTGATCCAATCGGAGCGCTTCACTGAGTCTACTTGTGCCAAAGTGAAGTAGAGGTAGCCGAGTTTGAAGGTATCGGTGGCCTGAGCGCGGTTGAGCTCTTTCAGCTTGCCGAGGTATGCTTTGTACACGGGGAGGGCTTCAGCATACTGCTTGTTCTCTTGCAAGAGGTTGTTGAGCTCTTGAAGACCGGCAGCACGAGCTGAGTCTTTTTCTACGGCCTTGGTTTGCCACTTGATGGCCTCTTCGAGGTTGCCCTCGTCTTTAGCCAAACGACCGGCATAATAGAAGTCCCAATAGCCGTAAGCAGAGTCGGGGTATTCTTGGTTTACGATGTAGCCCATAGCTTCGCGAGCTTCGCCAAGTTCGTAGTTTTCAACGAGACTCCAGAACTTAACGGCCTTGAAAGTCTTGTTTTCAGGATCGCGAGGTGCAACGGCTTTACATACTGTGATGGCATTGCTATAACCCTTGGTCATGAAGAGCGCATTAACGTATTGCTCGCAAGAGAAAAGGTTTACCTGGTCGGTGGGAGTGCCTTTGTAGTAAGCGCGATAGTGCTTAACGGCGTCCTTCATCTCTTCGGCGCGGTAGTAGATAAGGCCGAGGTCCTTGTCAACAGCTACGTCGTTGGGGTCGATGGCTTTTACCTTGAAGAGATATTCCTTGGCTACTTCGGGGTTCACATATTTGTATACGTCGGCAATTCTTTTCATGGCCACAATATTGGCGGTGTCCAAAGAAAGAACTTCTTCGTAGGCCTGACCAGCACCACCCCAGTTCTTTACCTTTTCGGCAAGTTCGCCGCGAAGCATAAGGATGTTGATGTCCTGTGCGTTGGCTGCGTATGCACGGTCTGCACACATCTTGGCACCGGCATAGTAGTCCTTGCTCATAAAGTAGTTGGCTAATTGGTACATCTCGTTGGCCTTCTTGCCATACTTTCTGATAATCTTGTTAGTGAAGATTTTGTTGGCAGCATCAAAGTCTTCGAGGTTCTTTGCTAAAACTTGGTCGGCCAAGTCTTTAAGTACGGGGTCGATGTTTACATTCTCTGTTCCGTCTTGGGCGTTCATCTGAAGCGCACCTGCAAAGCAGAAGACGGCGAGCACCATACTAAGGAAAAGGTTTCTTTTCATTTTTGTCAGAATTTATTAAGCTGTTATTATTTAGTTTATCTCGCAATAAAGCGCGGCGCAGTAGTGGAAAACTAAGTGCGCTGCATACTTCATTGGGCAAAAGTAATAAATAATATGCACACAGAGAAATCTTTAAGGTTTTTTTAGGAGTGTAGGAGCTGCATCTGCTCCATATATGGAGGGGGCTTTCGGGCATTGAGCACCGAAGCATGAGGTGGTGCTTATATATATTATAATGTATAGGAATGTCCGCCGAAGGGCGTCGAGATGCATCTGGTGGCTCTTTCGGAATAGCCTGTAATATTCGGAAGGGTAATAGAAGATGGCGGCCTTTCCGAAGGAGGCTGTCGGAAAAAAATAGGAGGCTCGCAGATGTTCCTGGGTTTTACCGGGAGTTTTCTGCGAGCCTCCATTATTGGGCCCTAAGATGAAGGGGAGTCTGTCAAAAGGAGTAGGGATTTACAGATAGCTGATAGTCGGCTTTGAGAAAATCCTTTCTGCCTGTTGCAAATGGGTTGTTAGTCTCTGATGGCTACGTCCTTAACTTGTACGGGTAGGGTGGTGAGCATCTGAGAACTCTTGTTGATGATGAGCTGTCCGTTCTGACCTTTCAAGAAGTAGAAGAAATTCTTCTCCAAAGAGCGTACGCGCGGATCGGTTGTGATGACGTAAACTCCGCGTAGCAAAGGATACTCGCCTGTGGCAATGTAATATTGAAGCGGTGTGAAGAAGCGCTCGTTGGGTGCGTTGAATCGGCTCACACGCATTACGTTCATGTCAAGGCCGCTGAATGACACGCGGTAGACAGAGTCGGTGCTTTCTTTGAGCCAGTTGGCACCAACAACACCAATGACATCTTCATTTTCCTTTACGAGGTCGAGCACGGCGCGATTTGATCCTTGTGCATAGAGATTGCCGCTTAACTTCTTACCATCGTTGAGCGAGTCCATCATATAGCGAACCGTGCTGGAGCCTTGATTGTCGAACACCAATTTGAGTTCGCCTTTCTTCTTGGCGTGTGCCAGTTGCTCCCAGCGGGTGATGCGGCCGGAAATGATGCCTTTTATCTCGTCAAGGGTAATAAGTGTATCCTTGTTCTCCTTGTTGACGATGAGTGCCATTGCGTCGGTTGCAATCAGAGATTGTGTAGGGCGCAACTTCTTAAGTCCTACGTGGTCAATTTCTTCCTTGGAGAGTTTGCGGGTAACGATGCATGAGCGCAGACTGTCTGTCAAAAGGAGGCGTAGCGCTTCGTGCTCGCTACAGTAAACCGGTAACATGCTTGCTGTAGGATATTTGAGCCCGTAGGTTTGAATTTCTTCCTCCATGATGGGGCGGAAGGTTTCGTCGACCGCTATATGCACATCATCGGAAGTCAGCCAGTCGGCCGACTTCCGATGATTCCCACACGAGGTGGTTAGAGTGATACACACAGCGGCTACTGATAGCCAAAGTGTTTTCATTGTCAGAATTTTTTATTGGATCTGGAATCGGATAGGCAAGGTGTACCACACCTTAACGCCCTTACCTTGTTGCTTACCGGGGATGAAGCGCGGCAATGACTTAACCACGCGTACAGCTTCCTTGTCGCAAGCAGGGTCGATACCACGAGTCACAAGCACATCGCCTACGCTACCGTTTTCGAGCACCACGAAGCGGAGGAGAACCACACCCTGAATTTCTTGTTCAAGAGCGCTTGCAGGGTACTTGATGTTCTTTGCTACGTAAGCCAACAAGGCAGCTTCACCACCAGGGAAGGTAGGTGGCTGTTCTACTACTGCGTAGACTTTGTCCTTGTCTTCTTCGGGAGCTTCAGTACCACCGGCTTGTTGGTTGTCCTTCAAGTCGTCGATGTTTACGGTACCGCCCACGTCACCTTTGTAGGTTTGTGAACCGATAGCAGCCTTAGAGGTGATAAGCTCATCCATGTTCTTCAACTGTTGTTCTTTGACTACCTTGTCGTCGTCAACAATCTTGGGAACAGTAAACTGGATAGAGGCCTTAACGGCAACCTTTTGAACCTCAGGCTTCTCGTACTTGATCTCAATCTCCTTTTTCTTTTCTTCCTTCTTCTCTTGCTTGATCTTTTGCATCTCCATAGCTTCGTCAAAAGCTACTTCAGTAGACTTCATTTGCTCTTTTACTACAGAAGAGATGAAGAGCAAAATAACTACAGAAACTATGACTCCCAAAACTATGAGAACGGCCGCAAGTTGGCGACGTCCCATCCTTGCACGCAATCGATAAGCTCCGTATTCCTTGTTGCGGCCTTCGAATATGAGGTCACACCATTCGCGAGATAATAAATCTATCTTAGACATATCTTATTACTTCACTTATGTTATTATTATTGTGCAGGGTTAGCTTTGTAGGCTTCGATCTTTTCTTTGTCGAAGTCATGCACTTTGTCGATCACGTATTTACCGATGCTGCAGAGCTGCATCTCGTCCAGAATGTCAATCAGGTTTTTGTAGGTAGCTTTTTCTGTCGCTTTGATAATCACGTTGGGTGAGTCATCGCTATTCTTAAGCTCGTTCATGCGTTTCTTGAACTCAGCCTGATTTTTTGCATCTTGCATAGGGTTAGAACTTCTCTTGAGTGCGAACTCTTTTTTCAAAGCTGCTACTTTGTTTTGAGTAACGGCGTTGAGTTTTAAAAGTTCGGCACGGATACCATCTTTACCGTAAGTTGTAGCGACAAGTTTGGCTTCGTCGGGCTTACCGGTATAGAAGTAGAGAGCATCGTTCTCGTCTATGAGTATCGTAACAGCCTTCGATGCTGCAATTTGGCTCTGATTTTCCTCCTTGAGGTCTTCCTTGTCCGAAGGCATGGAGATGTCCACAGTGGTAGGTTTGATGAGCGTAGTACAGAGCATGAAGAAAGTTACGAGTAGCATAATCATGTCCACCATCGGCGTGAAGTCCACGCGGGCGTCCATTTTCTTTTGCTTACTTCCTCCTTTTTTTGCCATAACTATAAAATTTTATTCCTCGCCGCCTTTCAGAGCCGTAATCAAGTTGTAACGGTTCTCGTCAACCCTGCGTAAGGAGTTCATAACTTTTTCGATTACTGCGTAGGGAGTAGCTTGGTCGGCCTTGATGGCTACACGCATATCCTCGCCACACGCAACTCGGGCTGCTTTCACCCAAATTTCCAATTCGTTATTTCCACCATCAGCTACAGTGTCACAAGGAATACCTGCAGAGGTATTTGTGGTGAGGAATCTGTTGCGCGCTGCACCGTCCATGCTGAGCCATGCGGCCATCATGTTGAGCGGAGCACCGAAAGTGGGGGCATTTGAAAATTCAGCAATCTGTTGATTTGATAATTCGAGGGCCTCGCTTTCTACCATCTTGTTGGCCAACTTTTTCATATTCTCGGGATTGTCCAAAGACATATAAACTTTTCCGTTGGTATTTACGAAGATAGTGAGGAGGTTTGATTCGGGAATCTTAGCGGTTTGCACAGAACCCGGAGTTACTACCTTAACAGGTTCCTCTTTTACGAACGTAGCAGAAAGCATAAAGAAGGTAAGCAGCAGGACCATGACGTCGCTCATCGGCGTCATGTCGATGAACATGTCTTGTTTTGTTATTTTAAAGCGTCCCATGTCTTAAATACCTTAATTATGTTTAGTGTGTTGCAGAGAAAGTCTGTACGATTGAGAAGCCTACTTCGTCGAGGCAGAAAGTCAAACGGTCGATTTTGTTAGTGTAGTAGTTGTAAGCGATAGTTGCGATAGCACCGGTTGCGATACCAGAAGCGGTATTTACAAGTGCCTCAGAGATACCCTTAGAAAGAGCTGCAGAGTCTGCACCACCTTCACCAGAACCCATAGCTTGGAAAGATACGATCATACCGAGCACGGTACCGAACAAACCAGCCAATGTTCCGAGAGATACGATAGAACCGATGATGGGGAGGTTTTCTTGCATGGTAGGCATTTCAAGAGCAGTAGCTTCTTCGAGTTGCTTTTGGATTGCAATGATCTTTTGCTCCTTGGTCAAGCGAGTGTCTTCTTCCATTTCCTTGTAAGTCTTCAAAGTAGCGCTTACTACTGCTGCTACAGAACCGCGCTGAGCGTCGCAGATTTTTTGAGCTGCTACGAGGTCGTTGGCAGCAAGAGCCTTCTTGATGTCAGCAACGAACTTGGTGAGGTTAGTGCGGCCGTAAGCGTTGCGGATTGCGAAGAAGCGCTCGATAGCCAAAGCGAATACGGTTACAAACAAAGTCCAGATAACAGGTACCACGATACCACCATGGTAAACTGTACCGATGAGGTTTGCAGACTCGAGAGTGCCTTCAGCTTGGAAAGCGAAAGTTACACCTTCGGGAGCGCCAACGAAGTTAGATACGTGACCAGCGCCGAAGAAGAACATTGCGAAAGCGATGCACGCACAAGCAATGATTACAGACATACCGGACTTAATACCGGTGAAACCCTTAGATTCTTTCTTAGGGGCAGTAGCATTTTTTGTTGCCATTGTGTTTAAGAATTAAAATGTTAGTTGAATTAAAAAATTGGTTATCAATAAATTGTTTTGGTTATTCTTGTTGGCTGTGCTTTAGTGACTTATGGGTGTGAACAAGGGCTTGGGAAAATTGCCTAACTGAACCTTTGGGGTAGTTCCCTTGGCTTTCCTTTTGCTCAATGCCTCCACATCGGTGGCCACAACAGCATATAATTGCAGACAAAAGTAAGCAGTTTTGTGCACCCTGCCAAGAAAAAAATCAATTATTTGTGTTCTGTGGTTAAAAACTTTTAAACCCAAAGAGATGGGTATGCTTGTTTTAATCGGGTGGGTTAGGACTTTTAGAAGGAATATTTTTGTCTGCAAGTAGAGGCTTTTTTCTTGGTAATCGAGGTTTCGGAAAAGTGCCGTTCGGATACTTCTTTGAGCAGGGGTAAGACCTGGCGAAAAAAACTTAAGACTTAGGAAAAACTAGGTCTTAAGAAATTTTTCCTAGGTCTTGCAGAATTTTTCGTAGATCAGACTTTCGAAACGCTCTTTAAAGGCGTTTGAAAATCAAGTGTTTAGGAAATTGGTTTTTACAAATTCAGCCTCCTCTTCTTCGCTAAGGGAAAAGGGGAGGCTGAGCTATGGGTGGAGGTGCTTAAATCTTTATTTATAGCGCATCCATTTTATCATTTCCTTGATGCTGGGCTTTTTGCCGTACATCAAGATTCCTACTCGGTAAATCTTTCCGCCTGCCCATACAAAGAATATGGCTGTGCCGTAGAGAATGCCGAGCGAGAGCAATTCTTGCCAAAGGGGTACACTGAAAGGTATGCGTACCATCATGACGATGGGCGAGGTGAGTGGAATCATTGATGCCCAAAAGGCAAGCGGACCGTCTGTGTTTTCTGCGCTATACATGGCTGCGTAGAGGCCGAAAACCATTATGAGAATAACGGGGGTGATGAACTGCGAACTGTCCTCTTGGGTGTTGATGCTTGCACCTACCGCGGCAAAGAAGGATGCGTATAGTAAATAGCCTCCTACGAAGTAGAGTATGAACATGATGATGAGCTCTGTAAATGGTAGGTTCATCAGCGCAGCCAGTGTCTCGCTGCTTTCCGTGGGGGCGTTCATCGCCGGCATGCCTTGTGCTCCTTGAAGCATAGCTTGTGTGGTTGTTGGGTCGGCTGAAAATCCGAAGATAGCGCTGCATGCCAACAAGATAATGGTGAGCATCACGCCCCAAATGAAGAGTTGAACGAATCCCACCAGGGCTACTCCGATGATTTTACCCATCATGAGCTGGAAGGGTTTGACGCTGGACACCATCAGTTCGACAATACGATTGCTCTTTTCTTCAATCACGCTTTGCATAACCATACCTCCGTAGGTCATTACGAAGAGGTAGATGAGGAAGGTGAAGATGAATCCGGCAGCTATTGCCAAATCGGTACTTGATATGGTTTCTTCGCCGGCCTCGTTGCGTTTCACTGTGGCAATGTCGAAGTCAGTTTCTACCTCTTTGATGATGTGCTCAAGGCCTTCTACCTTGTAGCTGGCCAATTTGTCTTTTCTCACCTGCTCGTTGAGTACCTCTTTTGTATAAGACAAGAGATCGGCAGCGACTTCCTTGCGTGAGTAGATGGTGACGGCTTTGGGATTGATGGCCAAATCTTCATAGATGGCAATGACTGCCTCGATGTCACTGCTGTCGCTATAGAACGCAGCATCATCTGTCTCGGCTGTAGGTACAAAGCGGTAGCTTTTGCTGTCTTCAAAAAGGTGGACATAGCTGCCTGTCTTGTCTGCCACCATCACCGTCCTTTGTTCGTCGCTCTCTATCCCTGCTAGCCAAAGGGGCAGAAATATGAGTGCGGCGAAGATGAAAGGCATAAAGATGGTAAGCAGGATGAAGGATTTCTTGCTTACGCGCGTCAGAAATTCGCGTTGGATAATAATAAGAATCTTTTTCATACTGCTATTCTTGTCCTACTACTTTTATAAATATGTCGTGCATCGAGGGCATTTGCTCACAGAACGAGCGAATCTCTACTTCCTTGGCTATTATGCCGGCCAGTTGCGAGTTGGTCAGTCCCTCGGCCTTTTGCAAAAGGTATTTATTCAAATTCCCATTCTGGCTTTGCGAAAGAACAGAGTAGCTTTCTGTTTCAGCCACAGGTAGCTTGTCTGTAGTGCTGAGTTCGTAGATGCCGGTTCGGAACTGATGCTTCACCTCGCTCACATTTCCGTTGAGCACCACGCGCGAATGGTTGATGAGGGCTATCTCGTCGCATATTTCCTCTACCGATGCCATGTTGTGGGTGGAGAATATCACTGTGTGACCCTTGTCGCGTAATTGTAGAATCTCTTGCTTCAGCATCTCTGCATTTACGGGGTCGAAGCCTGAGAATGGCTCGTCGAAAATAAGCAGAGGCGGCTCGTGGAGCACGGTGATGATAAACTGCACCTTCTGTTGCATGCCCTTAGATAGTTCTTCCAACTTCTTATTCCACCAGGGCATGATGCCAAATTTCTCAAACCATTGTGTCAGGCGGGCTTTGGCTTCTGAATAGCTCATCCCTTTGAGTTGGGCCAGGTAGATGGCCTGCTCGCCGACTTTCATCTTCTTATAAAGACCTCGTTCTTCTGGCAAGTAACCTATGTGTGCCACGTCTTCCGGACAAAAATCCCTGCCATCGAATACGATGTTTCCGCTATCGGGGGCTGTGATGCGGTTGATGATACGAATCAGCGTGGTCTTTCCTGCACCGTTTGGACCCAGCAAACCGAATACTTTGCCGCGGGGTACTTCTATGCTTACATCATCCAGAGCCGTATGGTGAGCATATTTTTTTACAACATGATGTGCGCCTAAAAAAATGTCAGTCATTGTGTAGAGTAGGGTTTGTATTAGTGTCTCCTCGGGGATGTCTTGTTATAAGATAAGGCTCCCCTTGAGGAATCAGAACAATACTTTCTTTCCAAAGTTGTTAACATACACCCCTTTCTGAGGGTCTGCTGCGGGGCGGCCATTTAAGTCGTAAAATTTTTCTTCGCCGGCTTCTGCCACCACTTGTTCTACGCCCGTAGCATCAGCGCTGAGGTCTATCAAAATGGATGCGGGGAATACGCGCTCGGGGTCGAAGAATGTGGCGCAACTATTTACCATGTCGCGAAGGTTTGCCTTCACCATGCCGTTGAATAGAACTTTTCCGTTAGCCGTTACTTTTACGGGCTTGCTAAGGTCTACAAGTTTGTCGTTGAGGTAGATGCGTACTTTTCCGCGATTGATTTTAGAGTAGTACTTGCTGAATTTTAAATCGATACCATCCTGGCTCTCTTTGGTAGAGTATACTGTTTTCTGCACAGCCAGTGTGATGTCGTTGTCCTCAATGTCCATTGTGTAGGCTATTCTGTAGTTGAAGTTACCGCGAGGATCTTCCTCCACATAGAGGTTGTAGAATCCCTTGCGATAGATACCATCCATCTCGAAGTCTTCCCACATCACGTGCTTGGGATGTGGTTTGCGTACATATTTGCTGAGCCAGGGTGTAGTCTTTGTGTAATCAATCTGGTGACCATATCCGGGAATCAATTCGATGAAGTGTTCAAAGTCGCCGGGATATTTTTTCTGCAACTTCTCAAATTCATCCTTGGTGTAGCCTGTCAGTTTGTTGCGGAAGAAGCCATCGTCATCGCCACCGGTTCTTAGGCTGAAGGCAATGTTGCGGCAGTTCTCTACAGGGGCATTTTTTAGAGGCTCGCCGCCAGCCATGGGACCAGCAGCAGCTATGTAGTCTGCGTAGAACGATGCGAGGCGCTGGCTGCCATATCCGCCTTCGGAGATACCAAAGAAGTAAATGCGGTTGGCATCAATGTCTTCGCTCAGGAAGCTTTGGCGTAACAGCTTTTCCCATGCCCATTGTTTGCCCTTTTGCCACCAGCGATACAGGTCGCCCGTGTTGGGAATCTGCGGAACGAAGTAGACAGAGGGGCCATCTTCAAAGCTATTGGCAAACTTCAGTCCGTTAGCCCACTCGTTGTCCTTGTAGCCCGAGCCGTGCAGATAGAGGAACAAGGGATATCCGTTTTCAGGCTTCTCGCCTTTGTAGCCGTAGTAGTAAGGCATCACGGCATTGCTCTCAAGGGCTGCGGGAATTTTCCAACTGCTGTTCTTGCCGTTGCTGATGGGGGCTAGCTCTATGAGTTTGTCTTCTTTGTAGGCCTCATTGGCGCGTGCCCATGCCTCCCAAACGCTTTTTTGTGTAGCCTCTACTTTGTCTGCCTCAATGGTCAGCGCAGTTTCAAATGTGCCTTCTCCGACTTTGAGGTAGTTGCCAAAGAACTTTTCAATCTCAGCTACGGGCAGTTCGTCATTACTTGCAGGCGCAGTTGCTGCATTACCGGTGGTAGGAATAAAGCATGCGGACAATCCGAAGAATAGTCCGTAACACAGGGTGTTTAGTCTTTTTGCTTTCATGTGGATTATATTTTATAGTATATTTTTTATTTAGGGTTGGCTTTCTCCTTCGATGTAGGAGTCAAGTATGAGTTGCTCGCCGTCGTATACTACGTATGAGAATTGCGAAATCCAGTCGCCCAGGATAACGAGTCGTGTTTCGCGGGCAAGGAGCAGGTCGAGCTCTATGTGTCTGTGTCCGAAGATGAAGAAGTTTATTTCCGGGTGGGTCTTCATGTAGGATTTTGCGAAGATGACAAGGCTTTCTTTGTCCTCACCCATGTATTCCGGCTCTTTTCCATCTACTCGTTTCAAGCGGCTGCGGCGTGCCCATTCCAGTCCGAAGGCCACTCCCCAACGGGGGTGTACGGCGGCAAAAAGTCGCTGACAGAGGCGGTTGTGGAAGATGGAGCGGAGAATCTTAAACTTTTTGTCGTCGGCATCAAGTCCGTCGCCGTGGGCAAGGTAGAAAACTTTGCCGTAGATTTCTACGACGGCACTGCTGCGGTGAATCGTTACGCCACATTCTTTTTCCAGATAGTCGCCCATCCAGAGATCGTGGTTGCCTATGAAGAAATGCACCTCCACGCCGTTGTCGGTCAGCTCGCTAATTTTTCCAAGCAGACGGGTGTAGCCTTTGGGCACTACGGTTTTATACTCGTGCCAGAAGTCGAAGATGTCGCCTAGCAGATATACGGCTGCTGCTTTGTGCTTGATGCTGTCGAGGAAGTTTACCAGTCTGCGCTCTTGCATTCTCCTGTGGGGGATGGCGCGGCTGCCAAGGTGGGCATCAGAGAGAAAATATACGTTCTTCATATACACAAGTAGTTTTTACATAAAACCAAGGTCGAGTTTGGCTTCCTCGCTCATCATGTCCTTGTCCCACTCGGGTTCAAACACCAAGTTTACATTTACCTCGCCCACCTCGCTGATGCCGGAGAGTTTCAGTCGTACGTCTTCTACGATAAAGTCGGCAGCGGGGCAGTTAGGTGCGGTGAGTGTCATGTCTACATCCAGGCTGCAGTCGTCGTGCAGGTCGATGCGGTAGATGAGTCCGAGGTTGTATACATCAACGGGAATCTCCGGGTCGTAAACGGTTTTGAGTACCTCGATGATGCGTTCTTCTATTCTTAGTTTTTCTTCGGGAGTCATAATAGTTTGGTGTATATAGTTTTTGGTTTGTCCGTTTGTTTTTTAGAGGCGTCCTTCGTCCGAGTAGCTGTAGTAGTTTCCTTCGCCCACTATGATATGGTCCACCATTCGTATGTGCATCAGCTCCGCGGCTTGTCGTAAATTCCGGGTGAGCTGGTCGTCTTGTTTGCTGGGATTGACCACGCCCGATGGGTGGTTATGTCCCAGGGCTATGGCTGTGGCTCCGGCCAGGATGGCATGGCGCAGAATTACCCTTGTGTCGGCGGGCACTTCGCTTAGTCCGCCCTTTCCTACGCATTGCATATCAATCACTTGCAACCTATTGTCGAGCAACAGGACGTATATCTCTTCTGTGGTTCGCTCGCCCAGTTTTTCGTAGAAATATTGGTAGAGCATCTGCGAGTTTGTCACGGCCACCTTCTCCTTTGCCGGTTCCGCTGCGCGGCGTTTTCCGAGTTCGCAGGCCGCTATGATGCTCACCGCTTTGGCCGGCCCGATGCCGTTGTAGGCGCAGAGTTCTTTGATGGTCTTCTTGCCCAGGGTGTTCAGCTTACCTTCGCAGTCTGCCAGTATGCGTTTCATCAGCCCCACAGCATCTTCTTCCTGTGTGCCCGATCCTATGAGGATGGCCAGCAGTTCTGCGTTGGAGAGGGCTGCCGCACCTTGCTTCATCAGTTTTTCGCGTGGGCGGTCGGCCTCGTCCCATTGTGCTATGCTGAAGCCTTTCATCTCCTTAATTTATTTATAGAAGTTCTTGCGGAAAGCGTCAAACTCTCCGTGTCCCAATACGCATCGCCACCACCAGGCGCGCAGAAATCCGCTGCCGTAGCCGGTGAGTTGCACAAAGGCGGCCGCCACGGCACGCACACCTACTCCCAAACTATGCTCGGTGCGGGTGGCGTCGACCAGGATGATGAGGGAGAAGAGGGCCAACGGAGCGAGCATTGCCCACCAGTGTGGGCAGCCAGCAATGGCTGCTACGGCGGCCAATACTACGAGCAGGAGGCAACCCACGGTGAATACGGCCGGCAGGAGATGCACCAGCTTCAATGTGCCAGGATGGCGCTTTGTGAGGTTGATGCGGGCAATGCCGGAGTTGTGCACTTGCTTGAAGAACTTGCGCAGGTCGGTGCGGCGCTTGTGCCACACCCACGCCTCGGGGAAGAGGCGACAGCTATAACCGCCTTTGAATATGCGGGTGGAGAAGTCGATGTCTTCGCCAAAGCGCATTTCGGAGAAGCCGCCAAGTTGGCGATACACCTCGGTGCGTACGCCCATGTTGAACGAGCGCGGATAGAACTTGTCCATCTTCTTCTTTCCTCCGCGTATGCCGCCGGTGGTAAAGAAGGAGGTCATGGCATAGTTGATGGCTTTCTGCATCGCGGTGAACGAGGCGTGCGAGCGGTCGGGGCCGCCAAAGGCATCGCAGGGGTTGGCTGCGAGTTCCGCCTCTACACTAGCAAGATAGCCACCAGGCAACACTGCGTCGGAGTCGAGTATCAGGACATATTCGCCCTTAGCGCGCTCCACGCCATAGTTGCGCGTTTGTCCCGGCCCCGAATTGGGCTTCGTGTAGTAGTGAACGTCAAGGCGGCCGGCATAGCGCGCCACCACCTCCTCGCAGGGGATGGAGGAGCCGTCTTCTACTACGAGCACTTCAAAATCGCCAAGTTCTTGTTGGCAGAGGCTCTCTAACAACTCGTCCACTTCGTCGGGGCGGTTGTATACGGGGATGACAAACGAGTACTTCATGCTTGCAAACTTACGAAAAAATCGGCACATGAAGATAAGCTGTAGAGATATTAGGAATTTTTATATTGCAGAAAGGGTAGCGATGGTGGCTGTGTAGGCGCGTAACAGGTATGCTTCGGTGGCTCAAAAAAATGTAACAAGCCTACTTTTTCTAGGTGAACAAGGTGTTGGGGTATAAAAAGCGACGACATATCGTAGGATAGTCGTCGCTTTGTGGGGGTATGTGTATTCTACAAAATCTTATTTCTTGTAGAGCAACCAAGCGCCGGGATATGTGGCTCTAAGTTCGTCACGTGATTGTGCAGCTTGCTCTTTGGTGTCGAATGAGGAAGCGATAACGCGGAACCAGCCGGTCTGTCCGTTGATGGTTTCGTTGGTCTTGATCACGCGGGCATCGTAGCCTTTGCCTTTGAGTTGGTCCATCAAGCCTTCTGCATTAGCTTGTGTCAAGAAGCTACCTACTACAACGCTGTAGGTGTTAAGAGTGCCACCATTTACCACTGTTACTTCGCCGTCGATGGTGCGTACGTCGCTATGGTCCACTGTTGCCGCAGGGGCTGCAGGAGCTGTGGGGGTTACAGGAGTAACAACAACTTTTTCTTCCTCAGGGGCGGGAGTTGTTACCACAGGTTCTGTTACGGGGGTAGTTTCTTGTACTACTTGGTTTTGCTCTTCCTGTGCTTTCGCCTTTTCGTAAGCAGCGCGGTAGTCGTATTCGCGTGACTTACAAGCTGAGAATAACACAACAGAGCCGAGGCCGAGGGCCAAAATAAGTTGTTTGTTCATAGGTGTATTTATCTAAAAATTTATAATCGATTGAGCATCTGTTTTTTCAATGTGCAAAGGTACAAATCTATTTCCTATCTTCGTCTTGCAACTTGTTAAACGATGTTAAACAGTCGGTATTTTAGCCTTGTAAATAAATAAAAACTTTTTTTGGCTGCTCTGTATGCTATAAAAGCTCTATATTTGACCTGTTCAACATAAAAAACTATTTGAGTTATGAAAGGACTAAATTTATTGGCTGCCTTTTTAGGCGGTGCAGCTGTTGGAGCTGCTTGTGGTATTTTGTTTGCGCCCGACAAGGGGTCTGCAACACGTGCACGTATTGCTGAGGCGCTTCGCAAGAGGGGTATCAGTCTTACGCAGAAGGATATGGAATGTTTGGTAGAAGACATTGCTGCCGAACTGAAGTCTGAAAAACCTTAAAGTGGGACCTGTGTTCTCAAGCGATAAGAATATCGAACTCATCACGCAACTCTTTGCAGACGCCAAGCGTTATGCAGAGTTGCGTTTGAAGCTTGCTAAGCTCGACATGGTTAGCAAGCTTACGCTCTTGCTTTCGGCTTTGGTGCTGGGGGCTGTGCTCTTTATGCTCTTCACCATAGTTGTCCTCTTCCTGTCCTACACCGCCGCAGCCATGTTGGCTTCCTGGCTGGGCAGTATGTCGGCAGCTTGTGCGGTGATAGCCGGATGCTATCTTCTTTTGGCAGCGCTCATCTATCTCAATCGCCGTCGTTGGATTGTAACCCCGATGGCCAGATTTTTGAGTCGGCTTTTTATAGAGAATAATAAATCGGAGGAACGACATGGCTAAGTCTGGCTTTACATTGGAGGAACTGGAAGCCTTGCGTCTTGAATTGGAGAAGGAGAGCGAGGCCTTGGCGAATAGCATGCGCTCCAAGGCACAAGAGGTGATTGCGCCGATGCCCTCGGGAGGTAAGGTGCAGTCGTTGCTCAATAATGCGGAGCGCATCATTGCTATCTACGATGGTGTGAGAGTGGGCTTCAAATTATTCAGGCAGGTGCGCCGACTTTTTAGCAGTTAGCAGACTTTCCTTCGAGCCTTCTCAGTCCTATAAGTCAATAAGTTTTTCTCCTCGCCTTTCTTGTTCCGGCGCCTCAAAGTTGATTGTCATTTCGAAAGTCTTATCTAGGAAAAACTAGGTCTTAAGAAATTTTTCCTAGGTCTTGCGGAATTTTTCGTAGATCAGACTTTCGAAACGCAAGAAAATGGCTACTGATTTTCAGGCGCTTACGGATGGGGCGAAAAGGACTTGTATTCTATTTCTATACCCATTGCCGATTCCCATGGCAATGGGTACTTTTCTCTCAAAAGTCGTCCTTCGCCAGCTGTGAGCTTGTAGCAATATCGCAGAGGGCTCTATATAATAAAGAAGGAGTATGTCCGGTCCTGATTTCAGACATACTCCTTCTCTTTATCTTTTTTCTTATTCCTCAGTTTTAGGCTTTTGGTTACGTTCAAGGGCGCTGACAAACTGTTTGGGCAGCTCCGTCTCAAAGGTCATCAGCTGGCGGTTGATGGGGTGGTAGAAGTTGAGGCGGAAGGCATGTAGCCCTAAGCGGCCAATAGGGTTGTCTCCGTTGCCGTATTTCGTATCGCCGCAAACGGGAGTGCCGATGTCTTGCAGGTGTACGCGTATCTGGTTTTTCCTGCCTGTCTCCAACTTCAACTCTACGAGCGAGTGCTTGCCGTCGTTCTTCAGCACCTTGTAGTGGGTGAGGGCATATTTGCCGCCGTTGTCGGTGGGCGAGGAGTAGGTGATGTACGCCTTGTTGTCCTTCAGCCAGCTCTCTATCGAGCCTTTTTTCTGCTGCGGAACGCCTGATACCAGCGCTACATATCGGCGGTCGGTGACAATGTCGTGCCAGTTGTGCTCCAAAATCTGCTCTGCCTCGATGGTCTTGGCGTAGACCAGCAATCCCGATGTCTCGCGGTCAAGGCGATGCACCACGTGGGCCGTACAGCCTTGGTGGCTCTTGCGCAAATAGTCGTCGAGCACAGACTTAACACTGTATGCCAAGCTGTTAGAAGCCATGGAAAGGATGCCGGCGCTCTTTTCTACGACAATGATATGGGCATCTTCGTAGACTAACTTTACAAACTTGTTGGTGAGGCTGTATTTCTTTTTCTGCTTGCTGATTTCCACCGCATCGCCCACCTTCAGCAGGTAGTCGTGTTGCTTTACCAAGCGGCCGTTTACGGTCACTCCGCTACCCGTCAGGATGGCTTTGGCTTTGTTACGGCTGATGCCGTCGAGGGCGGTCATGATGAACTCAAGCATCATCCCTTCTTTCTTTACCTTGAAGAAGGTGGTCTGTGGCTTACTGTTTCTGCGCATGTAGGCTCTGATTTTATTTTGGGCGCAAAGTTAAGAAAAATTACTATTTTTGGAATAATCTCATAATCCGCTAAGAATAAAAAGTTTATGCGGAAAGTTCAAGAACGAGGTAATGAGTTGGCAACTGTTCTGATTTCTACATACTTGCGTGATTTGCATTGATGTACAACTCATCTTGGAACAAAGGTACAA